>CAYQKY010000120.1:0-25627 GCA_964418125.1 uncultured Phaeodactylibacter sp.
CCTTGTAGGTGGAGGCGCCGAACTCGGTCACTTTGTCGGCGTTGCCGTACACATCGGTTGTTTCAAAGGAATAGGCCATTCCGGCGGGCATGGTGGCAAAGTCCCGCTCCTGGTTCTGGCGGATGGCTGCCTTGCCCGACAGGGTGGGGGCGCCGAAGGGCATGCTCATCGCATCGTCGGTGTACATGGCCATGAGGGCGTCGATGTCCCTGGCGTTCAGGGCGGCGGCCCAGGCATTTTCCATGGCCTGGATCTCCGATTTGACCTGAGCCATGTCGGGCTGCGATTCGGAGGTTTGCCGGCAGGCGGTGAAGGCCAGCAAGCAGGCCGCCAGCAGGATGAAAAGAAGGTTCGATTTCATGATGGATTTTGTTTGATGAAAATGAAAGATGGTTTTGAGGTGTCAACTCGTCAGGATATACCTTATCTCAATTGCCCCCTTGTTCCATCGCTGCCCGTGCCTTTTCAGCCCCGTTCTTCGAGCCTTCCATACCCAGCGCAACCGCCCGGTCGTAGTATTCGGCCGACCTGGCATAATCTCCGGTGTTCAGGTAGTACTCTCCCATGCTGTCGTAGGCATTGGGTTCGTTCGGGGCCAGTTCGATGTATTTTTCGAAGGCGGCCTTGGCCTTGTCCATCTCCTGAATCGCCATGTAGTTGTAGCCCAGCGTGTTGTAGCCGCCGCCATACTCGGGCCGCAATTCCAGCAATCGCAGCACGTACTTGACGGCTGCTTTGGGATCTTTGCTGAGCCATGCAGCCGACCGCCCCGCCAGGTCGAATGCTTCAGCCGTGTTGGGGTAGGCGGCGGTCAGCGCTTCCATGTATTCAGCCGGGTCGGCTTTGGGGTCTTTGGCCCATGCTTCCAGGGCTTTGCGGTGTATCCGCTCATTCTCGTTGAGGCCGGCAGGGTCAATGGCCAAGGCGGGTTTGATAAAGGCAGCGGCTTTTTCGTACTGCCCAAAAGCCGTTTCCGCGAAGGCCAGATTGACATAGGCCATGAAGAAGTTGGGGTCTGTTTTCACGGCTGCTTTCATCCCGTCAAAAAAGGCGGGGATGTTGGCGTTCTCGGCTGCCTGGAGGGCTTTGAAATACTCAGCCTTTGCTGTTTCCGATTTGCTGGAAACCGGCAGGTAAATGTCCTGTGCAGACAGGAAGGCCAGGTTGCCCAAGAGCAGGGCAAGGGACAAAAATGTAGTTTTCATGATTGATGTTATTTGGATAAATAAGAGAATGAATAGTGATAATGCTTACTTCTCCGAAGCATACTCCCGCGAGCGCTGCGTCCAGATCAGGTACCCGAGCTGCTCCTCCGTCAGGGGCTTTTCTCCTTTATACCTATACATGTACTCCAGTTCTTCCAGGTACACATCGGGATTGCAAGCCTCCAGGGCCGCCAGGTGCAGCAGGTATTCGGCCTGCCGGCCTTCTTCGCCGGCGCTGGGTTTATCAGTAGCGAATTTGGGCGGTAGTGGGTGTTCCGCCGGAGCGGGCCTGGCAGAAGAGCCAGTGCCGAACTTGATCTCCAGGTATTGGCTGGGATTGCTCATGCGCATTACAGGAAGGCCTTCTGTTCGTGTTTGGGCGGAAGCGGCGGCCGCCAGCAGCAGGGCTATGCCCAGGAATAGATGTTTCATATAATATGGATTTTGAGTGGTTAGAAATTTATTATTCGTTATCGGGCGGCGGCAAGGCCGCTTCGTAAATGACTGATACAAAGATGCAGCGGGCCGGCAGAAAGGGGCTTTCACTTATTTTGCATAAGCATGGACATATCTTCCAGGAGGAGGAAAAAAGATAGGACTTATCTTACAACGCTATGTAAAATAAGTGTCAAGTCGCTGATTATCAGCTACTTTGTAAAATCACTCGGACTCTTCCCAAATTCATTGAGGAATACCCGGGAAAAGTAACTGGGGTCGGTAAACCCGACGTCGTAGGCGATCTCAGAAATGTTTAATCCGCCTTTTTGAAGCAGTTCGAGCCCTTTTTGAAGGCGGTAGGAACGAATGAACTGGGAGGGCGTCTTGCCCGTCAGGGCCTTTAATTTTCTATACAACTGCATCTGGCTCATCGGAACGGCCGCGGCCAACTGGGGCACCCCGAATTCGGCGTCGTTCAGGTTGGCCTGGATGTGCTCCCATAGTTTTTGCAGGAAAAAATCATCTATTGAAGGTTCCGCAGTTGAGGAAGCGTTGGGGCCGCTGGCATAGCGTTGCTGCAACCGGCGGCGGGACTCCACCAGCTTTTCCAGCCGGATGAGCAGTTCTTCCTTGTCAAAAGGCTTGGTGAGGTAAGCATCCGCCCCGTATTTCAGGCCTTCAACTTTGTCGGCCTGTGTAGCCTTGGCGGTGAGCAGGATAATGGGAATGTGGCTGGCCCGTTCGTCCTGTTTCAGGATTTCACAGACTTCGTAGCCATTTTTTTCGGGCATCATCACATCGCTGATGATGATGTCGGGAATGATCTCCAAGGCTTTTTCAATGCCCAGGGTTCCATTCCCGGCCGTATGGGCCTTGTACTTATCCTTTAAAATGGTTTTTATATAAGTGACGATGTCGGGGTTGTCTTCGATGATCAGTAATTCCGGCAAAGCCGAGCGGTACGATGCCTCCTCTTCGTCCAATGCGTAAGCCGGAGGAGCCGGATCCATGCCTGATGGCGTAAGCTGTCCCGTTTTGCGAACAGCTTCCTGCTCCGCCACTAATACCTCATCAGTTGGCGCCACCTCCGCTTCAATGGGCAGATACAGGATAAATTCCGTTCCTTCGCCTACCCGGCTCTGCACTTCTATCCGCCCGTTCATCAACTCCACCAGTTCTTTGGTAAGCGCCAGGCCGATGCCAGTGCCCGTTCCAGCCCCCCCTAGCCCCCCGAGGAGGAAAGCCCCCTCCGCCTGCGGCACCGCCCCCGAAGGAGGAGGAAAGGGCTCATGTTGGGCTGCACTAGGGGGGAGCCCTTCTTTAGCCTCTCCCCTCCTTTGGAGGGGCTGGGGGAGGCTATAAAACCGGCTGAAAATATGCGGCAGGTCCGCCTCGGCAATGCCAATGCCGTTATCCTTGACCTTTAATTTTAATAAGGGCCGCCCATCCTGTTCGATTTTACTGGCATGGAAGATTATTTTCCCTTGCTCCCCGGTGAATTTCAGCGCGTTGGACAACAGGTTATAAACGATCTGCTGTATTTTTTCTTCATCGTAGTCCATCATGGCCTCCTTTTCTTCCGAATGAAAAAGCAGGCGGATATTTTTCTGCGTAGCCGCCGAATAAAAGGACTCGGTGAGGTATTGCAAATAAACGATGATATCCTGATGTACTTTGTTTAAAGCCAGCGTCCCCGATTCCAGTTTGGACAGGTCCAGCAACTGGTTGATGAGGCGCAGCAGGTTCTGGCTGTTACGCTGAATGAGCGTTTTTTCCTGTTGGTGGCCGGCCAGGTTATCGGCGATGCCCATGATCACGGCCAGGGGCGTGCGAAATTCGTGGGTGATGTTGGTATAAAAACGAGCTTTAAAATCATTCAGCTCTTTCAGCCGGCTGGCTTCGATCTCCTTCTTTTCCTGGATCAGCCGGCTTTCTTTGAGCTTGAAGTCGGCTTCCTGCTGGGCTTGCTTCTGTTGCCTTTGTCGATAGGCCAAACCCAGGGAGAAAATGAGGACCTCCACGATGGTCCCGGCTTTCAGGTAGAAAATGGAAAAAGGAGGCGCCCACACCCGGGAAATGACCGTCAGGAAAGCGCCCAGGGATATCGCTGTAATACCGGCAATGATAAAATAGCCCTTTTTATCTCTGGTTTTGAACAACGGGTATAGCAAGGAACAACATAAGAGGATCACCAGGATAATGTAAGGCACGGTTATCCGATCTTCCACCACATAGCTGAAATTGGTGAGCAGCAACACGACAACATCGAGCGCGATCAGGGGGAACCCCAGATAGATAACCGCCTTAAAAACCGCATCCCATTTCGGTAACAGCTGCCCCAGGTCCAGAAAACTGCGAATGAACGCCAGGTAACACATCATCGCCAGGTAGAGCGACAACTTTATGAACCCCTGGTATGCCGGATGCTCGGGAAACAGGCCGAGCCAATCCACCAGGTCTTCCGACGAATAGGCGGCATAGATCACCACCATGATCAGATAACCGGAATAGAAAATAAAGCTGCGGTCTCTGCCAAAAAAATATACGATGAGGTTGTACGAGAACATCATCAGCAGAAAGCCCATGAAAAGGGCATTGGCTGCTTTGCTTTTCAGCAAGTCGTCATAGAAGGTATCGATGTGTTTCAACCGGGTGTAGAAAGAAGGATAGATGGCCGTCCGCTCGCTTTTACCGCGAAAGTAGACCGTCACGGCTTTATGCGGAGGCAGGAACAGTTTCACCAAATTGCCCTTTGCGGTTGGCACAAACCTTTTCAACTGGTCTGGCGTAAACGTTCCATTTTGTTCCTGCCTCCAGGTGCCGTCCTCCTGTTCTATAAATACATCCAGGCTCGTCCAGGTGCCGGTGAAGGAAAGCACCCATTCGGAATATTGCTCCGCGTCGTCCAGGCGGTTTTCCACCTGGATCTTGCCCCAGTAGTATTGATAATTCTCAAGCGGTGAAGTGTATTCGGAAAAGGGCTGAAACTCGCCCTGCAGCGCGGGCTGAAGAATATCCTGAAGGGTATATCCCGGGATGGTATCCTTTAAAACCTGAATGAACGGTTGGAGCCTGTAATCGGTTTGTTCATTTTCTAAAATGCAAACTTTGGGGGTTACACGGGTTGCCGGAAGCGGTGCGTTGTCCGTTCTGCAAGTGGCTGCCAACAGCAAGCACAGAACTCCCCAATAGCAAGAGATCTTCCGCATATTTTAAAAAGTAATTTCCCCGATCTCAAATATAAAGAATAATTAAGAGGCTGTTTCATTTATGTCCCCAAATCGAGTTCGGGGCAGGCTCTTCGGTTTAATTATGGCCTTCCGGCCTGCTGTGCCGCCGGCAGGCATGTTTCCGCCATGCTGCAGCTTTTTTACCAACCTTCCGCCATGCGCGCTCACCTGCCAGATCATCCTTCTGTGACCTTCCACACTGAACCCCACCGCATAGCGCTGTACCTTGAGGGGTGTTCACTGAAAAGCTTCATCGCCAAAAGACATCGTTATGAACCAGGAAGAAAAACGCTTACCGGGCCGCAACCTGGGCTTGGAACTGGCCCGGGTCACCGAAGCGGCCGCCATTGCCGCCGCCCGTTACATGGGTATGGGCAGTAAAGAGAAAGGAGACAAGGTGGCCGCCGAAGCCATGCGCGCTTTCCTGAGAACCGTCGACATGAACGGCATTATCGTCATCGGAGAAGGTACGGAAGAAGAGGCCCCGGCCCTTTTCAATGGTGAATGGGCCGGCAACGGTGAAGGCCCCGAACTGGACGTAGCCGTAGGGCCGGTGGAAGGCGCCGCCCTGCTGGCCGACGGGCGCCCCAACGCCATCTCCTCTATTGCCGTAGCGGAACGGGGCAGCCTCTGGGACCCCGGCCATTCTATCTACATGAACAAGATCGTCACCGGGCGGGAGGCGCGGGAAGCCATCGACATCCGGCTTTCCCCGACCCAGAACCTGCACCGCATCGCGGACGCCCTGGACAAGAAAGTGAACGAACTCACGGTTTTCGTGCTCGATAAAAACCGCCATGCCTCCCTGGTCGAGGAGATCCGGCAGGCGGGGGCCCGCATCTCCCTCCACCCGGAAGGCGACGTGATGGGCGCCCTGATGGCCGCTGTGCCCGGCACCTGCATCGATGTGCTGATGGGGGTTGGAGACAGCTCGAAAGGCGTTATGGCTGCCGCCGCCGTCAAAGCTCTGGGAGGGGGCATGCAGGGCATGCGCGCGCCGCAGCGGGAGGATGAAAAGCGCCAGCTTCGGAAAGATGGCGTCAAACTGCGGGAAGTGCTCAAACTGGATACGCTCGTCCGGTCCGATAATATCTTCTTTGCCGCCACCGGCATCACACCCAGCACCTTCCTGGAGGGTGTCAGCTTCGGCCGCTACGGGAACATTACCACGCACAGCATCGTCATTCGTTCCCAGACCGGCACGCTGCGCTTTATTAAAGCCATCCACCAACTGGGGCTAAGGCCTGACAACAGGGATGAGAAGGACAGTACCCCCGCCGAAACGGCTTTTGAGATCGTGAAGTAGTGAGGACGCTTCATTTTTGCCTTATCAGGACTTTACTCTTTTCTGTTCCATCAGGTTAACATACCGCAGGAATACTCCCCACGCCATAACTGCGCTCACCACCAGCCCCACCTTCCCATCCAGGAAGCCGAGTTGGAAGACGTAGTGTTTCAGAAAGCGGAAGAAAGGTTTGAAAACCAGGTGAAAGGCCGTCACCCGCCTGGTTTTCCCGCTGTGGTCCTGAGCCGACCAGCGGGCGTAGCGGCGCATCTTGGCGAGGAAGTGCTCCATATCGCGGTAGGTATAATGCAGGAGCTTGTTTTTCAGGCGGCCCACCCGCAGGCCTTCGGTGATGATCTCCTCGTGCACCTGTTTGTCGTTGTAACGGCAGAGATCGCGCCGGAAGAAGCGGACGACAGCGTCGCCCTGCCAGCCGCTGTAGTGCACCTCCTTGCCCATGAAGAAGTTGCGGCGGCCGATCCAGAAAGCGTCGTAGGGGACATTTTCCTGGTTGAGGTACTTTTGTATTTCCAGTTTCAGTTTTTCCGGCGCCCGCTCGTCGGCATCCAGCAACAGTATCCACTCGTGGCTGGCCTGGGGTATGGCCCAGTTCTTCTGTTCCGCCGGCCCGGTGTACTCCCGCTGCATCACCCGCCGGGTATACTGCCGGGCGATTTCCACCGTGCGGTCGGTGCTGAAGGAATCCACAACGATGACCTCGTCGGCCCAGGCTACCGATTCCAGGACGCCTTGTATATTGGCCTCTTCGTTGAAAGTGGTGATGATGACGCTGAGAGAATGCATAGGGGCAATTTAGGAAAGAAAAAAGATTTTCCAGATCTCTGAGATCTGGAAAATCTCATTGCACATTCCCGTAAGCGATAAAATAGGGATTGCGCAGGTTCTCCTTGTTGTAACGCAGGGGTTCTTTTGTCTCCTCGTCGATCACCTTGCCGCCGGCCTCTTCCAGTACGGCCTGGGCGGCGGCCGTGTCCCATTCCATGGTGGGCCCCAGGCGGGGGTAGACGTGCGCCTCGCCCCGGGCCAGGATGAGGAACTTCAGCGAGCTGCCCTTAGCCACCCGTTCGGGCGAGTTCAGTTTATCGATAAAGGCCTGGGTCGCCTCATTGAGGTGAGAGCGGGAGCAGACGACATTTAGGCCCGGGCCGGACAGGCTGAAGCTGGCCGCCTGAAGGGGCTGTGTCTCACCTTGGTGTTCCCAGTAAGCCCCCTCCCCTTCGACGGCCCAGTAGGTTTCGTCGAAGCAAGGCACATATACCACCCCCAGAACGGGGGCTCCGTTATGAATAAGCGCGATATTGACCGTGAACTCTCCGTTGCGCTTGATGAATTCTTTGGTGCCGTCCAGGGGGTCGACCAGCCAGTTGTATTCAAAGGTTTTGCGCTCTTCATAGGGAAGTTCTTTATTCTCTTCGGAAACGATGGGATACCACACCGGCAGCTTTTCGAGCGCCTTGCAGATGATGTCATTGGAGGCTTTATCGGCCAGCGTGAGGGGAGATTCATCCTGCTTCAGTTCCACCCCAAAATCCTCTTTCCCATAAATGGCCATAATGGCGCTGCCCGCCTGCCGGGCGATCTTTACGACTTCTTTTGCCAGTTCTTTTCTGTCCATTGTTCGATTTGGTGTACCTTTGAAATTGAAAAAGCAAAGGTAGCTTTTTTGACAGGCAAAGGCGCAGGAAAGGCAGGAAAAGCGCCAGGCAGGAAAACAAAAAAGAACAGATAAATAGCGGATATGGACAAAGTAAAAGTGCTGGTCACAGGCGGGTGCGGCTACATAGGCAGCCATACCATCGTCGACCTGATCGATAACGGGTTTGAAGTTATTTCGGTAGACAACCTGAGCAATTCCAGCGAAAAGGTGCTCGACGGCATCGAAGCCATTACCGGTAAGAGGGTCAAGAATTACAACATCGACCTCTGCTGGGAAGAAGCGACCCAACAGGTTTTCGAGGACCACCCGGACATACAGGGCGTCATCCACTTTGCCGCCCTCAAGCTGGTGGGCGAATCGGTACAGCAGCCGATCCGCTATTTCCGCAACAACCTCAACAGCCTTCTCAACCTGCTCGACTGCATGGCCCGCTACAACGTACCCCACCTGATCTTTTCCTCCTCCTGCTCCGTATACGGCAACGCCACCGACCTGCCCGTCACAGAAGATACGACCCTGAAGGAGGCCGAATCACCCTACGCCCGCACCAAACAAATGGGAGAACAGGTCATTAAAGATTTTGCCCGGGTCCATCCTCACCACCAAAGCATTCTGCTGCGCTACTTCAACCCCGCCGGCGCCCACGAAAGCGCCCTGATTGGGGAGGCGCCTACCAACCCCGCGTCCAACCTCGTGCCGGTCATCACAGAAACGGCCATCGGCAAACGACAGGAAATGACCGTCTTCGGAGACGACTACGACACCCGCGACGGCAGCTGCATCCGCGATTACATCCACGTGATGGACCTGGCCAACGCCCATACCAAAGCCCTGCAGTACCTGAGAGATGGAAAAAACACCGACAACCTGGAGGTTTTCAACCTGGGTATCGGCGAAGGCGTAACCGTCCTGGAAGCCATCAATGCCTTCATGATGGTGACCGCCCAGCCCCTCTCCTACCGCATCGGCGAGCGGCGCCCCGGCGACGTGGTCGCCATCTATGCCGATAACGGCCGAGCCGGCCGCCTCCTCGGCTGGGAGCCAAAGCGGGATATCCGGGATATTATGCGGACGGCATGGGAGTGGGAGAAGAGGAGAACTAAAGGGTGACCTCCCTTGCAGTAATGGTTTTTGAATTTGGCAAAAGGGCCCAAAGCTAGTGGCCAGTCGACTTAAAGTCGCCTGGCCACTAGCTCAGCCCTGACGCGCATTGGGCTTAGCAAAGCTAACCTTTTTTTCAGACACTTTCCAGGACAGTTAACAGGCCTGCGTCACCGCTTTTTTTCCGGGAAACAGCGCACAAAATCAGAGTAAAGAACTGACTGCCAGCCTATTGCCTTAGTATTCCAGCTCCTTCATGTCAAACTTACCGGGTTCAAAGCTGATCAGCCCTTTCTCGACGGGCCGGAAATTGCCGGCTTCATTCTGCAGGTATACCTGATCGTTTTTCTCCAGCACCTTTTTCGTTTTAGGGTCAGTGCGGCGGGACTTGACCAGGATGTCCAGGTCGGTGTCGCCGTCCAGGTCAGTGATCCAGCTGTCCTGCTGGTAACAGGAGGTGTCATTACAGAAAGCGTAGGCCAGTTGTTGCAGAGGCTTCACTACTTCGCCTTCGATGGTAAACATCCAGAGGGTATTGGCGCCTTTGTTGGTTGGAAGGCGTACGATGTAATGTTCTTCTTCACTACCCTTGATACTGTAGGTAGCGTAGATGGCATTGGATTCGATCAGATCGCGAAATTCACCCGTGAACAATTTCTTGAATCCTTTGCCGATCTCCCGGCCCGTGAAGTAATAATCCGCTGAGATTTCGCTGTCGAAATCAGAAAATACCTGAAGGTTCCCCACCTCACTGTCTTCGAATAATGCCATAAAACCCGCCACTTCCGGCGAGGCCGGGATATTGGTTGCCGGATAGGGGCGTTCATTGTAATCTTCATAGGGTTCTTCAACCGGTTCTTCTTCGACGACCTGAGCGCTGAGCGTGCCGGTAAAGAGTAAACAGGCCGCAAAAAATGTGATGATCAGTTTCATGCTATTGGATCTTGAATTTCTTGATTAGAAATATAATGTTGAGAAAAGGCCCAAAGGCCACAGCAGGTATTTACTTAGAAGCTGTTTAAATTTGGCTTTTGGAATTTGTTATGAGGTATTTTTGTGCTGATTGAGGCGCCGAAACCGGAGTTTAGCGGCGTTAAATGAGGATTTCGGCAACGAAAAGCAGCGCAAAAAGAGCCATAACAAAACCGAAGTGTTAAATTTAAACAGCTTCTTAACTTAAACCCGCCGCTTATTTAACGAATGCTCCCGGGGGGCATGTTCGAATTAACGCCGCCCCCCGGGCGATTCTTAATTTTTTTAACCTGTTCCTGTGCAGCTTTTGACCTTTCCTTAACGTAAAAATTGTAAGGCTACCGCTATCTTTCTGTAAAGTTTATGCGTTTGCACAAGCGCTCATTTCTCACGCTAAATACACCTTACCATGAAAACGCTATACCCTACCCTTCTACCGGCGCTCCTCATTTCGCTAACTTCCTGTGTATCGACCGGCAGCAGATCTTTCGTCCGCAGCCCGGAATACTCACCGGACAAAACCATCAAGGTGGTCAACGTCAATACCGACGACCTCATCCTGGGCCGCATCGAGCACCACCTTGTCGAGAACGGCCTGCACGTGGTTTCCGACAACTACCTGCGCGGCGCCTTCCCCACCGGATTGAGTACTACGGTACAATCCAGAGACACGGCCTACACCATCCCGCAGTTCCAGCCTATCACCCTTAAGCTCTTCGAAGAACAGGCGGCGGACTACATCCTTCGGTACGAATACAACTCGGCTCCCTCTTTCAACAAGAGGTCATTTTCTTATTTCAATGCGCGCCTCGTCAATACGCAGACCGGCGCTTTCGATGCATCCTTCACTTTCCGGCAGGGCTCTCTGGGCTGGGGTAAGCGCAGTGTGGATAAGGTGCTATCTATGTTTGCCCGGGCGCTCAGGGAGGGGGGCTTATAATCAGCCGCCGGGGTTCCCGGCCGTTTCCTCCACCGTCATCCAGGCCACTAATGCCGCTGCCCAGGCCATGAAAGCAGTGATCCGGGTGGCCAGCTGAAAAGTGTCGGCGAAGCTCTGCCGGATCATCTGCTGTACCTGCTGCTGCCTGCCGGCTGAAAGGCTTTCCGGCGGCCTGGCTTCGGCCAGCTCGGAAGCTTCCCTGCTCAGGGCGTCCAATTGCCCGGAGTTCAACCCCAGGGACTGCGCCTGTTCCATGAGCTCATTGCTGAAATGCAGGAGAGCGGCGGCGCCCAGCACGGCGATAGCCACCAGGCCGGCGGTGCGGGAAATGGCATTGTTCACTCCGGAAGCCACTCCGGAGTGTTCTTCCCCGACGGCATTCATTACCGCCGTCGTGAGGGGCGCCACAGTAATACCCATGCCGATGCCCAGGGTGAGAAAGGCTGGAAAGAAAGCGCTCCAGTAGGCCGGAGGGCCCGCTGTAAGTTCCGGCAACGACAACAGCCAGAAACCGGCGCCCGTTACCAACGGCCCGGCGATAAGCGGAATGCGGGAACCGTATCGGTCTGTAAACCAACCCGATGCTCTCGACATCAGGGAGATCAGCCCTGCGAAGGGCAGAATGGCCAGGCCCGCCTGCATTTCAGAATACCCCTGCACCTGCACCAGGTTGAGCGGTACGAAGAAAAGGCTTGCGCTGAGAGCGCCGTATACCAGAAAGGTCAGCAGGTTGACACCCGAAAAAGTGCGGTTGCGGAAAAGTTTCAAGGGCATCATGGGCTGGGAGGCGCGTTGTTCCCGCCACAGAAAGCCCGCCAGCGCCACTGCTCCGGCGCTGAGAGGAATTAGGATCTCGGGCGTTGTCCAGCCGCGTTCCGGCGCCTCGATGAAGCCGAAGGTGAGCCCCGCCAGGCCGAGCGTGGCCAGTACGGCCCCCTGAATATCCAGCGCCCTGGCGCCAGGCATTTTTGTCTCTGGGGCCTTCCGGGCAAGCAGAACAGCGGAAACGGCTGCCAGCGGCAGGTTGATAAAAAAAATCATCCTCCACAGCCCCGCGCCAGCCAGCCAGCCACCAAGCACCGGGCCGATTACTGTGGTAAGGGCACTGAAGGTGGACCAGATCCCATAGGCCCTGCCTCGCCGCTCCCGGGGGATCAGCGCTGCAATGATGGACAGGCTGCCCGGCACCATCAGCGCTCCGCCTACCCCCTGCACTGCCCGGCTGGCGATGAGCACATCGATGTTAGGCGTTAACCCACAGGAGAGCGAGCCGAGGCTGAACAGGGCGATGCCAACGATAAAAATGCGCTTCCGCCCAAAGTGGTCCCCCAGCGCCCCTCCGATCAGCATCAGGGCGGAAAGGAAGAGCGTATAGGCATTGACGATCCACAGAAGGGCCTTACCTTTGACCTCAAAATCCCGCTGAATGGCAGGCAGCGCCACATTCAGGGCCGAAGAGTCAATGAAGGCCATGCTGGAGGCCAGCACCGTAGCAACGAGGAGCCATTTTTCTTTCTGCGGGCCGAGAGTGGGCATGAATCGGGTTTGGGGATTTTAGCGTTCTGAGCAATGGAGCATTATTCAGTGGCTGGAACGTGCAAAACCGGGGAAAGGTTTGTTTTTCAACCTGTGTCTTCTGATCAGTGTTTTCTCCTCAAAACTGCCAGCTGCCGCACCACTACGGGGTAAGACTTCACCTCAGGGATCTCCTCCCCCTCGTATTCTTCTCCGCCGGTGACATTGCGGGGCTCCAGCCTGCCGGAGATGATCTCGTAGTGGAGGACATCCCCCTGCAATTCGGCCATGCTGAGCAGCAGGTTGCCGCCCACTTCAAAACGGCTGTAAAGCTTTCCGCCAATATAGATGGCGTCGAGCACGATGGTATTTTGTTCGTCAATGACGTACAGGCCCCGATCCGGCTGTACCCCTTTCAGGAGGTATTCGCGCCGGCTTGCCTCTTCGCCCTCGCCATAAATGATCGTCCAGCCGTGAGTACTGTCCCGCGGTTCGATGATGAGCTGCATGGGCACGTCCTGCACTTTGCCGTCGGGGTTGAAGATCTCCAGGCGGCCCGCCCAGCGGCCTTCCCAGGCTTGGGGGAAGAACTCGTCCTGGGCAATGCCTATTTGGGAGAATCCTGCCATCAGCAGTATCAATATCCGGCTTATCCTTGTACTTTTAAGCATGGTTATGCGTGTTGTGGCCGGTTTTCCCGCACGGCAGGGCGGATGAGTGGGAAAACCGGCCACTGTTGAAAAAATAATGATCAGCTTTTATGGCAACACTGAACTTTCTTACCGTGAACAAAGCAGAAGCCTCCTTTTGGGGCCCCTATGGCAACAATTTTTCCTTTACCCAGATATGGCTTTTTTCAACGGACAGAAACAGGCGTCGCCTCTTCCGGCTGTGGTTTTGCATCTTTTTCGCAGCACCTTCAGTTTCCTGCCTGTCTGCTCAGGGCGGCTATTTCCAGCAGGAGGTGCATTATGACATCGACGTACATCTGGACGATGAGGAACACCTCCTCCGTGGGCAGATAACCATCGATTATCAAAACAACTCCCCTCACGCCCTGGACAGCCTCTGGTTCCACCTCTGGCCCAACGCCTACCAAGACCGGCAGACGGCCTTCGCCAAACAGATGGAACGCCGGAACGAAACCCGCTTTTTCTTCGCCGAAGATAGTGAATTGGGCTATATCGACAGCCTGAATTTCCGGGTGGATGGGAAAGGCGTCCGCTGGGCTTTACATCCCGAATATCCGGATATCGCTTTCCTGGTACTGAACCAACCGGTACTGCCGGGCGGCAGCGTGCGCATCCATACGCCTTTCCACGTCAAACTACCCTACCCTTTCTCTCGACTGGGGCACGACGGCCAGGCCTACCAGGTCACCCAATGGTATCCCAAGCCGGCGGTATATGACAAAGACGGCTGGCATCCCATGCCCTATCTGGATATGGGCGAGTTCTACTCCGAATTCGGCAGCTTCGACGTCCGCATCACCCTGCCGGAGAACTACCTGGTGGCCGCCACCGGTACGCTGCAGACGGCAAGCGAGCAGGCTTTTCTCGAAGAACAGATCATCAGCACCAGCCTTAAGGGCTTCCCTCCTGACGGAGAACCCCGGCTCAACTTCCCTCCTTCCAGCCCCCGCCTGAAAACCATCCGCTACACCGCCGGGCAGGTGCACGATTTCGCCTGGTTTGCCGACAAGCGTTTTCTGGTGCAAAAAGATACCCTCCTGCTGGCTTCGGGACGGCAGGTAGCGTGCTGGGCCTTCTTCACCCAGGCCGAGCGGGAGCTGTGGAAGGAGGCGGCGGGATATGTCAAACGCGCCCTTGCGTTCTATTCCGAACTGGTTGGGGAATATCCTTACCCCCAGGCCACGGTGGTGCAGATGCCCTTCGGCGCCGGCGGCGGCATGGAATACCCCATGATCACCAACTGCGGCCTGACGGGCGACGCCCAGGGCCTCGACGAACTCATCGCCCACGAGGTAGGGCACAACTGGTTTTACGCCATCCTGGCCTCCAATGAGCGCGCTCACGCCTGGATGGACGAGGGGCTCAACAGCTTCTACGAACACCGCTACAGCCGCCGGTACTACGGCGAGGCCGGCTTCGGCTACCTGCCTGATTTCCTGATGAAAACCTCCGAAATGGACATCTTCGAGCTGGCCTACCTCTACCAGGCGCGCCGCCGCCTCAACCAGGCGCCGGATACCCACTCCGATGAACTGAGCGAGATCAATTACTTCCTCGGCGCCTACGAGATACCGGCAATGGCCCTGCACTATCTGGAGGAGTATATCGGCACGGAGCGGATGGATGGCATCATGCAGGAGTACTACCGACAGTGGGCCTTCCGCCACCCGCAGCCAGCCGATTTTCGGAAGGTCGTGGAAGATGGGGTTGGAAAAAAACTGGACTGGCTCTTCGACGGCCTGCTCTTTTCCAGCCGGAAACAGGACTACGCCATTGCCGGCATTGAAGAAAAAGGAGATTCCATCTACGTCCGGCTCAAAAATAAGGGCGGGATCGCGGCCCCCATCACCATCACCGCCATGGCGGGCCCCGATCCGGCCGTCGAATTTTGGGTGGAAGGTTTTGAGGGAGAAAAGACGGCAGCCCTGCCCGCCGGCATCTACACCGAGATCGTGTTCGACCGCCAACGGCTCACTTTCGGCCTGTACCGCCAGGACAACCGCATCCGTCCCTACGGGCTTTTGAAGAAAGTGGAGCCCCTCAGCCTGCAGTTTGGCGCCGGCATAGAAGACGACAGCCGCACCACCCTCTACTGGGCGCCCCTGCTCAGCTGGAACAACTACGACAAACTGATGCCGGGCCTGCTGCTCTACAATACCGCCATCCCCGAAAAACGGCTGGAGTGGGCCCTGGCGCCCTTCTTCGGCCTGGGCAGCGGCGGCCTGGCGGGCATCGGGGACGCCCACTACAATTTCTACCCGAAAGGCAACTTCGCCCGGCGCATCACGCTGGGCGCCAACTTCCGCAGTTTCCACTATGCTTTCAACCAGCGTTTCGACACCCGCCTGCGCTACACCCGCCTGCAGCCTTACCTGCGCATTGATCTGGAAAAAACGGCAACCGGCAACCGCTACCGTACGATAGAACTGCGCAACATTTTCCACGATCAGGAGCAGCTCGCCTTCATCGATGGGGAATTCTCCGGAACCGAATGGCAGAGCAGTTCCATCCAGGAACTCAGCTTCCACACCGAGCAACGCACCGCCATCAACCCCTACGACTGGCGCATTGCCCTCGAGCACCAGGCTTACGACAACCCCTTCGGCCAGGCCCAACGCTACCTCAAGGCCTCCCTGGAATGGAACGGCGCCTATACCTACCGGCGCGGCCGCAACCTCAGCCTGCGCCTCTTCGCCGGCGCCTTCCTTTACCATTCGGAGCGCGAGGCCGGCTACATCGCCCCCGGCGCCTTCAACCTCATCTCCCAGGGATATAACGACTACCGCTTCGACGATTTCTACCTGGGCCGTAACGACACAGAAGGTTTATGGCTGCAACAGGTAAGCATGCGCGACGGCGGCTTCAAGAACCTCATCGGACGGGGCTTCAGCCTGGGGCGCAGCAACAACTTCATCATCGCCGCCAACCTCAAGGCGGAGCTGCCGCGGGACCTGGTTTCCTGGCTGCCGCTCAAGCCGTACTTCGACATCGGCTACTTTGATAATGCCATGCCCACAGGCGCGGAGGATACTTTTACCGATCAGTTGCTATGGAGCGGAGGGCTGATGCTGGGGGTGTTCGATGACGCTATCGCAGTGTATTTCCCACTGGTCAATTCCCAGAATATTCAGGACCGGTATGTGGAGCGGGGGAATTACTGGAAGCGGGTGGCGTTTCGGGTGGAATTGCAACGTTTTGATCCTTGGAAACTGGTGGATCGGTTGGAATTTTAGAGCTATTCCGAATTTTTACCCGGCCAAGGCACGAGGACGGCCGGCTTCCGGCTTCGAGACTGTTCAGAAATGTGTGTCTTAAAAAGCAAAAATCCTTTGTTTTCAGCGGCCTGGCGAACAGCGAACACCGAATTCCGAACAGCGCCCTTTCAGGCGCCGCCCGCACCCCAATTTGCCCAACGCCAGACAGCCTCTACCCCACCCTCATCAACCCCAGCAAACTCCGGAAAAACCCCGTAAAGATAACCTGAATGCCCAGAATAGTGGAGAGCACCCCCGGGATGACGATGCGCAGGGTATGAGACGGCGCCAGGTCGCCATAGTCGGCGTTCTTCCAGATGAGGTAGCTCCAGATGGAAAGGCCCAGGCCGGTGAGCAGCAGCAACAGCCCGGCGGCGATGCTCCGCTCCAGGCTGAAGATCTCTTCGAACTTCCTGAGGCGGGCGCTTTCCGGCAGAAGGCCGGCCTGCACGCCGTAGGTTTTGGAAAGCAGGTAGAAAGAGAAGAGCTGAAAGCCAATAATGACGCTGCCGGCGGCGTAAAGCAGGGTATGTATGTCGAGCCGGACGTCGTTGAGGTAGATGGGGTTGATGATAAGCACGACGGAGAGGATGCCGCCCAACAGCATAAATATCAGCCCGGGATAAAAGAACAACCAACGGGGGCTGTAGATGAGGAGGAAGCGCAGGTGGCGCCAGCCGTCCCGCCAGGTATTGAGGTGGGGCGGGCGGGAGCGCCCGTCGGGGGATAGCGTGGTGGGCACCTCGGCGATCTTCAGGCCGCTTAGGGCGGATTTGACGACCATTTCCGAGGCGAACTCCATGCCGGGGGTGTTCAGGCCGATGGCAAGGATGCTGTCCCGCCGGAAGCCGCGCAGGCCACAGTGAAAATCCCTGATGCCGATGCGAAAGAAGAGCCGCCCGATGAAGGTGAGCACCGGGTTGCCCAGGTAGCGGTGCAGAAAGGGCATGGCGCCCCTTGCGATGCCGCCTTTGAAGCGGTTGCCCATCACCAGATCGTATCCTTCGCGCAGCTTGCTGACGAAGGGCATGAGGTTGAGAAAATCGTAGCTGTCGTCCGAATCGCCCATGATGACAAACTTCCCTTTCGCCGCCCGGATGCCGCCCATGAGGGCGCTGCCGTAGCCTTTTTCTTTTACATCCACCACCCGGGCGCCCAGGTTGCGGGCAATGTCTTTTGAATTGTCGGTGCTGCCATTGTCCGCGATCAGCACTTCCCCGCTTACTTTGTGTTCTTCCAGAAAAGACAGGGCCTTGCGGATGCAAATGCCGATCGTCTCTTCCTCGTTGAGGCAGGGCATGAGTATGGTGAGTTCTATGTTTTCAGGCATGATAATATCTTTTTTGAGCCTGTAGGATTTTAGGAGTGGAGTGCATGCCTTTCGCAGGCATTAGCCAGGGGGATCTCTGATTTCCGATTTTTGACTTTTGATTTTCGATGTGCCCCCAGGGGGCTGCCTTCCTGGTGCGGCACAGTGGGGTAAATCAAAAATCAAAAATCACACGTTCAACATCGCAAATCGTATTCATACAACTTCAACTATTTACAGTTTCATCTTTTATCTCCCAACGCTCCCACAAACGCCGGAACCAGGGGTATTGGGCAGCCAGCAGGAACAATGGCAAAAGGATCAGCCACATGGCCCTCGACTGGTACCGGGCAAATACGCCCGAAAGGGGGCCGCAGACCATGGCATTGGCCAGCAGGCAGATCAGAAAGAACCCCACCAGAACCTTCTGCCACAGAGGCACGCGGCCGGACAACAGCAACAGGATGGAAATGAACAGCCCGCCCAGCAGCACCACCCGCTGCACGTAATTGAGCAGGGTGAAGTCCAGCTTTTTAAAGCTTTGCCGGGAGAACAAATACCTCCGCCATTGCTCCGGAAACCAGATCTTTATCGTTTCAAACGGGCTGGACCCCTCCAGCTCGGGAGCCGTGGTATCTCCCACGTCAAAGCTGAAAAAGAGCTCCAGGGTGGTTTCAACGCTCCGCGCCAGGATTATCCGCTGATATTGCCAGTCGGAAAAGACCTCTCCGAAGATAGCCTGGTATTCTTCTTTGTTCTCCATCCAGCCGCCCGTCTTGTACAGAGGGCTCTCCTGGTTCCAGATGAAATTCAGGGGTATGTCGTCCTTGTATTCGCAGAAGCGGTATCCTTTTTCCGGGCAAACCTCATCGAGGTATTCCTCCACGACGCCCCAATGGACGAGCCGCTGCATCATAAAGACATGCCCGCCCTTTGACAGGCCAAACGCTTCGCCCATCATCCAGTTGACGGTGGGGATCAGCAGGGCGGACAGCAGAACGACGCCCCAGCTGAGCAACAACGGCCGAAGCCGGATGGCCTGCCGCTTCCGGTATACCAGATAAAGCAGGGTTACCGCCGCCAGGATCAGAAAGGCAGTGAAAAGATGGGCATAGTGCACCGCCATGCTGTAGAAAAGTATGACACTGATGATCACTTTATCCAACACCCGGAGGCCCGGCGCCAACAGCAACAACCCCAGGCCCAGGATCATCATCGGGGCAAAAATGTCGGGCATCAGGGTGCTGACATGGACAGACAGGCCGGTGAACAGTGTGCAGAAAAAGACAAACCCGAGATAGAGGAAACCCCGGTACCGGGCCCCTACAAACTGCCGGAAGAAATAATACAGCAGCAAAGAAAGGAGGAAGCTCTGCCCCAGTATGGCCAGCCACAGGCTCTCCGCCAGGCTGGCGTGCCGCAGGAACCACCCGTAAAAGATGGGGCGGTCGACGGGCGCCTCATTATAAAAACCCGAACTGATATACGTGCCGGTATCCGGAAACACCAGGGGAAAGTTGTTGTAGAAGCCCATAAAACAAGCTACCACACCCGCAATGAGGACCAGAACCAGAGTACGCAGCTTCACCGTCGGCAATTTTGAAGGCAAAAATAGAGCTTTTCGGCCAGGCAGGTAACAAACGGCGGTTTAAATAACTTTTCCATTACCAGGGGGCAATACGGGGGATCTTAATATTTTTGCAGACAAAAGCCTGCTCATGCGCCGCCCCACCGTTTTTATGGCCGTATCCACCCTGCTCATCCTGGGCCTGCTAGCCTATACTTCCTACCGGGCCGCCAACCTCTCCCTGACGCACGACGAGAGCACCTCCTACAATTGGTTCCACGACACGAATATTTTCACCTGCTTCTATTCCAAAGACTGCTGGTACAACGCCAACAACCACCTGCTCAACACCTGGGGCCTGCAACAGAGCGTGCGCCTCTTCGGCCCCAGCGAATGGGCCATACGGCTGCCCAACCTGCTGGCGCACCTGCTGTATCTGATCTGCTCGCTGACAGTGGTGCGATCGGTGGCCAGCCGGTTCTGGGTGGGGGTAGCCGGTTTGGCCTTCCTCAATTTCAATCCCTATCTGCTGGAATTCTTCGGCCTGGCGCGGGGCTATGGCCTGGTTGCCGGGCTAAGCATGGCGAGCATTTTTTCCTTGTTTGTTTTTCTGCGCAACAACCGCTGGCCGGCCCTGTTGGCCAGTTACCTGCTGGCCGCCCTGGCTGTGCTGGCCAATTTCACCGCCCTCAACTTCCTGGCCAGCTTGTGGGGGGCAGGGTTCCTGATGAGCCTGTTCCGGCAGGGCTCGCGGCCCGGAAAGATCGGGTTCCGGTGGCGGCGCCAGCTTTGGATGAACGCCCTCCCGCTGGCCGTCAGCGCCATCCTGGCCATATTGCTCTACCGCCCCATTCAGTTCCTGCAGGATACCGGCGATTTTGACGCTTACGGAACGTCGAGTTTCGTAACCGCCTTCCGGTCGGTGGTGGAAAACAGCCTGTACGGCATTAATTACCTCAGTGGAGATACCGTTCCGGTATTCACCCTGCTCTATGGCGTTATGATCATATCCGCCCTGGCCGGCGCTTTCTGGTTCTTTTTCCGGGCGCCGGAACAGGCATGGCGGCAGCAGTACCTGGCCACCGCCTTCCTCTTCCTGATGAGCTGCCTGGTTATGACAGCCCAGCATCATATCCTGGGCTCCAATTACCTGGAAGGGCGCAAGGCGTTGCTGTTCATCACGCTCTCCGGCCTGCTCTTTTTCTTTCTGCTGCACGGCCTGGCGGAAACAGGGTTTTCTTCCCGCCTCTCCGGCACGCTGTGCGCTCTGGCCTTCCTGCTCCTGGGGTATCACCTCTTCCGGGCCGGCAATCTGGAGTATTCGCGGGAATGGTGGTACGATAAGAACACCAGGGAAATGGTGCTGTACCTCGATTCTCTTATCCCTCCCGGCAGGGCGCCTGTTGCCCTGGGGGTGTCCTCCATGTTTCAACCAACTACTGCCTTCTATCACAAGGCCTTCGGGCTGGACTCTTTTACCGCTCCGCCTTACCAGGGAGAGATCCAGGCGGACGGGCGGTACGATTTCTACTATGTTTCGGACGATAAGATCCCTCAGCTGGAAGAAAAATACGAGGTGGAAAAACGTTTCGAGTGGGGGCGTTCATTGCTGCGTAGAAAGGATCTCGTACTGAACTAAAGGCCAGAAGTCATTCCATTCCCCGAAGCCAGCGCACCAGGCCAGCTGCAAACCCCTCGTGCAGAACCGCCTCATCGGCTTGGTACATGGCGTGCCCGGTTTCGTAGACATGGATCTCGTAGTTCTTCTTTCCCATTTCCGAAAAGGCAGATTGCAGGCGGTAGACGCTACGCCAGACGGGCATGTTATCCTGCTCATCTTTAGCGCCGTAGGCAACGAATACCGGTTGCTCCACCTTTGCCCAGTAAGGCAAGGGGTCGAAATCGAAATTGAGGCGCACCCAATCCCAAACCCAGCTGCCTTTCTCCCGGGGAAAGCTGCGGACGTAATCCGCCCAGGCGGAGGTTTCCAGCTCTTGGTAGCGGGTTTCCAGGGGCGCCCAGTTCCCGGTTTTGACATACGCTTTCATCAGGACGTGCAGTTCCAGTACTTCCACCACCTGCTGGGGAGACAGGCCTTCCTGCCGGCTGGTATTGGCCACCTCGTGGATGATCAGCTCTTCAAAGGGAACAGCAGCCCCCACAACATCTATGACAAAGGCCACTCCATCCTCCCGGCCCGCCGCCACCGGAGCGATAAGCCCGCCCTGGCTGAGCCCCATGACGCCTGTTTTTTCCAGGCCGTACTCCTCTTTCAGGAACCGGACGGAAGCGGCGGCATCGCCGGCCAGGTCTTCAAAGGATGCCGTTTTCCAGTCTCCTCCGGACTTGCCTACGCCTCTCTTGTCGGGAAGTAGGGCGTATATGCCCTGTTCCGCCAGCAACCCGGCGAAGGAACGCGCCCAGAGGTTGTCCGTGCCGCTGGGCCCGGAGCCCTGGATGATGGCCACCCCGATATTTCCTTCGGGGAAAGCGGGAATGAATACCTCTCCGTACAATGCCACGGTATCATTGAAGAACGTACCACCGGCAACCTGGTAGGATTGGGCAAAAACGCCGAACGGAATGGCAAATGTAAAAAGGATGAGCAGTTGCAATCGTTTCATAACTTCGGGTGATTTCTGGTGCAGAATAACGGCTCGAAAGAATGACGGGCCAGATCAGGAAAGGTTACAATTTCAGGCGAATGGGTTTTGGATGCGCACCCCTGCCAACTCAGCCCCGTGCTGCAGGTCTTCGGTAAGCACAGTGTGGCAATGCGCAGACTTTGCAGCTATGAGGATAAGGCTGTCCCGGAATGAGAGCTGATGGAGTACATGAACGTCAATGGCATCCTTGATCATTTGAGGGTCAATGGACACTACTTCGAAGAGAGACAGGCTGTCAATTATGCCCTTCACCTCAAGCGGAGGTTGTTGAAACTTGCCGATCATCACAGCCGTGAATTCTTTCAGCACCTGAGTACTTAAAACGAATTCGGCGCTTCCTTTCCCCTCTTTTAGCAATGAGAGGCATTTTTCCTTTTTTTCCGGCTCATCCCGGCTAAAGCAATAGATGAGAAAGTTTGTATCAAGAAAATATTTTCCGGTCATAAACATCAGCTCTGTTCCATTTCCAGCCTTTGGTTGGAATGGAAAAGTTTTGCGTGTGGCCGATCAATTTTTCAATAGGGCCGTTTTCTTCGGGGCTTACCTGCCGCCGGAGTAATATACGGATCAGTTCATTCAGGCTGGTCCCATGCTTTTGGGCGTATTCCCTGCTTTTTCGCAGCAGGTCGTCCGGCAATGATAAAGTCACGTTTTTCATCATACACAGTTTATGTGTACAAATATACACAGGGCAGGGTTAAAATTCAAGGCCACCTCCTCGCTTAGTTTTGAACAAACTCTTAAAGGCATCTATCATACCTGCGCCATTGCTGGCCTGCCTTTAGTTTATTGATTTCCCCTACCCTTCACCCTTGAAAAGGGTTCCCAAAAAGGTCTAAAATACCAATAAAATTCCACTAAGAAAAATTTACAAAAATTATCCCCTCTCACTTTGACCCTTTATGAAATTTTACATAAATTTATGGTCAACGATTATTTAACCAGGTAAAGCCAGAAGTTCTTTGACCGCCAGCCTTTTCCCATCTGTATTTTCATTCTGGGAAATTGCATTATGTCCCTTCTAACCGTCTCAAGGCAGGCTCCGGCCGCCTGAAAGAATGAAAATAATTCCTGTCCTGGCGAAGCAAGAACAACGGTTTAGCCTTCAAAACGATCGCCTATGAGTCCACCGTACCATTTATCGGCGGAGGTTAATTTTCCTTCGCCACAAAAAACAGAACATTTAGTGGATCTCGCTCGTATTTAAAAAGAGGTGTTTTCCCGGAAAAAGGGATATAGCACAACAAGAAATTGAGATATAAAATACCGAGAATTGCCCTCCATACATCTTCGTGAGGCACAGGTAGATTCGCTGAATGAAGAAAAAAAAATAAAAAAGTCAGCCTTGGTGAACGAGGCTGGCTTTTTTGTTTTTAGGAAACATCACGGGCCATTGAAAGTGGCCCGTCCGAAACGGATCACCCCGGCCGGCAAAGCCGGGCCGAGGTGATGTTCTGAATATCGGTTAACAGCATATTTTTCAGATCTCGGAGATCGCAGGTGTTTAGCGCTCAGAGCAGATGTTAATGATACTCCTTATGGGCCATCAGGGCAAAAGATCTTTTAGATTTAACGTTAAAGACAATACCGGGGATCTGGAAAATCTACTCTACTACTGTAATCCTGCTCCCTTCATCCACCTGCTGGGCCAGCTTCGACAGCTTTCCCAACCTCACCTTGCTGGCATCAGCGGCAGTGACATCCGCCTCCGCAATCTCCGCCTTATCGGCATCCAGTTCTGCATTTCCGGACAGGGAAGCCTTCAGAAAGGTGTAGCTGCCGCGCAAGTCCACTTCATTAGCCCCTTCCTGTATCAGGATCAGGGAATCGATGGTTACTTCAGCCTTGAGGTCCTGCTTTCCGCTGAGGGTAAGTTGCATCGTGCCCCCATTGAAACCTTCGATGCGAACGTCATCGGTAGCGTCGGCCATCAGTTCCTGCAATTCGGGAAGGATGATGGTAAGCCGCACGGGCGATGAGGGGAACGCCAGGCCGGAGGAGACCATCAGGCGGCCGTCCTGCTGTTTCATTTCAACTTTATCGGTTAACTCGGAGCGGCCGGATAACTGTACGGAATATTCATCGCCCCGCTCGATATTAACCTTAAGGGGGCCTTCAATGCTAAGGCGGGTAAAATCTTCGAAAGAAAGCTGCTCTTTATCATCGGCTTCGCCGGCGCAGCCCTGGCAAACCAGGCCTTCCTCGGTCATCGTCCACACCTGGTTGGGGTTGCGGTAGAGGTAGACATCGTCGTCGGCCTTGTTGATGCGGCGGACGAAGTCGTATACGTTACCATCGATGAAGATGGACTTGCCGACGGGAACTTTCAGGTGGAGCTTTACTTCCTGGGCCCTCCATTTTTCCCCTTGGGGTATGGCGAAATAAGGGGGCAGAATGAGGTGGCTGCCGTCCTGTTCCGGTTGATAATGAATGGCCTGCGCCAGGCTTTCCGCTATGTTGAAGGAATATCCACGGGCCTTGTTTTCCTCGGTGAGCTCGAATTGCCGGCCTTCCGCTTTTTCGATATAGAGGTTGATCTCATTGCTGATGAGTTGATCGTTGACGAGCTTCAGCTCGTCCATCTGAAACCAGCTGTCGCCGTGGAAGCTTTCTCCCATACGCAGGTGAAGCGTATCGTTGGGGATGGCTTCCAGGCTTAGCTGACGGGTGATTTCTCCTTCCTGGGCGAACTGGCGGGCGAACATGGGCAGCACAACGAACAAACTGATGACGTTGAGTACCCAGAAAGCCGCCAGGCCAGCTCTCCAGGCAGGGCTCATACGGGCGCCGTATAACAGTCGGGTAATCGTTAATACAAGAGCAAGCATCACCATCCCAATGATGATGAGCAGGTTGAAGGCGCCCAGTATGGATATGAACGGGGGTTCGGGTGAAAAGAATTCGAAGAGCGGCCAGGCAAAAACGACGCTGCTTACCGTGGCAATCCAGGCGATGGCAAAGGCCAGGATCAGCGCGCCGCCGATGAGGATCAGCAGGGGCTTCCACAGCTTCATGATGACCTCCACCAGCGCGCGGACCACCTGCCCGATCAGGTTTACTCCCTGCCGGAGGGCGTCGCCGAGGGCATTGCCTCCGCCCGATGCGCTAAACTCTTTTTTTTTACCGCTCAGTTCGCTGCCCAGCTCCGAAACCTTGTCCGAAATATGCTGGAACTCTTCTTCGATGATCTTGCCGATGTTGGAGGCGTTGATAGACTCCCCGCGCATGGCGAGGCGGTCGCTGGCCGTTTCCGCCTTAGGCACGATGGCCCAGAGGATGAGGTAAGCGGGTATGCCGAAACCGCCTGAAATGGTGATGATGATGAACAACAGGCGGATCCAGAGCGGGTCGGCGATGCCAAAGTAGGCGGCGATACCGGAACATACACCGCCGAGCACTTCATCTTCCGGGTTGCGGAACAGGCGCTTGCCGGGGCGGTACCCTCTGCCCTTGCCCGTACGCGGCGGCTCCTCTTCACCGATCGGTTCGGCGCCAAAGTCTTCGGGCGTGCCCATGATGACGATGGCGTCCTTCACTTCCTTCACGGTAATGATGGAGCCGCGATCGCCCAGGCTTTCCTGGAAGAGCTCCGCCATGCGGGCCTCAATGTCGTTGGTGATCTCTTCATACCCCTCGGAACCCCGGAAGTGGCGATGAATCGTCTCCAGGTAATTTCGAAGGTGTTCATAGGCGTCTTCATCAATGGTAAAAGGAAAACCACCTAAATTGATATGCTGTACCTTATTCATTAGTCGAGATGTTTTTTGTTGATCGA
>CAYQKY010000121.1:0-22106 GCA_964418125.1 uncultured Phaeodactylibacter sp.
AAGTAACTGGCCTAAAGGATTGATTTTCAAAGCCAATAATCCCGAACTCACGTTAAATAAGTAAGTTTCCGCTGGCCGGCGGCAGTAAGTTACTGCAAACGAGGCGGGTATAGACTAATTGGGAAAAGAGGGCGACCTTATTACGGGCCCAGAAGAAAGAAACCCCGGCACTGATGGCCGGGGTCCATTATTCAACCAAAAGACGGATCAATTAATTTCTTTAAGTGGTAGTTTGTCCCCCGGGCCGGGTGCAGATTGCTTTGAGCAATCCGGGGAAGGAGCTAGGAGCACTGCTCACTAAACCCGCAGCAAGATAAACCACCGCTTGCTATCCGGGCGCAGCCTCTCCCCTTCTTCCTGAGCGGTGAGGCCCGGAAAAGCAAAAACGAAAAGAGCGATACCGGGCGGCCAACTGACGATCCGCTTCATGGCAATGTGCCGTCCCGGATTTTTGGCGGCCCGGCCGGTTTCCCGCCGCAGGCCATCCAAAATCCGGAACCAAACTCAATACACGTGCTGGCCGCCGTTGATGGCGTAGTTGGCCCCGGTGATGAAGCCCGCATCTTTGGAAGCCAGAAAAGAAACCAGGTGGGCGATCTCATAGGTGCCGCCCAGGCGCCCGACCGGAATGCCCTTGATGATCTTGGCGCGGATCTCCTCCGGCACGGCCATGACCATATCGGTTCCGATATATCCCGGGGAGATGGTATTTACGGTGACGCCCTTGCTGGCCACCTCGATGGCCAGGGTTTTGGTAAAGCCGTGCATGCCGGCCTTGGCCGCCGAGTAATTGGCCTGGCCGAACTGAGCACGCTGTCCGTTGACCGAGGAAATGTTGATGATGCGCCCGAATTCCTGGTCGATCATCGGGTTGATCACGTGGCGGGTGCAGTTGAAAGCACTGTAGAGGTTGGTCTTTATGACCGCATCCCATTGTTCGAAGGTCATCCGTTTGAAGACCCCGTCCCGGGTAATGCCGGCATTGTTGACCAGAATGTCTACTGTTCCTATATCGCTCTGTATCTTTTCGACCATCTTGCCCACCGATTCGAAATCGGAAACATCGGCGTGGTAGAGGGGCACATCATAGCCCAGTTCCTTCATCTCATCGTTCCAACGCTCCGCCTTCGATTTCGTGTGATAGTTGGCAACGCAGAGGTAACCATCATCAACCATGTGCTTGACCATGGCTGTTCCAAGGCCGCCGGTGGCGCCGGTTACCAGAGCTACGTATTTTTTTCCGTCTTTCTTCATGATAGTTGGATTTTTTGTTCGATTGGCGATTATGTAAATGACTCAATGCAAATATATAGATATTTAGATTCTTTTGTATGGAAAAGTGGGAAAATTACTGCCGGCATCCGGAAAGTCGGCAGCACAGCAACACTAAAAACAAAGAGCAGCCTCATCGATAATAAACTAGATACCAGTATAATACAATAATAAATTTTATCGAAAACCAATTTTCTAAACAAGAAAGCCATAAAGTCAACCCTTCAAATTATTGTACATCTTTGCCTTTATTTTAGAGAATGGCAGCAATTATTTTAATTTCAGGAGACAAAAACCACCCATTCGCAGCTAAAGATAAAAGGCCATGGCATCACAGGAACTCGTATGGGCAACCACAGCCCTGCTTTTACTCTATGGCGCCGCCATACTCTTTTTTGTCATCCGGGGCGCCATACGTACAACTTCCATTTCAGATTACGCAGTGGGCAGCATTCAGTTCTCGCCTGTTGTTGTGGGGCTTTCGCTGGCAGCATCCATCACTAGTGCGGCGACTTTCATCATCAACCCCGGGTTTATTGCCCTTTACGGGCTGAGTGGCATTCTGGCCTTTGCCATCACCATGCCCCTGGCCATTTTCGTGTCGCTGGCCATACTGACCAAGAGCTTCCGGACCCACGGCGCCTCCGTCAAAGCCCTGACCATGGCGCAATGGATCGGCAAGCGGTACAACAGCCGGAGTTTCGCCCTCTTGTTCGGCTTCCTCTCTCTTCTGCTGATCACCTTTATCGTGCTGATCTGTGTCGGGATGACGAAAGTGATGTCTAAAGCGCTGAACATTGAGGAGCTTTATGTGCTGGCCGGGCTGGTGGTTTTCGTATTCGGATACATGATGTACGGCGGGGCCAATTCTATGGTATATACCAATACCATACAGGCCATTCTGATGCTGATCGTAGCTGTCATCCTGCTGACCTCGGGTTACGAACACTTCAGCCAGGGCGTCCATGGTTTTCTGGATAAGCTTGCCGCCATCGACCCCTTGCTGGTGGAATGGGTAAACCCGGAGAGCTTCCTTTTCCGCGATTATTTTGAGATCGTGTTCTGCAACCTGGTGGTGGGCGTGGCTATCGTCTGTCAGCCGCATATCATCACAAAATCCCTGCTGTTGAAAAGCGAATCGGATGTAAACCGTTATTTAGTCACCGGCATACTGGTCGAGGCGGTATTTTTTGCGGTGGTATTCACCGGGCTATACGCCCGCCTGAGCTTTCCTGGCCTTACCGCTGACGGAGAGCCGCTGAAGATGGATGGTATCATACCGGCCTATGTAGTCAAAGAATTTCCGGTGGCCGTGGGCCTGATCGTGATCATGGGCCTGCTGTCGGCGGGCCTGTCGACGCTGGAAGGGCTGATACAGTCTGTTTCCACCACCATCACTTCAGATATCATCGAGCCGCTTTCCGGGCGCCACCTGGGGGGCTCCGACAATCAGCGCAACCGCCGGCTGGTGGCCATCAATAAGGTGGTCATCATCCTGCTGGCCGTAGTGTCTATTCTGTTCTCCTACAACCAACTCGTCAATCCCAGCCTCAGCGTGGGCATCTTTGCACAGAACGGGGTCTATGCTTATTTTTCGGCGGCCTTTGTGCCGGTACTCTTTGGCATTTTCCTGCGGAACGCTCCGAAGGCGGCGCCGGTAGCGGCCACCCTCACCGCATTGCTGGTGCATTTCGGTATGTACTACGGCCGCATCGGCAGTTACATGCAGGCGGAGGTCCGCAACCCGGCAGTGGCCGCTACTTTTGCCATTCTCCTCTCCCTGGCCGTAGGCCTGATCGTTTACTTCCTGTTGCGTTCCCGCCAAAAAGCAGGGGCAGAAGAGCCCGAAGCCGTAAAAAGATCTGTAATTTCGCCTTCCGCCCCTACGAAGGCGCCGGAAGAAAACCCTGACGAACAAGCCGAGATGCAAGCTTTTGTTACAGCGCCGTTCCCCCATAAGTCTGTCCGCCTGTCCGATGGACTGGAAATCGGCTATATCGACCAGGGCCGGGGCCGGGAGGCGCTGCTTTTCGTCCATGGGCTGGCCAGCAACTACAAAGCCTGGCACAAGCTGATCGGCAAGCTCCGCCAGAAATACCGGTGCATCGCCCTCGACCTGCCGGGCTACGGCTCCTCCGGCCGGCCCGGAAACCCCGTCAGCATCCAATTCTTCGCCTCCCGCCTCAACGAGTTCGTGGAAAAGATGGGGCTGAATAACGTTACCCTGGTTGGCCATTCCATGGGCGGCCAGGTATCGGTAACGGCAGCCCTCCAGCATCCGGGCCACTACCGCCAGCTGGCCCTGGTGGCTCCCGCCGGTTTTGAAACCTTCAGTCAGGCCGCCAAACAATGGATACGGGCCATCTACAAGCCGGCTCTGCTGAAAGTAGCCCCGGAAGAACAGATCATAAACAATATTAAGGCCAACTTCCACCAGTTTCCCGATGACGCCCGGTTCCTCATTGACGAGCGGCTGGCCCTGCGCCACTCCCCCGAATTTGATTACTATTGCCAGCTCATTCCTCAATGCGTTATCAGCATGCTGGACGAACCGGTATTTCACCGCCTGCCGGAATTACAGCTCCCTACCCTGGTCATTTACGGAGAAAAAGACCAGCTTATTCCCAACCGAATGATCAATCCCACCCTCTCCACCAAACTCGTAGCCCTCAATGGCGCCGAACGGATCAACAACAGCCGCCTGGTACTCCTCCCCCAATGTGGCCATTTTGCCCAGTGGGAATGTGCAGCCGAGGTGGCGGAGCATTTGAATGCGTTCGTCGGATGAGAGGCGCCCGGAGCACAGCTCCATTCTTCCGGAAGGCTCCAAAGGCATCCTGAAAATGCACCGGCGCCAGCCCCTTTTCCATCGGAAATGCTTCCCGTTACGCTATTCTCCCTGCCAGGGTGAGGATAACCCCGGGGCGAAAACGCCAGATCTTCGGCATGAACAATTTTTTCTGATGTAAACTTATTATCTTCAAGGGAATGAAGAGCAGAGCCTAAAAACAATCTAAATGGCAAAACGCAACCTTCTTAGAAAGTTAAGAACAGCCGGATCGCTGGTAATTGTCTTCCTGTTGATCTATGCCACCAATCGCCTGGACAAACATCACTTTGAAAATATTCAACACATCATGAACTCCGTTTACGAAGACAGGATCGTGGCACAACACTACATTTACCAGCTCAACAGTCTGTATCACCAAAAATACGAAGAGATCCTAGGTTCGGTTACAGAGGAAAGCCTGAAAAACATTAACCGCCAGATCGATGAGTATATCGGGCTTTTTTCGACAACCACACTAACCACTAAGGAAGCCCAGATATTCCGCTTACTGCAGGAAAAGGATGAAGAGCTGAAAGTCCTGGAAGCGCAGTTGGCCACTTTGCCGGAGGATAGCCGGAGTGAGGACGAAATCAGCCAGTTTAAAAAGAAGCTCGATATGGTACTCAAGAGCCTGGACGGCCTTTCTGAAATCCAGCTGAATGAAGGAGGCCGCCTGAGAAAGGAAGCTCAGGAATCGCTGGACAGAACCTCGTTTCTCTCTCAGCTGGAACTGGCTATGCTTGTTATCATCGGAATCATTGTCCAGATCATAATATTCTATACGCCAAGGCGGGAATGACCATTGCCCTCTGTATTACTCAACCCCTTTGATCTTCCGGTTCGCCTGAAAGTTTAGGCTACTATGGGCTAATTCGCCCCCGTCTTCGTTGCTCAGCCGGGCAAGCTTCCGGCTTGAGGCCCCGCCTGTACGGACAAGCCTTCCGGCCTCTCCCCCTTACCGCTCGACCGTATCCTTTTTCGCCTTTCTGGTTTCCTGGTAAAGAACGGTGCCCTGCTGGATGCGCTTCAGGCGGTCCTGTTCCTGTTGGGCGGCGACGGCTTCCAGCTGGCCTTTCACGTCGATGGGGCGGCCGTTGAGGCTGCGGTGGAAGGAGCGGATGAGGAACTGCGCCATGTAATCGGGATGGTAGATGCCCATTCCCTTCAGGGAATGCGACAGGCGGGAGCCTTCGTAGAAGCCCCAGTTGAGGATGATCCAACGGCCGAGGCTGAAGTGAAGCCTGCGGACGGCATCTTCTTCACCGGCAGCTTTAAAGCGGGCTTTCGCATCCCGGTCCGTCAGTTGGTTGAGCTGTACAAGGGCATCGGAAAGGTCCTGCGGGATATACACCCCATCGATGTACTCCATCTGAATGCGGCGTTGGTAGCCTTCATCGAATTCGCTTTCCGTTTCCGGAGGTTTTTGTGCCTGGGTGTGCATGGCTGCCAGCAACAACACAGCCAGCAGCGGTAACCACGTTTTTCCCTTCATGATCTGTTCTTTTAACTTCAATAACCGCCTGAGGCGGCGCCTTATTTTCCCGGACGTTGGGATTTTGCATTACGGTCCACTTGAAGGAAGCCCGTCCGGAAAAAAAATCCCCGCCACAAGTGGCGGGGCCAAATAAATGTGCTATGAAAAAGTTAATAAAACTTCCTTAAACTGTATTCTACCAGCGGATCACCGCTCCGCCCCACGTAAAGCCGCTGCCGAAGGCCGCCAGGCAGACGACATCGCCTTTTTTAACGGCCCCGGCTTCGACCGCCTCACATAAGGCGATGGGGATCGAGGCCGCCGTGGTATTGCCGAACTTCTGGATGTTGTTCCAGATCTGATCGTCCCTCAGGCCCATCCTCCGCTGCACGAACTGGCTGATGCGCAGGTTGGCCTGGTGCGGGATCAGCATGTCGATGTCCTCCTTTTTCAGGCCAGCCTTATTGAGGGTTTCGAGAATTACCTCCGGGAATTTCTGAACCGCCATTTTGAATACGAACTGGCCTTCCATATTGGGGAATAACATGCCCGTTTCCATCATACGCTCGGTGATGAACATCTCCCCGTATTCTACATCCGGAAAGCCGTAGTCGGGATCTTCCTCTATGTATTTGTCGTGATACCCCCCGTGTGCACCGGGGCAGACGAAAGCCAGCTTCTCGGCGTAAGTGCCGTCGGAATGCAGGGCAGTGGACAATATCCCCCGGCCCTCTTCTTCCGTCGGTTGCAGGACTACCGCCCCGGCGCCGTCGCCGAAAATGACGGTCACGTTGCGGCCGCGGGTGCTGAAGTCCAGCCCCATGGAATGCATTTCCGAGCCCACCAGCAGGATGTTCTTATACATACCCGAGCGCACGAACTGGTCGGCGACCGACAGGCCGTAAACGAAACCGGAGCATTGGTTGCGGATATCCAGGGCGCCGGCCTCGGTGTTGGTGATGCCCAACTCGCGCTGCAGCAGCACGCCGCACCCGGGGAAATAATAATCAGGGCTGAGGGTGGCAAAGATGATGAAGTCTATGTCCTCCTTACTGATGCCTGCCCTTTCGATGGCAACTTCGGCAGCCCGGGCGGCCATGGTAGTGGTGGTCTCTTCGTGTTTCTTACCGTAGCGCCGCTCTACAATGCCGGTCCTTTCCTGTATCCACTCATCGGTGGTGTCCATCACCTTGGTGAGGTCATGGTTGGTCACTACTTTTTCCGGGACGTAGTAGCCGATGCCGGCAATTTTAGTACGCAACATAAGCTGTCTTTTTTTGCCTGTTGCAGCAGGAGTTAACCTGGTTTTATCCGGCGCCTGCTTTTGCAGGCGGAGCCTCTTTAAGGGTTCATCCTACTGGAACTCTTATTTGGAAATTTCTGCTTTGCTTTCATCATTTAATAGGCCGCCCGTGAAAATCGAAATTTTATTGCAAACGGCAAAGGCAAAGGGCGGCCAATCGCAGGGCGGGGCAAAAATAGTGGTTCTTTGGTAATTTTTACTATTTCAAATAATTTCCGGCGGCTGAAAGAGCGGTGGTATGGCAGTGGTGAATAAACAGGAGGCGTTTATTGGCATTATGAAGAAATGAAAGCCGGGTTCTCATCATTTCAATATTTTTTCTATCTTTCAGCGCCCCCCGTTTATTGAGGGAATGAAAGATTGAAGGAATGAGTGATGGAATGATCAAGAACACTATCTACCATGATCTACCTCGGTATCATTGAAGACGAGCCTATGGTCCGGGAAAACCTGGAGATCTACTTCGGAGCGCAGCCCGAGATCGAACCCATCCTGTCCAGGGATTCGGTGGAGGCCTTTATGGAAGAGCTGAAGCCCAATATGCCATTGGACACTATCCTGCTCGACATCGGCCTGCCCGGCATGTCGGGCCTGGAAGGCATACGCCTGCTGAAGGGCCTGCGCCCGGAGATCGACATCATCATGCTCACCGCCTATGACGATTCCGACCGCATATTCAAGGCCCTGTGCGCCGGGGCCGACTCCTACCTGCTAAAGCGCTCGGGCCTGCCCGTTATCAAGGATGCCATCCTGACCGTCAACCGGGGCGGGTCGTACATGTCGCCCAGCATCGCCCGCAAGGTGATCAACCATTTTGCGCCCAAACAGGACAGGGAGGACCAGGTGCTGACCGACCGGCAACAGCAGATCGTCAACGGCCTGGTAGATGGCCTGAGCTATAAGATGATCGCCGACCAGTACATGATCTCGGTGGAAACGGTCCGGGACCATATCAAAAAGATCTACAGGAAATTGCAGGTCAATAGTAAAGCAGAAGTCATTCGCAAGAAACTCGACGGCGAAATTTAGGGGTAAATGTGATTTACTCCCTGATTTTTAATAACTTGCCCCTCAGGTAGCATTTTTTTTCGACATCTAAGTGGCATCTGTGCCCATGGGGTATGTAAAAACGCTTCAAGTAGTTAGGGAGGGGAAGGTATGGCTGTATACGTATGGCCTTTCCCTGTTTTGTTTTCTGCTGTCCACACCTTTAGCAGCACAACTGGGGTATTCCAATGACCTGCCGGTGGAATACTATTCGGTAAACGACGGCCTGTCCGACCGCCTGGTTACCGACATCGTACAAAGCCAGAGGGGCCTCATCTGGCTGGCCACCCAGAACGGCCTGAACCGCTTCGACGGTTATGAGTTCATCGTCTTCAACAACCACCCCGACAACCGGCACCAACTCTCCGATTCCAATATCCGTAAGCTCGACCTGGACAAGGAAGGGCGGATCGTCATTACATACCGGACGACTTACGGCCTTTTTGACCTTCTCGACCCCGAGACGCTGGAACTCACTACGGTCAAGCTCCTTCCGGAGTACGGTATCGAGGGCTTTCCCCGCCTGGTGATGGTCAACCCCGGGGGAGAAATTCTGGTGCTAGCCATCAGCGAAACGGCGTCCAATATTTATCAGTATATCGGTGACAACCAGTTCAGGCAGGTCATCAGCATCAAGGAGAAGCACCTGCAGCCCAGTGTCGCCGTCCATCTTATTCAGTTTCCCAACGGGGATTTCCTGCTCAATGACAGCGAGATGGGCCTTCGCCACATTTCCGGCTCAGGGAAACTGGTGAAACGCTTCGGCATCGAAGACTTCAACAGCCCCGAATTTCTGGGCAGTTACCCGGGTTCCGCCCATTTTATTCACCTCGACCGGCAGGGGCGGGTGTGGCTGTCCCTGCAGGGCCAGCCCGGAGCTTACCTGTACAATACCGAAGATTTCATTTTCGAACCTTTCCCGGAGCTGGACGAGTCGGGGTACTACAACGCCATCTGGGAAGACGAAAACGGCAACCTCCTGGTCAGCCGGTCCGCCCGCGCCAATGAAGAATATCCCCTGCAGGGGCTGTCCTGCATCCGGGCCGACGGGCAGCTTTTCAACTTTGACTACCTGCTCGGCGCCAGCCGGTACATCGTCAGCCTGTTCAGCCGGGATTTTTTCCGGACGATCTTCCTGGGTATCGACACGGGCCTGAAGATCGTCCAGAACCGCCAGTCCAAGATCGATGCCTACCTTGCCGAAGACCTCAGCCAGGACCGCCGGGGCCCCGTCATGCGGGGAATAACCGGTGACGGAGAACGGTTCATCTATTTCCTGCGGGAAGTCAAAAACCTATACCAGCTCGACCAGCTTACCGGATTCTTAGACACCCTCCAGCTCCTGGACCCGGAAACCGGCGAACCGATAGATATCGCCTGCACCGGCAGCCTCCACCTGGACAACGAGGGCAACCTCTGGTTTTTCTCCTGCGAAAGCTCCAATTCGGAAAGAGGCCGCCTCCACAAGTACAATATCGAATCCTGTAACCTGAAGACTTTCGAATACCCCTACCGGTTCAACGCCATGACGATGGACCAGTACGGCGTGATCTGGCTATGCACCCAACCCACCAACTCCAAGGGGAAGCTCCTGCAGTTCGACCCTCAGGTGGAAAGCTTCCTCCCCTATGAAGACAAGGAGGGCAACAACCCCCTGCAGAATGCTACACCTAATTTCATTATGGAGGCCAGCGACGGCACCCTGTGGGCGGGCACGGAAAATGGCCTGTATCAGATCAACCGCGAAAAAGGGCAGGCAAGAACCTTCCGCGCGCTTAGGGGCCAGAAAAACGGCCTGGCCAGCGACATCGTCTACGTCCTGCATGAAGATGAACAGGGGCGGATCTGGATCGGCACCACCAATGGCCTGAACATCCTCGACCCGCAGACGGGGGAATTCCAGCACTACAGCCGCCGGAACGGCCTGGCCAGCAATACGGTCTGCGGTATCGTCTCTGCCGGAGATGGCACCTACTGGATCAGCACCTACAACGGCCTGTCCTACTTCGACCCCCAGCGCCTGGTCTTCCGAAACTTTTATTCCGTAGACGGGCTGACCCATGACGAGTTCAACCGGTTTTCCTATTACCGCGACCAGAACGGCCGCTATTATTTCGGCGGTGTCAATGGCATCAATGCCTTTTACAGTGAAGACCTGCTGGTCAGTGAATCCACCCCGCCGGCAGTGCTCACTAAGATCACCCGCTACAATTCCAAGCAGGACAGTACCATCGTGCAAGACAGCAACCTCTCCGATATGGAGGAGCTCGTCATCAACCCCAGCGACAGCTATTTTACGATCCACTTCATGCTGCCTACCTTCACCAGCCCGCGTCGCAATCAGTTCAAGACCTGGCTGGAAGGTTATGATAATCAGTGGGTATACCAGGGCAGCAGCCCCAATCTCCGCCTCAATAAGCTTCCTCCGGGCACCTACACTCTCCACATCAAGGGAGCGGACGCCAACGGGAACTGGAGTACCGAAGAGCTCGCCATCCCCATCCGGATGAAACCCGCCTTCACCCAGACCATCTGGTTCATCCTGCTCTGCATCGGCGCCGGCTCGGCCATCGTTTACGTCATCTTCCAGAACCGCCTGGAACAACGCCTGCAGGTCGAACGCCTGCGCACCAAGATCTCGAGCGACCTCCACGACGAACTCAGCGGACTGCTCTCCGGCATCGCCATGCAAACCGATGTGCTTCAGATGCAGATCGCCGAAGAGAAAACACGGGACCGGCTGAAGCAGATCGGCGAGGTGAGCCGAAAGGCCATGTCCAAAATGAGCGACGTGATCTGGTCCATCGATTCCCGGAAGGACAAAGTCGAAGACCTCCTCCACCGCATGCGCGAACACGCCGATGAAATGCTGGTCCCCCTGAACATCGTATACCAGATGCACATCAGCAAGCTGGAGCGGCAAAAGAAGATACCGGTCACCTTGCGCCAAAACCTCTATTTCATCTTTAAGGAAGCGATCAACAATATCGCCAAGCACTCCTCAGCCACCAAAGTGAACATCACCCTCAAAAATGACGGCCAGGACTTTACTATGATCATCAAAGACAACGGAATGGCCTCCCCACAAAAGGGAAAGGTCAACGGAAGAAAAACCGGCCAGGGGCTGGCCAACCTGGCTATGCGCGCCCAGCGCATTAAAGCGCAACTGGACATAGAAAAGGGGGAAGAAGGGTATACGATACGGTTGCGGAGGAAGAAGTTTGCGTAGGGGGTATTCGTTGATTCGTTATTCGTTGATTGATTGATTGGGTTCCCCAGCCTCAATCAACCAATCAACCAATCAACCACTACTCCCCAAACGGATGGCGTTGCACCCACCCTTCCTCCTTTGGCTCCAGCCAGCGGACGAGGGCGGGCAGCAGTCGGTTGAGGGCGGGATTGAGGTGGCGGAGGGCGACGTACATTTTCAGGGGTTCGGCGCCAACGGAGCTTTTGATCTCCATTGCCGTCCGGGAGAAGACGATCTTTTCCTTCTTTTCTTCTTCGATGCCGATGCGCACCATATCGTAGAGCATATTGAGGTACAACTGGTGCTCCCGGTTGGCCTCCGGCCGGAAGCCGATGAAGTGGGCCTCCATTTCCGGCCCGTTGCTGAGGGTTGAGCAGAAGCCCACCAGCTCTTCCTTATGGTAATAGCCAAAAACCCTGAACCGGCGGGGCATCGCCTGTTTGAGGGCAAGAAAGTAGCCTTTGGGCAGCGTCAGCATATTGAAATCCGCCCGCCCGGCAATTTCATTGTAAAGGCGGAAAACTTCTTCCTGATACCGGGCCAGGGTATCTTCATCCATTTCCTTCATCACCAGCCCTTTCCCTTTTTTGAAGGCCCTTCTGGCCCGGACGCGATATTTAGACACCATAGCTTCGAGGTAATCGTCGAAGGTAAGCCATTCGGGGCGGAGGGGAAGGATCATATTGGGCTGAAAAGGGAAAGCCGAATAGCCCTGGCCTTCAAGAGCGTGCAGGAAAGAGAGAGGCCCGTTTTCCAGGTCTTTGATCATGATTCCACCGGCACGCCATCCTTCTTCGCGAAAGGAGCCGGCCAGCAACTGCAGCCCTTCGTCGAGCAGTGCCATTGCCTGCCCGTTTTCTAATCTGCCGGGAGTAAAAACAAAAGCATGTTGCCCGGTAAACTGGGTAGCCCCGCAAATGATGAGCTTATAATTGAGGTGGCGGGCGACGGCCCGTTTTACAGAGTGCCACAGCCGCCCCATGGCGCTGCCTTCAGGCGCCTGCTGAAGCGACTGTATCTGGCGCAGGGCACGAAATTCCATAAGCTGGCAGGCAGCCAGGCCAACAGGCGTCCTATCTTTATAGAACAACAGGTAGGCATAACCCATGCCTTCTGCCGGGGCCTGTTCCTGTGCCCTCAGGTAGGCGCGGCTCATCACTTGTTGCTTATCGGGAAGGAGCTCGTCCCAGAGATCAGGCAGGCTGCCCGCCGTGCGGTAAACAGCGAGTTCAACCCCCGGAACCGACAAGGCCCGAAGAGGGGCGGAAACCGGTGAAGCTTCAGGTGGCACGCTCACATCCCTGGTAACTGAAGGAGAAAATAAGGATTGAATAGAATGGTAAAGAGGGCATTTCTCGGAGTAGTCAACAGTGGGCGGTTTCATGCAATAGACGTGGTTTTTGCCTTTAACATACAAACCAATCAACATGGCCGAAGGGCTAAAGGTTGAAACCGGTTCAACTTTTTATTATTCCTGTCGATTGAAGATTTTCAAACCGGCGCCGGCTTATCTCATATCGGACACAGCGGATATCGTAATCCAGAGTATGTCCGCTGAAGGCCATCCCCAGTTTTTCCATCACGCGCGTTGAGGCCCGGTTGTCCTCCATGGCCACCGCGATGACCTTTTCGAGTTTCAGTTCCCGAAAGGCATATTCCAGGATCTGGAGGCTTCCTTCGGTGGCAAAGCCTTTTCCCCATTGTTCTTCCAGGAAACGGTAGCCGAGTTCCGCCTCCTGCCAGGTTTTCCCCCGCTTAAGGGCCATCCAGCCGATGAACGCTCCCGAGCCGCGTTCTTCAGCAACCCAGTATCCCAGGCGGCGGCGGGCGGTGCGTTTGCGGCGCCAGAGGTCCTCCCTGGCATCCTGAAGGGTCTGCAGCCGCCCCCGGGTAATGTACCGCATAACGTGAGGGTTCGCCCCCAGCCGATAGATGCAGTTCAGGTCGCTGTTCTTCGGAGCCCGAAGGGTCATTCGCCTAGTTTCCAGAAGCGGCGGCATCGGCGGGTTCTTTATTTACAGCCCACTTTTCGATCTCTTTCATGGCGTATTGGCCGTCTTCCCACCCTTTGAATTCGGCAGTACCCAGGCCGTCATAGTACAGGAACCAGTTTTCGATGATGTGCTTAGCCCCGTCGTAAGCAATGCTGAAATCCTGAAAATCGGCAGCTCTCATCACCCGCAGGTTGGAGTCGGCCGGAACGGCAATGATCTTGGTATCCTCTTCTCCCTCATCGAGCAGCATCAGCGTAGCAATAGGCTTAACGGGAATAACCGTTCCGGTAGGAAGCGTTTCTCCTATAACCAGCACGTCGAGGGCGTCGCCGTCTCCTCCCACCGAGGGGTCCATATAGGTGGAGGGGATAAAGCCGTAATTACCCGGGTAAGGCAGAAAATCAATGATGCGGTCTTTACCGTTGCGCTGGTCTACCACGAACTCCTTTTTTTCCTTGTCATACTCTATCTTGTGGTTCGTCCCGGCGGGGATCTCCACGACCACATTTATTCCTTTCTCTACGTAAGTTGGCAGGTTCTGATAGTCTTTGGCCGGGCCGACGCCCAGCTCACGGCATCCCGCTAAGGACAGGAGAGCCAGTACGGGAAAAATGTAAAAAACAGGCTTCTTGATCATACTGTGTTCAATTTCAAAACAAATATAGGCCCGGCCGGAGGGGATACCAAGCACTGGAATGGTTTTTTGTACTATTACGAAGGGCCGGGCCAAAGGATGCAGGTTTGCCGGAAAAAAGCTTGGCCGAGAAAGCGCTCCGGTTTATCTTTTTCTTTTGAAAAAAGAGGCTGATGCCATTTATTTTACTACCTCGTTTATCCATTAACTCCACAATCTGATTATGAAAAACCGTATCATCATTTTTTCCATTCTATTTTCTCTGCTGTTCTCTGCCTGCATTACGGATTATGACGGCGGCTCCTTCTTCGGGCAGGGCATCAAGGGGGAGGGCCCGGTGACCACCAAGGAGCTTCAACTGGAAGGGTTCAGTGCCATTGACTTCGCCACCTCCGGAGGCCTTTACCTGAGCCAGGGAGACGCCTGGGCCGTAAAGGTTGAAAGCCATCAGAACATCATAGACAACCTGGAGGCCGGGGTGAGCGGCGAAACCCTCCAACTGGGATTTGACAAATCTGTAAACAGTTATGAAAGCCTGAAATTTTACGTTACCATGCCTGCGCTTACCGGGCTGAGTATCGCCGGTTCGGGAGATGTCGTCGGGGAAACCGCATTCACGGGAGGGGAAAATACCGAGATAAATATCGCCGGCTCCGGCAATGTGAAGCTCAACCTTGAAGCCGGCGCCGTCGAGATCAGCATCGCCGGCTCCGGAGATATGCAGCTGGAAGGAACGGCCCAGTCCGTCGAAGTCAACATCATGGGGTCCGGCAGCGTCAAAGCGGAGAAGCTGTCCACTAAAACAGCCGAGGTCAGCATCGCCGGCTCCGGCGACTGTACCATCGACGCTACGGAAAGCCTGGAAGCCAGCATCGCCGGTTCGGGAGATGTGTACTATCTGGGAGAGCCGGAAGTCGAAAGCAGTATCGCCGGCTCTGGTTCGGTGAAGAAGAAGTGAGGCTGCGCCGGGAGAACAGAGTTCCGTTGGAACGGATGGGCAGGTTGTTTGTTGTTTGTTGGCCGGCAGGGAACGGCTCCGGGCTGCGAAATCAACAACGGGCAACCAACAACAGAGCTCCGGCGCGCTAGTAAAGCTCCAGTCCTTCCGTAAACGGAATGTGCTTTTTCTCCAGGAGGGCCCCCTTTCGGTCGAGCAGTTCGATGACCACTTCTTCGAGAGTTTCGGATTCGATGCGATAGAGAAAACCGCCGGGGTGCAGCACTTTGGCCATGAAGGTGACATCGGCATCACTCTGGCTGCTTTCCAGGTAACTGTAGATCGCACGGGGCAGCTGGCTGGCATAAAGCCTTACGCGGGTTTCCAGCCATTCACCATTCAGAGCAAAAAAAACTTTCTTCAGGCCGCCGTCTTCGTTAAAGGTGGCAACGGCCGCCTCTTTGCGCACTTCCCAGAATACATCCAGTTCGTGGACATCGGGATGCATACGTTCAAATGCAACTTTGACGCTTTCCGGGATCTGGTCGTTAGCTTGGGCCGAAACAGCCGCCAGGAAAAAAAACAACAAGGCCAATAATCTCATAAGGGTGCGTTTTTTTTTGTTCTGACGCCAATAATTACAATTTGAAAAGGATTTGGTTGCCGGCTGAAGGAGGTTTTGATAAAAAAGGTGGAGAATTCGGGCAGGTTTACAGTAGATTGCCCTCCAGCAATCCTTTCATGCGTTTGGCAAATGCCTTGGGCGGCTCCGTATACACCAGCGCTCCCAGTTTCCGGGAGTCTTCCAGCAGTTTGCGTTTATGCCCTTCGGCAATTGCTGCCAGGACGCGGCGGGCCTCTTCGGGCAGTTCCTCGCCATAGTTTTCCATCTTACCCATCAGCAGGGCGAGGTCGTGATAATCGCCAAGGTGATCGGCCAGTACTTTGGTTTCCTTTTTGTAGGCCCGGAAAACGCGGGGCCAGGCCATGCGCAGGAGGCGATAGTGATACCACAGGTATTTGACGCGCTTGCGCCATTCGTGCATCTCCTCTACCGTCGGGTCGCCCAGGGAGTGCTCAAAACCTTTGTATCCGCGCCGGTACACCCGATGGAGGCTCCCGATGGTTTGCTTCAGGCACTTGTCGCGGACGGGAAGCTGCAGTAAGCGGCCGCGCTCCTCACGAAGTATTTCAATGGTTTCTTCGACCTTGTTGCCCTCTTCCACCTCCTGTTCTTTAATGGCCTTTCGTTCTTCATCGAGCAGGCTGCGAAAGATATCGAAAGCTTCGGTATTTACCATATTGCCGAATTGTTCCTGCAAAAGATCGATCGTCTCTATCCGGGAAGTAATGTCCCTTAGGGGCGCCAGCTTTCGGCCCAGGTCGCGGTAAAAGACGTTGCCTTCTTTATACACCTCGTGGCCGGCTTCGTCACGGACGAGGCGGTAGAGGGCGCGCAGCTTCTTGAAGTGTTTTCTGGCCTTGTGTATGCCGCTGTGGAGATCATCGTCGTTGGCCAGCGCATCGATGGCCATGTTGTTCTGTTCCATGCCGATGCGCTTAATGCCTTCGGAGAAAGATTCGCTCTTTTCAAGGTAGTATGCCATAAAAGAAGGTTTTCCTACCCAAAGAAACGGCATTAATGGCGGAAAGTGCACGCCGGAGCGCGAAAATCTGAAAGTATAGGCTGTTGATGAGAGCACCTCTCTCATTTATCTTTCATGGAATGGTACATATAATATCCGATGGGTAAAAATATCCCCGCAAGAAAGACAGGGAGGAACCAGGGCCCCAAGCCGCTGGCGTTTCCCTTGGCCACCTGTATCATTTTCCAGATCACCCACGCAAAGGAGCAGCTGATGGCCGCTCTCAGCAGGCGGTTCATACGCAGGAAGTACCGATACTGCCGTTCGGCATTCTCTTGGGTGATCTTGACCGGGAAATTTGAGTAGTGCGGATACCGGTTGAAGAAATACAGCAAGAGATAGACAGCGAAAATGAGGAAGGAAATGGCCCAAATAACCCCCTTGCCGCTGTACCCGTCCGGCTGGCCGCCGGAGCCGAAATGGGTGGGTATCTCATCCGGCAGGCTGTTGAAGTGGATGAGGGGAAGGCCGAGCAGAAAGGCCAGGCCGAGCAGGCCGAGCAGGTCGATCAGCAGGTCGACGGGTTCGGGTTCGATGGTGATCCTGGGTTTAGCCATGAGTAGCGCGTTTTTTACACAACCGGATTTCGTTGATTTTCCTACCGGAAAGGTTCAGCCTCGTTCTTTCCTGCAAAGGAAACTAGACTAATTTAAGCATTTTTCCTTTTTTTCCGTTAGTAATCTAAAGCTCAACTTGTTCAACAATGCATTTCTCCATTCGCCTTTTTCTCCTGGGAACGCTTCTGGCGGCCACCGTTACCGCCCCGGCCCAATACGAAGCCATCGGGCGCCACGCCCGCCGGGCGCCGGACAGCCTGCGCACCAACCTGCCCGAACTGGTAGACTACCTGGTGGAGCCGGCCCGCAACGAACGGGAGAAAGCACGCGGCCTGTACGCCTGGCTGGCGCATGCCATCACCTATGATGATGATGCCAGCCGGGAGGATCGCCGGATCAACCGAACGATAGGCGATATCCTCCACCGGCGGCGGGGCACCTGTTTCGATTATTCCCTGTTGTACGCCGAGCTGTGCCGCCGCGCCGGCCTGCAGTGCGTTCCCGTGTCCGGCTATTCCCGGCCCGGGCTCGATGCATTGGCCCTTCCTTCCACGCCCAACCATTCCTGGAACGCCGTTTTTCTGGACGGGCAATGGCAGCTCATCGACCCTACCTGGGGGGCCGCCCCCGGACAGGACGCCTTCACTGCCGCCTTTGGCGTCGATTATTTTCTTACACCTCCTTCCCTTTTCATACTCAACCACCTGCCGGCAATGCCCATGTGGCAGTTGCTTCCCTGCCCCATTACACCGGAAGATTTCTCCCGCCCGGCAGAGGCCCTCCTGCCAATGGTTGAAGCACGGGATTCCTGCTATGCTTATGAGGACAGCATCCGGGCTTTCCTCCTCCTGCCCGCAGAAGAACAACGGTTAAAAGAGGCAGAAGCCACCTACCGGTTTCACCCTACCGAAGAGAACAAAAGAGCCTGGGCTCAGTCCATTATCGACTACGCAGTGCATTTATCGGAACGAGCCGAAACCCTTCAGCAGGCGGATTCCCTCCGGGCCTTCCTATCAATTCAGAACGAAGCGGCCCGCCTCTGCCGGAAAGCCCAAAGTTTCACCCCCCTGCTCCCCTGGCAAACCGAATTCTTCGCCGGACTGCTGATCAACCAGGCTGTGGCGCTCAATCAGATGAGCAATGAGGCGGAATCCGTAGAAAGGGAACTGGGCCTGCTGAAAGCCGCGCAGCACAACCTGGAAGAAGCCCGGGCGGCCCTGCTCTCCCTGCCGGAGAACAGTTACTACCGCCAATACGGCCTGCAACAGTGCGCCGCCTACCTCGAAGCGGTTATTTTTAACATCCGGAGGCTGGAGTGAGGGCGGCCGATTTTTGATTTTTGATGTGCCTTTGGCAGGCTGCCGCCAGTTAGCCACATCGAACATCAAACATCCTCAAATCAAAAATCAAAAATCAAAAACCTTATTTCTTCACCGCCTGCCGGTGGTTGACCAGCATCCAGTTGCCGCCGACGTCGAGGTAGGCGCCATGAGGGAAAACAGAGAGAAAATGGCGCTCAAAGAAATGCTGAGTTACCCGGCGGTCTTTATCGTTATCCGCCAGGCGGTTGTAGAGGAGCATACCTCCCGGGGCCAGGGCGCTTTTCAGGGCCTCCAGGAATTCGGGGCTTTCAAAGGGGCGGGGCACCACGTCATCCAGGAAAATATCCATGCATATCAACCCGTACTGCTTTTCGTTCTGCAGCATAAAGGCATAGGCGTCGGCACAGACCGTATCCACCGCAGAGGAGAGCCCGTCCAGGCCGTAGCGGCCGGCCAGGTAGATGACGGCTTCATCCAGTTCGACGGCGGTATAGAAAAACTGTTTATGGAACTTCTTCTCCAGGATGAGCGGAATGCTTCCGAGCCCAAGGCCCAGGACCAGAACCTCCTCATTTGGCAGAGCATCCAGGTTGACGTGCTCAAAAGCCCGGAAGTAGTTGGTGTATAGGTCTTCGTACGAATAAACGGCATTAGCGGTAGACAGTTGGTAGCGCCCGTTCCTGAGGCTGACGTACAAATGCGGGTTGGTTTCGCTGGGGGCACTTTCGATGTGCCACTCGAACAGATAACTCAGCAGCCGTTTCCAAAGGGGTTGCTTCAAGGTGTATCCGGTTATAAGTCTTTTTTCTCCCAGCGCCGGAACTTCGCCGTATCTTCAAAAACCCGGAGCAGGATGAGGCGTTCCTGGACGTCAAAGTCTACCCCGCGGCGGGCCATGGCGCGCTCGGCCGTTTCGAAGGCCTTATCGGTGCGGTAAGTCTGAAAACCATGCTTGCCGCCCCAGGAAAAGGAAGGGATGAAGTTTCGGGGAAAGCCCTCGCCAAATACATTTGAAGAGACGCCAACCACTGTACCGGTATTGAACATGGTGTTGATGCCTGTCTTGGAATGGTCACCCATGATCAGCCCGCAGAATTGCTGGCCCGTATCTACAAAGCTTTCGGTGGCATAGCTCCACAGCTTTACCTTTTCGTAATTGTTCTTCAGGTTGGAGGTATTGGCGTCGGCGCCGATGTTGCACCACTCGCCGATCACCGAATTGCCGAGATATCCCTCATGGGCCTTGTTCGAATACCCCAGGATCACGCAATTATTGAGCTCTCCGCTCACTTTCGACCAGGGGCCGACGGTGGTGCCCCCGTAAACTCTGGTGCCCATTTTCACGGTCCCGTTGTCACACAGGGCCAGCCCGCCCCGAATATGGCTGCCTTCCATTATTTCAGCATTCTTGCCTACGTAAATGGGCCCGCCGTTTGTATTCAGTGTAGAACATTCCACCTGAGCGCCCTCTTCCAGAAAGACCTTTTCCACCGGGCCCAGTACCCGGTTGGTGTCACTGATGGGCTGTGACTGCCTGCCTTTCGTCACGAGCGCAAAATCCTGCTCGATGGCTTGTGCATTTTGTGTATAGATGTCCCAGAGGTTATCGACCTTGAGGTAATCAGTGCCCTCCAGGTCATACCCCCGAAGTTCACCGATGTCGTCATCCCGGATGAGGTTTTCGATCTGTTCTTCGTCCAGCTTGGCAACGATGAGTTCTTCGCCGCGAAGAAAGGCCTCGTTATAATCCATCTGATGAATAAGCCGGGCCAGTTGGGGCGAGGGCAGCACTGAACCGTTGATGATATAATTGACCTTGCTGTGTTCGATGGGATATTTCTCGGAAAGATAATCCTGGGTAATGTAGGAAACCTTGCCTTTCAGCAATCGTTCCCACTTCTCCCTGATCGTCAGTATGCCCATGCGGATCTCGCAGGTGGGCCGGGTGAAAGTCAATGGCAACAACCGGTCCCTGATTTCATTATCGAACAGAATAATTCTTACCATATATACAGATTATTAGGATGCTTCTGTACAGCACTTCCACCATAGGTGCCCGGACAAGAATACCGCATTTCCACATTTCCACCCATATTCAGGTATCTTGGCCCATACCCCTGCTCTTAAAAAAAACTTACGCCATGGCCTCCAAATATAACCGGATAGGATGGTCCAATACAAGAATTAGATACACTTTATTTGCTTTATTTTCCGGGCCGGAGCAAATAAAAAAGCCCCGATCGCACTGACTGGGGCTTTTTTATTTTCCCGATGGTAATTTTCTCAGGACTCGGAAGATTCTTCTTCTTTCTTGGCGAAGCGGGATTTGGCGAACTTCTTATTGAACTTGTCAATACGGCCGGCCGTATCCACAAACTTCATCTTACCGGTAAAGAAGGGATGGGAGTAGGAAGAGATCTCCAGCTTGACCAGCGGATATTCCTTGCCGTCTTCCCAGGTGATGGTATCTTTCGTGGGCGCACAGGAACGCGTCAGGAAAGAGTCTCCCGAAGAGAAATCCTTGAATACTACCATTCTATAGTTGCCAGGATGAATGTCTTTTTTCATGACTCTCAGCTTTTCTTCTTCTTAACAAGGGTGCAAAGATAAGGTTTTCCTTTTATTTTGAAAAGAAGGGGTTGAGATTTGTTGAAAAAATATGGTTGATTGGTTGCCTGTCTCCTTCGGAGCCGGGTAAAATTCGTTGGTTCGTGATTCGTTACCGGGGGTTGGTTTTCGGGGGGGCGTTGAATTTACTGTTTCTTATTAAAGTTTCCTGCGGGAAAACAAGCGGGGCCAGGCGCCGCCCCCGGCCTTATAGATGTATCTTGCATAGAAATCTTCCCGCCACTCGGCATAACGGTTGGCCTCGCGGAAACGATAGTCCCACAGGGCCAGGCTGCCTTCGGCCTCAAAATCCGGGCGCATGGCCAGCAGGACGTCCCGTTTCAGGCGCCAGTGCCGGCGGCCCGGCCCGGAAATGTCCAGAAACTCAAAAGGCAGGCCCAGGGCATTAAAAACCTGCGCCAGGCCGGTATTGTTGCCATCCAGCAAAAGCTTTTCTCCTTCTTCGGATATCCACTGTGAAAAAAAGCAGGCGAAAACGCCGCCGGAATGCAGGTGAGAAAGGCAGGCCTCCACAGTTTTCCGGAGATCGGCGGCGTAATATAATGTATCGATAGCGGTAATGAGGCCGAACCGTTCCGGGAGAGACAGCGCATTCATATTCGCTACCCGAAAGGACAATTCAGCATTGGGGATCCGCTCCGCCCGGCGAATGGCCTCAGGGGAGATGTCTATCCCCAGGAAACGGGCGCCGGTGTGGCGTTGCAGGTAATCGGTAATGAGGCCGTTGCCACAGCCGAGGTCAAGAACATGGGCGCCCTCCTGTATTTCCACAAAGGAAAGCAGCTGTTGCAGTTCCTCCGTATCTGCCAGGCCGTGCTGATTGAGGTTTTCTCCGTACACGCGCTCGCAGAAACGAGCATGGGCGAGGCTTTTTTCTGAAAGGAAGAAAAAGTTGTCGTACTCGTAGCGGTAAAAAGTTTCCGATTCGTCCAGCTCCTGAAAGCGGGCAAGGCCCTGCTCAGTGAATTCGTACCCGGCTTCGGTTTGCCGGGCCAGGCCTTTATTCTTCAGGGCTGAAAAAGCCGGTTCAATGCTAAGCAGGTGTTCACCGAACCAGGCGCGGCCGAACTGAAGGAGGCTGTCCTTCGTCGCCGGGCGCTCACGGCTCAGGCCGAGGTAGAGGGCATAGTGGCGGCGGAACCAGCCGAGGAGGAGAAGGAGCTGTTTTTCTTCGGAGGTGAGCATGGTGGATGGAATGAAGGAATGATGGAA
>CAYQKY010000121.1:22206-25539 GCA_964418125.1 uncultured Phaeodactylibacter sp.
ATGGAAAGAGCTTTCCCCGCAAGTGCGAAAAAAGCTCTTTCCATTTACTTATCAGCTTGAACCGGTGGCCGAAGCGCCGGTAACAAACAACTATCGTGCTGAAGAAGCAGCTTTGGAAAAGCCTTTCTTCTCTTTTTTAGAAACGCGGGCTTCCAGCTCGCCGGTCAGGTCAGCCATGATCGGGGTAGCTACGAAAACCGAAGAGTAGGTACCGACCAGGATACCGACCAGGATCGCAAAGGCAAAGCCCTTGATGCTGGCGCCGCCAAAAGCGAAGAGTACAGCCACCACGAAGAAGGTGGTCAGCGAGGTGATCAGGGTACGGCTCATCGTACTGTTGATGGCCATATTGATCACTTCCTCCTTCGGCCGTTTGGTGTAATTATTCAGATATTCCCGGATGCGGTCGAACACGATCACGGTGTCGTTGATCGAGTAACCGATCACGGTCAGGATAGCGGCGATGAAGGCCTGGTCGATCTCCAGGGTAAAGGGCAGTACGCCGTGGAACAGGGAGAAGACGCCCAGGGTGATCAACGTGTCGTGGAACAGGGCTGCCACAGCGCCGAGGCTGTATTGCCACTTGCTGAACCGGATAAAGATGTACAGGAAGATCAGCAGGAGGGCGAAGATCGCCGCGTAGTAAGCGCTGGTCTGTATGTCATCGGCAATAGTAGGGCCCACCTTGCTGGAGCTGGTCACATGCGTGCCCTCTCCGTCCGGAGCCTTGAATTGCTCAAAATCTACAGTACCGCCGGCAATACTGTTCACTCCTTCGTACAGCTGGGCCATCACCTTGTCGGCGGCATCCTCACTGTCGTCGTCGATGAGGTAGTCGGTCACAACATTGAAAGTGTTTTCCGTATCGACGGCTTTAACGATGGGCGTATTGCCTTCGAAAGCCACCGCCAGGGCCTGCCGAAGTTCAGGCGCATCGACGGCCTGGCTGCCCTCAAAGGTTACGTTGTAGGAGTATCCGCCCTTAAAGTCAACCCCCAGCTCGAAGCCGCGGGTGAAGAAGGATATGAGGCCCGCCAGGATCAAAGTCCCGGAGATCATATAAGCGATACGGCGCTTGCCCAGCCAGTCGACTTTCAGGTTAGCCAGCACGTTTTCCGACAGGCCGGTGGAGAAGGTCATGTTGCGGCCCTTGCCCGTCCACCAATCGACGATCAGGCGGCCGACCAGTACGGCGGTAAAGAGGGAAGCCAGTACACCGATGATCAATACGACGGCGAAGCCTTTGATCGGGCCCAGGCCGAAGTAAGCCAGCACGAAGGCTGTCAGCAGGGTCGTCACGTTGGCGTCGATGATGGCCGAATAGGAGTTCTTGAAGCCGTCGCTGATCGCCATGAGCAGCGACTTGCCATCCCGCAATTCTTCACGGATCCGTTCGTAGATGATCACGTTGGCGTCGACCGCCATACCGATGGTCAGTACGATACCGGCGATACCTGGAAGGGTCAGCACGGTGCCGTAGGAGGCCAGCGCCCCGAAAATGAAAAAGATATTCAGGATCAGAGCGATGATAGACACGATACCACCTCCGGCGTAGTAGAAGATCATGAATCCCAGTACAACGAGGAAACCGACCACCAGAGCGATGGTACTCTTCCGGATGTTTTCCGCGCCCAGGGAAGGGCCGACCAGGGACTCCTGGATGATCTGCGTTTCTGCCGGCAGTTTACCGATCTGCAGGATATTGGCAAGGTCCTTACCTTCCTGAATGCTGAAGTTACCGGTGATCTGTGAGTCGCCCGTCAGGATGGGGTTGATCACCCGGGGCGCGGAGACGACCTCATCGTCGAGGACGATAGCGATCTCGCGGTTGTTATCCTGAGCGGCTTCGGTAGTGAGTTGGCCCCAGATCTTGGCGCCGGTATTGTCCATTTTCAGAGAAACGGCCACTTCGTTGGTCTGCGGGTCCGGGTTGGCGCTGGCGTCCACTACGTGGTCGCCGGTGAGGGCCGGTTTACCGTCGCGGCCCAGTTTAATGCCGTACAGTTCGTAGTCTTCCGTGAATTGCCCGGTTTCATAGTTCTTGGCGGGGTCTTTCGACCAGCGGAACATGAGGTCGCGCGGGAAGAGCGTCTTAATATCTTCCCGGTTGAGCAGGCTGTCGATATAACGGCGCTGGTTGCGCTTGGCGGTCCCCAGTACAGCCAGCCCCTGAGCCCCGGTGGTATTGAGGGTCAGTACGTCGAAGAGGGGCCCCTGGTCGATCACGGATTCATTGTAAATAGTATCGATGCTGGCGATCTGGCTTTCATCGATGTTGCCTAGGGAATCGGCCGCATAGGTAGTGTCAATGCGCAGGATCTCGCGCTCCAGCTCGCCGCTGCCCATGGTTTTGGCAAGTCGTTCGTTGGCTTCGATAAAGCCCTGCTGGATGCCGGGGTCATTTACGCGGAAAACGTTCCAGAATTCCAGCTTGGCGGCGGCCTGCAGGAAGTTGCGGGCACGTTCGGGGTTATCGATGCCGGGCAGTTCGACGACGATGAGGTCGCGGCTGGCGTCCAGCGAGACGTTGGGCTGAGTGACGCCCAGTTTGTCAATACGCTCTTTGAGCAGCTTGAAGGTCAGGTCGACCGTCTCATCAGCTTTAGAACGGATGATGCGCACCACTTCCCCGTCGGAGGTTTCGTAGTTGATCTGGTCCCGAAGAGCCTCGTTGCGGGTAAAGATGGGAGCGAGCCTCTTTTCGCCGGACACTTCACGCCAGGCATCATAAAAGAGGGTTACGAAATCATCCTGTGCATTCTTTTGCGCTTGAGATGCTCGGTCTAACGCTTCTAAAAAAGTAGGGTCTTTGCTGTCATTGGCCAGTGCTCTTAGAAATTCGCGCAGGTCTACCTGCAGCACCACGCTCATCCCTCCCTTGAGGTCGAGGCCCAGTGCCAGTTGTTGCGATTTAAGTTCCTGATACGTGTAGGATTTCAGCATAGGAATCCTAAACACTTCCTCCGAAGACATGGAGTCCAAATACTCCGCGCGCTTCATTTTGAAGGCGGTCTTCTGAAGGCCTTCCTCCATACCTTGGGTGGCCTGACGGGCGTACTCGTCTGCAGCTTTTTCAACCTTCTGGGTGGGAAGGATGAAAAAGTACTGCACCAGCGTCACGATCGTCATGACCACAAGGAAGAACTTCACTACTCCTTTTCCTTGCATAACTCGTCAATACTTTTTTAGAAATGTTAAAAAATGAGCATCTGTCGCCTTCTCCCGGAACCGTAATGTATTGAAAAACACCACTTTCTGCAATTCCTCTGGAGAAAAACTCCGCAAATATACGCCTTTTACGGGGCTTTGGAAATCCTTTGTCGAAAAAATGGG
>CAYQKY010000122.1:0-25498 GCA_964418125.1 uncultured Phaeodactylibacter sp.
CAGCAACGATCATAATCAATTGACTTTGTTCGACTTATAACGCAACACTAGTGATTTCGCCTAATTCCTTGTCCAGGTACAGTTTTGCATAGTTCAATTCTCCCGGAGACTCGGCATAGAGGGTAAACACCGGTTCTGCTTTCCTCAGCTTTTGTCCGATTTTGCAATGCAACAACACGCCTGCTCCGGGGCGGGAAGGTGCGCCCGACAACTTGGCCGCCATGGCCAGGCGGCGGTTGTCGATGGCGGCTATTACCCCCTCTTTTTTTGCGCATATCACCTCCCGCAGGGAACCGGGGATTGGTTCCCGGAAACCGCCCTGAGCTTCGCAGACCGCTCCGAATTTTTTCCAGGCGGCGCCATTCTTTAAGAGGCTCAAAGCGGCTGCCTGCCCGGCGCCGGGAGCAGCCTTGCTTCCCATTTCCAGCAGGGCGCCTGCGATAAGGGCTGCTCTTTCTTCCAGGTCTTTAGGGCGCGAGTTGTCCTGCCGTAAAACTGCGAGTACGTCCTGAGCCTCCAAAGCCGGCCCAATGCCTCTGCCTACCGGCTGTGAGCCATCTGTTATTAAAATTTTAACAGCCAGGCCGATAGCCTGCCCCACCTTTCTGAAGTAAAACTCCAATCTTTTTGCATCGATCTCGGATCGCACTTTGGCCGTCTTGCCAACCGGGATATCAATGGCCACCAGAGTAAAACCGGCAGCGGCTTTTTTGGAAAGCACCGAAGCGATCATTTGCCCCGGGCTGTCGATATCGAGCGCTTTTTCAACTTTGATGATCAGGTCGTCGGCAGGGCTCAGCGCAACAGCGCCTCCCCATGTAATACAGCCGCCCTCTTTATTCACTACCCGGCGGATCTCATCCAGGCTCAAATTGACCGGGGCCATCGTCTCCATCGTATCCGCTGTGCCGGCAGGAGAAGTGATGGCGCGGGAAGACGTTTTGGGAATGGTTAAGCCGGCCGCAGCGACAATGGCCACAACGATAGGGGTAGTGCGATTGCCCGGCAGGCCACCGACACAGTGTTTGTCCACCACAATTTCCCGGCCCCAGTCCAGTTTTTCTCCTGCTTCCACCATAGCTTGAGCCAGCCCCGTAATTTCCTCAGCATCGAGATGATCGCCGGCGCAGGCAGCGACAAAGGCTGCCAGCTGAATGTTAGCATATTTGCCTTCAGCAATATCGCTGATAATTTCACGGAGAGCCGGCAGGCCAAGCTTCTTTCCGTACATTTTTGCCCGGACGTGGCCCATGGATGCTACAGGGTCTAAATGGCTGAATGAAATACGGCCTCCTTCCTTTGCCTCTAAAGCTTTCCAGGCACTTTCGGAAAGGCTGGCTTCGCCCGGCTGCAACAGCTCTCCGCAGATGGCATTCAATGTAGCAATGATGGCCTTTCCATTGGCCGCCGCCTCGATGCGGGCCTGCGCTTCAAACCCTTCGGAAATGCAGATGTGGCAGTCGGAACGCATGTAGGCAAAATACTCCTGTTGGGTGTCAATACCCAGGCGCTTTAGTTTCAATATGTTCGAATTGGTGGTATTCATTTTCCGGAAAGGATTTGGCTCAGTATTAGCAGCAGTCAAAAGCTAATCACAGCCTCAGCCACAAAACCATTGAAATCAGCTCCTTCAAACTTGGTGCCTTTATACCCTGCCCCGTCATACTGAGAAGTAACGTACTCCAATTTGGCCAGTACATTTTTTGTAATGTACCATCCTCCTCCCAGGTTTATTCTGACAATATCTATAGTAGAATCGGCATCGGAAAATTCACCGCTTACCGTGTTGTATCTGCCTCCCACATATAATTGCTCATTTTTCCCGAAACGGTAGATGGCTTCGGCGCCCAGATGAGTAAAACTGCCTCCGGCGGCATCATCGCCATTGCTGGCCACTTCAAATACGCCGAAGAACTCCAACCCATGAAATTTCACGAACGGGTTGATTTGGAAAGCTGTCTGGTTACCAAACCCTGGGTTGAAGCGAGGTAAGAAATTGCTGACACGGGCATCATTAAGCCCTTCCAGCACATTGTAGTACCTGGCTCCTGCCCGGTCGCCATTGTAAAGGTAGTCCCGGGTGCTTTTATCAGAGCTGCTGTAAACTGATCCGGTTAAGCGAAGGCGCAAATCGTCATTTAATTGCTTATCATAGCCCAGTTTGGCATAAACAGCAATCCCATCATCACCAGGCAGCGGGGATTGATTCAGCCGCCCGTTGGTAATACCCAGCACTCCCAGAAACCCGGATTTTTGCAGGGTCAATTCCACGAAAGGTTCGGTAGTAAAGGCATCCATAATGTAATTGCCTACGAATGGATTGTAAATGGCTCGCGCATTATCGGACCTTCGGAAGTGAGTATCGCCATAATTAATCTCATCCATGCCAACCCTGATCGTCGCTATGTTCATAAATTCTTCCAGAAACCCCTCATAGATAAAGTCCAATTTATCCAGTTGGATATATCCTCCTTTTACCCAGGACTCATTGTGGTTGCGCGAAGACAGATAAGTTCGCAAATGCATGCGAAAACCGTCTGCCAGCTGAACATCGAGGTTTAAATTAGCGGTTGGAAGGTTGATGTTGGAAGCCAGGTCAACAAGAGTGTCTTCTTGAAGGCTGTTTGATTGGGATAACCCCTGAAACTGGATGGCAAAATCACCGCCTACACGGACTTTCAATCCGGAATAAGGGGTTGTATCCTTTTTAGAAGTTTCGAATACATTCAACCCGTCCTTATTATTAGGCCGGAAATACTGAAGATCCGATTGTTGCGCAAGCCCAACGCTTGATAAGAATAGGGTCATTGCCAGGAGGCCTGCTCTGTGCCATGAAAAAATAATCGTTTTCATACTTGTAATTTATTTATTGATCAATTGAAGAACTATGGTATAAGGAATACTTATTTCATCTCCCGTTTTTAATGTCCCCATCATTGCTGTTGGGGGGTCAACCTTAAAGTCAGTCATATTAAATGAAACCGTTCCTGTGAATGTCAGCAGGCCATTATTTTTGCGGCTATAATTTGCTGTAACAGGAATGATCTTTTCCACGCCCGCAACTTTGAGCCTGCCATCCGTAGCGGCCACCTGCCCCTCTTTGTGATCAAAAACCGCCACCTCATAATTTATCGTTGGATATTGATCTGCTTTGAGGGCTTTATAGGTTTTTTTGTCCATGATGTTATTGCCGCTCTTGATCGACTTTACGGGAATTTTTAATCTAAGGTGGCCCAGCAACAACGGATCAGCATCCTCTATGTGCAGTTCAATTTTCACCTCTTCCATTTTCACAACGGACTCCCAGTCGTGAAGGGTGGACGTTCCCTTAACCGACATCCTGCTTTCTTCTGGGTGAAACTGGATTTGTGAAAAGCCATTATGATGTAAAAGAAGTGTCATTAAAATGCTTAAAAGCGTTTTCATAAATTTTCGATTTTTATTGTAATCAGGTACATAGGTTATTCTTTAACCTTTTGTAGTTGATATGCCAGAAATATTCAAATGCCAATGACCACACTTTCTCCGGAGCTGCCAGAAAAATCTGATGATCAGCATCAGGTAGCCTTTCAAATTTTGCGTTGGTGAAAACTGAAGCTAATTTTTCCGCATTTTCAATTGGGGCTGCTGTATCTTTTTCGCCATGAATGAATAGTATTTTCTTATCCTTGATTTGAGAAGCCAATTGTGTCAGGTTTGTATTCAAAATGATTTCATCGAGGGTGCGGTAATAACTTACCCAGGTATGTTTAGCGGCGTCTCTAAAAACGTCCTTCGGAACGTTTTCCGGCCTAAACCATTCCGTCATGTAGAGCGGGTGGAAAAAACAAACGAACTTATACCTGGAATCCACAGTAAGGCCATCCCAAAGAGAGAGCTTGCTAAACTTCCGCTTGATGGCTTCTTTGCCTTGATAAACGGGAAGGCCTATCACAGTTAATCCTTGAAACCATTGCGGCCGTTTCGCAGCAAGCCCAATGGTTAAGATTGCTCCAAGAGAGTGGCCAACTATAATGGCGCCCCCAGAATCGAACCCTTCTTTGATTACGGCTTTTTCTATGGCGCACAAATGCTCTTCAAGGCCGTATTTGCTATTGGGTTTTGGTGAGCCGCCAAACCCCAGGAGGTCGATTAGCAATAAGGAATAAGAATCTGAAATTTCTTCTAATCCTCTTTTCCAATAATTCAGCGAGCCGGTCAAACCATGGAGGAGAATTATCTTTTTTGAACCGTTGCCTATTCGCTCATAGTTAAGGGTCGTTTTTTGCGGGTCGTACGGAGGCGCCATTACTCCGTTTAGGTAGCCGTATATTCCGACCCCTACAAAGGCAAGCATGATTAATAAAAAAATCAGGTAAAACATCTTTTTCAATCTTTTTGGAATAAAACCATAAAAGCATTTTTTATTTTTGAATTCGCTTCTATTCATGTTTATGGGCGTCAGTTCAATTTTAGAGGTTTTCTTCCAGTATCCGGTTCACCTTATAAGTTTTGTGAAAGTCATCATAAGAAGATACTGGCGTGTTGCCGCTGAAGTAAGCATCGAGTGCATCGTGGAAAGGATGGTTTTCCGGAAAGGCTTCTTTCAGGCTCATTAAAGTCAGGGGGAGGACTTCCTCATCAGGGCCTTTGCTGAAAAAGAATTTGGCAACGGCACCCGGATCTTCGCCAATCGGAGCCCTGCTCTTCCCCTGCTGGTAGATGACAAGCGCTCCCACTTCATTGACCTGGTAGTTTTGCCCGTCAAAGAAACGGTAGTCTTTCCCCTGACAATCCTTGTAACCATAGATGTCCGATTTTTTATTCTTGTATTTCTGGCCTTCCTGAACCACTTTGAGCACTGGTTTTTTCCCGGGAGCAATGATCTTGTGATTTGACTTGGCGCAGTCAATACTGTGTGTCAATGTACTGTTAGTAAAATCTTCAGCATTCAGGTAAATGCCGCTTTCCTGGGAATAGGCAGGAAAAATCATTCCGCTCAACAGCAGGATGGTTGAAATGACAAATAGCTTTTTCATGACTATTATATTTTGGTTATTATCTAGTTCTTGATATGCTTTCTTTTCATGGTGAATTCATGAATGGAGTATATTTCGGGGATAATACAATCCCAGCCATACTCATCCTGAATTTTTACACGCAGCGTGTCGCTGGCCTGGCCCTCTCCATGTACGATGAAAACCTTTTCCGGCTTGTTTTTTATGCCGCCGAGCCAATTCAGCAACTCCCGTTGGTCAGCGTGGGCGGATAATCCTTGTAGCGTCACAATTTTAGCTTTTACGGGATAATATTGCCCGTAAATCTTCACTTCGTGAACTCCCTCCTGCAATTGCCGGCCCCGGGTGCCCACTGCCTGGTAACCTACCAGCAACACCCGGGTTTCCGGCCTTTCAAGGTATTTAGTGAGATAAGTGAGTACTCTGCCGCCAATTACCATGCTGTTTTTCTCTTTTTGACAACGTAGTCAGGCAGGTGAGCGGGTGCAAGGCGGATCGGCCGATGCGTTCCTTCAAACTGTTTTTCCCGGGGAAATTCCAGGAAACCAGGTTCAAGCCTGCGCAAGTTCCGTACTGAAGGCGCCGATGCGCTTGATCGCATTAAAATATTTTCGTCGGGTAGTTTTTGATTAGCGCTTCCAGTATCTGTATCTCCAACTCGCGCTGTTCGCTTTTTAGCTCTTGCCATTTCCGGCGTAGCATCCGGAATTCCTTAAGGCAGGCCACCAAAGAAGGCTGATCCGGGAATTTATTTGCTTTCCATTCCTCCTGAAGTTTTTTGGCCCTGTTTTGGAACATCCGGAGGTCTTGATCCATAAGCCGTAAAAGCTCTTTTTCGAACTCCTCCTTTTTCAGAGAAAAACGAGGGCCTGAATAATGGCTTCGCTTGATCAAGCGGATTAATAAATCAAATTTGCTTTTCAGGAAAAGGATTTCCACTTGCCAATCCTCCATCACAGCGTGAATGACGGGCTTAAAAGCGAGGCCTATGCCGATGTTTTCAGGCTTTGGCATTTGACTCATAACAAACTCAAACTGCTTCAACTCCGGTCTGCTCATTTTTCACTCTATACACCTGATGAACCTCCATTGTATAGATGATCCCATCTCCCGAACGTCCGGTTTTGCCATTCTTTTGTATGATTTTGATGATCGGTTCCATATCAGCATCCTGGCAGACGATCTCTATTTTCACCACTTTGCTGTGCATAAAAGGGAATTGGAAAGTCGGAAAGTCCTCGCTCGGGTCGGTGTACACACCGGTTCCTTCACATTCTGTGAGCGTCATGCAACAAAAGCCGTTGGTTCTTAGGGCTTTACAAACCTCTTTGGCTTTAAAAGGGCGGATGAATGCTTTTATTTCTTTCATACCGGGTAAGGATTTAAGAAAAATTCAGGATGAATAAATAATACTTTATCCGTCGTTGCAATAGAATTCCCAGCGCTTGATTCACCTTTTGTCAAGGCTCTTATAGCGTCAATATTTTCAGGAACGACGATCGCCTGGTTGTCTACCAGGTAGGCATAGAATAGCTCATCTCCTTCCACCTTCAGCATGTCTTCCCAGACAGCTACCTCGTACATGTCGCCGTGCGGCCTGCCCAAGTCAAGCATCAATTCCTTGACCGAATTATTAGCGGAAAGCCCGTCTTCATATCTGATAAGCGCAATCCGGGAAGATGTTTTGAAAGCATTTAGTACCTCTTCCTTGCTGGCAGGCCTGGTAAGCCGCACGGTCCAGTAATGGAGGTGGCTAAGCGTTTCGGGCACTTTCACGGCAGCGGTGACCACATCCAACTCCGGGTCGACACTTTGAGCATCAGGCCCCTGGTGGCTGGGAATTTCTTTCTCCGGCACGAGGGTATTCATGATGCCGTTCAGGTGGCTCTCCCAGGGGTCGGTCGCCCGGCGAAGCAGCGTCCCTCTGGCGCTTTTCAGCAACCCCGCCCTTTTAAGAGCTGTAAGGGTTCTGACGATAGAAGTGGTGTTACAGGAGACCACCCGGGTTGAAGTTCTGCCGATCGCAGTTTCATAGTTGGCTTCCGCCACGAAGGAATGCCCGGTTGTATTGTGGCTTTCTCCACCCTGCACAATAAACTTCACGCCTGCCAGGCGGTACCGTTCTGCATTCTGAGCGCCGTACTTTTTGGGCGCGCAATCCACTACAATGTCCACTTGTTTCAGCAAGTCGTCTAAAATGCCTGTTACGGTAATGCCGGCTTCCCGCATTTTTTCAGCCGCTCCGTAACTGAAGGCATACATGGAAACATCTCTGGTATTGGCGACTTTTATCCGCCAGTCAGTGGCCACATCGCAAACCCCGACCAATTCCATGTCCGGCTGAAGCTGTACCGCTTCGGCCACCCGTTTTCCAATGACGCCGTATCCATTTACAGCTACTTTTATTTTTTCCATGGTTTTGTATTTATTATGATTAGCGTTTTATAAATCCTTGCAGCAACCCATTTTATTAGAGGAGCTGCTTTCCATGAGCATATCTTTAAAAATAACCAGGTACAGCTCTCCTCAATTAAATTAAGGGGCCTCTTTTCGATTTAACCTCCTCCTGTTTTTTCATTTTCTCAGAGCTTTTGATCATTCACTGACTTTATTTATTTCCCTCTTTCCCCGGCCAATCTGTGGAATTATAGCAGGCACTTTTGCCTGGCACTCATAAAATTCCTGCCCGAATCGTGCCGCCAGTTTTTTCTCTTCGTATTTCGATAAACGGTAGTACAGGAACAGCAATATGGGCCACATAACCAGCGTGATAATCGTTGGCCACTGGATCAGAAACCCAATCGTGATCAGCATCATCCCCACGTACTGCGGGTGTCGGATATGCGCGTAAATGCCGTCTGTAACCAGCTGTTCGCCTGTGGCATGATATATCTTCTTCCAGCCCAGGTAAATGATGTAGATACCGAAGAAGATGATGCCGTTGGTGATGATATGAAGTACCGACATGGCGACGGTAGAATGAGACAAACCCAAAAATACCAGCACCAGGTGGCCGCTGGAATGGGAGAACGGATCCAGGACCGGATAGTTGCTGCCCAGCCAGCTTGTCAGCAGGTAGATGGTTAAGGGGAAGCCATACATTTCGGTGAAAAGCGCCGCCAGGAAACCGATGAACACGCCCATCGAGCGCCACTCGAACTTCTCCCTGGGTTTGACATAACTAAACACGATGAACATAAAAACCAGGAAGACAAACAGGACGGTAGTCCAGAAACCATAGGCGTAGCCGCCGTAATCTACTCCGTGCATAGTAGAATAATTTTTTTGTTTAAGAATTTGCGTAGCGCCAGGAAGCTATGCAAAATATAACCACCCTGCCCGGAGGGCGAATGCACCCCTCCTGCAGCACACTGGATATTTTATCATTCCAATTTAGATTATGGTTCAAATAGGAGGCCAGCAGCCTTCAAAGCTAAGTTTCCAGGCCTTCCTCCTTCTCGAGCACCGCCTTGCGTTCTTCGTATTCTTCGGTGGACAAATCCCCGGAAGCGTATCTTTTTTTCAAGATTTCCAGGGGATTCTCTGTCTCTCTCCTCCTCCTGCCGGAGGCCAGCCAGGGCGTCGCAAAGATCACGATGAGCAACACGATCCAGAAGGCCCACCACCAAAGGTGCATGCCCCAGAAATGATATCCGTCATAGAAATGCATGGCGTTAATTTTTAGTGATGTGAATCGTTGAAATCGCTCTTCGCTACTCGCTGTTCGCTGTTTGCTGTTCGCAGACCGAAGCGAATAGCTCCTGAGAAATACAAGTAATTGATTTTCAAGGGCTATAATCCTGAACTGGCGTTAATTTCCCATCATCCCCATATCCATCGGCATGCCTTTGTCTTTCATCATTTGCATAGAGGATTGCATGCACTCGTCGCTCATCATGCCTTCCTGGTTCATCATCTTCATCATTTGTCCCATCATGTTGCCGTCTTTCATCATGTTGCCCATCATGCCGTGCATCATCTCGGGCTTATCCTTCATCATTTTCATCATGCCGCCCTCGCCCATCATCATCCCCATCATTGGTTCGTTTCCCTTCATCATCGTCACGGCGTGTTCGTTCGACATCATTTCGTTCATAAATTCGGTCATCAGCTCATGGTCTCCCACAATAGCGGTGAACACTTCTTCTTTAGTTTCCGGATTCTCAAGCATCGCATTGACGTCCGCTGGTTGGGTAGTGCAACCCACTGACAAGAGGATGATTGCAGCGAGGGAATAAAGCATTGAATTTTTCATGGTTGTCAGCTCAATTTTGAGTGATTAAAAAATTAGTTTTTGGTTCGGCTATTTCTTGAGAAAGAATTTCCTTTCCTACGGTTTGTGTACCCACCTTGAAGAGGATTGGGAAACCCTACCCTAACTCAAGCACGGATGATACCGATGAACGGGGTAGAGTCTTCCCACCTCACACGATGTGTAATTCAAACATTGTCCTCTTCGAGGATTGCCTTTCGTTCTTCATACTCTTGCTCGCTGATCTCGCCGTTGGCAAAGCGACGCCTGAGGGTATCCAGTGGGTCTTCCTTTTGTGGGCCCCAGGACGGGATATTTTTTCTATTGTTGTTGAAATACCACACGGCGACAACAGCTATGACCACAAGAATTATCCAGGAGTACATCATGGTTTACTGTTTTTAGTGATGCGAATCGTGGTTCCCTCCTTTGTCGTCTTTCCCTTTGTTCTTGTCTTTCATCATATCCATCTGCATCCCTTTGTCTTTCATCATTTGCATGCAGGATTGCATGCACTCGTCGCTCATCATGCCTTCCTGTTTCATCTTTTTCATCATTTGTCCCATCATGTCGCCGTCTTTCATCATTTCGCCCATCATGCCGTGCATCATCTCGGGATTGTCCTTCATCATTTTCATCATGCGTTCGCCCATCATCCTGTCCATCATTTCTTTGTTTCCTTTCATCATCATCATGGCGTGTTCGTTGGACATCATTTTGCCCATGAATTCGGTCATCAGTTCGTGATCTTCCATAATAGTGGAGAAGACTTTGTCTTTCGTTTCCGAATTCTCGAGTATCGCGTTGACGTCAGGTTGTTGGGTGTACCCCACTGAGGGGAGAATGACTACAGCGAGGAAAAAAAGCATTACATTTTTCATGGTTGTTGGTTTATTTTTAATGCAAAAATTAAATGTTGATATCGAGTATTATTTTTTCATCGAAGCTTTTGATGAGGCCGGCTCTTTCCGTCCATTGTCGTCCGAAGCATATTCAGGCTTAAACCTCCTAATGATCAGTCGATTTGCCTTCTCATAAGTTAAATAGCGCATCATCCAGTTGATGCCGACCATCAGTTTGTTCTTTAATCCGGTTATGGAAAATATGTGCACGGTGGACCACAACAGCCAACCGAACCAGCCTATCCAGGTAAACTTGCCGATTTCGGCGACTGCGTTTTTTTTCCCGATAGTTGCCATGCTGCCTTTATCCCGGTAGCGGAACGCCTTCTTGAATTCGCCGCACTTGATATAATGCAGCAGGTTTCCCGCCAACAACTGCGCTTGCTGGATAGCCGCCGGCGCTACCATGGGATGCCCTTTCGGATAATCTGATGAAACCATGGCGGCTACATCTCCAACGGCAAAAATATTGTCAAATCCCTCCAGCCTGTTGTAGGAGTCTACTATAAGGCGGTTGTTTCCGGTGAACGATGCTGACGGCAGTCCTGGGGGCGTCGTTCCCTGTACGCCGCCTGTCCAAACAAAAGCTCTTGCCGGAAGGAGTTTCCCCTTATCGAGCAGCACCTTCCTGCCGTCATAATCATTGACAGTGGTGTTCAGCAAGATCTCTACATCCAACTTTTTCAGTACTGCCAAAGCATGCCCGGAGGCTTTTTCAGACATGCCACCCAGCAAGCGATCCGTCGCTTCGATGAGATATACCTTCATCCAGTCTTGGGCGATTTCCGGATAATCCTTGTGAAGTAAGTAGCGTTTGAATTCGGCGAGGGCGCCTGCCAGCTCGACGCCGGCAGGCCCGCCCCCGACAATGACAAAATTGGTTAGGGCGTCTTTTTCCTCCGGATCGCAGGTGATGGCGGCTTCCTCGAGGTTTTGCAGCACCCAGCTGCGAATATTGAGGGCTTCACGAATGTCTTTGAGTCCTACGCTGTTCTGTTCCACTTCCTGCAAGCCAAAATAATTGGTGGAGCTTCCCGTGGCAATGACCAGGTAGTCGTAACGCACCGAACCGATATTGGTAAAGACGTCCTTTGTTTCCGGTTCAATCCGCACTACCTCCGCCATGCGGTATACCAGGTTTTTGTATCCCTGGGACAGCTTTCGGATCGGCGATACGATTGAGTCCGGCTCCAACCCGGCAATGGCCACCTGGTACAGCAATGGCTGGAATTGATGGAAGTTGTTTTTATCCAGCAAAACCACCTGCACCGGCTTGTTTCGCAGTTTCTTTATCAGGTTGAGGCCAGCAAAGCCCGCCCCGACAACTACGATCCGCAGGAGGTTGGTCGCGGGTAAACAGATAGTGCTATGTGGACATTGTTTAGCCATTCCAAGCGTACTTTAAACTGAAAATCTAGGCTCCATTGCTTTTGCCAGAGGAAACCAAATCAGGCACCTCCGTCAATACCACGCAATTATGGACCCCCTCATACGGAGAAGGGGCATAATCATCAGCTTCCGGGTCGTTCGCCCATTGCCCGTCGCCCATCTGGTAACGGAATTCGTACTTTTTGCCAGCCTCGAGATCGACGGTAGCCTGATAAGCCGTTTTGGTGGCTTTCATTTTTAGCCCCTTTTCCCAATTCCAATCATTGAAATCTCCAACGACCCGAATTTCCTGTCCCTGTTGAACGGCCTCCAGCGGCAAACTGAAAGTTACTTTGCAAAGCCCTTTGTTCTTGAGATGTCTTTTCTTGATCATAGTTTTTATTTTTTAAGTATACTGAAATTATAAATCCCGGCAATACACGCTCCTACCAGCCAGCCCAGGATAAAGGATTCCACCAGCCCGATACACACTTCATAAAAAGGAATATCCATGCGGATGATGGGGGCAGTGTCCAGGCCATGAAGCAGGCTGTTGAAAAACGATACCGTAGCCTCCTTCCCAACACTCACCAGTACTACAGCACAACCGAGGTACAACAAGGCCCAGGTTAATCCTACTGCCAGGCCGAATTTTCTAATGTGAATGGCGTTCATAAGTTTCTTCTTTTTCGTTATGAGAATGGCCCTGGCTGCTCGCCTGCCCATGACCATGCGGCATAAATAAATGGCAGGCGAACATCGCCACGATGAACAGGAACAGGCCGGTGCTTTCACTTAGCCCCAATGCCGGAGCAAAGAATATCAGCAAGAGGGGCAAAGTACAGCCGATCAGCATCCAGAAAAGGCGATTTTTGTTCATGTCGGTTGTTGTTTTAAGGCAATAAACAGGCTTTTCAATCGAATGCAATTGAAAAAAATGGCTTTTGCGACACTAATTTCACAGCTTATTTCCGCCTTTCGCCCCTCTGAAAACGGTAGGAATTGCCGGCAGCAGACTGGAGGAGCGAAGCGCCCGTATGTGTCACAACCCTTTAACAATCATTAATTTACGACTATTTCTTCACGATCCTTTATGTTCTTTTGGCTAATGTTTACAAGATATTGTCTAAAGGAGAGCGCGGCTTGTCTTTCAGCAGTTTGTACTCGCTCATGCTCATCCCCGTCACTTGTTTGAACTGGCCCGAGAGGTGATAGATGTTATTATAACCCAGCTCGTAGGCGATTTCCGAAAAATTCAGCTCATCATACTCGATCAGTTCCTTTACCTTTTCAATGCGCAGCAGGATGAAGTACTTTTCAATCGTGATGCCTTCCGTTTTGGAAAAGGCCTTGCTCAGGCTCCAGTAATCCTTGTGGAGCTTCTCCACAAGAATTTCCGACAATTTTTTATCCCGGCTGACCGGGAGGCTGTTGATCATTTCGATCAAGGCAAGTTTTATGGTTTCCGACAGTTGTTCATCTTTGCTTTTGGCAAATTCAAATTCATCTTCCATCAGGATCTCCTCGATCTGTGAAAAAGAAACTTTTCCTTTCGGAAACCGGAACTTTACCCTGCCCAACCTCATCTCCAGCACTTCTATGCCCAAGGCTTCCAGGTTTTGGCGGGCTACCTTCAGGCAGCGGCTGCAGATCATATTTTTTATGATCAATTCATGGACTTCGTAAGCTTCCATCTTAGGGAATGATTTTAGTGTTAACGGAAATCCAGGCTGGTTATGCCCGGATAAAGAACGGCATGCACAATTACTTACCCCGCCAGGCTTACCGCCGCCGGCCAGGAACCCACTGGGTCAAGAGAGGATAACCTGTACAATCAGGGCTGATCCACGGATTGACAGGATAAACCTGTAGCTCCTGACGAGGCAGGCTCTTGTGCAGGAAGAGAAAGAAACCGCTAACAAAGGAATGACTGTAACCACGCTTGCCTGTCGTAGACTAAAAGCGGAGGAACGTAATAGAGAAATGGAAAGTATTGCTTCCCATATGAAGGAAGGAGAATACTTTGAGGAGGAACAATGGCGCTCAAGCTCGCCGGGGGGGCGGGAACCTCAATTCCGGTTATCGGAATTTGCTGGTCCTGGCCGAGCTTGTAATAAGTCGATTCGTTATGGCAACAATCTTTATCTTCTTCGTGGCCTTCCCCGTCCTTGGAACAAGGAGTGACGGCATCTTTGGCACAACAACTTCCAAAGCTGAAGAAGAAACTTGTTTTTACGAATTCGTCCTTGCAATAGTGGCTGTTTATCCAAAAGCCTCCGGAGCTGAGGAATACCGAAAAAGCAACGGCGATATGGATAATAGCTTTTAACATAAAGGTTTACATACTATTGCAACAGATGCAATGTGTTCTGTAAAGTTAACAATATATTCTGATGCCATCAATGATTAATATCATCCGGAGGCGGTTCTATCCTTGATAGTTTGCTGCCATGCCATATCCGTAGCATGGCTTGAAGCCATACTATGGAAAGGCAACGGGCACTAATGCGAATGCCCATCTTTTACATGATCTTCCAGGGCAACATAATCCATCCCGCAAACAGGGCACGTACCCGCACTTTCACTGCCGCTGCCTTCGCAGTGCATGGGGCAGACGTAGGCTGAGGTATATTCTTTTCCTTCTCCGTGAGCAGCGCCGACAGTGGAGGCATCATGATCATGCCCATCATGAGAAGCATCGTGATCCTGGCCCTCATCATGGGAAGCTTCCGTATGGGTAGCGTCATGATCATGCCCATTATGATCGTGGGCGCCATTGCTCCCACAAGACAAGGTAAACAAAGCCATGCTGAACAACAGGGCTAAAATGCCAATTGATTTTAGAGATTTCATCGTTTGAAATTTTATTGGTTGTATGAGAAGATTAGTTTTTCACCACTTTGAAAGCCTGTATTCCGGCGGGTGTGATCACATGGATATAGTAAAGCCCATTGGCATAGCCGGATAGATTTATGGATTCATTTTCATTGGCTGCCTTCCTTCGTTCTAAAAGTTGGCCCGAAGAATTGTATATTTCAATGGCTGAAGAATCCAGCCTACTCATCATTAGTTTACCGGAAGTCGGGTTGGGATATAGAATTGCAGGCTCAATGCCGAATTCATCCGTGCTGTTTGTATTTCCAAATACGACAAACTGCCCCATCATCCCATCATCTTCGTGGCTGAGCATGTGGCAATGGTACATGTAGGGGGTACCTTCATCAGCAAAATCTTCAAATTTGGTGATGAAGCTCACCGTGCCGCCCATTGGCGGTACCAGCACCACATCTTTCCTGCCTTGCATATTGGGCGGCGGCGGGCTTCCGTTGATGTCGAGAATGTAAAACTGGACATCGTGGATGTGGAAAGGGTGAGCAATGGCAGTCATATTGGTGAGTTGCCATATCTCTGTATTGTTAAGCGGAATGCGGTAGTTGACTACCTCCATATCAAACCCCGCGCCGTTAATCACAAAGGGGCCGTTGGCCATTCCGGCAGGGCCCATTTGAGTTGGTGTAAAGGTAAGGTTGCGGGTTGCCTGAGCGTCAGCCTCCGAATATGGGGTTTGAGCTGCAAGGGCCGAGGGGATGGAAGTAATTGGATCTGTCGTCGAATCTGCCACATTTAATTGAAGGAGGTTGAAATCACTGCCGTTTAAAGGATTTCCGGTATATCCGGGAATGCTTCCCATCGGCATTACACTGGGGTTGGCGGCGCCATAAATGCCGTTTGGCAACTCAGAAGCAAAACTCATCAGGCTAACAGATTGCCCTTGCAGGCCGGATAGGTCCACCAGTATTTCCGCCCTTTCTCCCGGCGCCAGCCTCATACGGCTAAGGGCAACGGGAGCGCCGAGTAAGCCGCCGTCTGATGCAATCTGATAATAGTCCAGGTTGCCTGAAAAACCAAGATTGTAAACCCGTTCTGTCGAGCCATTGAGCAGGCGCAGGCGTACAACCTGGGCAGGAAGTTCAAGATGGGGATCTAAGGTTCCATTGCAAAGGATGGCATTATCGGAAGCGGTATTGGTTAAAAATTGCTTTTCCGCATTGAAAGAACGCGACTGGATCACGACAGGGAAATCATCAATTCCATATGTCCTGGGTAATTCTAGCTGAGCTTCCTCATCATCTCTCACGATTATGAACCCAGCCGCTCCCCTGGTGACCTGCTCTTCCGTATGTTCGTGCAGGTGAGGGTGATACCAATAGGTGCCGGCTTTATCCAGCACCGTAAACGAGGGCGCCCAAACTTCCCCGGGAGCGATAGGCGTATGCGGCCCGCCGTCATTTTCCGCGGATACGTGCATTCCATGCCAGTGAACCGTGGTGGTTTCGGATAAATTATTGACCACATTCAAAGTGACATTACTTCCCTTTTCCAGGATCAAAGTCGGTCCTAAGATCTCCTGGTTGTATCCGATGGTATTGGTGATAAACCCATCATAGAACGCCACTTGTCCATTTTGTAAATTCAGGTTGATCATCGAGCCAGACAAAGTATCCGGGATAAATAGTGCATTTTGTGAGGATCCGTTTTCCTCTATAGAAAAATCAGCGCTGATATCGTTATAGTCCGCGCCGGTATTATCCTGGATGACCTGAATTCTACCCTGTGAGGTGATGACGTCAGGAACCGTCCAGCTGTAGCTGAACACCCCGGGGCTGATATCTGCCTGTATGGTTTCCCAGCTCTGGCCGCCATCCGGAGAAAACAGCAAATCCCAGTTTTGAGTATCGTGAGAAATAAGGACATTCCACTCGATCATTACTTCCTCACCTACGGTAAATGTTTCTCCTCCCTGAGGCCTGATCAACTCTACATGCCCAAACAGCTGGCTGCCAGTTACCAAAAGAATAAGTATCAATAGGTATTTCATTTTTAATGTTTTATAGACAGGAACCTGATCAAACTGCTCTTCGTTGAGATTGGGCTTATCTGTCTGGGTATTTGATATATTTCGTGTATTGATGAACTACGAAATTTATCAAATACCCGGAAAGGCAAAATTTTAATGATTGTGAAATTGGTTTGGGTTTGCCTGAGCTGTCGGTTTGCGATCCAGCGGGAACGTCTCCGTGACTGATCCGCACTTGAGCATTTTCTCTCCAAAATACGGATTGCGGACCGCCTCCTCACTGCTTAGCCAGTCGGCCCCCTCATTATTGAAGGCCATAGGACAGTGCTGCAGGTACAACGCCTCGCCTCCCGTACCGAAAGCAGTTATGGCCTCTACAAGAGCATTGGTAAAAAAGCTGAACTGCTTTCGCTGTTCTTCAATATCCTCACTCTTTCTTATGGCATTTCCATGCGCTTGCAGCGCTTCCACTTTTTCCATCCAGAACATATGCGCATCACCTTTCAATAGGCCCATATCCACTTTTTCGAGAGCCATCAGAATCTGTTCTGCCCGTTGGCTGGCCTGGCCTGCATCAGAAGCGACAAAGGCATCCTTCAGGAGCAGGTAACTGTCCACGACTCTCATCAACTGTTTCCGAAAAGCTTCCGGCGTATGGGCGGTGTGGTCGGGCACAGTTGCGGCCATCCCGGTTTGTCGTACGTTCCGGTTCATCATGCTTGCCATATTGTTGAGCTGAGCGGCGGCATCGATGATAAAAGCGCCGTTGACGACAACACGTTCGCCGGCATCCAACCCTTCTTTGACCAGGTATGCATCACCCACTGCATCTCCGAGCGTCACCTCCCGAAATTCATAAGAGGGGACGGTGGCGCCGGGCACTTCCACATACACTACGGAACGCGGACCGGTCCACAACACTGCGGTTTTCGGCACAGACAAACTGCTTTTATCTGTACTTATTTTTGACTTGATGACGCCCCTGATGAACATTTCCGGCTTCAGCAGCCCTCCGGGATTGGCCGCCTCCGCCCGCAGAGCGGCTATCCTGGCCTGGGGGTCGATAACAGGGTCGATAAATGAAATGCGGGCGCTGAAGGTGCGCCCGGGAATGGCGGGCACCGTATAAGAAACAACGTCGCCAACCCGGGCTTCGGCGAGGTCCTCCTCGTAAGCATCGAACAGCAACCACACCCGGTTCAGGCTGGCAATATCGAACAACACCCCGCCTTCTTTGAGGTAATCTCCCACAGATACCCGGCGTTTCAGCACCACCCCACTCTGGTCGGCGTAAACAGTAATATTGGATTGCACTTCTTTGGAGCTTTCTATCTCCGAGATGGTAGCCTCAGGTATTTTCCAGTTGCGAAGTTTGTTCCGGGCAGCTTCCAGCAACTGTGGTTGAGTTTCCTTCCACTTGAGGGCCTCAATAAGCTCTCGCTGGGTAGTGACCAGTTCCGGAGAATAGATGGTGGCCAGTTTCTGGCCTTTTCTTACCTCTTCGCCGGTAAAGGTGACGAAAAGCTGCTCGATCCTGCCCGGAACATGGGCTACCTGGCTGGCGACGAGCCGCTCGTCCGTTTTTACTTTACCGGTCAGGAAGATCGTCTTGGTATTAGCGCCGCTGGCGTTGCCCACAGCGATGGTTTGTACATTCGCCAGCTTTGCCGCCTCTGGCGTCATTTCCATGACCAGAGGGTTATCAGAAGAGGAGGCTTCACTTAGCGGGATGAGCTCCATGCCACAGATAGGGCAGTCTCCCGGTTCATCCTGCCGGATCTGCGGGTGCATGGAGCAGGTCCAGATTTCGGCGGCCTGTTCGGTAGCTCCCTGGTGTTGGTGGCCTTCCTGGCCGGCAGGTTTCGCTGTTTTGCCCCCAAAGATCAGATAGCCTGCACCAAGGCTGACGAGGGCGGTTATGATGATGCTCAGAAATATTTTCCAGTTATTCATGATGCTTTTATTCGAATTAAGGAATGTATCTTTCAATCTCCGCCTGCGCCATCTGGGTTTTCACCACTGCTGAAAGCGACATGAGGTCGTATTGAACGAGCTCGTCTTCCAGTTGAAGCAGGTCGATAAAGCTGGCCCCCTCGTTGCTGTAGGCGGCAAGCAACAGTTCAATGGCCGACGAAGTCGTAGCTTTCTGTTCCTGGTAAAGCCGGTATTTGATCCTGCCGTCTTCCAGGTTGGCGTAAGCCTGTTCAATGGCGCTCCGGAATTGCAGGAAGAGATCCTGCTTTCGCGTTTCGAGGGCCTGTATTTTCAGCTTTTCTTCCTGTTCCTTGGCCCGGTATTTTTCACGGTAAAGCGGTATCCTGACCCCCACTCTCGGCGAAAGGATATCCCTTCCGTTATTAACCGGCTCGGCGTCGGAACGTTTGCCGACGGCTATGTAATCCAGGCCTACCCCGAAAGAGGGCCTTCCTTCCAGGACATTCAGTTCGATTGAGCGTTGGGCAGCCTCCTGTTGCAGGGTAAACATGCGCAACATCGGGTGCCCCTCCTGAATGTCGTTGAGCAGCGCCGCCCGCTCGTATAGAGGCTCTGCGAGCGGCAGCGTATCCGCAAGCGTTATGGGTGACTGCTCCGGCCGGTTCAGCAATTGGTTGATCACAGCCAGCGGCTTTTCCTTTTGGTTCTCCAGGATGTTCAACTCCTCCTCCAGGCCACGGATGCGGATCTGTATCCGCAGCACATCGGCCAGGTTGGCCTTGCCGGCCTCCACTCTTGTGGTGGCGATGGATTCGAGCGTCCTGAAAATGTCAATGCTCCTTTGAAGGATCTGCTGGCGTTCATCCAGCTCGTAAAGCTGAAAATAGGCTTGTTTGACCTGGTAGTGAAGGTTAAGCCGGGAGGCCGCGATCTTCTCGTATTGAGCTTTTGCCATGGCCAGCACGACATTTTTCCTGGCCTCCAGGGTTCCTTTCCAGGGAAACATCTGGGTGGCGCTGAGGCGAACCCACTGCGGGCCCAGGCGGGTTTCCACCGGCAGGGGAAAAACGCCCAGCCCTGCTTCCGGTTCCGGCAGCTGGCTTACCTGCGGCGCCTTTTCCAGGGCGGCGAGGTATTCCTGGTATAATGCTTTTAATTCCAGGTTGGCGCTGTCGGCCGCCAGCAATAAGCCCTCCAGAGGCTGTGCGCTTGATCTTTGGAAAAACACAAACAGGAGTAGGGCAAGCCCCGCTATCACTTTATACGGATATTTCATCAGTCTCTTCGTTTTGATTACCAAACCAATTGTCCAATTTCAATTGCCCTTCTTTCCAGATGCTATAAAGTACAGGCACGGTGAACATGGTTAACACCTGTAAGGCCATTCCTCCAAAAGAAGGAATTGCCATAGGCACCATCACATCGGCGCCTCTTCCGGTGGAGGAAAGCACGGGCAGGAGCGCTAGCAGGGTGGTTGCAGTGGTCATCATAGCAGGCCGTACCCTTCGCAGGCCGCCTTCCACCACGGCTGCGCGAATGCCTTCTACCGTAGTTGGTTTATTTCTTCTAAAACTGTCTTTTAAAAATGTAGCCACTAGCACCCCGTCATCCGTAGCAATTCCGAATAATGCAATAAACCCTACCCAAACCGCCACACTGAGGTTAATGGTGTGCATCTGGAAAAAGCCTCTCATATTGGTTCCAAACAAGCTGAAGTCCATAAACCAGGGCTGCCCGTAGAGCCAGATCATGATGAAACCACCGGAAAAGGCAATGAATACCCCGGAGAACACCATAGCTGTAATTGCCACCGAACGGAACTCGAAATAAAGAATGAGGAAAATGATCCCCAGGGCAATTGGCAGTACAATGCTTAGGCGCTTACTCGCCCTGACCTGTTGTTCATAAGTGCCGGTAAAGCGGTAGCTGACACCCGGGGGTACAATTAATTCTCCACTGCTGATCTTCTCTTCGAGGAACCGCTGAGCATTGTTCACCACTGTCACCTCTGCCTGGCTGGGGTCCCGGTCAAAAAGGACGTATCCCACCAGGAAGCTGTCTTCGCTTTTGATGGATTGCGGCCCCTGCCGGTATTCGATCTTCACCAATTCGCCAAGCGGGATCTGGCCGCCGGATTTAGAAGGCAGCAATATCCGCTTAACGATTTCCGGGTCGCTGCGCAACTCCCGGGGATAGCGGATGCGGACAGGGAAACGCTCTCGCCCCTCCACGGTAGTAGTCATCATCATACCGCCAACTGCCGCCTGGATGTGCTTTTGCACCTGCTCTACGGACAGCCCGTGCCGGGCAATGGCCTGGCGGTCTATGGCAAACTCCAGGTAAGGCTTGCCGACGATGCGGTCGGCAAATACGGCTGAGGCTTTGACTCCTTCCACTTCCTTGAGATACTTCTCGAGCTGTAAGCCAAATTCTTCAATGGTTCTCAGGTCAGGGCCCTTTACTTTAATACCCATAGGGGCACGCATGCCCGTTTGCAACATCACCAGGCGGGTTTCGATAGGCTGCAGCTTGGGAGCAGAGGTAACGCCGGGCAGTTTGGTGGCCGCCACGATCTCCTGCCAGATGTCATCCGGGCTCCGGATGTGATCCCGCCATTGGCGGTAGTATTTCCCGTTGCGGCTTTCGATAAGCGCTCCGTTTTCATCCCTGAGGTATTCTCCGTTCTCATCTACTTTAAACCTGATGCGGTGGCCGTCCTCATCCACCTTGTATTCCGGCTTGTACAGGATGATATTTTCGAACATGGAAACCGGGGCGGGGTCGAGGGCGCTTTCCACCCGCCCCATTTTCCCAACGACCGATTCCACCTCCGGAATAGCCGTAACGGCCATATCGAGCGCACGCAGGTAGTTGGTATTCTGCTGAATGCCGGTATGCGGCATGGAGGTCGGCATGAGCAGAAAGGAACCTTCATTCAGGGAAGGCATAAATTCCTGCCCGGTATTTCTTAAGATGCTCACGCCCCATATCACAAGGCTGGTAACCGTTAGCAGGAACAACCAGCGAAAGCGCATGAAAAAGCGAAGGACCTCTTCATAGAAGTGAATGAGGGTGAAGAAAACCACCATCAAAAAAGCAATGATGCCGCCGACGAATATAAAATTCGTCATAACGCTCACATTGACGCCCAGAGGCATCCAGGCGCGGGTGAGAAAAAAGGCGACCAGGCCGGCATAAAAGATGTTTTTTGCCCAGGTATAAACGGTGGCGGCCTTTTCCGAGAGGTTATCACTAATCCAGATACCGCCCATTTCGAGCAGGGACACGAAAATGATGATCATACCAAACCAGAAATTGAACATCGAAGCAACCAGGCCGCCGCCGGCCAGGAGCACAAGGTTAGAAAAATACCGCCAGCGGCTCCCCTTCGGCTGTACAGAGAACAGGCTGTGCGCAAGTGGCGGGAGCACCGTGATAGCGAGCACAATTGAAGCCAGGAGCGCAAAGGTCTTGGTGAAAGCCAGCGGCCGGAACAGTTTACCTTCCGCCGCCTGCATTGCAAAGACCGGCAGAAAGCTCACAATGGTAGTGGAAACCGCCGTGATCACTGCCGATGCCACTTCAACAGTGGCCTCATAAATGGTAGTCATCAGGGATTTCCCCGGCGGAGCTTCCTTTATGTTCTTCACCATGCTTTCTGTCAGCACGATTCCCATGTCAACCATGGTGCCAATGGCAATGGCAATCCCGGAAAGGGATACGATATTGGCGTCGATGCCGAATTGGCGCATAGCAATGAAACACATTAGCACCGCCACCGGCAGGGCGCCGGAGACCAAAAGCGATGATTTCAGGTTGAACAGCATCAGGATAACCACGATCACCGTGATGAGTACTTCCAGGGTGAGCGCTTCTTCCAGGGTGCCGATCGTCTCCTGTATCAACTGGGTCCGGTCATAAAACGGTATGATCCTGACCTGAGAGACAGTGCCGTCTTCCAACGTTTTGGAAGGAAGCCCCGGCTCGATCTCCGCGATCTTGGCCTTCACATTTTTGATGACTTCCATAGGGTTAGAGCCGTATCGGGCTACGACTACCCCGCCTACCGCTTCGGCGCCTGATTTATCCAGTGCGCCCCGCCTCGTCGCCGGGCCGATATTCACCCGGGCAACGTCCTTTACGTAAAGGGGGACGTTGTTGTTCACCGCCACCACTGAGTACTCAATATCTTCGATGTTTTTGATGTACCCCAGTCCCCGGACAAAGTATTCGGCCAGGTTGATCTCCATGGTCTGCGCACCGATGTCAATATTGCTGCCTTTGACTGCCGCCATCACTTGCTCCAACGTGATTCGGTTGGCTTTCATGGCATCAGGGTCGACATCCACCTGATATTCTTTGACATAACCGCCAACTGAGGCCACTTCCGCTACCCCTTCGGCGGAGGACAGGCCGTAGCGCACGTAATAATCCTGTATGGTGCGCAGTTCGTGCGGATCCCAGCCTCCGGTGGGGTTGCCTTCGGAATCTCTTCCTTCAAGTGTATACCAATAGATTTGTCCCAGGGCGGTGGCATCCGGCCCAAGGGCAGGCTGAACCCCGTCGGGCAGCAGGTTGGCGGGCAGGGAGTTCAGCTTTTCCAGAATACGGGAGCGGCTCCAGTAAAACTCCACATTATCCTGAAAAATGATATAAATAGTAGAGAACCCAAACATGGAGTTGCTCCGGATGGTCTTCACTCCGGGAATACCAAGCAAGGCCGAAGTGAGCGGGTAGGAGATCTGGTCTTCCACATCCTGAGGAGACCGCCCCATCCAGCGGGTGAAAACGATCTGCTGGTTCTCCCCGATGTCGGGAATGGCATCTACGGCGACAGGGTCGCGGGGCAGCCAGTTTACATTGAGGTCGAAGGGTGCGGATACAATGCCCCATCCTGCAAAAAACAGGAGCAGTATCCAGGCCACCAGCTTATTCTCCAGGAAGAATCGAATAATTGTGTTAAGCATAAGGCTTGATCAGTTTTATTTGAATCGGCGACGCTTTTTTGGGCGTATAACAACGACTTTAGCCACTGCGGTAGAATACCGAGTGGCGCCAAAAACCGATCATGGCCTATAAGCGGAAAACCTGCAACAACACGGATATGTCGTTGAAGACAATGGGCGGTTTGTACGTTAGGTAGTGGAGTGTATTAGAATCTAAGGCAGGCAGTTCAATTCCTAATGCTACAAAAATGGTAGCTAAGAGAACTGGAAAATCCTTGAGGCCGATTTGAAAAGACTGGGCTAATTGTTCTTCATCTGATTTAACATACTCCGTTTCATCATCACAGCAGCCCTTCTTTTCTTTTTGAAAATCCTCTTCGCCAATGCCATGGGTGGAACAGCCCTTCATAGCTTTTCCATGATGACAGGGTTTTGCCTTAACAAAAACAGCTATGCTCTTTAACTCATTCCGGCAATAATGCTTATTAAGCACAATGCCCGTCGAGCTGAGCAGGAGCAAAAAAGCCAGGGTAGTATGGAATATCCTGTGGAGCAATTTGTTTTTTGTTTTGTGCAAAGATATTATAGTCCGACGAGAAGGGTTTACACAATTTTGGGGCTTATTTACAGTTTTTCCTTTTTCTGGAAAAAACCGAAATCCTCGGGGTTAAATGTATCCTTGTTCATGATGTCTGGCGGGTAGGCTCTACTTTATTCTCGTATGGGTTAACCCATCAATCCATTCGAAGTGCTTTGTATTTTTATTGAGGACAGGTAGGCTTCTTATTTGTTTCGATCATTGAAATATCCTTCTGGCTCCAGGTAGATACCTGAAGGATCTGCTCCTTATAAGACTTGAAGTTTAGCGTCCTTTCTTTTTTCTGTTTGTTGAGCAGGAAGTCAAGGATTTCCTGCTGTTTTACAGCATCCAATATCCCGAACTTCATTAATAATTCATCCATTTGTTACATTTTTACAGTACATAAAGATAGAACGATTAGCAACTTCCGGAAAGTTCTGTGTAGGCCATCTGACAAGCCTCCTCCGATTATCCGTCGAACTTTTCCCCTGATCCGGCTTTTGAGGATTTGCACTGTATTGTAGCCAATGCTTACGAGCGAAAGGCCGGGAAGAGATTCCTGTCCACTCCCGCTTTCAATATTGAAACCGGCAGCAATAAACAAGGCTGGCAGTAGCTCTGATCCGTATATTCAGGCGCTTCTCATCCATCATAATTCGCCGAAACCTTTTTCAGGCATGCCTGGCTAATGCGATCATGGAATTATTCCTCCCCCTTTGTTATCTTTGAACAAATCGAAAAGGCATATGAATATTCAGGCCACCAAAACCAGGAACGCCTGGGTATTAAAGCTCCTGAACCGCATGTCTGGTAGGTTGAACCGGGAAGGCCGGCACAACCTGGGGCGGCTGGCAAAAATGGCTGGTGAGCATCCGCTCATTAAAGAGACTACTTTCAAGAAACGAATCCTAGAAAAAATCGTTAACTTTAGGTGTAAAATTCTACAGAAATGAATGTTGAAGCCATAAAGTTAAACCTTATAGAATGGCTGGCCAGGCTGCAGGACGAATCGGTTATCAAGAAGTTGATAGACCTAAAAGAAGAAACAGAAGGCCAGGCTTTGGAGCCACTGACAAAAGAAGACCTGATCCGGCGAGCGGAAGAGTCCAACCGGGATATTGAAGCTGGTAGGGTCTTTCCGATTGAAGAAGTCATGAAAGAGGATTGGGACTGATGAGAGTTCAGCTTACCGCCAATGCAAGGAAGCGGTTCCGGGAGATCTATGATTATTTCAAAAGTGTTGGTGCTTCCAAGAAAGGGCGCAGAATCAGAGCCCAGGTCAATAAAAAGATTTTGTTACTCAGGGATACTCCAATGATGGGCCAGGAAGAAGAAAGTTTGGTGGAATTGGGACAAGGCCACCGTTATCTGGTTGAAGAGAACTACAAGATTATTTACCGGATCATTGATGATGTTGTTTATATAACAGATATCTTTGATACCCGCCAAGGCCCAGATAAAATGAAGCCATAAACGGCTAAAAAAATTTTCACCAATTTTAAAAATTTTGAAATTCCGGTTTTAAAACACTGGCTTTCAAGGCTTTAAAAGTGTGCTTCTAATCCCAGCGGGCTCACTTTCTTTTAAAGAATTGAAAGCCAGGCAGTAATGTCTGGCTTTTTTATTTTAAGTGTTTTGCCTTCCTGTTTTTTTACTGTAA
>CAYQKY010000123.1:0-25465 GCA_964418125.1 uncultured Phaeodactylibacter sp.
GATTTTGAATTTGTACCGGCCCAATTGGAAGTTAATGTCGGTGACATCGTCCGTTTTGAATGGACTGGAGCTGTTGCCCATACTACTACATCCGATGCCACCGCCGGCCCGGACAGCTGGGACAGCGGCCTGTTGGGGCAGGGGGAAGTGTTTGAAGTAACCATAACCACAGAAGGCGAACATCCTTATTACTGTATTCCACACGGAGCCCCGGGAGGAATAGGGATGGCAGGAATGATCATTGCAACGCCGCCCTGTGACGGAGGCAACGTATCGCTGCGTGTGGATTTTACTGCTGCGGGAGGCAGCAGCGAAGGGTTCAATCTCCTGATTGACGGAGAACTTTACCCGGGTAGCCCCTTTGCCTATGCTTCAGCCTCTTCAAATTCCATCATTGTAAGCCTTCCGGGCGACGGACAGCAGCATACCATCAGGGTTCAGGATATGGTGGATTCCGGCTGCAACCAGGAAGGTAACATAACCGTTCCCGATTGCGGCCAAACGGCGCCTTGTTCGATGACGCTCCACGCTGTACCGGCAGGGGGATGCGATGAGGAGGATGAAATAGCGGTTGAACTTACCGTCATTTCCGAGGGCACAGGAAATAATGGATTTATTGTGCGCGTCGATGGCAATTTGTATCAGCCCCAGCCTTACACTTATAGCCCCTCCGGAACAACCAACCTTACCATACACTTGGTAGGGACGGGGGCGGAGCGGGTAGTTGAAGTGCAGGACGTAGACAGCACCTCCTGCCTGGCATCAGCTATCGTCAATACGCCATTATGCGGCCCGGCCTGTGAAATTCAGGAGCTACAAGTCAGTAGCGGCGAGCATGGAAAGCACATCGTTGAAGTTCTGGACTTTGAATTCCTGCCGGCTCAGTTGGAAGTAATTGCCGGAGATACGGTCGAATTTATCTGGAAAGGAACAATAGCCCATACTTCGACTTCTGACGCCACCACCGGGCCGGACAGTTGGGATAGCGGCCTGCTGGGACAGGGCGCAACCTATCAGGTTGTGATCACCGAGCCGGGAACACATCCGTACTACTGCATTCCCCACGGTGGCCCGGGAGGCATCGGCATGGCCGGAGTGATTGAAGCTTTAGAACCCTGTGACAACGGTACGGCCCTCGTAACGGTTGGCTTTTCCACAACCAATGGCAGCAGCAACGGGTACAATATTTTCCTGGACGGAGAGTACCTCGCCGGGCCCATCCCTTACAATAATGAAATGGGTTATAATTCTACAATAGTAGGTGTTCCTGGCGACAGTGTTCAGCATATCCTTACGGTCCAGGACCTGGACGTGAGCTTCTGTGCTGCCAGCATTGCCTTTGTGGCTCCTGAATGCGAGGTGTTATGCGAAATCACAGGCCTGACGGCAGCAACCGGCCCCGATATCGCCCATACTGTTTATGTTGAGGACTTTCAGTTCAACCCGGCGGTGATCGATGTAAGGGTAGGGGAGCGGATCCGCTTCATTTGGGCGGGAGATATACCCCATACCACGACCTCCGATGCGATAACCGGGCCGGACAACTGGAACAGTGGGCTACTCGGGCAGGGAGCTTCTTACGAGGTGGTTATCAACAACCCCGGGGTTCATCCATACTATTGCATTCCTCACGGAGGGCCGGGCGGTATTGGCATGGCCGGTGTCATCAATGCCGCGCCGGAATGTGAGAATGACTCCGTAACTATTGCCATTTCTTTTGATATTAGCAGCGGCAGTTCCATGGGCTATAATATATTTGTCGACGGGCAGCCTCTGCCGGATAATCCTTACGGATATGATAGTTCTGTGGGGAACAATCTGCAATTTATAAGAGTGCCGGGGGATGGAGCCACTCACCTGATAACCGTTCAGGACCTGGAGTCCGGGTTTTGTGCAGCTACTGCTCAGGTAACGGTTCCGGATTGTACTGCCGGTTGTTCCATTACCGGGTTGGCTATTGAGTTCCCAGAGACAAGGCGCCACCTGGTGGAGGTCCTGGATTTTGAATTTGTTCCCAGAGAGCTTACTGTTACTGCCGGCGATACTATTGAGTTTTCCTGGGCCGGAGCTATTCTTCATACCTCGACCTCTGATGCCACAAGTGGGGTTGACAGTTGGGATAGCGGGCTTTTGGGGCAGGGGGCCACCTTCGAAGTAATTATTCAGCAACCCGGGCAGCATCCTTATTACTGCATTCCTCACGGCGGCCCGGGAGGGATTGGAATGGCCGGGTTGATCACTGCTTTACCTGCCTGCCATGGGGATTCCGTACTGGCCAGTATTTCCTTTGATGCTGCCGGAACCGGTAGTGGGTTCAGCCTTTTTCTGGATGGGAAAGAAGCAGGCCAGTACAGTTATGATCCCGGAGGAACGAATAACCTGGAGCTGCCTTTCTTTGGAGACGGGCTTACCCATGAATTGATCGTACAGGACCTGGAGGAGGCAGGCTGTGGGGATACGCTTTCCATTGAGATCCTACAGTGCGCAGAGGCTTGTCTGCTTCAGGCTACTATAATACAGGCCGGCGCCTGCGATGATAACATGGAAGTACCCTTTGAATTAACGATTTCCGGGCACAACCCGGAAAGTGAAGGTTTTCAGTTATTTGTCGACGGCTTCCCCCATCCGGGAGGGCCGGTATCCTATAATCCGGATGGGCCGACGGTTGTACCTTTCCGCCTAACCGGAAATGGGCTGGTTCATGAGATACGGGTGGAAGATTTGAGCAACCCTGCCTGCTATCAGTCGTTCAGCCTGGACCTTCCCAATTGCCTGGAGCCCTGTGCCGGTTTCAACCCGGCCTTCAGTGTGGAAATAGGCGGCGAAGACAGTTTGATGGTTCAGTTTACCGACCAGACGGAAGGGACTGTTCACCAATGGCTGTGGGGTTTTGGAGATGGTTTCACTTCGAATGCCCAGAACCCTTTCCACACTTATGCTCAACCGGGGGCGTACACGGTATGCCTGCTGGCTCAGGATACCATCCTCGGATGTGACCAGGCGGCCTGCCAGGTGCTTCAAATCGGCGTGACGGCTGTCGGGGAGGCTGGAAGGGAGGCTTCCCCGTTGATGATCTTTCCCAATCCTGCCGGCCAGCAAACCAGCAGATGGATGGTGGAAGGTGTTGCCCCCTCTGATTATTCCCGAAAAATCCAGTATGTGATATACGGACTGAGAGGCGACAGGATAACCGAAGGATGGGCCAGAGGAGGAAAGGTGATGGAGATTCCGGTTGAATTACCGATGCCGCCTGGTTTGTATATTCTGGAATTGCGGCCTCCATCGGGAAGGTATTTCGGGAAGGTGGCGGTTCAGTAAAAGAGATTGTCCGGGTTCAGCCCGGCTTTTTTCCCGTTGGGCGCCTTTTATTGGGAACAAAGGAAATCAGAGGTTAAATTTAGGACAAACTATAGTTGGGCTGTAAAAATGAATATTCCTTCAGCCGCAATTTTATGCGCCACAAACGACGAGAAAGAATCCCCTTTAGTCAGTTTACCAACTGTAGTTAAGTAGTTATGCTTAAGTAGGTAAGCGTTTTTTTAGGAAGGCCGGGAAAATTTTCCCGGCCTTCTCTTTCAGTTTTTTGGGCCATCAACTTTCTACCGGTTCCAGAGCATCTTCTTTCACTGGTTCTTCAATCTGCTGAGCGTCAACACTGGCGATTGCCGTCATGTTGATGATCATATTCACCTCTACGCCGCGGGCCAGCAGGTGGATCGGTTTTTTCAGGCCGATCAGGATGGGGCCTATATAGTGGGCCTTGATCAGCTTACGCACCAGTTTCAGGCTTGTATTGCCGGCATCGAGGTTGGGGAAAACCAGGAGGTTGGGCCGCTTGGAAATATTGGCAAATGGATAATGGTCTTTGATGAAATTGAGGTCCAGTGCCACATCGGCCTGCATAGGGCCGTCGATCATCAGAGATGGCCGTTGCTTGCGGGCCAGTTCTACGGCTTTTGCTACCTTTTCGGATTCGGGAACCTGTACGGACCCGAAATTTGAGAAGGAAAGCATAGCGATGCTGGGCTCCAGTTGCAGGCGTTCCACCTGGTCAGCTGCCATGAGGGCGATCTCGGCCAGGTCTTCGGCGCTGGGATTAACGTTCACGGTGCAGTCTGCAAAGAAATACAGCCGGTGGTTGTGTTCCAACATGTACATGCCGGCGACCAGCCTTCCGCCCTCCCTGGGGCCGATCACTTCAACAGCAGGAGTCAGCACTTCGGGGTAACTGGCGCTCACACCGGCGACCATACCGTCAGCATGGCCCTGGTGAACCATCATAGCGCCGAAGTAAAAATAATCGCGCATGGCGAGGCTGGCGCGGGATTGGGTAAACCCTTTACGCTGATTCTGGGTGTAAAGGGCATCGGTATACTGTTGCCGGTAGGGCCACCGCTTGGGTTCGATGATCTCGACTCCTTCGGGGTCGTGGTTCAGTTCTTCGAACAGTGCGAGCACCTCTGTTTTGCTCTTGGCCAGGAGGATAGGATGAGCGATCCCTTCCCGGACGATCTCACTGGCCGCCCAAATGACCTTGGGGTCATTCCCTTCCGGGAAAACGATCTTCTTTGGAGCCTTACGGGCCTGAATGTATATCTTGCGCATCACATCCCGCGACCAGTCGATCTTATCCCGAAGAAGCTCTCTGTACTCTTCCATGTCAATGGGGTTTCGGGCAACGCCTGACTGGATGGCGGCTTCGGCCACTGCCGAGGCAGTCGATACCAGGACGCGGGAATCAAAAGGCTTCGGAATAATGTATTCCGGCCCGAACTTCAGGTTGGGGTCGCCGTAGGCGCGTTTGACAGCTTCCGGAACTTCTTCTTTGGCCAGGTTGGCCAGGGAGAAGGCGGCCGCCAGTTTCATCTCTTCATTGATGGCGGTAGCTTCTACATCCAGTGCTCCCCGGAAAATGAAGGGGAAGCCCAGTACATTGTTCACCTGGTTGGGGTAATCACTGCGCCCGGTGGCTACTATAGCGTCCGGGCAGGCTTCCAGGGCGTCCGGAAAAGTGATCTCCGGGTCGGGGTTGGCCATGGCAAAGATGATGGGCCGGGGCGCCATGGTGCTGGCCATTTCCTTAGTCAGCAGGCCCTTCAGGGAAAGGCCGCAGAAGATGTCGGCTCCGCGTACAGCATCTGCCAGGGTACGGGCATCGGTCTCACGGTAGAAGGGGTCCTTGTAAGGGTTGCGCCCTTCATCTCCTCTGCCTTTCCACAGTACTCCTTTGCTGTCGGTCATCATTATGTTCTCCGGCTTGATGCCGAGTTTGATGTAGAATTTGGCACAGGCGATACCGGCCGCTCCGGCGCCGGAAAAGACGGCCTTTACCTTGTCGATATCTTTTTCCACCAGTTCCAGCGCATTGATCAGGGCGGCGCCGGAAATGATCGCCGTGCCGTGCTGGTCGTCGTGAAAAACAGGAATGTCCAGGCGTTTTTTCAATTCTTCTTCAATGTAGAAACACTCCGGCGCTTTAATGTCTTCCAGGTTGATCCCGCCGAAAGTGGGCGCCAGGTACTGAACGGTATTGATAATAGCATCCGGGTCTTCGGTATCCAGTTCAATATCAAAGACGTCAATATCGGCAAACCGTTTGAAGAGCACCCCTTTACCCTCCATTACCGGCTTTCCGGCCAGGGCGCCGATATTACCCAGGCCGAGTACGGCGGTGCCATTGGAGACGACTGCGACCAGGTTCCCTTTGGCGGTATAAAGCCTGGCCTTTGCCGGGTCGGCCTGAATGGCACGGCAGGGCTCAGCCACGCCAGGGGTATAGGCCAGAGAGAGGTCGTTTTGTGTAATACATGGTTTCGAAGATACAACTTCGATCTTGCCCCGGCGATCCCTTTCATGGTATTGCAGGGCCGCTTTCTTGAGAGCTTCAATTTTTTTATCTGGTTTCATAAGGAAGGACTTGTTTTTACAAAATTTTTTTTTGTATTGCAAAGTTTTTATGTGTGGTTTTAAGAAACAAGGACAAAAGTCATTCTGTACCGAATACTGGAAAAAATTCCAGTTCAGGAAGTTAAAATTCCCGTTCAGCAAATTGGAATTGCCTGATGAGGCCAGAGCCCTTACTTTTGCTCCCATAATCAATGAAGCCTTATGGAGATAAAAAAATACGGATTACCGTTGTTGGCCTTTGGGTTTGGGCTGGTTTTGAGCATTTTTTCCTGCCAGCATGAGCCCATCACGATTGAAGGGGGGAACAACCCAGTTGATACTATGGGGAACAATCCGATTGACACAACGGGGAATAACCCAACGGATACCACGACGATGGGAACTCCTTGTGATCCGGATGTGGTCTATTTCGAGCTTGATGTGCTGCCGATCCTGCGTTCCAATTGCGCCAAAAGCGGCTGCCATGATGAGAATTCCGCTCAGGATGGCGTTATCCTGACATCCTATGAGTCGGTGATGGCCACGGCGGAAGTCGAACCTTTCAACCTCAACGACAGTGAGCTTTATGAAGTCATCACAGAGGATGACCCCGACAAGCGGATGCCGCAGCCTCCCAACCCAAGGCTGACTTCCACTCAGGTCAACCTCATTTCTAGCTGGATCCTGCAGGGCGCCAGGAATGAAACCTGTGACCCGGGAGCCGGTGGCTGCGATACTGAAGATGTCAGTTTTTCTGCCGATATCAGGCCTATCATTGAAAACAATTGCCTGGGGTGCCACCGGGGGGCAAACCCGGTTGGTGGCTTTTCACTGGAAACTTATGAGCAGGTAGTGGCACAGGTCAACAGCGGCCGGCTCTACGGTGCGGTTTCCTGGCAGTCCGGGTTTGTGGCCATGCCTTATGGCGCCGATTCGCCGCTTCCCGATTGTGACCTGGACAAGATCAGGGCCTGGATCGATGCCGGCGCGCCCAATAATTGAAAACTGATTGATCTAACCTATAATAAAACGCATACCTACACACCCTATGAAAAGGATCTTTTGCCTGTCTGCCCTCGCCTTCTCTCTGCTGTTTTCCAGCTGTTACTATGACGTAGAGGAGGAGCTGTATCCTAAAATCGATTGTGAGACACAGAATGTAACTTATTCAGGGACTGTCCAGCCAATTTTATCTGAGAATTGCCTGGTTTGCCACAGCGCCGCCGTCAATACGGCGGGAATAACACTTGAAGGGTATAACAACCTTAAGACATATGTCGACAACGGGCGTTTTCTGGGAGCAATTCAGCACCGGCCCGGATTTTCTCCAATGCCTCAGGGGGCTCCACAACTTCCGGAATGCGATATTTTAAAGATCGAGGAGTGGATAACCAATGGAGCGCCCAATAACTGATCGTAAAAGAGTCTGATAAAATCAAAAACAAGGCCGTTATGAAAAAGCTTTTAGGAATAGGCCTCCTGTTGGCCCTCGTCGGGCTGGGAGTAGGTTACTTCACGTACAATAAGCCACATCAGAATATGGAAAAAGCGGAGGCTGATGTGTCCATACAAGCCCCCGAGTTGTTTTCCGCTTTCGAAAGTGATGAAGGCTCGGCAAACGAGAAATACCTGGATAAGGTCATTCAGGTTACCGGAACGGTTAAAGAGGTTAGTACTGACGAGGAGGGCAACGTAAGCCTGACCCTGGAAAGCGGTAGCGACCTGTTCGGTGTAATCTGCCAGTTGGATAACCTGACCGAACATGAAAAAACGGATTTTCAACCTGGCGAACAGGTTACTTTAAAAGGAAAATGTACCGGCATGCTTATGGATGTTGTGCTGGTCCGTTGTGTGGTTGTGTAAAATCTGATTAAACCTAAATAAACATTTGAATTGATATGATCATGCAGAAAAAAGTAGTGTTTTTAGTGCTTGCAGCCCTTATGGCGGGCACTGTTCTCAACGCTCAGAAATACTTTACCCGGGAAGGCAAGGTATCCTTTTTTTCCGATGCCCCCCTGGAGAAGATCGAAGCGCACAACAGCAAAGCTACTGCCGTGGTTGATGCCGAAAACGGCAGAATGGAGTTTGCCGTTCTGATCAAAGCCTTTCAGTTTGAAAAGGCACTGATGCAGGAGCACTTCAACGAAAATTACATGGAAAGCGATAAATTTCCCAAAGCGCTTTTCAAAGGCGAAGTTACGAATATGGATGCCATTGACTTCCGGAAAGATGGAGAATACACGGCCGACGTAAAGGGCAGCCTGACGGTCCACGGGGTTACCAATGAGGTTGTGGCTCCGGGTAAGTTTGTCGTGAAAGATGGCAACATCACCGCCTCTTCCAGCTTCACGGTCAAGGTTGCCGATTATGAGATCGAGATACCTGCTGTGGTTCGGGAAAATATTGCCAAGGAGGTCCGCATTGATATTGAAGCAGAGCTTCAGGAATTGAAAAAAGGGTCCTGACCTGGGCCTGAATATTGAGGATACCGGGGGTGTTTAACTACCCCCGTTTTCTTTTACTATAAAACGACCGGAAAAGATGAAAAGGATACTCGTGCTCCTGGGGCTCTCCCTGGGCATTTTCAGCCTGCAGGCTCAGGAAGACGACCTGCTTTCTCTGCTGGGAGAAGAAGAGGAAGAAACAACGGAATACGTCGGGGCCAGCTTTAAAACAAACAGGGTAGTCAACTTGCACTCCCTGGAAAATACTGCGGCGGGAGTCCTGGATGTCAAGATCTCTCACCGGTTCGGAACCCTGAACGGAGGGGCATACGAACTCTTTGGCCTGGATAATGCAACTATACGGATCGGAGGAGACTATGGTATTACGGACCGGCTTACCATTGGGCTGGGCAGGAGCAGCTTTCAGAAGACCTACGACGGCTTTGCCAAATATAAATTCCTGTGGCAAAGTACCGGAAAACGCAAAATGCCCATCAGCGCAGCCCTGTTCGCCAGTACGGCGATCCAAACGCTCAAATGGCAAAACCAGGACAGAGAGAATTATTTCAGCTCCCGCCTGTACTATACCTTTCAGTTGATGTTGGGGCGCAAGTTCAGCGAAGGGCTGACCCTTCAGTTGTCGCCTACCCTCGTGCACCGCAACCTGGTGGAGACTTCTGCCGAAAGCAATGATGTACTGGCTCTCGGGGCCGCCGGCCGCATTAAGCTTTCGAAGCGCGTTACCCTCAATGCAGAGTACATTTATGTTTTGCCTGATCAACTGGCCCCAGGTTTCCGCAATTCCTTTTCTCTGGGCTTTGATATAGAAACCGGCGGCCATGTCTTCCAGCTCCATTTCACCAACTCCACATCCATGATCGAAAAAGGCTTTATAACGGAAACCAATGAGAACTGGCTGGATGGTGGCATTCATTTCGGCTTTAACATCTCCCGGGTGTTTACCGTAGTAAAACCGAATATCGAGCAATAAACTAGCCTTGTCGCGTGTAAAAAACAAAGGAGTAGTCATAGGGATTTTGCCCATCTTTCTTATGGCTCTCCTTTTTGTACACTTTCCATTTCCGGGGGTCTATTTTGGGAAAGAACGCATCAGCGCCTTCAATTTTGGCGTGTATCTCCGTGATGATCATTTCATCAGCCACCGGCATGGACTGCCGGTATATTTCTCCACCTCCGAGGATACAGAGCCGTTCCGCGCCATCCCTCTTTGCTATAGCTATGCCTTCCTCCAGAGAATGGGCCACTTTACCTTCCGGCAATGGGTATTCCTCCCGGCGGGTAACTATAACAAAGGCCTTGTTTTTGAATATCTCCTTACCCTGGGCGGTCTCATAGGATTTTCGGCCGCTGAGCAGGTAGCAGCCGTCGATCTGCCGGTTAAAAAAATCGAGGTCGGCAGGCATGTGCCAGGGCAGGCCGCCATCCTTGCCGATTACGTTATTTTCCGATTTTGCTGCAATGATCACTATCTTCATAAGCCTGCCTGCGGTTATTCAACCAATACTCTGGCTGCCCTTTGTTCCCGGCCATCGGAAATCGTAATAACATAGATTCCCGGCACGAGCTCCGGCAGTTTCAGCATGACTTCCCGGGCTCCGGCAGCCATAGACGGCAATTGCCTTTCAAAAACGATGCGCCCGTTGGTGTCCTGTACAACCACCGCCAGTGCAGCTGCTTCGGCCAGGGTAAAAGCCAGGTTGGCCTCATTGTTTGCAGGGTTGGGGTACACTTTCAGCCCGGACAAACGGGAGGCCGGTTCAACAGTAGGGTAGGAGGAAACCTCCTGTGGTACGTAGTATACTTCAAATAGGGTAGCCTGTGCCCAGCTCTGGGTGCCGTCGTTGATGAAGAAAATATTGGGTTGTGTACTTACGATCCCTCCGATGAGATACCCTATAAGCGTGGTGCTGTCCGGAAGGCTGTTGATATCAATGACACCTGATTCATATTGAGGAGTTTCCGGATGGATGACAAATTCGGAACTGGCGCCCAGCAAGGTGGGGAGTTCTCCGATCTTTTGTTCCACCATGCTGCCGTCCGCTGAGCGGGTAACTCTCCCGATAGTGGAAACAAAGGGGACGTCATCGTCTCGGGTAAGAACCTCGTTTTCATCCAGAAAATACTGGCTGATCCCACCAAAAAAGACGCTGTGCATCTTATTTCCAGCAGCATCATACAGGGCGGCGGAGCCACAGTGATAATGGTTCAGATATTGCTGGAAATCGTTGTTGACGGAATAACCGGTGGGTAATATGTCAACAGAATTCAGGAAAGGGAGGTCCTGGCTATGTTGGAATACCCCGGAAAAGGCAGTCAGGCCCGGGGTCCCGTCGGGAAAGACCTGGGGAAGAACATTGTAGTCCCGCCTGTGCAGGTTCAGTTCGTCCGTAACAGCTTCCTTACCGACAACACTCAATGTTGTCCCGTCATCGATGATCCTGAATTTCCGGATCTGGTTCGTATACTCCTGTACGAATGAGGGGCCGTCATGGGGGTTATACCTTCCGGTAAACCGTTGTCCCCCCACCAGATAAAAAGTGTCTCCGATCTTTTCCAGGTACCCTCCGGTGACGGCAAAATAATTATCTGTTACCTGCCGGAAATGGGGAGTGATCTCCTGTCCTTCTATTATAGCATCGATCAGAGCGCCGACATTGATAGCAGTTAGCCGGTTATGGGTAATGTGGTCTCCGGCAGTAGGGCTGTAGCCGTATCCTCCAACCAGATAAAGGAACTCCCCTTCCTGGTAGAACTCCATGTTGGTAGACTGAAGTTGTTCCCGGGCCGGAACCGGCAGGCCATTAATGGGGGCAGTCCAGTGTTCCCGGCTCTCCGGGTTGATCACCTGTATTAAGGTATTGTTCCCGGAGGGGTCAAACGAGGCGAAGGGTTGCCGGCGATGGAGGCCATCCGTCCGTCCGCCGAGAAGAAGTATGTACGAGCCGTGTTGGCCGTAGGCAAATGATTGGATACCGGTAAAACCATCGATTGTAAACGGCTGTAAATGAAGGCTGAACTGTTGCTGGGCGTTAAGTGCTTGAGCAAGGAATGCCAGGGCGAGCAGCAAAGAAAGGCTATAACGTTTCATTCTGGTTGATTTTTTTCGTCAGGCAAGTATAAAAAGGAGAACCCACTTCTTTGGTGATATTTGGCACATAATGAAGTTTCCGGAATTGGAAAAACGATTAATATCTTTTTACAGCTTTATTTTACTCATTCGGGTTTTTCTCGCAAAAAAAACAACTAAAAACCCAAAACTTCCTCCGCAAACAAATACGTAGAATCTCTAAATACATAATGAGCCCGTCCACTGCTTCGGGGTTTTCCGCTGCAAGATAAACAGAAAGAGTGCTACCGGTAGAGCAGGACATCAGGCCCACCTTATCACCCAGCAGGTGCCCGATGGCCAGGGCTTCTTTAGCGGCATCGATCCAGTCTTTGGGAGTGACGTCCAGGAAAGCTTCTTTATTTTTAAAACCAGTGCCAGGCGAAACAATAGTTTGAGAGCCTTCATGAGAAAAAGGTATCGAGGTTTTTAATTTTTCCAACACAGAAGAGGTAGGAACTTTCCCGAAAAAGTACACGTTAAATACCAGGATTACAAAATCCAAAGTACTGGCTTTCAAATTTAAAGCCATTGCGGAAAAATAAGGCTGGAAAAAATAGAGTATACACCTTGCAAAATCCCCCCCGGGTTTTTACCTTTGCATTCGCTCTGAAAAAGCTGAAAAGCCAGCTTAAAATTATTCAGGCAAAACACCCGGTGACGTGGGTGAGTGGCTGAAACCACCGGTTTGCTAAACCGGCATACTCTGAAAGGGGTATCGCGGGTTCGAATCCCGCCGTCACCGCTATCGCAAAAGAGCCATACGGCTCTTTTGTGTTTCCGGGGTATAGCGCAGTCCGGTCAGCGCGCCTGCTTTGGGAGCAGGAGGCCGCAGGTTCGAATCCTGCTACCCCGACTTGGTAATCAATGGGTTACGAAAAATCTGGAAAAGATCATTACAAAATTTCAGGTGTAATTTCAGGTGTAAACTTGGCCTTTATGCACCATACTTTTCGTGATTCAGACAATACACCCGGTGACGTGGGTGAGTGGCTGAAACCACCGGTTTGCTAAACCGGCATACTCTGAAAGGGGTATCGCGGGTTCGAATCCCGCCGTCACCGCTAGAGCCTGCCCGGCATTTTGTCCGGGCAGGCTTTTTTATTTTCATTTCTATAGCTGAAACCATCCCGCTTCTGAGAAGCAGGACTAAACCGGCATACTCTGAAGGGGTATCGCGGGTTCGAGCACGCAGTACACGACCGAATGGTAGAAATCCCACTATCACCGCTGATTGCCCGCCTTGGCTAACTACCCTGGCGGACTTTCTTTTTATACTTCTTTCCTTGCTTAACTGAAATCATCCCTATTCTTGGCCTTAAAGTCAGCAACCGCTTTCTCGAGACAGTAATGGTGTCTTACCAGCAGATTCAGGAACTCTACTGGAAAATAGTTCATCTTATCGGGCCCTCTTACTGCTATTCCAGCCCGGTGACATCTTGCTCCGATCTTCTCGAAGTAAGAAAATGGGCGCCCCGTATACTCAGCCGCATCGTATTTATTTACTTTCCGGGCTTTGTTTGCTTCTTGGGATTGTTTCCAGGATTCCAGGAAATCAGCTAGTTCATCCCTTAGGACTTCCCTGACGGTTTTTGCTAAATAGTCTTCGAAAGTCATAGCTTTTTTATCTTCCGGGTTTTTGAAAAATTTCCTGGCCTTGCCCTTTTGGGACGCTTGTTCATTGTATTTTCTCAGCGCCATGAGGGCGCTGCCCATTTTGCTCATGGGCATACTCTTCATTATATTTCAAAGCCTCTAAAGTCTGTTGCAGCACTCTCTTGCAGCCCTCTACTACCCCCAGGCTCATCTGCTGGTAAGCGCGGGCGGGCTCATTATTGCTGCTGAGGCCTTGCAGCAGGTTGATCTTGAGCTGATCTAGCTCCCGCAATTTTTGGCGTATCAGGTTTTCCATGTGGCTATTTGAATAGTTCTGTTTGCTGGCCAGGCTGCTCTCCTTGCTTTCCTTCGAGCAGTTCCAGGGTGTATTTCATCCGCGCCAGTTGCCGTTCGGCGGCAGCCTTACTGAGCTTACCGGAGGTAATCCAGCCGGGATACAGGCGCTCTCGCATCAGGATCTCGCGCCGGATTTCCTTGATGGCGTCTTGCAGAGTTACTTTCATGTTTGCTGGTTTTGATAGAATTTTTGAAATAAGGCCAGCTTCCTGGCTATCGTTTTTGCCCGCTCTTCCAGCCCTTCTCCTTCGATCAGTTTTTCTATCTGCCTGCGCTGGAAGATGCCGGCCTTTTCTTTTTCCTCTTCGGCTTCCTCCAGGGCCAGCGCCCTGGCCTTGTTGAGTACCTCCTCCTGCTCTGTTTTAGTTAACCGTATCAGCCCTCTTCTCCAGGCTGTTTCAAACCAGTGGAAAGGTACTTCGCGCCAGCTCGCCGGCTGGAAAGCCAGGAGGTTGCGTTCAAAGTTTTCCTCGTATTCCCGCTTCAGGCGCTCCTTTCTGCCTGCCTTTTCCTGTTCCCGGTAATAGGCCTCCAGCTCGCGGAGGTAGGCGCCCAGGGCAGCCCTTCGTTGTTCCATGTAGGCCGCCAGGACTTTCCCCAGCTGCGCGGCGTTGAACTGGCCGCCGTACATCTCTGCTTCGCCTTTCCTCATGTTCAATTCGCCAGCTGCCCACATGCGGTAAGCCTCGCGGATCTCTTCGATGCCCAGGCCGGCAAATTTTAGCCGGGTTATCCGAACGCATTCGGCGAAGGTTTCTTCCGGCACGGCCTGCCTTGCGCCGTAGTCCTGGGCTACTTCCCTGAGGGCCACCATCAGGCGGGCGAAGGCCTCTTCCGCGGGCGTATGCCGCAACTGGTTGTGGTAGCCGTTGATGGCGGCATCAAGTAGCGCCGGGGAAGCCCCCGATTGGGACAATGCCTTCTTCCGCAAGGAGCGTAGCGTAGACGCGCCGGGCGCTTTCCTCACTGAGGATACTGCCGGTGGTTTTGACGGTTTGCCCATTTTGATATTTTTTCGGGTAAAACAGGGGGTCCTTTACCAGCCAGCTTTCGAAGCCGGCGAGGTTCTTGCTACTGCGGGCCTTCCAGATGTCTATCCAGCGGCCGTTCTTCTGGTGGTTGCGGAAGTAGTCGTAACAGCAAGCGCGGGCCTGCTCCTCGCTGCCCGGGTAGCGGGCATTGGCGATGATGCTGGGCAGGTAGCAGTTGTCGAGGGCCCAGGCCCAGAAGGCTTCGGCGGCCTGGGTGTGGTTTTTTGTCTGGGTATCGAATTGTGGCTGGGGTTCGGCTTCGGCTTCGCTCACCCTGTAGCTCAGCCTGCTGCTCACCCTGACATGGGGAGGGGGGGCGCCGGAACCAGGGGGTGGGGCGTGCTCGGCTGCTTCCAGCCGAGTGCGGAGGGCTTCCGCTTCCTGCCGCAGGTTTTCCAGCTCCCGGCGCATTTTTTCGTTTTCCTGTTTCAAATTTTCGGCTTCCTTGCATGCGCGCGCGTAGAGCGCTCTCAATACTTCCTGTTTATTCAATTCTTCTTGTTTATTCAATATTTCAAAAGAGTATTCAATACTTCCTGGCAGGTTTTCAGGCTGCTGAGATCCAGTATCCTGAAAACCAGTATGCTGAATTTCAGTATCCTGAGAACCCGTATGCTGAGGCCTGAAACCCTGGTTTTCAGTATCCTGAAATTTAGTATCCTGAGAACCAGGGTACTGAAAACCCGTATGCTGGGCCTGTGGGATAGAGCAGCCCTGGACAAGGTTATCCCGCGGGGTGTATTTCCGGGCAAGGCTGAAGGGGATCGTATAGCGGTTGCTGGACAGCCGCCGGCCATCATCGGTGCGGCGTTGGGCTTTGCGGGCTAGCCGGTGTTTTTCGAGCAGGGCGATGTCCTTGTCGAGGGCGTCGCGCCCCAGGCCGGTGAGGGCCCGCAGGGTTTTCCGTGAGGGCCAGGCCTGGTTGTGCTCGTTCATGAACTTGGAGATGGCCACCAGCACGCCGATGGCGCGGGCGCCGACGGTGGGCATTTGCTCTAAAACCAGGGAGTCGCTGAGGTTGATCATGGCTTGCAGCTTTTTATGGTGAGTGGTGAAAGATGGAAAAAGCCCCGGCCGGCAAGCAGCCGGGGCCTGCAAGAGACAAAACGGGTTCAGATAACCATAAAAAAGCTCCCGGGCTTCCCACTAACGCGCTCTACACTTCACTTGAAGTTCACCTTTTGCCCGGGAGCAACACACCCTACTTAATAAATGGGATCCCTCCTGTTGGCTGCAGCACCCGCATCTGGGCGCCGCAGCCTCGGAAAACAACAGGAGGTGTTGATAGCTGGAAAACAGGGAGAATACCCTTGTTTGTCTTTTCTTATGGCGGAGCATTTGGTTCGCCGGCTACTTCATGGGAAGAAGTACTGGCCTTCCGCTCGAAGCTGGTTATTTTCAGCCGGCCGGCCTCGGCGCCGCCGGCAGAGCGGTAGAACAAGGTGAAGCTATCCTCCTCGTCGCCGTCATCCAGCTCTTTCAGTTCCCATTCGATGAGGCCGAATGCTTTGCCTTTGTTGCGCTCGATGAAGGCTACAGAGCGGATGGCCCGGAAGTTGTTGGCCCCGGCCAGGGCCCGTTCGGGGCCGTCCCAGGGCTGGCCCTGTATGCCGTAGAGGATGAAGTCGCCCACCAGCTCGCGGAGGGATTCGAAGGGAAGAGGCTTGTCCCGCTTTGCCCTTTTGTGAAGAGAGGCACGGGCAATGGGATACGGTATGGCAGTTGTTCCCATAACAGGTGGCTTTACATAAAGAGTTGTAAAATTTGGTTTTTGCCCCTCCTGTCCCTATATTTGAGTGGTACAACAACCACTCTTTGTTTTTATAAATGTAATTTTACATTAAATTAAGTGTAATTAATCACTTATTTGTAAACCCGTTTTTACTTTAACATTTTTTTAACACTTAAGTAGCCGGACACATTTAAGTTCCGTATCATCTTGAGCGCCTTTTCGGCTTATCCTTCGTTAGAAATGCTCGCCGTAGCTTAGGCTATGGCTGCGCTTTCTGCCTCGGCTAAGCCGAAAATCCATCTCAATCTGATGGAAACCTAAATATGTCCGGCTACTTATCAAACCCGGCAAAATTGAAACAGGAGGTCAACAACAGGTTTATTGAGGGGCTGGAAACCCTCAAAAGGAAGGGGGTCAGCTTTGTGGCCATGGCGCGGTCCATGGGCGTCCCCAAACAGAAGGTCATCGACATCCGCCACGGGCGCTCGTCGGCCGACGAGATGCTGCTGGCCAAGCTGCTGAATGCTTACCCGGAACTGTTAAGGGATGGAGAGATCCCGCTGATGAGCCCGGAACGGATCCAGTCGGAGATCCAGGCCAGGGATACGGAACTGGAGAAACTGGCTAAGGAGGTAACAGGACTGGAGGCTTTGCTGAAGAAGGCCAACACCGAAAAGGAGGATACCCAAAAGGAGCTCAAACGGGCCATGGATATCATCGAGAAACAAACCAATACCATCAACGCCCTGCTGAAAAAGCAGGGGGTTATTGACTAGTGCCTCCGGTACTAGCCACAGCCTATCATCCGATAGGACACCTTAATCTTCCCGCTCCAGTTTTTCCTTCAGCCTTCTGACTACCTTCCTGGTTTTCAGCGCTTCCCGCTTAACGGCAGGGTCTTTCGATCTCTTTGCTTTAGCTATCAATTCCTTGAGTGCGCTAATGACGGCGCGAGGGTCCACTTTGCCCATGGCTGGTGTTTTAACTGCCAACGCTCAGCGCCGGCACATTAGAAAATCAATTCCAGTGATAGCTTTAAACAATTTGAATAGGTACAGGTAGGGGTGTGCAAGGTAAAAGTAAGGAGATGTAATAGAATTGTTTATGACTTTTTACAAGAAAAAAAACATACCAGTTTTGAGCAAAAATGAGGGGATGAAAATAGTAAGTATCTGATAATGTGAGAGATGAATACTTCAGATGTTGAGGAAAAACAATAAAATGGCTAAAATCTGAATTACGTTTTTTCAGATTCAGTTCTTATCTTTAGGATAGTTTTAAACAATTAGGGGCAGCCTCGAATGATTAAATAAATCAGCTCTGGGCTGTCCTTTTTTTTACATGCTATCTATATCATCGTTGATGATGATAAACAGCAATAGGTCAAGGAGCCACATTGCTTTGGAGTTTTATTCAACATTCAGAACTGTCACCTCTAAAGTAGGCTCCTTGCCTTTGTTTTTTCCGGCATTATTGATAAATTGTAATAATTAAATTCATAAAAATTTTATTGTATATCATTCTAATACAATTAGTTGTGATAAATGAATATAATAACGTTATCAGAGCTTTGTAAAGCTGTGAGCCTGTCGTTTCCGGACAAAACCTATGAAGCCAGGTTATATCAGGGCGCCCGGAAAGGGGTATTCAGGGACGACCGCCATGCTGCCTCCTTTCTGTATAAGGACAGGAAATTTGCCGGTCAATATTACCGGCAGGTTAAGTCTAAACTCAAAAAACGCTTGCTGGACGCCTTTTATGCTTCAGAGATGGAATACGCCAACGAATTCCAGAAAGGATACCATGAAGCACATAAAACCTTCTGCATTGCGGAGGAACTGATAGGGCGGAATATGCGGAAATCAGGCATACAGCTGATGAAAGAAGCTCTGAGGTTAGCAGAATCTCATGGAGCCAACAGTGTCGCCTGTTTTGCTGCGAGAGCCCTGGTTTCTCACTACGGAGCCATGGAGGCTGATAAGGTTCAATTCCAGAAGTTCAAGGAAAAATACCAGCTGTTATCGGAGAAAAACATGATCGAGGACAAGTTAAGGTTAGCCTATGCTGATGTGGCCGGCTGTTTCAAGAACCGCTGGACGGGAGGCGAAGAGATTAAAGATATGGCACAAGAGTACCTGGCTGGAGTTAATTCAACGGCTGCCCTGGAGGATGTTAAGTTGTCACAATTATATTTTAAGATAGAGGCACTGGGATACCAGGCCGCTTCGTATTGGGAAAAAGCCATCGAATCATGTAAGGCGGCAGTAAATCACCTGAAGCAATTGCCCGGAAAAAAGCCTTATTCGGTATTCTTTACATTTGAAATAGGTGCTATTTCTGCATACTTACAGTTAATGAGGTATGAGGATGCCGATGTTGCCATTGCAAGAGCAGTTGCCAAAGTGCCGAAGGGCCACCTGAACTGGTCGCTTCTAATGCTGTACTCTTTTATTTCAAAGCTGAACCAACTGCAGTTTGATGAAGCCAAAAAAGTATATGTTATAGTAACTCCCCACCTAAAAAAAATGCAGGCCTCTATGGCTGAAAACTGGCGGATCGCCTGGGCTTATTATGCCTTTATGGCGGATGTTCCTGTACAAGTTGGCAAGTTTATGAATGAAGTCCCCATCTATTCCAAAGATAAAGAAGGCAGCAATTGCGCGATCCTCATCGCTCAACTGATCAATTACCTGAAGGATGGAAAAAGAGGCTTCGTTATAGACCGGATGGACGGCCTTAACCGCTACAAAAGAAGATACCTCACGGGAGACCTGAGGACTGCTGCTTTTGTGGAGCTTTTATCCTGTTTATCCAAAGGCAACTTCAAGCGGAAAAAAGTGGAAAAGCTGTCCGCCCCTCACCTGGAAAAGCTAAAGTCCGAGCAATCCATTTCCGACATTGAGCTGGTGCGGTATGAGCTGTTGTGGGGGAAGGTTTTGGAGTTGTTGGATTAGGCATTATCTTCAATGCAGTTTTTTCAATTCCTCATGCCGGTTGCAACAAATGTAAAAGCATCGAACACCAGCTTAGTTTCCTGGCGATTGCCGGCGATTGTTTCTACCTGGGCGATGATTATAAGCCGTATGATTTCATCTGGCGGGTAGCGGATGAGTTTGAAGCCGTTTGCATTCTGCCTGGCAACCATGAATATTATGGAGGGTACGGTGCCGCTCAGGAGGCATTAGAAAATCATAAAACAGACAAGAAAAACAACAAAACCTCAGTTTTATTTGTTAAATTTGTAATTATTTTACGATAACAAGAAATACAAAGTGATACATGAGTTTAGAGTAAGCAATTTCCTGTCATTTAAAGAAGAACAGGCACTTAGTTTTGAAGCCACCAGCGACAAAACCTATGAGGACATTTACTGTGTACGGAAAAAGGCCAACCTTCGGCTCCTGAAACTTGGAATAATATACGGCGCCAATGCTTCCGGGAAGAGCAACCTGTTAAAAGCACTGGATTATATGAGGGCATTGGCGATAATGCGCCCGGAGGACAAGACAAGCCCGATACCTTTGCCTCAATTTGCATTTGACCCTGCCTGTAAGGATAGGCCAACTACATTTTACCTCTCATTCTTTGTTGGGCCTACCCGCTACATCTATTCTTTATGGCTAAACCAGGAAGTCATTTTAAAGGAGCGGCTCACTTTTTACCCCGGCATACAGCCGGCAATAGCTTTTGAAAGGGTATACGACGAAGCTGAAGACAAGGCCCGCATTGATTTTGGCGATAAATTAGGCCTGGACGCCAGGGAAAAACTCATTCTGGAAGGCGCTGTTTTCCGGAACTCAACTGTGCTGGCGGCCTATAATAAAGCCAATGTTTCTGCCGCCGTGCTGACAGAGGTGCTTCGCTGGTTTCAGGATCATTTACAGCAACTGGTTAGCCCGGAAGTGGACCTTACAACGCAAGCCGCTGCCTTAATACAAGAGGAACATGCCGCCAAAATGATGATCCTGGAAACACTACAAAGGGCGGGGCTCCACATCAAAGACGTTCGGGTTAGAAAAGGCGGGGAACCGGAAAGGAAAGCCACCCAGGCTAAGGGCACAGTGGAGGAAGCCTTTCAAAAACCCTTTGGCCTGTTTTCGGATAGCTACTATAGGCGTAATCACAAAACCGCCTTTTTACACGAAACGGCAATGGGAGACTTTGAACTTCCTATCCAGGCAGAATCAGCAGGGACCCAACGCTATTACGGCCTGGCGTGTTTATTGTACCGCCTGAGGCGAAACAATGCCATTATACCCATCGATGAGCTGGAATCCTCGCTCCATTACGACCTGGCCAACCATTTCCTGCGTGCCTTTTTAGTCAATACTACGGAAGCCCAGCTCATTTTTACCACCCACAACATCCAGATCCTGGCGGAAGACTTCCTCCGGCGGGATGTTATATGGTTCACCGAAAAACAAGGAGATGGCTCCACAGAACTATTTGCGTATACCGATGTGAAGTTACACAAGAACATCTCTCCTTTTAATGCTTACAAGATCGGCAAGCTGGGCGCAAAGCCAGAACTGGGGGAAATATATATGGACTGAAGATGGCAAGAGGGCAAAAGATCCGCAAAGAAAAGTTTCGGGCAGCCGTAGTGGGTGAAGGGATTACGGAATGGCACTACTTCCATGACCTGAAACTAACCGAGAAATTGCCCTATCAACTGAAACCTTCGCTGCCCAAGCACTCCAATTACCTGGAAATATTCAAAAAGGCGCGGCAGTTAGCCGCCGAGGGCTACGACCAGGTATACTGTGTCGTTGACCTGGACGTTATTCGGCCTTTGAGTCCTAAAGCTCAGGCGCGTTACGAAAAAGCCAAGAATGAGTTATTGAGTATACCGGATATCTTCATTTTCGAGACTATGCCGTGTACCGAATACTGGTTTTTAATACACTTTCGCGATTATTCTACCCGTATATACCCCGGCTATGAAAGCCTGGCTGCCGAGTTACAGCGTTTTCTTCCAGGTTATGAAAAGTCGAACGGCTACTTTCGCAGCAATAAAATTTACGCAAAATTGAAGGAGGCTGGCGATTTGGATAAAGCTTGCGAAACTGCTAAGCGCTTATGTGTTGAAAGGTTAGAACAGGAAAACCTACTCTTTCCATTTTCGGAATATGGAGCGTTATTGGACCTGCTTTTTTCTGTAAGGTGAACTGTACTTATCCAAAATTGGAAAGCTTACCCCGCTTTCACCGGCAAAAGCCCCAAACATTCCTGCACCGTTTTCAACAGCTCTTTTTCTGCCACCACAACCGGCTCGCCGAACATCCCTCCTTTATCCACCGGCGTCACGGTATACCTGCCATCTTCCAGCTTCACATCAGCCCCTCTGCCCAGATCCCGGTGAGAGCGGACGCCCAACTGCTTATAGTAAGCCACTGTCTCCTCTTTTCGCCAGGGGTGGTGGGGAATACCATTTCGAGATTTTTCGAGGCATTCCTGGATTGCCCTTTCCAGTTCCTCGTCCGAAGCATCAAGGGAAAGGATGAGGTAGGGCATGGTGGCGATGCCCAGCCCGTCGACGGTAGTGTCGTTGGGGTGCATTCTGATCTTATCACTGGCGAAAAGGCTGATGTTTTTCATGGCAAAGGATTACAGCTCAATAAATTTAACGATAATATTATTCAATTTCCCATAATCGGCCACCTCTTCGAAGATTTTCTGTTGAGCTTCCGTTGCTCTGCCTTTGGGAATGACGACCTCCAGTTCCTTGTTGACATTTCTGGCAACCGTCCGCCCGCCGTGGATGGCTCCTCTGAAATCTATCAATTTGTTGACGTAACCTTTAAGGCGGTACAGCAGGCGGCTGCCTTGGTAAGAAGGTAGCGTGATGTCGATGGATTTGACGCTGGTTGCCGTTCCATTTTTAAGTATATCTACCACCGGGAAGCCGTGAGGCAGGCGGTAGTTGCCCGCCCGGAGGATCTCGATCTCCACGCCACGGTGTACTGCCGGCAGCTCCCAGACCGCTGAGGCATTGCCTGCCGCAATCCGGGGGAAGCCATTGCGAAACAGGCTGCCCACCACGCGTGCCTGGGCAACCTGGATATTGACAAACAGGTCAGCCAGCAGCAAAGTGCCCAGGGCCGCCTGGATATCCTGGCCGGCCTGCATCAGGCGCCAGGCCTTGTACACCTTAGCGGTATATACGAGTAAGCCGCCCTCCTGATAATCGTAGTCAATGCCGTAGGCGTCTAAGGTATGGGGTAGTTGCTCCGACAGTTCCTTTGCACCGCCTTTACCTACCGCCAGCAGCCCGCTTTCGGCGAAGCGCTCACCTCCTTCCCGGAAACACTTCAGCTCGCCGGTAGAGATGTCGAGGTACCAGAATTGGGCGGTAAGAACCGTTGAGGCAAGCAGGAAGGACAGGGTTAGCAGGTGTCGGTAAAGGGAACGGCTCATACCTGAGTTTTTGGGATGGCCGGAAATATCCGGAGGCAGTTCCAGCCGGGATCAATTGAACTGGCAGGGTGAATTTACAAAAAAGACGCTAATAAGAAGTTTTTTATTAGCGGTACTTTAAAAAGAGTATCTGTTTTTTCTTTGCTAAATGAAAAGGCATGAACCATACATCGAGAAGCAGCTATCCAACCTGGGCGCCCGGATAAAGGCCCTGCGCAAAGCCCGGGGCTACAGCAACTATGAGCAGTTTGCCTATGAACACGAGATCAACCGCTCGCAGTATGGGCGCTATGAGAATGGGGAGGATCTGAGATTTAGCAGCCTGCTTAAGGTATTAAAGGCACTGGATATAACCCTGGCGGAGTTTTTTGGGGAGGGGTTTGAGGGGTAGGGAACTGGTATTGATCAGTAGACGGTAATCGGCAGACGGCGGTTTAGGCAACTCAGAGATATTTGTTCAACTCCACAATTAGAATATAAACAGTAGTACATGGGTTTTGCTCTGCGAAATACCAGGGCTCGGTGTTTTCCCCTTCACAGATGATGAGGAAAGATTTGGCCTTTTCCCGGCTTTCGATGGCATAAGGTTGAGTTTGAAACCTCTTCTTATACCACGGTTTCTTCCTATCCGTCTTCTTTACGTGTTTCGTTGGTTTCGGCATTAGTGAGGTAGTTTTCGACCGCTTCTTCCACAACATTCAGGTTATTGGGCACCGCCCCGTATTTTCCCATCAGGTATTCCTTCTCAAAGGAAGCGGTATTGCGCACACCTTTGAATTCCACAAGGGAGTACAATTCGCTGGCGCCGAATTTGTTTTTTTTCACGAAGGCCACCTGGTCGCGGCGCAGCAGGCTGGCTTCCAGCAGGTTGGAATCATGGGTGATGAAAATGAGCTGCGCGTTCCTGGGGTTGGTTGCAGGGTTGTGGAAAAGCTCCACTACCTTTCGGGTGAGGCGAGGGTGCAGGCGGGCGTCGAGCTCATCGATGAAGGCGGTTTTGCCTTCCTGGGATATTTAGACCGGATCTTTGCCGCCTGCATCTGAAGGGATTGCACCTCTTTGAATGACCAAAAGTTTCCAAGTTTAATTTCAGGAATAGCTGGATAAGGTTCAACTTTCATGCTTCGAGGTCAATAAACCGTAAACGAGTAGATGATAGCAACCCCGAAGAATGTGATCAAAGCAGTGGCGGCAAGTAAGAAACCGACATTTACAGCAAAATGTTTTTTCCGAACGTTGCCAGCCAGGGTATGAATTTCATCTGTTAGTGCTGAAAGTTCAAACTGAAAATCGAGGGTGGCCAAGGTTTTACCAAACTTATCTTTATCCATTTGCTCAATGAACTGAAAAAAGAAGGCAAGGGAAGGAGGGTAGCCTTCGAGGCTCTTGCCTTCAATTTCTGTTATTGCTGTGGCTTCAAAGATATCGTGGATCTCCTTTTTGGAATAGATCCTGGACCATAGGCAAAAAATGGAGGCGCCGATAGAACCCAGCAGGGAAATGATCATCAGGGTGAGGGCTATCCAAGCGGCGAGGGGAAATGAGCCTAGAATTGCATTAAGATCAGCTGGTTTTGTAAGTACAGCGCTACTTACAAAGGCAATAAAGCCACCGTCAATAGCCAGTATCACCTGAGCTTTGGAATCGGCATTCCGGTACCATTCGAGGACGTTGTCATATAAACGGCGGGCGTATTCCAGTTGCTCGGTTGAATTTTTCATCGATTATGGGTTTCAATTTGTTTTTAAAAGCTCACCAATTTAATGAGATATTTGATTACTCTCTCAACCCCTTTACCGCCTCCGCCTTTGCCAGGAATTCCGCCGCCAGGCCCTCCTGCCCGAGGGCGCGATAGGTTTCGGCTGCATTTTGGTACGAAATAGCCAGGTAAGGGTGGTTGGCAGGCAAGGATTGCTCAAAGGCCATCCGAGCTTTTTGATGAAACTCAAGCGCCTGCTCGTAATCATGGAGGCTCTGGTATATCAAAGCTGCAATATGGTAGGTAGCGCCCAGCAGCGGGTGGCCAGGGCCCAAAGCAGTTTCCCGGATTGTTCTGGCCTTTTGGTTGCAATCTAAAGCCTTTTGAAATTGGCCAAGTTGCCGATAAACTTCGGCGAGGTTATGGTAAGAGCCCCCGAGGGCAGGATGAAATGGATCCAACTGGCCCTCTCTGACCTTTATTGCTTTCTGGTGGTACATCAGGGCTGGTTTGGGCTGTCCAGCCGCCCGGTAGGTTTCAGCCATATTATTGAAGAGGTTTGCCAGGTTGAGATCCTGGGGTTCCAGGAGAGGTTCCCAGGCCTCCTTTGCTTTTTGGTAATATTCCAATGCTGTTTGATAATCTGCTAAATAATGATAAGTTCCTGCCAGGTTATTGAACGAAGTACCCAGGTTAAAATGGTAAATATCTTCCTGAGTTTTCCAAAAAGCCAATGCTTTCTGATGATAGCGGAGTGCTTCATCATACTGCCCCAGAAAATTATAAGTTTCGCCGATATTGTTTTGTAACTGAGCCAACACTTCCTTTTTCTCTTCCGTAAAATAGTTTTCCACGCCAGCTGCGTATTTGATCCACGGCACATTAGCCTTCGCAGGGTTGGAATAATCACCTCCGCTCATTTTTTTTGCCATGGTTTCGACTAATAATTGCACATCTGCAAAACCTGGCCGGAGCTGATATTCCACCACCTGGCGTATCATGCGGTGAACCGAGAAGGTTCTATCTTCGTGCCGAGTTATCCACCCCTTAGCTGTAAGGCCATTCAGAGCCGTATTCAGCTCCAGTGGCTTTTTCTGTAAAAGATCCGCCAGCATAGCTATACTAAGCGCGGTCACCAGAGGTGAAAAGTTGGAGAGTACCTATCTTTGTTGG
>CAYQKY010000124.1:0-19071 GCA_964418125.1 uncultured Phaeodactylibacter sp.
TTTCACCGAAAAATTGACACTTTTCGTCTCCAAAAGCGGCCTCCAAACATGCTCTTAGGCTCGGACTGCATTTTATCATTTCTATGCATATCTGCGCATTTCAATCCAGGTACTTAGTTCTACTTTGTTAACTTAAGGACAGCCGCGCCTCCCTGCCCGACAAAATGATACCGGTTGACGACCGTCTCCGTATAGGCCCCGTTGGAGTTATCCCAATGAAAAGCAGTCAGGCCGGTCGCCCTGAAACGGGGGCCGGTCGTTACTCCGTACATCGCTCCGCCCTGGGGCTGAAAATGGGCATGGTCATGAGGCCATCCCGGTTGAAATGGAAAACAGCATGAATTACAATATCACCGGAGACAACTTCCCCTGCACCGCCGTTGGCGCACGAAACAAATTCCGAGATGGGTTGAATGATATCCCGGCTGGATACCGGACATCACAATAGAGCAGCACCTACCTTCACCTTCCCGGATACCCCTCCACTTCCGGCAATACCACCTTGCTCACCATCAACCCCGACGTATCCGTCAGGGTATGCATAAAAGCGATAATGTCCGCCTTTTCCCGTTCCGTCAGGTTGAGCGGTTCGGGAGGCAGGGTCTGGTGGGGAATATCCAGGCCCATGCCGGCGCCGCCGCCGCGGTTGTAGAATTCCATCACCTCCTCGAGGGTTTGGAACGAACCGTTGTGCATGTAGGGAGCGGTCAGGGCGGCGTTGCGGACCGTGACGGTTTTGAAGGAGTTCATGTAGTGAGGACGGGCGTCTTTGCGCACGCCATTTTTCGCCCTGCCGGGGTCGGGGTCGAACTGGGGGTTGAGGGTATCGAAGCCGAGGGTGACGCCCAGTACTTCCGACTCTGTTTCGGTGTAAAAGGGCGGAATGGTTCCGTTGAAAGCGGGAGCAAAGTGGCAGGTGCCGCAGGCGGCCTTGCCCATGAACAGGTCGAAACCGCGGGCCGCCGCTTCCGGGTAAACGGAGATCTCATTGCGGACATAACGGTCGAATTCGCTATTGAAAGACCTCAGCGTATTGACGTAAGCGGCCAGGGCATTACTGATGGACCGGCGGTAGATGTCTTCCTTACCGATCCCGCCATAGGCCTCCTCAAACATGCGGACATAGGTGGGGCTCTGCCTCAACCTGTCGGCGATCTCATAAAAATTGGTATTGAACTCGAGGGTATCGTCGACCACATGGGCCACCTGCCGCTCGAGGGTGACCTCCCGCATGTCCCAGAAAAAGCGGGAAGCGAAGGTGGCGTCGACCAACGTCGGGGAATTGCGCCGGGTAAACTTGCCGGGAACATTGGTTTTGCTCTTTGCCCGCCCGTCGGTAAATGCCAGGGCGGGATCATGGCAGGTAGCGCAGGACGTTTCTCCATTGCCGGAAAGAATGGGGTCATAGAACAGGGCTTTGCCCAGGGCGATACTCGCCGGATTGTCGAGCGGCAGATAGGAAAGCTCCGAATAAAAATAAGTGTCCAGAAAATCCTCATCGAACAGGTTGCGGGCCTGATAATTCTGGGCATGGTATTTCATTTTGCCGGTTTCGATGCCATTGAGCAACTGAAAATCGAGCAGGTTTTCGTAGAGCGGGTTGGCTGCCTGTTTGAGGAAGGCCAGGCGGCCGAAGTCCTCAAATCCCTGATTGGCGGCAAGCAGGTGGTAAGCATGGCGGTACAGCCGCTTCACTTCCTGGTATTTCTTCCTGGCTTTGGGTTTCACACTGTCTTCAAAGAGCAGAAAAGCCTTTTCCATGCTCAGTATGCCGGCCATGGCCTCAGAGATGGCATTGCCCGAGCCGGGCGTATCGAAACCGGCAAGGCCCAGGGTAAAAACGCGAACGATGCCCGAACGAAGGGCCTCGATGGCCTGCGCATCGGAAAGAGGGAGCGGCAGATGGACCTGGGCAATGAAATCGGACCTTCGCTTCAGATCGGTTGCCAGCTTTTCGATATGATCCTGATGCTCCTCGGCTTCCTCACTGAAAACCAGTTCATCCAGCGCCTGCAGGCCGTTGGGGGGCACAATGTCGCCGTTGGCGTCCTCTTTGTCAACTTTCGGCAGGGGCGCTCCGTTGATGTGCAGGTAATTATAGTAGGGTTTAGTGTAGTCGAACAGGAATTCGACGCGCTTGTAGGCTATCCTGGCCTCCGTCAGTTGCTGCCGGAGCAGGGATAGATTGAATGGTTGATCCGTAGCTTCCACCAGTTTCTCCAACGCCTCCCTAAACTGGTGGAAGTCGGCGGCATAAGCTTCGGCGATCTTCTCCGCGGCTGTGTTCCGTAACCCCTCCTCAGAGGGAGAATGCAGCCCCATCGCACCGAAAAGCCCTGCAATAAAAAGGAAGGGTATCAGTGTCTTCATGGCCAATCAGTTGTCCTGCAAAGTTAACGATGCAGCAGGACATATCCATTTTTTTGCTCTGTTGTGACGCGAAAGTTACAAGCAGGAAGCCATTCATGAGGCGACGGCGGCTCCAGCTCATTTCCTCTTCTCCTTCACCTCATCACCACCATTCGCTTCGTCATCCTTATATCTCCAGCCTGTAAAGTGTAAAAATAAACTCCTTGCGGCAGATGGCCAGCCTGGAACCGTACCTGATGGAAGCCGGCATCCATGGACTCACTTGCCACGGTTTCCATAACTTTGCCGTCCAGGTTTTGGATCATCAAGGCGACAGGGCCGCTCTCAGAGAGAAAGAAGGGAATTACGGTTTCGGCAAAAAAGGGATTGGGGTAATTCTGCCCCAGGCCGGGGGAAACCGCCCGGGAGGCCATGAGGTTGCTCTCCGCTTCAAATTGAGCGATCAGGGCATAAGCCCCATCGAGCAGGCGTTGCGCTTCTTCAGGGCTGAGCACGCCGTCGGCCAGCAGGCCATTGACGTGTTCGATAAAGCTATGCAACTGAGAGGCGGCCTCTTCGACCTTCCCGTCCTTGATCTTATTCAGGATCTGGCGGAGTTGGTTCTTCATGCCGTTGCCCGAAGTGGTAAGCACGCCGTTGTCGATCAGGAATTGCACATAGGCTTGGAGGGCGCCCATGATCTCTTCCGGCGAATTGCAGGGCGCCGGAGCATCGATTGTCAATTCGGCGCCGCAGCCCTCATCTGTTATGAAATAAGCTTGGATAACAAAGGGCGCGCCACCGGCGCTCAACCCCTCAAGAGTGACGGCCTGCGGGCTGGCCCCGATTGGAAAAAGCCCGCCGTTAACGGATAGCATGCCTCCCTCTGGCGGGCTGGTGAAAGCCACCTCCAGATCGAGGGAATAGGTATTGTAAATGGGGTCGCATTCGCCCAGGCCGGTGACGTCGATAGCGGTAATTTCGCAGGCATTGGGCGAATATTTCCATAGATGAGGCCCCGTCCCGTCGTTGGCCCGAAAAAACAAAGTGCCATTGACGTTCGTCAGGTAGGAAGGGAAGCTCGTCCCGGTTCCGGGGAGTATATCCCCGGCCATGAGGGTACCCTCTGCCGTGCCGTCGCTCACCCATAGTTCCGCTCCATGAATACCATCGTCCGCCCGGAAGAATAAAGTGCCACCAACGCCGGCGCCATCGAAACGAGGAAAATATCCCAGGCTCCCGCTTGTGGGGTGAATATCCTTAACCATTGAGGTTCCGCCCTCGGTGCCGTCACTTTTCCAAAGTTCCAGGCCATGAACGCCGTCGTCCGCCCAAAAGAATACAGTTCCATTGGCATCTACCAGGTAGTTTGGGCTGGAATGCCCATTTCCGGGATGAATATCCCTGATCAGGACTGTACCGTTCTCCGTGCCGTCACTTTTCCAGAGTTCATAGCCATGAGCGCCGTCGTTAGCCGTAAAGAATATTGTGCCATTGACGAGGGCAAAGCCTCTGGGAAAACTCCCGCCGGCTCCTGGATTAATATCCTTGACCCGGATGGTGCCCCCTTCAGTACCGTCGCTTTTCCACAATTCGTTTCCATACACCCCATCATTAGCCATGAAAAACAAGATGCCATTGAAACTTACATTGTTGTCGCCTTCATCCCAAAAATGGAATTGCCCGCCCGCAGGGTCGATATCCTTGACCATTACCGTGCCTTCCTGCGTACCGTCACTTTTCCATAATTCATTGCCATGAATACCGTCGTTGGCCATAAAAAAAACTGTGCCGCCGATATCGATCAGGTCATAAGGATAAGAGCCTGGGAGCCCGGGGTAAATATCTTTAACCGGAACCGTACCGCCCTCCGTACCATCACTTTTCCAAAGTTCCCCGCTATAAACGCTGCCATCCATAGCCCAGAAAAATACGTTGCCATTGGATTCGGCCAGGTAGGAATAGGGGGTTATTGACAATATGGAACTCGGGTCAATATCCCTGACCAGGACAGTGCCCCCCTCTGTGCCGTCGCTTTTCCAGAGTTCCACGCCATGAACGCCGTCGTCCGCCCAGAAAAATGCAGTACCGTTGGCGTCAAATAAAAAGGAAGGAGATTGTATACTCTGGCCACCAGCATTGATATCCTTGACCAGAACCGTACCCTCCGAAGTACCGTCGCTTTTCCAGAGATCAGTACTACCTGCCCAGAAGAATAAAGAACCATTGATCTCAGCAAGGTTGTAGGGCTGAACATCGCTTACCTTCACCTGCCCATTCAACAAAGGCATACACATAGTAGACATAACCGCCCACCAAATGATTACGTTTAGTTTTCTCATAGTTATTCTGTGTTTCCGGGTCAAAAAATGGAATCCGCAAATCACCCCTTAAACTCCGCATTGAGCTGGAAAAAGCCAATGATAATTGTCAACCTATCCTCCCCTTTTTTCTCTAAAACCCTTAACTTATCCCCATGATCGAATTCTACCTGAACAGCCGTAAAATACGCACCGGCGCCCCTCCCGGCGGCGCTCTGCTCGACTTCATCCGCCGGGATCAGGGCCTTACGGGCACGAAGCTCGTCTGCAGGGAAGGCGAATGCGCCGCCTGCGCGGTGTTGGTGGGTAAGTTGAAGAACGGCCGCGTGCATTATCAGAATATGTGTTCCTGCATCATGCCGCTGGTTAACGCCCATGGCCGGCACATCGTCACCGTCGAGGGCCTCAACGGGGAGGGGTTTACGCCCGTGCAGCAGGCCATCGTCGATTGCCACGGCAGCCAGTGCGGTTTTTGTACGCCCGGTTTTGTCGTCTCGCTGTCGGGCGCCCTGCTCAGCGGCCGGCGGCCGGATTATGCGCAGCTGATCAGGGCGATAGACGGAAACATCTGCCGCTGCACCGGGTACAAGTCGATCGAACGGGCTGTAGCGCGCATCGCCAATGAACTGCCGGGAGAGGAGTATGGCATGGAAACACTGATTGGGGAGGGCTACCTTCCCGCCTACTTCCGGGAAATGGCGGAGAGGCTGGCGGCTATTGCCGATCCGGTGGATACCGGCCTGCCAGAAGAGGAGCCCGCAGGGGTAGCCCCCCTCTTCCTGGGCGGGGGCACCGACCTGATGGTGCAAGCGCCGGGGAAGGTAAAGGACAGCCCTGTCCTCCCCGTATTCAGCCAGGCGGGGCTGAAAGGTGTACGGGAGGAAAACGGCCGCTGCATCATCGGCGCGGCCACCACCGCCGCCGAGCTGGAGGAGTCGGAAATATTTCAGTCCGTCCTCAACCCGGAAGATGGGTTCTTCCACCTGCTCTCCTCCACTCCCATCCGCAACATGTCGACTGTGGGCGGCAACCTGATCAACGCCTCGCCTATCGGCGATTTCACCATCCTGTTCCTGGCGCTGGACAGCAGCATCCGCCTGCAGGACGGGCTTGAGGAACGGACGCTGCCGCTAAAGGAATTCTACCTGGGCTACAAAAAACTGGCCCGCCGTCCGGAGGAGTTCCTGGCAGCTATCGAATTCGACATACCCAAACCCGGGCTGTTCTTCAGCTTCGAAAAGGTGAGCGCCCGCCGCAACCTCGACATCGCCTCAGTGAATACCGCCGCCCGGCTGGAGATCGATGAGGGTAATGTACTAAAAACGGTTCACCTCTCCGCCGGCGGTGTGGGCCCCATCCCCATGTACCTGCACCGAACCGCCGCACTCCTGCGGGGCAGGGTGCTGGACGAACCACTTCTGAAAGAAGCCCTGGCCGCTATGCAGGAAGAGATCGCTCCCATAAGCGACGCCCGCGGCTCGGCGGACTACAAACGGTTGCTGCTGCGGCAGCTGGTGCTGGCACACTTCCATAAGGCCGCGCCGGACAGGATTGATATTATGAACTTTTGTGGCTACAAGCCCAGCAGATCATGAACAGGAAAACCACTCCAACCCGAGCTGACTCCTTCTCCGGCCATCTGGACGCCGCCAACCACGTCCGAGGCCAGTCCATTTACGTAGATGACCTTCCGGAGTACGCCGGCACCCTTTACGCCCGCGTGTTCCCTTCCCCTGTCGCCCACGGCCGCATCCGGCGCCTCAGCCTTGAGACAGCAGAGCAACTGGAAGGGGTAGTACGCATCTTCACCAGCCGGGACATCCCCGGCGAGAACCAGGTAGGTAATATCGTGCAGGATGAGCCCCTGCTGGCGGAGCAGGAAGTGCACTACATCGGCCAGCCCATCGCCCTGGTTGTAGCGGAAAGTATGGAGGCCGCCGAACAGGCCGTGGAGCTGATCCGGGCGGATATTGACGAATTGCCGGCTATCACCAACCCAAGGGAGGCATTCCGGAAGGGGCAGTTGCTGTCCGGCTCCCGGAAGTTCGAGATGGGAGATGTCGAAACCGCCTTTGCCCGATGCAAATATATCTTTGAAGGCACGGCCCAAACCGGCGGCCAGGAGCACGTCTACCTGGAGCCGCAGGGCGCTTATGCCCTGCCCCGGGAGGGCAAGGTTCTCATTCACAGCTCTACTCAGGGGCCCACCCAGGTGCAGCGGGCGGCGGCACGGGTGCTGGGGCTGTCCATCAACCAGGTGGAGGTGGACGTCACCCGCATCGGCGGAGGCTTTGGCGGCAAGGAAGACCAGGCTTCCGTCTGGGGGGCTATGGTTGCCCTGGCGGCCCATCTTCTGAAAAAACCGGTGAAATATATCCTCAGCCGCCACGAAGACCTGCTGATGACCGGCAAGCGCCATCCTTACGACAGCGACTACCGCATCGGCCTGGATGAACAGCTCAACATCCTGGCCTACGAGGCCACCTTCTACCAGAACGGGGGCGCCGCCACCGACCTCTCCCCTGCCGTCCTGGAGCGCACCCTCTTTCACGCCACCAACAGCTACTACGTGCCCAACGCCCGCCTTACGGCGCATTGCTGCAAAACCAATATCGCCCCGAGCACCGCCTTTCGCGGCTTCGGCGGCCCGCAGGGCATGTTCGTCATCGAAGCGGCCATCCACCATGCTGCCCGCATGCTGAAGGTGGATCCGATGGAGATCCAGGAGAAGAACCTGATCCGGGACGGCCAGGTATTTCCCTACGGCCAGGTGGTAAGGGAAAGCGAAGCCCGCCGTTGCTGGACGGAGAATTTCGAAAAGAACGACATCGGGGAGCTGCAGAAGGAAGTCCGGCGGTACAATGCCGAAAACCGCCTCAGCAAAAAAGGACTCCACCTGATGCCCGTCTGTTTCGGGATTTCCTTCACCAACACCATGATGAACCACGCCCGCGCCCTGGTGCACGTATACAGCGATGGAAGCGTCGGCATCAGCACCGGCGCCGTGGAGATGGGCCAGGGCGCCAATACGAAAATGGTGCAGGTGGCCGCCCACGAATTCGGCCTGCGGCTGGATCAGGTGCGGATAGAAACCACCAACACAACCCGCGTGGCCAATACCTCTCCCTCGGCGGCCAGCGCCACCTCCGACCTCAACGGCAAAGCCCTGCAGGATGCCTGCGGGCAGATTAGGGAGCGCCTTTATCAACTCATCCGGCAGGAATTGAGGCTTTACGGCTCAGAAGAAGTTCAACTCCTGGGCAATGCCGTGTTCGTGAATGGCCTGCGGCAGGATATAGATTGGAAAGAGCTGGTACAACTGGCCTTCACCCGCCGCATTAACCTGAGCGCCAAGGGGCACTACGCCACTCCCAGGATACATTTCGACAAGGAAAAGGAAAAAGGCCACCCCTTCGCCTACCACGTATACGGCGCCGCAGCCCTGCTCTGCACCATCGACTGCCTTCGGGGCATCTACACCCTCGACGCCGTTCACATTGTCCACGACTTCGGCAGCAGTATGAATGTGGGGGTCGACCTGGGCCAGGTGGAAGGCGGCCTGGCGCAGGGCATCGGCTGGATGACCATGGAGAACCTGCAGCACAGCCCGGAAGGCAGGCTGCTTTCGCAAACCCTTTCCAATTATAAAATACCGGATATTTATTCCGTGCCAAAAGAGGTTAGCGTTCATTTTCTGGGCAGCGAGGGCAGCGATTATGCCATATACAAAAGCAAAACCACCGGAGAACCGCCCCTGATGTACGGCATCGGAGCCTATTTCGCCCTATATGACGCCATTCTGGCCTTCAATCCGGAAGCGCCGCTGTTGTACCACGCGCCGATGACGCCGGAAAGGGTGCTGGGTTTGTTGTACGCAGGCAGAGATCATTCTGAAGAAAAATAAGGAATTGCCAACAGGAAGAAAATGAAAGCTCCCTACTCCCGCAAGAACTCCAGTTCATCCTTGACGGACAGCCGGGCCACGACCGAAGGCCGGGAGCGGCCCTTATCATTACGGCGGTGCCTGGACACATAGTCCACCCGCTCGACCACGTCCGAGCTGATGGCGCCGAAATTATCGGGGTAGTAGCTTTCCCGCAAGTCGGCGGCGGTGGCCACCAGGGGCTTGCCGAGGCAGCCGATCAGCTCGCGACAGTAATCGTCCTGCACCAGGCGGATGGCCACCTGGCCATCTTCAGACAGGATGCTGTTGGGCAGGTTGCGCCCCCGTTCGTAAAGCACCGTTAGAGGGCGGAGGTGGTAGATCAGGAGGGTTTCGATCCGGGGATGGAGGTGAGCGACGTAGTGCCGCAGCATATCAATGGAATTGACCAGGATCTCCAAACCGAGCGTATTGCCGGTGTCCTTCAGCTGGCGAATACGCCCAACTGCCCGGGGGTTGGTGGCATCGCAGCCTATACTCCATACGGTATCCGTAGGGTATAAGATCAGCCCTCCGCTACGGAGGGTGTCAAGGGCTTTGTCGAGATCGTAGTTTTGAACCATAATAACCCTTCCATTTGTAGAAGTAGTCATACGCATTGGGTTTATACCATTTTACAACCAATGATGCGGGCTCGAGTCAATAAAGGATAAAGGCTATGAGTAGTTTTGGGACGTATGTTTGTCTTTTCTGAGGACTTCGCGAGGGATCATGACCGGCGGTTGGTAAGGCTTCTGTCACAAAAACTACCAACCCCCAAATTAAAAATTCAAAAGGCCAGGTATTGAAAAACAATATTTATCTTGACCCTATTATCTTGGCAACACAATCAATAGAACTGAAAAACGGCCTTTCTATTGTTCAGAAAGCCGGGAATTTCAAAAAACGATACCTTTGAGGCTTTTATTACGCACTGTCATCACTTTGGGAACACTACTGGCTGTATTTTCCCTGCGCGCAGCCCATATCATCGGAGGCGAGATCACCTATGAATGCCTGGGCTGGACGAACGGCGACCCCAACTCCGGCAGCCGCTCTTACCAATTCTACATGAATATCTACCGGGATTGCCAGGGGGGCGGCGCCCCTTTCGATGCCCCTCCGCCCAATGCGCCTTATCCGGCCACCATCACCATTTTCCGCACCGATTTATCCGAAGACTTCATGAGTTTCCAGGCAGGTTTTCCCGATGTGGAATTCATTGACCCGGACCCCGGCAACCCCTGCGTGATCGTCCCCGATAATGTTTGTGTACAAAGGGGGGTGTATACCTTTCCCATTGTCGACCTGCCGGTCTCAGAGCACAGTTATTTTATCGTTTATCAGCGGTGCTGCCGCAATAACACCATTACCAACATCACTACGCCGGAAAGCTCCGGCGCCACCTATTATATGGAGCTGACGCCGGCAGCCCAGGCTGTTTGCAATAACAGCCCTACCTACGACGACTTCCCCCCCATTGTCCTTTGTGCCAATGAGCCCTTCGAGTACAGCCATTCTGCCTCTGATACCGAGGGCGACCAACTGGTCTACGAGTTTTGCTCTCCTTTCCTGGGGGGCGGCCTCAACTTCAACAACCCCACCGCTGTTGACGGCGTAGCTCCTGACCCGGACGCGCCGCCGCCCTATACCCCGGTCAACTTCATAGCGCCCTTCTACAGTGCCCTCGGCCCTCTGGGCACTGACGCCGACATCAACATCGACGTCAATACCGGCCTGATCACCGGAACGCCCAATGCACAGGGCCAGTTTGTGGTGGGTGTCTGTGTGAAAGAATACCGGAACGGCCAACTACTGAGCATCGTGCGCCGGGATTTCCAGTTCAATGTCACCAGCTGTGACCCGACGGTGGTAGCCGATATCCGGGAAGAGGACATCATCAACGGGGAGGAATTCCTCATCACCTCCTGCGGTGAAACCCAGGTTAATATTTTCAACCAAAGCTATCAGCAGGCCCGCATCAACGATTGGATCTGGACGTTCGAACTGGGAGACAGAGACACCACCATCAGCACCTGGCATTCAGCCCTCAACTTCCCCGGCATCGGGGAATACGAGGGGCGGCTGTACCTCAATCCCGGGACCGATTGCGGCGATACGGCCCGGATCCGGGTGAGGATATTCCCCGAGATAAAAGCCGATTTCGAATATGAATACGACACCTGCGTAGCCGGCCCGGCCGCGTTTACAGACCTCTCCTCTTCCGGAACGGCAGGCATCAGCAACTGGAACTGGGACTTCGGCGACGGGGGAGGCTCCAGCAACCAGAACCCCCGGTACATTTATTCCGAACCGGGAGAAAAGCTGGTCCGCCTCCGGATAACGGACACCAACGGCTGCCGGGATTCCATCAGCAAACAGATCTCCTACTTCCCGGCGCCTGCCCTGCTGATCGTATCGCCCAGTTCCTTCACCGGCTGTGCTCCGGGCAGTATTTTTTTCGACAACCTCTCCACCCCGGTCGATGAAAGCTATGATGTACAATGGGACTTCGGCGACGGCGGCGGGGCCACCGAGATCAGCCCGGAATATGTCTTCACCCGGGAAGGAACGTTCTCGGTGACCCTCGACATCACCTCCCCCATCGGTTGCCAGACGGATACGGCCTTTACGGACCTCATCACCATAGAGCCTTCCCCGGTGGCCGATTTCACTTACTCGCCGCAGGAGGTAGACAATTTCAACCCGGAAGTGCAGTTCACCGACCAGTCCAGCGGCGCCGGCAAATGGTTCTGGGAGCTGGAAGGCAATGCTTATTTCACCCAGCAAAACCCCACGTACAAGTTTCAGGACACCGGCCGGCAGGAAGTCCGCCTGATCGTCACCCACCCCAGTGGCTGCCAGGATACGGCTGTCCAGATAATTGACATAGTCCCGAAAGTCACCTTTTTCCTGCCTAATGCCTTTTCTCCCAACGACGATTCGGTCAATGACGTTTTCATTGGAAAAGGATACCTTGAGGGTATCCGCGAATTCGAGCTGAGCATCTGGAACCGCTGGGGAGAAATGATCTTTCGCAGCACCGACCCCCTTCTGGGCTGGAACGGCCGGAAAAATAACACCGGCAAGCCGGCGCCGGTGGGCGTGTACGTCTGCCTGGCCCGCTACACCAACCCGCGGGGAGAGCCTGTAGAGCTGAAGGGCTTCGCCACGCTGATACGGTAAAGGGCGAAGGGAGCGTTAATTATGAAGGATTGAATGACTGAATTATCCAAGGAATGAAAAAAATAACGATAATACTGGCAATATTCCTTGCCACCGGAGCTGTTGTTCACGCCAGGCATATTATTGGCGGGGTAATGACCTATGAGTGCCTGGGCAACGGCCTTTACGAATTCACCCTCAAAGTATACCGGGACTGCAACTGCACGGAATGCGCCGATTTTGACGAAGTCGCTTTTATTGCGGTGTACAACTGCTCGGGAAATAACTGCAACAACCAGAGCCAGAATTTCCCCTTTCTGCAGATCAACGCCCAGCTCCTTTCTGTTACCAGGGTGGATGAACCGGACTACCCCTGCCTCATCCCTCCTGACGTATGCGTGCAGGAAGGCCTCTACCGTTTTCAGGCCACGCTCCCCCCTTCTAACCAGAGTTACCACGTTTCTTACCAACGCTGTTGCCGCAACGTGACGATCAGCAATATTTTCGACCCGGAAAATACCGGAGCGACCCATTCCATTGAGATCACTCCGCGGGCGCAGGAGCTGTGCAACAACAGCCCGGTGTTCGACGAATTCCCCCCCATCGTCATCTGTGCCGGTTCTCCGCTGGAGTTCGACCATTCGGCTACCGATCCTGATGGAGACCAGCTAGTTTACAGTTTCTGCCCGCCCCTGCAGGGGGGAGGGCCGATCACGGACAACGCCAACCTGTACAATACCTGCGTCGGCGCCCGGCCCATCCCGGCTTGTCCGCCGCCTTATGACCCCGTCTCCTTTCTGGCGCCCAATTACACCATCTTGCAGCCGATGGGCGGCAACCCGCCGATCGACATCGACGCCAACACCGGGCTGATCACAGGAACGCCGTCCGCCCAGGGGCAATTCGTAGTAGGAGTTTGCGTGGAAGAATACCGCAACGGAGAGCTGCTCAGCCGGGTATTTCGGGACTTCCAGTTCAATGTGGCCCCCTGCGACCCCACCGTGGTGGCACAGATCGCCTCCGATGAGGTGGTCAACAACCAGGAATACGTCGTCGTCTCCTGTGGAGAGAACACGGTTGATTTCCGCAATGAAAGCTTCCAGCAGATCCATATCGACAACTGGAACTGGTCCTTTGACATTGAAGGGCAACCGCAGAGCTTTGGCGAATGGAGTCCCTCCATCACCTTCCCCGACACGGGTACCTACCTCGGCAAGCTGATCCTCAACCCGAATACCGATTGCGGCGACACCGCCAACATACGGGTGCAGATCTTCCCTGAGATCGAGGCCGGATTCAGTTTTGAATACGATACCTGCACTGCCGGCCCGGCGGAGTTCACCGATGCGTCCTACTCCGGCAGCGGCCAGCTGACAGGCTGGAACTGGGCCTTCGGTGACGGGCAGGGCTCCTCCGAACAAAACCCTCTGCACACCTACCGGGAGCCCGGCGATTTCCCTGTCACCCTGGAAGTTACCGACATCAACGGCTGCCAGGATGCACTGACCCAGCCCTTGCCCTATTTCCCGATCCCGGAGCTGATCGTCGTGGCTCCCAGCGCCTTTACCGGATGTGCACCGGCCAGTATTTTTTTTAACAACCTCTCCTTCCCCATCAGCGAGGCCTACGATATACTCTGGGAATTCGGCGACGGGGGCACCGATACCGTCATCAGCCCTACTTACCTTTATGAAAACCCCGGCGCCTACACCGTCAGCCTGGATATCGCCTCCCCTTTGGGGTGCCAGACGGATACCACCTTCAACGACCTTATCACAGTGCTTTCGTCTCCGGTGGCGGGCTTTTCCTTCTCTCCCGAACAGCCGAGTAACATAGAACCCACTGTCAATTTCCTGGACGAATCCATAGACGCCATACGCTGGCTGTATGATTTCGGAACGGGACAAAGCTCCAGCCTGCCCAACCCGGTATATTCCTTTCCGGATACGGGCCTGTACGAAGTGATGCAGGTCGTCACCCACCCCAGCGGCTGCATGGATACCCTCCTCAAAACCATCGACGTGCGGCCGGAGGTACGCTTTTACCTGCCCAACGCCTTCACGCCCAACAACGACGGCTCCAATGACGAGTATGTGGGCAACGGCCTGATGGAAGGGGCCACCAATTTCAGCCTGTCGGTCTGGAACCGCTGGGGAGAAATGGTTTTCGAAAGCAACGATCCCTTCACCGGATGGAACGGCCGGAAACACAACACCGGCAAAGAAGTCCCCGCCGGAGTATACATGGTGCTGGTTACCTTCAACGGCCCCCGCGGCGAGCCTTATGAGATCAAGGGGGTGGCGACGGTGATTCGTTGATTCGGGATTCGAGATTCGGGATTCGGTATGGCGCTCCGAATACACGAATACACGAATCACGAATCAACTAACCAACGAAACCATTAGGATTTTCCGGAGAAAAATTTTACCTTTGCGCAGCTATTTTCAGACGCAATCAATTCTCAAATCGGAAAACGATGGACGCGATAAAATTTGTACAGGAGCAACTCAACCAGAAGAAGGAATTTCCGAAATTTCGCCCCGGCGACAATATCGTCGTAAACTATAAGATCATTGAAGGAGACAAGGAGCGTATCCAGGCTTTCCGCGGCGATGTGATCCAGATCAAAGGGGAAGGCGCCACCCGTACTTTCACGGTCAGGAAGTTCTCCAACGGCGTAGGCGTTGAGCGTATATTCCCTTTCAATTCACCCAATATTACCGAGGTGCAGGTGCTGAAGCGGGGCAAAGTCCGCCGCGCTAAACTCTTCTACCTCCGCGAACTGGTGGGTAAGAAGGCACGCATCAAAGAACGCCGCTACGTCAAAAGCGACAATAAGTAATTCTCATATCTGTTTTTCCACAGAAAAAGCGGGCAGGGCCTCTACGGAGTTTTTGCCCGCTTTTTGCGTTTTCTCCCCACTCTCCCACTCTCCCACTCTCCCACCCTCCCATTCTCCCTCTCCCCCTCTCCCTTGAGCGGCCATCTCCATCCACTCCTCTAAATAATTAGGAATTCATCTTCCGCTTTTCTACTTTCCCGCTCATTCTTCCAATCAAAAACCAAGATCCATGAGACAACGGATATCCTTCTTTATCCTGGCACTATTGCTGGCGGGTTCTCCCCTTGCTGCCCAGCCCTCCTCCCAGGTTTTCCAGGAGATCGACGAATTTATAGAACAGGCCCGGCAGGACTGGAAAGTACCTGGAGTGGCTGTCGGCATCGTTCAGGGCAACGAAGTTGTATACGCCAAAGGCTTTGGCCAGCGGGATGTGGAAGCCGGCAAACCCGTGACGGAGAACACGCTCTTCGCCATAGGCTCCAGTACAAAGGCAATGACGGCCTTTTCCGTCCTGCAGCTCGCCGATGACGGCCTGCTGAAGCTGGATAAGCCCGTACTGGACTACCTGCCCGATTTCCGCATGCACGACGACTATGTAACCCAGCACCTGTCCGTGCGCGACCTGCTGTGCCACCGCTCGGGGCTGCCCCGCCACGATGCCGTGTGGTATGGCTCCGGCGACAGCCGGGAAGAGCTCTTCCACAAGCTGAAATACCTGGAGCCCAACCGCGGTTTCCGCGAAGTTTTCCAGTATCAGAACCTGATGTATATGACAGCAGGATATCTGGTTGGCCAGGTTACCCGCAGCAGCTGGGAAGAACAGGTACAGGGACGCATTTTCAAACCGCTGGAAATGAAGCGAGCCAACTTCTCCGTAGAAATTATGCAGAAAGACCCCGACCACGCCAAACCCTACAATAAGGAAAAAGAAGAAGTAAAACGCATGGAGTTCCGCAATATTGACGCCATCGGCCCCGCCGGCTCCGTCAACGCCTCCGTCAGCGAGATGTGCCGCTGGCTCATCGTTCAGCTCAACGGCGGCAGGTATGGAGATACGGAGGTTGTCTCCGCGGCCAGCCTGGCCGGGAGCCACCAGTCCATCATACCGGTAACCGGGCCACTGTCCGGCTTTCTCACCTTTGACAACAACGGCGGGCCCATCACCTACGGCCTGGGCTGGTTCATCAGCACCCATAAGGGGCGCCCCGCCGTCCAGCACGGCGGCAATATCGACGGTTTCAGCGCCATGGTGGGTTTTCTGCCAAAGGACTCCATCGGGGTAGTCGTGCTCACCAACCTCAATGGAAACATGCTCCCGGGCATCATCCGCAATTACGTTTTCGATAAAATGCTGGGCGAAGAAGTACGCGACTGGAACAGCGAAATGCTGGCCACGATCAGCAAGATGGAAGAGCAACAGCAGGAAGAGCAGGAGGATGTTAAACGGGTAAAAGGCACACAGCCTTCCCACAAGCTCGAGGCCTATACCGGAAAATTCACCCACCCTGCCTACGGCGCCATTACTATTATCCCCGAAGGCGACTCTCTCCACCTGAGTTACCACACTTTCGAAGCCGGCCTGGGCCATTACCACTATGACGTATTCGCAGGCAAAAACGGCCTCATAGGTGAAATGAAAGTAGCCTTCCACACCAGTATGGACGGCGAGGTGAACCGGCTGAGCACCATCATGGAACCTGCCCTCGACGCCATTTACTTTGAACGCCAGGCCGAGGAAAAGGCCTTCACGGAAGAAGAGCTCAGCGCTTTCACCGGCGAATACCTCATCATGGGTGTGCAGAAACTGACGGTCAGCGAGAAAAACGGCGAGTTGCAGATTACCGTGCCCGGCCAGCCTACTTACACCCTGGAGTACCACAAAGGGCTGGAATTTAATTTAAAAGGGCTTAAAGGCTACAGCGCCCTTTTTCAGAAAGGGGATAGCGGCAAAGTCACCGGCCTGGTGATGATACAGCCGAACGGGCAGTTTAAGGGGGAGAAGGTCAAATGAGTGAATGGGTGAATGAGTGAATTTTACCTGCCTCCGCGTGCTGTAGCCCGCTCTGGCGGGCGAAGGCCCGGCTGAGCCTATGGCGAAGACGGGGTGTGAGGGAGTGACCTCATTACTGCCAATACGCTGATCCACCATTCACCCTTCATCTTCCACAAACAGGCAGAACAACCCCGCAGCGATCATGCCCACGCCCCCAACCACCAGGGCATAGATTGCCTCACCTTCAAAGAAAAAGCCGACTATGAAGCCGAGGATCGTTGCCGCTACGATCTGCGGTATGACGATGAAGAAGTTGAACACGCCCATGAAGTACCCCATTTTGTTGGACGGCAGGGCGCCGGCCAGCATGGCATACGGCATAGACAGGATGCTGGCCCAGGCAATGCCCACGCCTACCATAGACAGCAGCAGCAGCATGGGGTCGTTGATAAAATACACGGAAATGAGGCCGAGCCCTCCCAGTACCAGACAGATCAGATGGGTGACACGGCGGCTCGTATATTTTGCCAGCACCGGCAGGGTAAAAGCTACCAGGGCCGCCACTCCGTTATAAACGGCAAAGCAGAAGCCCACCCAGTCGGCCCCTTCGTTATAGAGGGCGGAGGTAGGGTCGGTGGTTCCGTAGATGTGCTTGGTGACGCCGGCGGTGGTATAGATCCACATCGAAAAAAGGGCAAACCAGGAAAAGAACTGTACGACGGCAAGCTGCTGCATGGTTCTCGGCATACGGAGCAGGTCGCTCATAATGGCGACAAAGCCGTTCTGATATCGGCCGCCCTGCTTCATGGCCCCGGCGAGCACCCACAGCATGCCCACAAAGAAGATGGCAAAAACCAGAATGTACAACTCCTTATTCAGGCCCGCCCGCAACAACAGAACAATGAACACGGCGCCCAGCAGGGCCGTCAGGGCGCCCACCCGAAGGAGGCGTTTGCCTTCCCTTTGGTACTCTTCCGGGCTCAGAGCTTCCGCTTCAACGTGATCGGCCACATTGTCCTCAAACTGGTGCAGCTCTTCCGGAGGATACTCTTTGGAGCGGATCACCGTCCACAACACAGTGACAAAAAACACGATCCCCCCCAGGTAAAAGGACCACTTCACCGAGTCGGAGATCTCTCCCGGAGGGGCTACATTGCTAATGCCCAGCCAGTTGGTCATCATCCAGGGCAGAGCTGAGGCCACCACTGCTCCTGTGCCGATGAAAAAACTCTGCATGGCAAAGCCGGTGGTGCGCTGTTCGGCGGGCAGGTTGTCCCCGACAAAGGCCCGAAAGGGCTCCATGCTGATGTTGATGGAAGCATCCATGATCCACAGCATGCCGGCAGCTACCCACAAGGTGGGCGAATTGGGCATGAGGCACAGGGCAATGGAGGCCAGGATGGCGCCGATCAAAAAGTACGGGCGCCGGCGCCCCAGCCGCGGGTGCCAGGTGCGGTCGCTGAAATACCCGATGATGGGCTGCACGATCAGCCCCGTAAGGGGAGCGGCGATCCAGAGGATGGGGATCTGCTCTACATCGGCGCCCAGGGTCTCAAAGATGCGGCTGGTATTGGCGTTCTGCAGGCCGAAACCGAACTGAATACCCAGAAAGCCGAAACTCATATTCCAGATCTCCCAGAAGCTGAGGGCAGGTTTTCTTTTTAAAGCTGGCGTTTCGGTAATCATGGCAGTGAGTGTTTATTTACACGACAAGATATCTAAATTAAGCAACTTCCGGCACCCCGGTTCGGGGGAAAAGGTAAGTGAAGATCACGGAGAGCACGCTTTTTTCTTCAACCTGGACGGCGCCATCGGCAGCGGCCTGGCCCGGGAGGGCGTGAAGGTGGTGGATTTTCCGGGGGGGGGGGGGATTTCGGAATTATACCGGAAATAGAATGACCGGAAATAGAATCAAATGACGGGGCGCTGTTCGGAATTCGGTGTTTTTACCCGGCTGAGGTATGAGGACGGGCGCTATTCGCCAGGCCGCTGAAAATAAAGGGTGTTTTCTTTTAAAGATACACATTTCTAAACAGTCTCAATGACGGGCTGCTCCGGTTGAGGTTCATTCAGCCCCCGGAGAGCTTTCCCCCCTTAATTCCTCCAGCCCTGCCTTAACCCGCTCCAGCCGTTCGACCCACTCCCCTTTTTCCTTCTCCCAGTCGTGCAGCCGCTGTATCTCCCGCCGCGCCCCGTCGATGGTGAACCCGCGCTCCTTGACCAGCTCGTAGATCAGGTTGAGCTGTTCGATGTTGTGCACCGTGAAGCGGCGGTCCCCCTTGCTGTTCTTGTGCGGCTTGAGGAAATCGAACTCGTTCTCCCAAAACCGGATCAGAGATTTGGAAACGTCGAACATCTTCGCCACTTCACCGATGCTGTAGTAGCGCTTCAGGTTCTCCTTATCTTCTTCAAATATTGGTAGCTGCTTCATGGTAACGTGCGGATTTCGGCCAGGGCCAATCACTCCTTCACTCCTTCA
>CAYQKY010000124.1:19171-25380 GCA_964418125.1 uncultured Phaeodactylibacter sp.
TCCTTCATTCCTTCCAATGTAAGCCTTTCCCCCCGAAGGGGCAAGAGCAGAAAGGATGATTACAAAAATAATTATTACAAAAATAACGATTATAAAAGTAATGATTACTTTTGTAATGATTACAAAAATAACGATCTTTCGCAAAGGGCCGGCCCCCGCGGAGCAATGAAAAAATACAACAATCAAGCAATGTAGCTTCCCTGAGCCGCATCAAATCATGCAACCATTCAGCCCCCCCTTTCACCCCATCTCCCACACTCCCACTCTCTTCTCACCCCAACTTCTCCCGCAACAACTTACTCGCCACCTTCGGGTCTGCCTTCCCCTTCGAAGCCTTCATCACTTCTCCCATGAAGAAGCCCATCAGCCCCTTCTTGCCATTTCGGTAGCGCTCCACCTCTTCCGGGTTGCTGGCCAGGGCCTCGTCGACCATTTTTTCCAGAAGGTTTTGGTCGGAGGTCTGGATGAGGTTGAGGGATTGGGCGATCTCCAATGGGGAGCGTCCGGGGTTTTCGGCCAGTACTGGGAAGATGTGCTGGTAGGCAGCGGCACTGGCCACTTTGCCATCGTCGACAAGCTGGATGAATGCGGCCAGTTGGCTGTGGCTGACGGGAAAATCTGCGATGCTCATTCCTGTCTCATTACAGTAGGGCGCAACCTTATTGATGATGAGGTTGGAAGCGGCCTTGAAGTTGCCCGTATACTCACAGAGTGCTACGAAGAAAAGGGCCGTGGGCTGTTCCTGGGTGAGCAGGTTGGCGTCGTATTCCGGCAGGCCGTACTCCTCCTGGAAGCGATAGTAGAGCTCCCAGGGCAGGGCGGGAAGGGATCTTTTTATCTTTTCTACATATTCCGGGCTCAGCACCACAGGCGGCAGGTCCGGTTCGGGGAAATAGCGGTAGTCATGCGCATCTTCCTTATCCCTCAGCGGAGCCGTCACGCCGGTAGCCGGATCGAAGTTCAGGGTCTGTTGTTCCACCCGTCCTCCGGATTCTATCACATCCACCTGCCGCTTCACCTCGTAGTCGATGGCACGGCGGGCATAACGCATAGAGTTCAGGTTCTTGATCTCACAGCGTTCGCCCAGCTTTTCGCTTCCTTTCGGGCGCACCGACACGTTGCAGTCGCACCGCATGGAGCCCTGTTCCATATTGCCGTCGGAGATATCCAGGTAGCGAAGCAGCTGGCGCATAGCCGACATGTAGGCGTCCACCTCTTCGGCGGAGCGCAGGTCCGGCTCCGAGACGATCTCCAGCAGGGGCACCCCTGCCCGGTTGAGGTCGATCCGGGAATAGGGCTCCTCGGTATCATGCATGGATTTACCGGCGTCTTCTTCCATGTGGATGTGGTGAATGCGAACGGCCTTCTCCTTTTCCCCCACCCTGATCTTCAGGGAGCCGCCCACGCAAATGGGCGCCCGGTCCTGCGTGACCTGATAGCCCTTCGGCAGGTCGGCGTAAAAGTAGTTCTTGCGGTCGAAGGCACTGTACAGGCTGATCTCGCTGCCCAGCGCCAGGCCCAGCCGCACCGCATATTCCACCTGCTTCTCATTGAGGCGGGGCAGCGTGCCGGGATGGCCCAGAGAAATAGGGCTCACCTGCGTGTTCGGCGCCCCTCCGAAATTCGCGTCATCCCCACAGAAGGCCTTGCTCCGGGTCGATAGCTGAGCATGTATCTCCAATCCGATAACCGTTTCGTATTTATCATATGGCATGGTTCTTCTTTTTATCTTCCAATATTTGGGAGCGTACCCCGCGTATCGAACTCCAAAGCCGTTGTTCAACGGAAAAGCCCAAAGACTGTAAGGAATGATCGAATACGCGCACAGTACCGGCAATTCCATCGATCCTTACTGCCTAAAAAAGCAAAATGCTGGCGATCAGCGTGAGCAGCAAAAATACGGTAAATATGAAAAGGTAAGAAAAGTTGACGATGCTATACTTGATGAAAGTCTTGAACCAGCGCTGCCGATAGAAGCGGCGCATGGCGATAAACAGGTAGATGAGGACCGCCAGAAAGGCCACACCGATGAGAAAACCTTCATCTAACCACTGGGAGCGCTGGTTCAGGCTCGTTTGATTGATGAGAAATACTACCGAAAAGATCAAAAAAGCAAAAGCATGATAATGGAAGGAAAAAACCAGGTGTTCTACGTAGTATTGGCCCCGCCGAATGTAGAGCAACTTCAGCAGCAGGGCCAGAGCGGGCATCATGAGCACCACCATCCAGATGAGTTTACCCAGGATGAAACGGGTGAAATTGCCTCCCCGCCGGTTGAACTTGGCCACCTGCCGGAGTTGGAGCTTACCGAAAAAGGTTCCATCACTATAGCTGTTGGCAAAGCTGTCCAGGGGCATTTCCACAGCGTCGCGAACGGAAATGTTGACCTGCCTGGAATGAAAAACGTTGGAATCAGGGACGTAGGTTAAATACCCCACACCTATAGAATCTGCCCTATCACCACCCACCAGCCGTTCCAGAGAATCCAGTGCCTCCGAAAGAGCTGGTTGCCCGGCATAAGCGCTTTCTACTTTCGACCTGGCCGAGTCGAGCTGCTCCCTGAATTCTGCCATATGGGCCCTTTTCCACTGCCGCTCGTTACTTTCTATGACTTGCTGTTCCAGGTCATCAAACCCCACATAGCCCAGGACCGCAAAATGCACCACGGCCATCACAAAAAAGAGCCGCAGGGGAGGTACATAGCGTTTGTGGCGCCCCTTGAAGTATTGTATCGTGAGCCTTCCCGGGATGAACAACGACCCCAGCGTGCGGAAGATCTTGGAGTCGACATTCAAAATGGACTCCAGAAAATCCCGGATCATTTCCCAGACAGGAACCCTGCCGTCCGTATATTTCTGGCTGCAGTTGGAACAGAACTCGCCGTAGTGCGGCAGTGGGTAATGGCAGTTCGGACAATATCGAGGCGGCTTTGTGGTGTTCTCCGTCATGGCAAAGGATGAACGAACGCTTATCAAAATGGATGAAGAGCTACTCCTGCATTAATCCTTGATCGTCAATTTTCCTTCTTTGGTGATGAGCAGTTCCGTTTCCGGGAAATCAGCCCTGGTTAGTTCGATCAGGGTATTAATGGCGCGGTTCTGCCCGTCTACCCTGGGCCCGTGGGTTTTCTGCTGATACACCGGCGTCACCTGCCCTTCCAAAAAGGCCCCGTCCTTGTCGACAGTAACCGAAACGATGGGGGCAATACCCGCCGGGCCGCGCAGGTTGAAGCGCCCGTAGGTGCAGAAGTTGCCAAGGCTGTAACAGATCAGCCGGCCTTTGTACAATTCCATGGCGCGGGTGACGTGCGGCCCGTGGCCGAAGACGATATCCGCTCCGGCGTCGATGACGGCATGGGAAAACTTATAGACGTCGCCCCGGTTCTCGCCGTAGTAGGTTTCCGAACGGCGCGGCACGTTCTGGTGGCTGGCCCCTTCCGCGCCTCCGTGGAAGGATACTATGACGATGTCGCATTCCTCCTCAAGCTTACCGACGATCTGCCGGGCCTTGTCCAGGTTGTGAATGCTGCAGGTGCCCCAGTTTGGAGCGAAAGCGCACATGCCGTATTTCACGCCGTTGCGTTCAATAATAGCGTACTCGTCCGTACCGGCCAGCCCCGCGTAGGCGATGCCGGCTTCTTTAAGGACAGCCTTGGTACGCTCTCGCCCGGTGGCGCCGAAGTCGCCGGAATGGTTGTTGGCGATGCTCAGGAAGTCGAAGCCGGCGTCGACGAAATGCTGGGCATAGCTTTCGGGAGAGCGGAAAACGTAGCAGGCGCTGGGGTTGTTGCAGCGCTTGGGCGTGCCGCCCTTGTCCAGGATGGCGCCCTCCAGGTTGCCGAAGGTGACGTCGGCGGCTGCCAGTATATCCCGCACATCGGCCAGCATATCGCGCCCGCCGTTGGGCGGCAGGTAGGAAGCCGAGGGATAATTGGTGCCCAGCATCATATCGCCTACGCCGATAACAGTGAAGCGCTCCGGGTCCGGCGCCACTTCGACCACCGCTGCCGTATCGCCGGGGCTGATCACGGTGTCGGCTTTCAAAGCCGCTGCGGCCAGTTTTGCCTGTGGGTTATCCTCATTTCCGGCGGCGGCCCGCTCACCGCAGCTCAGGAAAGAAACAGAAAGTGCAATAATACCAAAAAGGCCTCCGAAACGGAAGCCTTTTTGAGAAAGTACCTTTTTCAGCATAAGGCTGTATCAGTCTTTTTTAATGAATCAGTCGAAAGATTGATTGGACATTTCCGCGGCGCGGACCAGTTCCTGATATTCTTCAGAGCTCAGGCCGTCCATGCAGTAATGAATGGGGTTGACCTTATTGCCCTTATAGATCACTTCGTAGTGGCAGTGAGGCGCCGTGGAAGTACCTGTGCTGCCCACCAGGCCGATCTGCTGGCCACGCTTGACTTCCTGGCCTACCTTGACCGTTATGGTCTTCATGTGGGCGTAGGAGGTCTTGTATCCGAAGCCGTGGTCGATGACCACCTGGTTGCCGTAGCCGCTTACCCGGCCGGCCTTGATCACCTTGCCTGCGCCGGTTGCCTGAATGGGCGTCCCCCGGGGAGCGGTGAAATCAATGCCATAGTGCATCTTCGGAACCTTATAGATGGGGTGGATGCGCATGCCGAAGCCGGAGAGCAGTTTGACGCTGCGGGGCAGCTTGTCCGAATTCACCGGCTTGATGGAAGGGATGGAGGCCAGCATGTGCTCTTTCTGCTTGGCCATGTTGATGATGGTATCCAGCGAACGGGACTGCAGGTCCATCTGGCGCTTCAGCTTGTCCACATTATGGCGCACATTCACCAGCAGGTCGCCGGTCTTGTACTGCCGCAGGGAGGCGTACTGGTCGTGCCCGCCGACTCCGCCTTCCCAGACCCCCTCGTCGATGGGGTCCATACCGAAGATCATGCGGTGGGCGTAAGCATCGCGCTCCTGGAGCTGGGCCAGGACGCCGCGGAGCTGCTCCAGTTCGCCGTTCACCTGGTCGAACTGTGTCGCCATAACCTCGACTTCTTTCTTCAGAAGTTTCGCCTCCGGAGAGGGTATCCAACGGTGTGTAAGAAGCGTGAAAATAAATGCAGTGAAAATCGCTGCACAGACAAAACCCAGGATTCGGGTGATTTTTTGTCCGATGGATTGCTCCACCTTCTCATACCGAAGCGTATGGGTGTTGTAAATAAACTTCTCTTTTCCCATGAGTATCAATTCTTTGCCAAACAAACTAAATGATCCAGCAGGTTGCTCTATTCATCAGAATACTTTCGGAGAAACCTGATAGTTGCTGAACATTTAGCTTCTCTCCCTCTCTCTTTTTTGCTCTTTTCCCATTAGTGTGTTGCCAAAAATAAGCTGCGGAGGGAGAATCACAAAATTTTAACTTGATTTTTAGATGAAAACCTAAATAATTTGTGAATTTCTCCAATAAACTTAATCAAAAAGGTGTCAATAAATAGCCTGAAGGGATAAAATGTAAGCCTTTTGCTGGGGCCTGGTGTAGTTTTATTACCAACTGGGGATGGCAAAGATGGAGAATGAGATCCACTTTACCGCAAATTTTAAGACTTTTTAACGCTTTTTAACTAAGAGGGGCAGAGTATTAGAGTATTCACGTATATGAATTATACGCCATGCTTGAAAATATGTTGCATTTTTTTGCCAATAAAGGCTCTTTTTGAGCTTCGTACCCATCCGCGTGCCGCCGAAGCTTTAGCGGATGAGCAAGGTACGGGGCGAAAAAAAGCCGCAGAAGGGCAGAAAAAGGGCTATAAGAAAACCCGAGGATCAAATACAAACAGCTTCTTAAAGGAATATCTCGGGCCAACACTCAATAAATCCTGGCATATATGAACTACTAGCCCTATCTTCGCTGTTCCAAAAAAATGAGCCAGTTTTTAAGGAATAAATTATGACATCAACGGAAATACGGCAGGCGTTCCTCGACTTTTTCGCCTCCAAGCAGCATAAGATCGTACCCAGCGCTCCCATAGTGAGCAAGGATGACCCCACGCTGATGTTCACCAACGCGGGCATGAACCAGTTCAAAGACTACTTTCTGGGCAACCAGGCCCCGGTAGCGCGCCGCATCGCCGACACCCAGAAGTGCATGCGCGTGTCCGGAAAACACAACGACCTGGAAGACGTGGGGCGCGACGGCACCCACCACACCATGTTCGAAATGCTGGGCAACTGGTCCTTCGGCGATTATTTCAA
>CAYQKY010000125.1:0-25307 GCA_964418125.1 uncultured Phaeodactylibacter sp.
GTCCCGGGGGCGGCTTTTTCGTTGGGCCGGGCCGGCGAAGTAGTTCTCCGGCACATTACATAAGAGAAAGTTAAAATCTTCAGCAGGACGTCATTTCAAACAAAATTGTTTTAAATTTGCATTCGCTAAAACAATTTGCAGCGGGTAATAATCCGCAACCCTCAGGCGTTAAGCTTGTCTGGACAAGCTATTATAAAGGGTCTTTAGTTTTCAGAAGTACGGCCAAGAAATGACGAGCCAACAGGAACCACGATTCTTTCAGGATATTCTGGCGCGGCTGAGGCAGCGCCTGCAACCCCTTCACAACAAGGCAAGGGGTATCTATTCCCGTTACCCCAAACTTTCCATTGCCGGGCTGGCCGTTGGCGGCTTGGGCCTGCTGGGTTTTTTCACCCTGCTGTTCACAACCATACTGGTCTATATCGGGGCGCTGGGGCCTTTGCCGGGTTATCCGGAGCTGCGTGGCATTCAGAACTACAACGCTTCCGAGGTCTATTCCGAAGATGGCGTCCTCCTCGGCAAGTACTTCATCGAGAACCGCATCAACGCCGACCTGGAGGAGATCTCCCCCAATATCATCAACGCCCTGGTGGCCACCGAAGACGCCCGCTTTTTCGAACACGGAGGCATCGACCTGCGCGCCGGCCTGCGGGTGTTGTTCAAGTCGATATTGCTGGCCGATGAGTCTTCCGGCGGCGGCAGCACCCTGAGCCAGCAGCTGGCCAAGAACCTCTATCCGCGCCGTGATTATCTGGTACTGGATATCCTGGTAAATAAGATCCGGGAAATGTTCATCGCCCGTCGCCTGGAAAAGGTGTATACCAAAGAAGAACTGCTCAGCCTGTATCTGAACACGGTCTCTTTCAGCGAGAACATCTACGGCATCAAGGTTGCCGCCCAGCGCTTTTTCGACAAGGCGCCGGGCGAACTGAATGTAGAAGAGGCCGCCGTGCTGGTGGGGATGCTCAAGGCCACCACCTACTACAGCCCGGTGCGCCACCCCGAGCGCGCCACCCAGCGCCGCAACGTGGTGCTCAGACAAATGCAGCGCTACGGCCATCTTACCGAAGCGGAATACGACTCCCTGAAAACGCTGCCGCTCGACGTAAAATACTTCAGAGAAGGCAACAACCAGGGCCTGGCCACCTACTTCCGGGAACACCTGCGCCAGGAAGTGGAAGAGGTACTGGAAGATTACACCAAGCCCGACGGCACGCCGTACAACCTCTACACTGACGGCCTGCGCATCTACACCACCATCGACGCCCGCCTGCAGCGCTACGCCGAAGAAGCGGTACAGGAGCACATGGCCTGGTTGCAGGAATCCTTCGACAAAGAGTGGAAGCGGGGAGGGCGGCCCTGGAGCAGCAATTCCGTCCTGGAGCGCGCTGTTGAGCAATCGGAGCGCTATCAACTGCTTAAGGCGAAAGGCGTTCCGCAGGAGGAGATCGAAAAGATATTTGCCACTCCAATACCCATGACGGTCTTCAGCTGGAAGGGGGGAGAGGAAGAACGCGAAATGTCGCCCCTGGATTCCATCAAATACTACCTCACCATCCTCAATACCGGTTTTCTGGCCATGGACCCTTCCACCGGCCTGGCCAAGGCCTGGGTGGGGGGCATCAACCACAAGTACTTCAAGTACGACCACGTCATACAGGCCCGCCGGCAGGTAGGCTCCACTTTCAAGCCTATCGTCTATGCCACCGCCCTGCAGAGCGGCATGCTGCCGTGCGAGTATACCTATAACCGGCAGGTGACCTACGCGCAGTACGACAACTGGTCCCCCCGCAATTCCGACGGCGAATACGGGGGCGTGTACAGCATGGAAGGAGCCCTGGCCAGATCCGTCAATTCTGTTACCGTCGAGATCCTGATGCGCACCGGTATCGACTCGGTGCGGCAGCTGGCCGAGGCCATGGGCTTTGACGGCTACATCCCCAAGACGCCCTCCATCGCCCTGGGTACGGCCGAGGCCTCCCTGGCGGATATGGTTCAGGTATACGGCACCTTTGCCAACCGGGGTGTCCGGCCGGAGATGCATTATCTGGACCGCATCGAAACTGCCGAGGGGGATACCCTGGTAGTTTTCGAACGGCCGAATCCCCGCCGCTTCCCGGCAGTGCTCACCGAAGCCCATGCCGATATGATGGCCCGCATGCTGGAATCCGTTGTGGACAGCGGCACGGCGCGCGCCCTTCGTTACCAGTTCGGCCTGTATAACGACCTGGCAGGTAAGACCGGTACGACCCAAAACCAGTCGGATGGCTGGTTCATCGGCTTCAACCCGCGGCTGGTGGCCGGCGTTTGGGTGGGGGCGGAGCTGCCGCAGGTGCATTTCCGCTCCATGCGGTTAGGCCAGGGCTCGGTTTCCGCCATGCCCATCTTCGGCAAGTTCATGCGCAAGGTCTACCGCGACGCCAACTTTAAACACATCCGCTACGCGAGCTTTGCAGAGCCGGCAGATACTATTCAGGCGCTGATGGCCTGCCCGCCCTACCTGGAAGAGATGCCCATACTGGCCGGCTTCCAGGACGGTTACTTCTATTTTCCCGACCAGCGCAGCCTTCTGGAACGCCTCCTCAACCAACCTTATACCGACGAAGAAGGCCGCGTGATCAACGTGCCGCCCCGCCGCCCCTACGAGACCGACGAGGAGTACGTACAGCGCCTGCGCGAATATCAGGACCGGCTTCAGCGCCGGGAAGAACGCCGGGAGAAGCGCAAGCAGTTCTGGGGCAAGCTGCTCTTCGGCAAGGAAGGGGAGGAGCAACAGCCGGAGGAAGAAGAGAATTCCGGCGGGTACGATTACTTTGAGAGCAGTGATGGGGGATAGGGGGCCAGGTTCTTTGCTGGAGCTGGATTGTTTGCGAACGGCGTCCGTCCCTTCAGCCGGATAAAAACAGCGAATTCCGGACACTCCCCTGCCATCTGCTGCCCGCGCAAGGCCAGCCAGAGATGCAGCGCCCTCAGCCATTTAGAGTTTGTTCAAAATTCAATCAATGGGCTCCAAGCGGCAAATTTTATCCTGCACTGCGTTAAAAAGCCTCGTCATACCTTCCAGGTATGCCTACGTTTTTTGCCTTGTTCAGAACAAAATTTCCTCGCTTTCGCCTCATCATCGAATTTTGAACAAACTCTTAACCCTCCAACAACCCCTCCAGCACCCTTTTCGTATACTTCAGCTCCTCCATCCGTTTTTTAACAAGATGGCCTTCCTGGCCCAGCCTTTTCAGATACCGCTCTGCCAGCGTAATGAACTGAGATGCGCTTCGCCCGTTTGTTCCGGCCTGTTCTCCGGTTGCTATCCGGAGGGCGGCAGATAGAATGGCGATGGCTGAAGCCTCCAGTTTTGCTGGATCGGATTGGGGAGTGAACTGTTCTTCCGTTAAATTAAGGGCTGCTTCAAAGTATTGAAGGGCCTCCGGGAGGTGTTGCAGTTCATAATGGAGGCTTCCCAGTTGTTTCAGGGCCTGGGCTTTTGGGCTTGCTGCTTCAGATGGTGGCATCTGCTGGAGCAGGGATAAACTTTCTTCGTAATGGCGCAGTGCTTCTTTATGGTTGCCTTCATCCTGATACAGGCTGCCCAGCTGTTGCAGGGATTCCGCCAGTTTTGGCCGGCCTGTTTTGCCCGAGCTGCGGTAGTAATTGATGGCTTTTTCCAACCCGGCCAGTTTCGCCTGTACATCCTCCGGTTCCTCGGTGCAGTTTTCGGCATCTTCGGAGAGAAGTAGGGCGCCTTTCTGCCCTGCGGGGGTGAATGGTGCGGGTGGAATGTATCCTTTGGGGCGAACCGCCGGTTCACCCGGAGTGAAAAACGACAGCATTTGTTCACCAGGTCGGGCCTCTTCTTTCTGCTCAGAGGCCCGATCTGTATAATCCAGCATCATATACTTCTTCATACTGGTTCATTTATAAGTGAAGAGAGGGGCCCCTGTAGAATATAAGCTAAAGGGCCTTTGCCTCATAGAAAAAGTGTTGGGATAAGCACTCAAAAGCTGCGTCCTCTGACGCACTTTAGAGAATATTAATTGTTGGACGTAAATGGAAAGGGTAGGTAACAGAATGGCGGCTTCAAATTTCGACGCTCTGATATTATTCCCTACCTTACCGTTTACCTCATAACTAAAACAGATCTTATGGTTATTGATAAGAATAAAGTGGTCACCTTACACTATAAACTACAGGAAGGTAGTGCTGAAGGAAATCTTATCGAAGAGACTCATGGTAAAGACCCCCTGGTCTTCATGTACGGTGTCGGGCAGATGATCCCCGAATTTGAGCGACAGCTGGCGGGTAAAAAAGAGGGCGACTCTTTCGCCTTCGGCATTGAAAGCGGCAATGCCTACGGCGAATACGATCCTCAGGCAATCGTGACCATCCCCAAAAACAGTTTCGTCATCGAAGGAGAACTGGCCACCGACCTGCTCAAGGTGGGTAAGGTCATCCCCATGAGAGATGGTGATGGCAATCAACTACTCGGCACCGTGAAGGAAATAAGGGATGAGGAAGTGCTCATGGATTTCAACCACCCCATGGCCGGTGTAGACCTCTACTTCACCGGAAATATTGAAGATATTCGGGAAGCTACCCCCTCGGAGATCGAACACGGCCATGTGCATGGGCCCGGCGGGCATCAGCATTAGCCGGAAGAGGTTGTTTGTTGTCAGTTGCAGGTTGATTGTCTAGAACAACAAACAACTGACAACAAACAACGATGATCCAACAAGGCCTCACTCCTCCCCGAACGCCTCCCGGATGATCCTTTCCTGTTGCTGGTCGTGGATCTTCTTAAAGCCGGTGGCCGGCGAGGCGCTTGATTTGCGCGCAACGAACTGCAGGTCTACATCCAGCCCCAATTCTTTATTGACAAAGATGGAATGCATGTACTGCCATGCCCCCATATTGGAGGGCTCTTCCTGGACCCAGATCGCCCTGGCGTTGGGGTAGCGTTCAAAAACGGCCCTCAGTTGCTTGGCCGGCAGCGGGTATAGCTGCTCTACCCGGACGAGGGCAACGTCATCGCGCTTGTCATTGCGTTTTTTCTCCAGCAGGTCATAGTAAACCTTACCGCTGCACAACAGCAGGCGCTCTACCTTCTTTCCGCTCCTGGGCCCTACTTCCGGGTCATCGTAGACCTCCTGGAAGCGGGTGCCGGTCTCAAAGTCGGTTATGTCAGAAATGCACTCCGGATGCCGCAGCAGCGATTTGGGCGACATCACGATCAGCGGCTTACGGAAGGGGCGTGCCAACTGACGGCGCATCAGGTGGAAAAAGTTGGCGGGGGTGGTTACGTTGGCCACCGTCATATTGAATTCGGCGCAGGACTGCAGGAAGCGCTCCAGGCGGGCGCTGGAGTGCTCGGGGCCCTGTCCCTCGTAACCGTGCGGCAGCAACATCACCAGGCCGCTCATGCGCCGCCATTTGGATTCGCCGGCGGTGATGAACTGGTCTACTATGGTCTGGGCGCCGTTGAAGAAGTCTCCAAACTGGGCCTCCCAGATGACCAGGGTATCGGGGGAAGCCAGAGAATAACCATATTCGAAGCCCAGAACGCCGAATTCTGAAAGCAGGGAATTGTAGATCATGAACTTCCCCTGCTTTTCCTGGACATGGTTGAGGCGGTTGTAGGCCTCGTAGGTTTTGGCGTCGCGGAGGACGGCGTGGCGGTGGGAGAAGGTTCCCCGGCGGACGTCCTGCCCGCTCATCCTCACATTACTGCCTTCCAGCAGGATGCTGCCGTAGGCCGTAAGCTCGCCCATGGCCCAGTCCAGTTTATTGTCTTCCAGCTGTTTTTCCTTGCTTTTCAGCAGCCGGTTGATCTTGCTGAGGGGCTTGAACCCCTCCGGTATCGTCATCAGGTGTTCGATCAGTTTGTCGAGGCGTTCCCGCTCGATACCGGTTTCCGGCGACTCTTCGAAGTCCTCCGGAGTGGTGGTCTTGTTGAGCGCCCGCCATGCCTGTTCCGGCTCCTGGTATTCATAGGGCAGGGGGTTTTCCCGGACCTCGTCGAGGCGCTGCTGAAGGTCTTTCCAGAAAACCTCCTCCAGTTCTTCCGCAAGTTCCTTATCGACTTCTCCGCGGTCGATCAGTTTTTGGCTGTAGATCTCCCGGGGGTTGGGGTGGTTCTTGATGATCTTGTACATCTCCGGCTGGGTGAACTGCGGGTCGTCGCCCTCGTTGTGGCCATGCCGGCGGTAACAGACCATGTCGATGAATACATCGTTGTTGAACTTCTGGCGGTATTCTACGGCAAATTCGGAGGCCCAGAGCACGGCTTCCGGGTCATCGCCATTGACGTGGAAGACCGGCGCCTGCACCACATTGGCAACGCCGGTACTGTAGGTGGAGGAGCGGGCCTCGTCGAAGTCCGTCGTAAAGCCGATCTGGTTATTGATCACAAAGTGGATGGTCCCGCCGGTGTAGTACCCTTCCAACTGGCTCATCTGTACGGTCTCGTAGGCGATACCCTGGCCGGCAAGGGCTGCGTCCCCATGGATGAGAATGGGCAGGATGCGGTCGTAGTCACTTTCGTAAAGGATGTCGGCCTTGGCGCGGGCAAAGCCTTCCACAACGGGGTTGACCGCTTCCAGGTGGGAAGGGTTGGGGGTCAGCTTGAGGTGGACGGTTTTGCCGGAAGGCGTCTCCACCTGGGAGGAAAACCCGAGGTGGTATTTCACATCGCCGTCGCCGAAGCTGAGGTCCGGCACGGCGGTTCCTTCAAATTCGTTGAAGATCTGGCCGTAGGTCTTGCCCATGATGTTGGCCAGCACGTTGAGGCGGCCCCGGTGGGCCATGCCGATGATCACTTCCTCGACTTTATCTTCTGCTCCGGAGTTGATAATGCCGTCGATGGCGACAATTGCCGTTTCTCCCCCTTCGAGAGAGAATCGTTTCTGGCCGATGTATTTGGTGTGCAGGAACTTTTCGAACACTACGGCGCCGTTCAGCTTTTCCAGAATGCGGCGTTTCTTGTCGATGTCGATGCCAAAAGCCTCATCCGGGTTTGAGGACTCTATCCTTTCCCGTATCCAGCGGCGTTTCTCGCGGTCCTGGATGTGGTGGTATTCGATACCGATGTTGCCGCAATAGACCTTTTTCATTTTGTCGATGATCTCTTTCAGCGTGGCGTTCTTCAGCCCCACTTCTTCTGCGGCCACACAAACGGCGTTCATATCTTCCTCCGACAGGCCGAAATCATCCAGGTTGAGGTTGGGGCGGCGGTCCCGCCGCTGGCGGATGGGGTTGGTGGTGGACAGCAGGTGGCCGCGGTTGCGGAAGGCCTTGATCAGGGCCAGCGCCTTGAACTCCCGCTGCAGGCTGGTGGATACAGTAGCGGTGGCGGCAGCTCCGTTGCCACTGTGCCCGTTGGTACTGTGGGCAAAGTCGAACCCCTTGAAAAAAGCACGCCAGCTTTCTTCTACCGTGGCGGGGTCCTGCTGGTATTTTTCGTACATCGACTCGATGTAGGAAGGATGCGCATTCGCTATAAAGGAAAAATCACTCATTTCGACAATCAGTTGTTAAAAATAAAATATGGCTTTATATCTAACGGAGCAAAAAGCTGCCGGTTCGGAAAATTAGCGCCAATTAAAGAGGGCTTTGCTAAAAAAGCAAGAAAAGGGCAGAATAAAAGGCCTTGACGGAAGTCGCCTGTTTTGCCTTTTATATTGCTTTTCCCTTCATTCCCTTTGCTGCCTGGAGAGAGCGCCGTATTTTCATCGGCTCAAAATAACAACGCTAATGACAAGATCTTACGTTCTATCGGTCTGCTTCCTGTTCCTTGCTTTTACTGCCCTCGGACAGCTCTCCTTTTCCAATGGCAACGATCTGCTCTTAAACCCCAACTTCCACAGCGGGGTGGCCATTGCCGTAGTGGATATGAACGGCGACGGCCTGGACGACATCGTCCGCCTGTCTCAGGGGCGGCAGTTGCAGATAGAATTCCAGCAGCCGGGAGGGGCGCCCTTCCTCAATTATACCTTTGGCAACATCTCCGGGCAGAGCCAGTGGAGCATGTGCGTGGCGGATGTCGATAATGACGGCTACAACGACGTGCTGGCCGGCGGCCGGTACGATGATGTAAAGCTGGTGCGCGCTATGGAAAACGGAACTTCCTACGAGATGAGCACCTTGCCCGGCCCCGGCCTTTTTGTGCAGGGCTCCAACCTGGTCGACATCAACAACGACGGCTGGATCGACTACTTCGCCTGCCATGACGACGCCGAAAGCCGCATCTGGGCCAATGACTCCACCGGCAACTTCATCCCCGCCGACGACTGGATCGATATGGCCACCGTGCCGGCCTCCGACAACTCCGGCAACTACGGCAGCATCTGGTCGGACTTCGATAATGACGGCGACATGGACCTCTACATCGCCAAGTGCCGGCAGGGCGTGAACAACCCCTCCGACCCCCGCCGCATCAATGCCCTGTACCTCAATATCGGCGGCAACAATTTCATCGAAGCGGCCGACTCCTTCAACCTCAAGATCGGCGCCCAGTCCTGGACTGCCGATTTTCAGGATATCGACAACGACGGCGATTTCGATTGCTTCGTCACCAACCACGACGTGCCCAGCATGCTGCTGGAAAATGATGGCGCCGGCCATTTTACCGATATCACCGCGGGCAGCGGCATCAGCATCGCCGGCCTGCCCATTCAGGGCGTCATGCGCGATTTTGACAACGACGGCTTCGTCGACATACTGGTGGCCGGCACCCGCCAGCACCTCTTTCTCAATAATGGCGATAAAACCTTTACGGAGATACAGGGGGTTTTCAACACTACCCACATGGAGTCCTTCGCCATCGGCGACCTCAACCACGACGGCTTCCTCGATGTGTATGGCGGTTACGCCCAGGTGTACACCACGCCCAGCAATATCGACGATGTGATCTGGCTCAACGATGCGGCCGGCAGCAACAACTTCCTCACCGTGAGCCTGGTGGGGGTGCACTGCAACCGCAACGGTATCGGCGCCCGGATCGAGGCCTACGGGCCCTGGGGTATTCAGGTGCGGGAAGTGCGCTCCGGCGAGAGCTACGGTATCATGAACTCCATGGCGCAGCATTTCGGCCTGGGCGCTCACGAAGGGGTGGATTCCCTGGTTATCCGCTGGCCCAACGGCAATATCGATACGCTGCATAACGTGGATGCCAACCAGTTCATCACCGTGATCGAAAACAGCTGCACCTCGCCGGCAGCCTTTATCAGCTACGAGGGAAGTACGGTGATGTGTGAAGGCGACACCCTGGAATTGTCTGCCCCGGAAGGCTATACCTACCTGTGGAGTACGGGCGATACCACCCGCTCTGTATTCGCCACCGAAGCCGGCAGCTACAATGTGACGGTATACGACGGTACGGATTGCTTTGGCGTGTCTCCCGGCATCGTCATAACGCTCAATCCGGATGCCACGCCCATCGTTACGGCTGAGGGGCCCACCCGCTTCTGTCGGGGAGGCGCCGTCCTGCTGGCGGCTTCCGAAGCGGAAAGCTATACCTGGTCGACCGGTGATACTGCCGCTGTGATCGAGGTAACCGAAAGCGGAGAGTACCTTGTCACTACCCCGGGCCTGTGCCAGGAATTCACTTCCGAACCGGTAAGCGTGGTGGTGCTGGAATCCGCTGCTCCGGAGATCGTTTCAGCAGGGGTTGTGGGCTGGGTAGCGGAAGTTTATGCCAACGGTGACAGCATCCTCTGGTATGACAGCCCGGATGCCACCAACCCCATCGCTGTCGGCAATCTGCTGTTTACTCCGGTGGAAACGGACACCACTTTCTATGCAGAGAACCTCACCATTTATCCCGGAGAATCCTTCTTTACCGGCATGCCTGCCCACCAGGGGAACAACTACAGCGGCAACCAGTACAACGGGGCCGTCATTTTCGATTGCCTCAGCCCCTTCACCCTGAGGGAAGTGACGGTGTATACCGATACCGAAGGCAGCCGCATCATCGAACTGCAGGATGCGGGCGGCAACGTCCTGCTCAGCCGGGAAGTGGATATCATGCCCGGTGAACAAACAGTGCCGCTGAACTTTGACATAGAACCCGGTACGGGCCTGTCCCTCACCACCAATACCGCGCATAATGTGGCCCAGTTCGGCTTTAACAGCGCGCGCCTTCGCCGTTCGGACCAGGGCGTCAGCTACCCCTACGTCGTTGAGGATGTCGTGGAGATCAAAACGTCCAACCTGGGAGATGACCGCTATTACTATTTCTTCAACTGGAGCATCCAGAAGCCCGGCCTGGAATGTGCCAGCGAGCGGGTGGAGGCGCCGCTGGTGATCGTCGATACCGAAGAGCCGAAAGCCGAAAGCCGCCGGCTGTCGGTTATGCCCAACCCGGTGGCTTCTAAATTGCAGGTCAGGCTGCCGGAACTGCTGCAGGAGGCGGCTGCCATGAAGGTTTATGACGCTACGGGCCAGGCGGTGCGGGAATACGGCGTTCTTCGGAATGACTCACCTGTTCAGGTGGATATGGAGGCCTTGCCGGCCGGGCTGTATTTCATTCAGCTGATGGATGGGGGCGTCCGGTATGGGGCGAAGGTGGTGAAGTGGTAGTGAGCCGTAAAAACTAGTATTATTACTGGTATTTTCGCAAAAAACGGATCGAGGGCAAAAGCTACCTGGAAGTCGACACCAGCCGGAGTATGGGCCTGAAATAGGTTCGCAACCTGCCGGGTTTTCAGTATGGCCCGGGGTTTAGCTAACCCGGCAGCGTTTATCGAAGGCGTAAAGAACGAATGGCCCATTTCCATATATGGCTACCCGTCTAAGAGCCTATCCGAAAACCGTTTTTGAAGCCGAAAATGGCCGGATTCGGGTTCTCACAAAGCCATTTTTGAGCTTCGTAGTGGGGCTACGGAGCTCAAAAATGGCGAAGTGAGGTTCCAAAGATGGCCATTTGCAGGCCAAAGGATGGTTTTCGGATAGGCTCTAAGACCGGACACTTTTGACGGCAAGGAAGTTGCGGGTTGCCCGAAGCCTTTCCGGCTTTTTACCCGGCCGAGGCACAAGGACGGGCCCGCGTTCCGGCTTCCCACTTTTGCCCAGCGCCAGACTGGTAGCCCAATACATCACTTCCCCCTCACCAGCTTCTTCACTGCCGTCCCTTCCTGCGTTCTGATATACAGGAAGTACAAACCTGAGGCCGGCAGCTGAATACGCTGCACTTCTCCCTCCCATTCCTGGATCTTTCTTCCTTTAGCATCGTAAAGCACCGCCCCCAGCAAAGACATGCCTCTGGCCGGGCGGATCTCCACCTGCCCTCCAACACTCGGGTTGGGGAATACCTTTATCCTGCCAGCTATTGCATCGGAAGTTGAGCTGAACGACGGGAACTCCACCTCCGAAAGCACATGCTCCGCCATCAGCACCGGGGCATTGTCCATGCGGTTGAACATGTGGCGGAAGGTGTCGATTTCCGGCGTGCTTTCGGCAAAGATGGGCGCCAGCCAGCGGGGCGGGAGGGAGTGGTAGTAGGCGCGGGCCGTGGCCTGCACCCGGCCCGCGTAGCCCAGGGTGGGGATGTGGAACTCGAGGACATCACTGCCGGAGCCTTCCTCTCCGTTATCGTAGTTGAAATTTTCGTCATTCAGGGCTCGCCCCACGATGCGGGTGGTATCGTACACCTCATCGGCGGTGCGGAAGCCGCGGGGCGGCAGGCGGTTGTCCTTCAGCGTGCTGTAGGCGTGCTCCAGCACTACGGTGAAATTGCCGGTATCGTCGCCGGCGGCCATCTCGTAGATCTGTACCTGATCGGTCCGGTTGATGAAGGCGTAGTGGGGCTCCACCCCGGCGTCCTCATCGAGGAGTTCGTACTTTTCATTGAAGCGGCCGGAGTGGAAGAGCGTGTCTCCATCCTCCGTTTCCACCACAAACTCGATGAACAGCCGGCGGCTGGGGTAACCGGAGGGCAGCTTGTGCCCCGCCCGGTTGGTGAGTTCCAGCCGGAAGTAGGCGGTGTCCTGCTCCACGCCCAGCCAGTCGAGGCTGGAGTATAGGGACTGATCCTGTAGCATGCGGTAAGTGGCCTCGATGGCGGCGTCGAAGTGCTCGGCCCGCGCGTCGATACCCAGCTCCTGCCGGTGTTCTTTCATCAGCTGGAGCATGAAGGTATTGGCGCCGGCCAGCTCGTGCAGGCCGTAGGGGGAGCGCCCTTCCAGAAAAAGGTAGTTGGCGGAGATGACGATGGGCTCTTCCAGGCGCGGCATGTGGCAGCCCTGGCAGCTTTGCTCCAGCTCATAGTCCGAGTTGAGCCATTCGTGGTAGGTGGCCTGCTCGACGAAAGTAGTGCCGATCAGCTGGCCATCGGTACTGATAGGCTCCGTGAGCAGCGTGTGGCAGGGCGCGCACAGGCCGGCGTCGGTGACGTGGTCTCCGAACAGGGGCTCCAGCCCGACAAAGTCGGCCATGGGAGGGGCGAAGGGCAGAAAGTAGGGGCCGTACACCACCCGGTTGGTGTCGAAGTTGATGTTGCCGGAATGGGTTTGCCCCAACTGTTCGGCGCTGATCTTGTGGCAGGTAGTACAGGTGACGCCGTCTAGTCCGATGGTATCCTGCAGGAGGTCCTCCATGGTGTATTTGTCATGGCCGCGGTAGAGGGCGGTGTAGTGGCCGTTGGGTGCGTGGCAGGAGGTGCACTTCGTCTCGATGGCGTCGTGGAACTCGGCGGGCGTCACCAGGATCTCGTGGCTCACCTTGGCGCGCCAGAAGGGGTCCTTGGCCGCATTGGCCATCATGGTGGCGCGCCAGTCGTCGTGGATGTTGACGTCGTTGCCGAAGAAGTCGACCATGGCGTAGCCGTTAGTGTCGAAGCCATGGCAGCCTTCGCAGTGTACTGCCGTGGGGAAGATGATACTGGAATCGATCGGCCCCTGCAGGATCTGCCGGAGCAGGGCGCGTTCGGCCTCGGTGTGGAAGGCCCGCACATCGTTGTCAACTGGGAATAGGGTGGCGGAGAGGACGATGAGCCCGATGAGGCCGCCGAAGAGGAGTTGCCTGGACATTGGTTTGTGGTCTGTTGTCAGTTGTTAGTTGCCGGTGGTTTTTCGTCAGCTGCCGGCTTGCCCAACGAGGAACCAATAACCACCAACGGACAACAAATAATTCCGGCCAGCCGGAGCTGCCCCGCTAAAGTCCGGAAAGTTTGGGGGATGGGCAAGGATTGTGGACAGGATTAAAGGATTTTTTGTGATTAACAGGATAGCCTGGGGAGCAACGCTCTTCGGCCTATCCTGTTAATCGTGTTAATCCCGTCACCCTGTCCCTACAAGGGCTCAAACCGCGCCTGGAAAAACCTTAACCGCTTCGGCTCGTACACCATCTTCAGCCCCCGGGTTTCTTCCCGCCGGTTATACACCTCCTTCACCGATTCGGCCACCACGTCCATATGCGCTTCCGTGTACACGCGGCGCGGTATGGTCAGGCGGGTGAGCTCCAGCCTGGGGTGGCGGTGCTCGCCGGTCTTCGGGTCGCGGCCGGCGCTGACTATGCCGCGCTCCATGCTGCGGATACCGGAATCGAGGTAGAGCTGGGCCGCCAGCGTCTGGGCGGGGAAGTGCTCCTGCGGGATGTGGGGGTAAAAGGCGCGGGCGTCCAGGAAGATAGCATGGCCGCCCACGGGGCGCACGATGGGGATCTCCCAGTCGGACAGCAGTTGCCCCAGGTAGAGCACCTGGCCGACGCGGGCGCGGATGTGGTCGTCCTGTACGGATTCCCTGATGCCGATGGCCATGGCCTCCATATCGCGGCCGGCCATGCCGCCGTAGGTGTGCAGGCCCTCATAGACCACGACCATGTTGCGCAGCTCGTCGAAAAGCTCCTCGTCGTTGACGGCCAGCCAGCCTCCGATGTTGACGAGGTGGTCCTTCTTGCCGCTCATCCAGGCGCCGTCGGTGTAGCTGCAGAACTCTTTGAGGATCTCGGCCACGCTCTTATCGGCGTAGCCCTCCTCGCTGGCCTGGATGAAATAGGCGTTTTCCACCATGCGCGTGGCGTCGAGCATCAGCAGGACGCCGTATTTGTCGCACAGCCGGCGCAGGGCCTTGACGTTGGCCATGCTCACCGGCTGGCCGCCCGCCATGTTGACCGTGCCGGCGAGGCTGACGTAGGCGATGTTCTCCGCCCCTTTCTCTTTGATGAGATCTTCCAGCTTATTGAGGTCGACATTGCCTTTGAAGTGGTGCAGGTTGGCCGGGTCGTGCGCTTCATCGATGATGACATCCACGAAAATACCGCCGGCCATCTCCTGGTGCAGGCGGGTGGTGGTGAAGTACATATTGCCCGGCACGTACTGCCCCTTCCGGATGAGGGCCTGGCTGATGAGGTGCTCGGCGCCCCGCCCCTGGTGGGTGGGCACCAGGTATTGGTAGCCGTAGTACTGCTGCACGGCCTGTTCGAGGTGGTAGAAGTTGACGCTGCCGGCGTAGGCCTCGTCACCCAGCATCATGCCCGCCCACTGGCGGTCGCTCATGGCGCTGGTGCCGCTGTCGGTCAGCAGGTCGATGTAGACGTCTTCCGACCGAAGCAGGAAGGTGTTGTATCCGGCCTCCCGGATCGCCTTTTCCCGCTCCTCGCGCGTCGTCATATGGATGGGTTCGACCATCTTGATCTTCCAGGGTTCGGCCCAGGAGCGGCGGCCGGCCTGTTCCCCCATGGTTCTGAAACGATGTGGACTCATGGATATGGTTTTGTTCAGAGCTTGTCGGGAATTTATCTTTCGGGCTGGAACCGGCACTTTTTCGCTTATACTGCGTTGCAGAACCGGGCTTCGTAGCCCTGCTACGATCCCGAACCTGCGCCTTGTTTAAGCAAAAAACTGCCTGGTTTCATCACCAAAAACAAATTCCCAACAAACTCTTGGTTCGGTAAATTGTCTTCGCGGCCATATTACAGCGGTTGGAGAAAAGGGGAAAGGACTTTTGTCATTGTTTTACGAATTTTTAGTGTGCTAACGATTTTTCGTATTGAACACGGAATGAAAATGATGCTGAAACCCGATTTTTTAAACCCGGAACGGAAGTGAGAGTGGAAAAATTAACCGATGAGCATGGCGAGGAATTTCTTGGGGTGACTAAAGCGATAATGTTGGTGCCCTGATAAGGCACACCGTTGTGTCGCAGGAGCTTTGAGATTCGCTCGCCAAGATGATCGTCATCTCTTTTGCTGTAAAGTTGAGCGAAGGAAAAGCCGGAAGTAAGCGCGAAATGTGCGTTTCATTTTCGGAGGATCACCGCCGCATGGCTGGAAACCGCAAACGAACGCTACCTCTTCGTAGGATGCGGCTATGAGCAAATGATCTTCACGGCAAGAGGAAGGCATGTTCAGGCAATGTAGACAGCTATTATCCTCTAACGCCAAAACAAAGATCGGCGGCTTTTAAATTCAGAGCATTTTGGCGTAAATTAAAGGCTAATTTTGATATAATAACGTTTAACTGATAATGCCTCAAACCGACTATTATCTTTTTCTTGATGAGTCTGGCGACCACGGCTTGACCAACATTGACCCAGGGTTTCCGGTGTTTGTTCTTTGTAGCATTCTGTGCAAGAAAGATGATTTTTCGGCTCAGATAGATATTGGCTTTGATCAGCTCAAAAACGACCTTTGGGGAACAAGCAACGTTCATTTTCATTCCAGAGATATAAGAAAATGCTAATTGTAACGTTTTGCGTAGCTGCCCTGAAGACGTGAACCCGGATCCCCAAATTTATTTGGGTCGAAGACGTTACCCCAGTCAATTTGAGGGAACGCGGGTTTATCGTCTTCGACGCCAAAAAATTTTGGTTCACCCTGTGGAATTTGTATTTATTCCACAGGGCAGGCCGGGTTAGCGTTGATTTTTCGTCTCTGATCCGGGACATACATCATTGTAGCTACGCAATCCGTTATAATCAGGTTAATAGCCAAAGACTTCGCGAAAGGATAAAATCATTTAAATTTTATAAGAAAACAGATAACCATAACGGTTTGCAACTTGCCGACCTAGCTGCTTACCCTATTGCCCGTCATATCATTGATCCTACCCGTGCTAATCCAGCTTTCGATATTTTAGAACCGAAATTTTATACAAAATTTGGAAGGAAATACGGATTGAAAATTTTTCCCTGAAATAATAAAAGGTCCGCTCGCGCGAGCAGACCTTTTATCGACCGGGGACACCCCAATCCTTACTTCAAATATAGTATAAATATGGTGGAAAGTCAACACTTTTACACTTTTGTAACTTTAACAATCGCTAGTGAAGCCAAATTTATACAGCATATTAAATATCTTGGATCGTCTATATTCTCGAATGTGCAGATAAAACCTTTTTAAAATCACGAGCGGCCGGACACAAGCCCGGTCGCTCATAAACGTCGAAGAGATAGAATAGAAGGGGCGTTGCCCCCCCCCTTGTATCTATGGAGGAATTAGCAAACTTCCAGCACTCCTGGTAGTGCACCGCCGGTTGTTATTCCCGGCCAACCCGTTTCGCAACACGAGGATGCTTTTTATAGCCTCCGTCCGCTCGATAAACTTAGAGGAAAAGTCCTCCCAGGAGGAATATTGGCTTCGGAAATCCCGGCCTACACAAAGCGTATTTCGAATAAAGATTGGGCTTTTTTCTTCGCTTTTCCACTGGATAAGAGCTTCCGGTTTTACCCCCATAGAATGAGCCAGTTCGTCAACAGGGATTCCCACCCTTTCATGAGCCCAGGTGAGCAATTTGCCGTTGATGTGTGCTATTGCCATTACTTCGCAAGAAAAAATAACTTCAGCCAAAGTGCCATTAAAATGGGTGGGTCTCCAATAATAATAGGGGACATTGCCTGGGCAGATTACTTCTATTAGATCGCCTTTGAGGAATAGATGAAGGCAGGGTTTGCAAGCTTCGATCTCTTTTCATTACGGATCACCTAATAGCCCGTCTGAAAATAAAAAAGCATTGCTCTGTTGAACAATGCTTTTTATTTAAGAGCGGCAAACGAGACTCGAACTCGCGACCCTCAGCTTGGGAAGCTGATGCTCTACCAACTGAGCTACTGCCGCTTTTATCCGCCGGCCTGTCCGCCGAAGCTTCATGCGAAGGCGGATCTTTGCTTTTGTAAACAAGCATATTCCTGGCCCGTTTCATCTACAGGCCCGCCTGCTTACAAAGCGGACACCAAATTTACGGCCTTTTCCGAAGGATAGCAATCATCTAAACCAAAAAAAAATGGATGCACACGATATCTTATTATTTGCCCTGAACGCCAGCCGGGAGTTTGGGGAAGGCGTCGCCCGGCCTCTGGAAATGCAATTGAGCGAACACGAGGAAAGGGATTTCGGGGACGGCGAACACAAAAGCCGCCCCCTGGTTAATGTCCGCAATAAGCACGTCTTTGTCATCCATTCCCTCTACGGCGAACCGGGAATGAGCGTCAACGACAAGCTCAACCGGCTGCTGTTCTTCATAGGCGCCCTGAAGGACGCGGCGGCGGCGGAAGTCACCATCGTCGCCCCTTACCTCTGCTATGCCCGCAAGGACCGCAAGACGAAACCGCGCGACCCCGTCACCACCCGCTACGTGGCCGCGCTGATGGAGGCGGTGGGGGCAGGCCGGATACTCACCATCGACGTCCACAACCTGCAGGCCTACCAGAACGCCTATCGGATACAGACGGAGCATCTGGAAGCCCGGCATCTCTTTGCCCGCTATTTCGCCGACAGGGTAGGGAAGGAAACGGTCGCCGTCCTCTCCCCCGACCTCGGAGGCATCAAACGGGCGGAGGGCTTCCGGGAGGCCCTGGGGGAAGCCCTGGGGCGGGAAATCCCCTTCGCCACGATGACAAAGGAACGCAGTGAGGGCGAGGTAAGCGGAGATACTGCCATTTACGGGGAGGTGGAAGGCAAAACCGTCATTATCATCGATGACCTGATCAGCTCGGGAACTACCCTGGCAAGGGCCGCCGGGGCCTGTAAAAAGGCCGGTGCGAAGAAAGTTTACGCCGCCGCCACCCACGGCGCTTTTACCGAACAGGCCAATGCCGTACTCGCCGAAGACATGCTGGATAAGGTGTTGATCACCAACACCATTCCGCCTTTCCGGCTCGAAAAAGGCATCCGGGAGAACAAGGTGGAGGTCCTGGATGTCGCCCCGCTTTTCGGAGAGGCGATCCACCGGATCTGGGTGGGAGAACCACTTGCCAAATTGCTGAAATACAACCTTCCGGAGGTGATGTTCAACGATAAATTTTAACACAGATATCCATTGTCCGTTTCACTACAGAAAAAGGTTGCCTATCTTAAGAACCCTTCGGCCTATCCGGATAACCCGGGAACCATCGAAGTAAAGGAAACCCACCATTCCTGGGTATTTCTGGGGGACAACTATGTCTACAAAATGAAAAAACCGTCCCGCAATGAATATTACGATTATTCCACCGTTGAGAACCGGCGTGCGAACTGCCGGGAAGAACTGCGGCTGAACCGCCGCCTGGCGGAGGAGGCCTATCTCGGCGTCGTCCCGCTCACGGCCGGTGAGGATGGGCGCCTGCACCTGGATGGAAAAGGGGAGCCCGTCGACTGGCTGGTGAAGATGAAGCGGATCCCGGCGGAGAATATGCTGGGCCGTTCCATTGAGGAAGGTACGGCCACTGTGGAGGAAGCCGCCCGCGCTGCGCGCCGCCTGGCGGAATTCTATGCGAAAGCTTCGCCGGTGAAGATCGGTTACCCGGAACACAGGAAATACCTGGAAGAGAAGATCCGCGAGAGCGCGGAAATCCTCTCCGATGCGCAGTTCGGTATCGATCTCTCCCTCGTCCGGGAGGTGGCCGGGGGCCTGGAGCAATACCGGTCGGAGGGTTCTGCCTTATTCGAAGCCCGCATCCGCGAGCAGCGGATCGTAGAAGGGCATGGCGACCTGCGGCCCGAACACGTCTGCCTGCGGCCGCGGCCCCTGTTCATCGACTGCCTGGAGTTCAGCAAAAAGCTGCGCACCCTCGACCCGGTGTATGACCTTTCGCTTTTGTCGCTGGAGTGCAGTATCCTGGGAGCGGGCTGGATCGGCGAGCGGTTTCTGAGGGAGTACGCCCGGATTGCCGGCGACAGGTATCCGGAAGCCCTTCGTTATTTCTACACCGCACTCAACGCCCTGGTCAAAGCCCGGTTGTCGGCCGCCCACCTGCTGGAGGAGCAGTACCGGGATGAGGAGAAGTGGGGGAGGGAGGCGTATACCTATCTTCAGAAAGCGCAAAAGAACATCAGTTCCCTGTCCCGCAACCGGAAGCCTTATTCTTTTTAATTTCCAATTTTCCTAACTTCACCGCTGTAACTGTCCTTTGTCTAAACCATCACGTATGAATCGTTTATTCTTCCTCCTGGCATTTTCCCTTTTCTGCATGAATGGCATTACCCAACCCACCCTCGCCGAACAACTCGGCTACCCTTCCGGAAGCAAGCTCCTCATCATCCACGCCGACGACCTGGGGATGGCCCATTCCGAAAATGCCGCCAGCTTCCGGGCGATGGCGGAAGGCTCTGTCGTTTCGGCCAGCATTATGCCGCCCTGCCCGTGGATGGCGGAAGTGGCTGACTGGGCCCGGGAAAATCCCGGCCACGACCTGGGCATCCACCTCACGCTGACCAACGAATGGAAGCACTTTCGCTGGGGGCCGGTGGCGCCAAAAAACGAAGTGCCGGGACTGGTGAACGAGCTGGGTTTTCTGCACCCCGACTGCGCGGCAGTGGCCGCCAGGGCCAGCGCTGAAGAAGTGGAAAAAGAACTGCGCGCCCAGATCGAGCAAACCCTCCGTTTCGGCATTCAGCCCACTCACCTCGACAGCCACATGGGCTGCCTCTTCTGGGGGCGCCCGGAATACTTTGAGAGTTACCTCAAGCTGGGGCGGGAGTACGGCATCCCGGTGATGCTGGCAAAAGAGCCGGCCTTAATGGCCGAATACATTACCGAGGAGGATATGGTCCTGGATCACGTATACACCGCCAACGTGAACAACTTCCAGGAAGGCATGGGCAATTATTACGAGCGGATGTTGAGGGAACTTCCGGAAGGCGTCTCCGCCCTGCTGATCCACTGTGCCTACGACAACCTCGAATTCCAGGGTATCGCCGTCGATCATCCGGCCTGGGGCAATGCCTGGCGGCAGGCCGACTTCGACTTTTTTACCAGCGAAAAATGCCGGCAGATCCTGGAAGAGGAGAACATCCAACTTGTCACCTGGCGCGAACTGGGAGCGCGGTGGAAAAAGAAAAGGCTCCAGGACAAGATCGGGCAAATGCTGCTCTATGGCTTCCGCGGCATGAGCGTGGAGGAGAACAGCCCCATCGTACAGCACATCAAGGCCGGCAGAGTGGGCAATGTCATCTTTTTCGATTACGACGTTCCCAACCAGGAATCCCGGCGCAATATAGAATCTGCGCAGCAGGTGAAGGCCCTGGTGGACTCCCTGCAGGCCTATGCCCCCACCCCGCTTCTGGTGGCCATCGACCAGGAAGGAGGCCGTGTACTGCGCCTGAAACCGAAATACGGATTCCCGGCCATCCCCTCCGCCCGCCATCTGGGCAAACTGGATAACCTGGATTCTACCCGCTACTACGCCGAACTGAACGCCCGCACCATGGCCAGCCTGGGCATCAACCTCAATTTCGCCCCGGTAGCGGACCTGAACATAGAAACGGAGTCTGGTGTGATCGGCCGCCTGGAGCGGAGCTTTTCCGAAAGCCCGGCAACGGTAACCCGGCATGCCCGGGCGGTGATAGACGCCCACCTGTCCAACGGGGTGGTCCCCGTCCTGAAGCACTTCCCCGGGCACGGCAGCGCCAAAGGCGACAGCCACAAGGGCCTGACCGACGTGACCGATACCTGGAGCGAGGCAGAACTGGAACCCTACCGCCGGCTCATCGTGCAGGGCTACGAAGGCGCAGTCATGACCGCCCACGTCTTCAACCGCCATATCGACGAAAAATATCCGGCGACACTTTCCGAAAAAGCCATCAGCATCCTGCGCGACAGCATCGGCTACGACGGCGTCATCTTCTCCGACGACATGCAGATGGAGGCCATCGCCAGCGAGTACGGCCTGGAGGAGGCCGTCGTCCTTTGTATCAACGCCGGCGTGGACGTCCTCTGCTTCGGTAACAACCTCGGCTATGACGAGGAGATCCCGGAGAAGTTCCAGGCCATCGTGCTGAAGGCGGTGGAAGAGGGCAGGATCAGGCCGGAGCGGATCGAGGAGGCGTATCAGCGGGTGATTCGGTTGAAGGAGGAGTTGGCAGGCAGAAAAAACGGAGGAAAATAAAGTGGTTCAGGGTCGGCCATTTTCTAAGGCGGCCTGCGGAGGCTGGCCTGAAAGCGGGTGCCTTCCTGATTACAGGACAGGCGCTGCTTTTTCAGCTGGCGGAATTTTAGTAGTTTCACTCCCAAAAATGACTGGGATGAAAAAGATCACGCTGGCTTTATTTTCCATGGTTTTTATCAGCATTGGCGCAGCGGCCCAGCCTTCGGGAAAAGGGGTGGAAGCTGCGATAGACAGCATTCTCTCCCTCCTCACCCTGGAGGAGAAAGTGGCCATGTGCCACGCCCAATCGAAATTCAGTTCCCCGGGCGTTCCGCGCCTGGGCATTCCGGAGATCTGGATGTCCGACGGTCCGCATGGCGTGCGGGCGGAGATCAACTGGGACAACTGGGGCTACGCTGGCTGGACCAACGATTCGATCACCGCCTTTCCGGCCCTTACCTGCCTGGCGGCCACTTTCAATCCGGAGCTTTCCCGCCGGTATGGCGTGGCGGTGGGGGAAGAGGCCCGCTACCGCCGGAAGGACATCCTGCTGGGGCCGGGCGTGAACATCTACCGCACGCCGCTCAACGGCCGTAATTTCGAATATATGGGCGAAGACCCTCACCTGGCCTCCGCTTTGGTGGCGCCCTACATTCAGGGCGTACAACAGAATGGCGTAGCGGCCTGTGTGAAGCATTACGTCCTCAACAACCAGGAACGCTGGCGCGGCCACATCAATGTGGAGGTGAGCGACAGGGCCTTGTACGAGATATACCTGCCGGCCTTCAAAGCCGCCGTGCAGGAAGGTGGCGCCTGGGCCATCATGGGCGCCTACAACCAATTCAGAGGCCAACACTGCTGCCACAATGAGATCCTCCTGAACGACATCCTGAAAGAGGACTGGGGCTTCGACGGCGTGGTGGTCACCGACTGGGGCGGCGCCCACGACACCCGCGAGGCGGCCCTGTACGGCCTGGATATCGAAATGGGCACCGGCACGGACGGGCTGACGATTTCCACCCGGAATGCTTACGATTATTATTACCTCGCTATGCCGTTCCTCAACATGATCAAGGGCGGAGCGGTCCCGGAATCGGTGGTGGACGATAAGGTGCGCCGTATCCTCCGCCTGATGTTCCGCACCAATATGAACCCCAACCGGCCGCTGGGCAGGATGAACAACGAGGAACACCTGCAGGTGGCCCGGGCCGTGGGCGGCGAAGGCATCGTCCTGCTGAAAAATGACGATGGCTTTTTTCCCCTCGATCCGGAAAAAGAAATAACCATTGCCGTGATCGGGGAGAACGCCACCCGCGCCATGACGGTAGGGGGCGGTTCCTCTGAGTTGAAAGCCAAAGATGAGGTATCCCCCCTGAGAGGAATTCAGGAGCGGTTTAAGAACGCCAACATCATCCATTCCATGGGTTACGCTTCCGGGCCGCCTCGGTACGGGTGGGTGGCGCCGTCCGGGCTCGATGCCGATTCCCTGCGCAATGCGGCGGTACAGGCTGCCGCCCGGGCCGATGTAGTCCTGTTTTTCGGAGGGTTGAATAAGAACCACCATCAGGATTGTGAGGGCGGCGACCGCCTGCAATACGGGCTTCCCTTCGGGCAGGAAGAACTGCTTGCCCAATTGGCAGAGGCCAATGAAAATATTGGCGTGATCCTGGTCAGCGGCAATGCCGTGGCCATGCCATGGGTGGATGATGTGAAAGGCCTCCTGCAGGCCTGGTACCTGGGAAGCGAGGCCGGCCATGCCCTGGCGGATGTGATCAGCGGTGATGTCAACCCTTCCGGTAAACTGCCCTTTACTTTTCCGGTAAAGCTCGAGGATAATGCAGCCCATCACTTCGGGGAACTTTCCTATCCCGGCGACAGTATCAACCAGTATTACAAAGAAGACATTTTTGTGGGGTATCGCTGGCATGATACCCAAAAGATAAAGCCCTTGTTCGCTTTCGGGCATGGCCTGTCGTACACCAGCTTCGAACTGTCAGGTATCAGGACGGACAAGCAATCCTATTCCGCCGGCGGGCAGGCTATCATATCCTGCCAGGTAGCCAACACCGGCGGCGCCGACGGAGCGGAGGTGGTTCAGGTGTACGTCGGAAAGCCGGATTCTGAGGTAGAACGAGCGGTGAAGGAACTGAAAGGGTTCCGTAAAGTACATTTGAAAAAAGGGGAAACGGCCCGGGTGGACATACCCATAGAAATTGACAAGCTCGCCTTTTACGACGAATCCCTATCCGGATGGAACCTGGAGAAGGGAAAGTATACCGTTTACGTGGGCACTGCTTCCGATAACATCATAAAGGAACTGGAAATAACGGTGAAGTGACTTGCTCGGGAATGGAGAATGAAGGAATGATCAGTATGACATTCATTCCTTCATTCCCTCCCCATACCCCACCTCAAACCCCTCCGCCCTATACCGCACCTCCATTTTCAGGGAGGACAGGCTGAACATCGACGTCCACAAGGTTCGCGTTTCGCCGGAGGTGAACCGTATGGCGGCCATGACGTCCAGCAGTTGGCCGATATCGCTGATGCCGGCCTCCAGCATGGGTTTTGCCTTCCGGTAGCGGGAGCAATTGGCCTCCACAAAATCCAGCCCTTCCAGGTAAGCCGTATTGGTCAGCAGCAGGTAGGGCTTGTCCCTCCGGAAGACGTGGGCCTGTTTGTCGGGATCCCACTCCAGCACGGCGGCATCGCCGGAAGCATCAGCAAGCAACAGATGGTTGAACTCCTCCGGGAACCAGATGCGCACAGGCCGGAACAGGCCGATGGCCTCTTCTACCGTGGCGCATTTTTCCAGGGCGATGCGCACCATGTGGATCACCTGCACGGCGGGTACATCGGGATAGGTGTAGCCTTCCTTCCGGTTGTAACGTTCGGGGTTGCCGTTAGTGGATACTCCGATGAACAACCCCTTTTCGTTCATGCCGTCGGTTACCCAGTGGTAGGGCATGTAGCAGGAATTGCCCAGTACCTCAAAGCTGCCCTCCATTTTAGTGCTCACCAGGAAGTGGGGGCGGTCTGATTGATTGTCGAAATTGCGGCCAACCAGGTGCCTGCCCTCGCCTTCCAGATAATAGGAGGCCAGGCTGCAGGAAAAGTCCGTCTCATCGATGAATCGCTGGTAATTCAGCAGATACCACCAGGAGCCCATGAAATATTCGTGCTCCATGTATCTCAGGTCCATTTCTTCCAGGGTGAGCCCCCGGGCGCCGGCAATGCCCCGAAGCAGATCCAGGTAAGGCGGGTAGAGTTCCTGGTACATTTCTTCGATCTGCTGGTTGATGGCCTCGTTTTCAGCGTTCCGGGTGGGATGCCAGGGGCCGAAGTGATGTTCGTTGATGCGCCCGAGCAGGTAGCCCAGTTCGTAGTGGGTGCCTTCAATGCTCACCTTTTTAGGCAGCAGGCCGGGGGCGATGGGCTCATAGCGCATTACCTCTTTACCCAGGTCGGCGGTGGCCTGCTCGAGGTGGTTTTTGAAGTTCAGGTCGTAAGCATTCAGCAGTTCCTGAGAGGGGAGGAATGGGTTGGGGGTGGTTTCCTTCTGGCAGGTGAAAAAGGTAAGGGCCATGACTAAGCCCCAAACAAAACCTCCCGGAAGGCCGAGCCGGTTTGATGTTTTCATTGTCGCCGGGTTTTTGGCCGGGTACTTATTATTACTCTGGCGCTTTAAAAAAGCCGGTTTGCGGCGTTAGCTCCGGGTTAGGGGGCCGAAGCCTTTGGCGCGGGGGCAGGGAACGACAGAGAACCTTTACAACAGATAAACTAGTAGTTACGATGCTTGCTGTCAATGATTATCGTCAGTTTTCCGGCAAGTTGATATAAGTCACTCAAAACTATGATAATTATCCTTTGCGGTTCCCGGTATACGGGCGAAATTTTGGAGCCTATCCGAAAAGCCCCCTCCGGGCGTGCGAAAAGGACTTTCCTGCTCTCTTCGCTGATTTTCAGATAGGTTTTTAGTGTTCATTCCACTAGTGTTGCGTTATAAGTCGAACAAAGTCAATTGATTATGATCGTTGCTGT
>CAYQKY010000126.1:0-25175 GCA_964418125.1 uncultured Phaeodactylibacter sp.
GGTTTTTCTCTCTTTTGCGGCTTCTTCCAGCAATTGCAGCGCCTGGTTGGCGAGTGTGTCCATGTCATTGCTGTAATCTTCTATCAACCGGTCAAAAAGCCGGGGTTCGGGGTCTTCGTAGACGCTCCAGTTCTTGCCGATGGAGCCTTCGGCGGAGAGGAGGAGTTTTTTCCAGGTGGGAAATTCCGAGAGATTTGGAGCTGTTGTGCTCATTTGTTTAGGTTTTAGGTAACCTTTTGAAATCCAGTTATTGGAAATAAAGCCACCAGCCTTTTCTATCAATTGTCCGGCTTGGGTGCTAATCTTCCGTTTCCAGTACCGCCACCAATCCCAGCCTGAAATCAAGACTGGTGCCCTTCACCTCAAAAGCCGCCGTCCTTCCATTGCGGGCAAACCGCAGTTTTTCCGCAGCCGCCGGGGCCTTGCCCATCGCCGCCTTCACCCGCAATACCACCTCCGATCCTTCCGGGAAACCGCCTTCCAACAGGTCGAGCCGGCTCTCTCGTTGGATGGGGAGGTCGCCGCTGCGGAGAGAGTGGCCGTCACTGTCCTTTACTTCGAAGGACAGTACAAACCAGGCGCGGTTGATGCATTTGATTTTTTGGACCGCCTCCATTTTGGGGTGGTTTTAGGTGTTTTTCCCGGGTTATCTGGAGGCTATGCCGGCCGGTTGCTGCTGGTCCGGAGCTTGGCCTTATTTATCTCCAAGGTAAGCGGGTACGTTCTATTTTTTCGGGACAAATTCAGTGAGTTGTTTCAGAAAAATTGAGATATTTGATAGGTATATTTTTGTAGCAGTTTGATTATTAGGGTTTTTAGTGGCATAGTTGCATTGGTTTTCATTTCAAAAAACGGTTGAATGCGAGAGAGTAAGCTGATCGCTTTATTGCGGTCCATCAAACCGGAGGAGCAGCGCTGGCTGGCCAAGTGGGTGCGCTCGCCTTATTACAACAGCAATGAATGGGTGGTGGCCCTGTTCGATCATTTGCGCAAGTATGCCCCCGGGTATGATTCGCCAAAAATCACTAAAGAAGCGATTTTCAAGCATGTATTCCCGGACAAGCCCTACGACAGCCAGCGCCTGCGGGTGCTGATGTTCCGCCTGTCTGGCCTGGTGGAGGAGTTCCTGGTGGCCCAGCGCCTGAAGCAGGGCCGTCTCCTGCATCAACAGTTGCTGCAGGCCGAGCTTGGGGAGCGCAATCAGTACGAGCTGTTCCTCAAACAAAACCAATCCCTGGCCGAACAACTGGAGCAGAGCCCCTACCGCGATGAGTACTACTACCTGGCGCGGTGGCGGCAGCAGCACGATCATTTCTTCCACCCCCGCACCGCCCGCTACGGCTTCTCCGCCGATCAGCTCGAAGGGATCATGCAAAACCTGGACGCTTTCTATATTTTATCGAAAATGAGGTACAGCGCAGAGTTGCGCAACCGGCAGAACATCCTGCCGGAAGCGTATGAAATAGCCTTGTTAGGGGAAAGCATTCAACTGGCGGAAAAGCATCCGGTATTTGGGGGCGATAAGGTATTTCAGGCCTACCGGGATATACTGGCGCTGATGGAGCAGCCGGAAAACGAAAGCATCTACCGGCGGCTGGAGGACATTGCCTATCACCACCTGCATTTGCTTTGCCCTGCCGATCAGGCATCCCTGCTCCGCTACCTGGTCAATACGAGTATTCAATTATACAATAAAGGTAAGCAGGAATATCTGGGCCGGCAGTTCCGGCTCTACCAGCTGGGGCTGGAGAAAGCGCTCTTCCTCGACGAAGGCAAGCTTTCCGATACGACATTCCTCAATATTATTGTGACGGCTTCCGTCCTGGGGGAATTAGACTGGATTGAAAAATTCATCGCCCGGTACGCCCCCGCATTACCCGCCGCTCAGCAGGTGGATGCGGTAAGCCTGGCCACCGCCTACTGGTACTTTGCCAAAGGCGATTTCTCCGCCTCCAACGCCCTGCTTCAGCAGGTGGAAAGCTCGGGCCTGCAGTACCAGTTGCGCGTGAAGTCCCTGTCTTTGCGCAATTACTTCGAGCTTTTCCTGCAGGATGATACTTACTACGATCTTGTGGTTTACGAGTCCAAAGCCTTCGGGAAGTTTTTGCGCCGTAATGAAAAGATATCCTCCGGCCGGGCTCAGGGCTATCTGAACCTGGCCTCCTCCCTTCGCAAACTGGCCGGGCTGAAGGCCGGCGGCCAGTTGAGCAGCGATAAGCTGGCGAAGCTACGCAAGAAACTGGAAAGAGAAGGCTCCGTGGTCGCCAGGCCTTGGTTGATGGAAAAGCTGGCGGCGTTTACCTGATCAGCCATCCATAATATCTTCGGTAACAATGGCCGGAGGCCAGCCCGGTTGCCCTGAGAGGTTTCCTGTTTTTGTCATCAGCCCGCCCGGAATTGCTGCCGCCCTTTTCGGAATCAGGCCTAAGGTGTTTTTCATGATCAGTGTATGTTTTTGTCTTTTTCTTTTTGATGAAGGCATAGGTTAGCCTGTACCAGTGGAGGTGTTTTCCAATGGAGGGAAAGGCTGATGCCGTATGCCAGGTTAAATGTTCAAGCAGTAAAAAACTGATGCTTCAAAGATGAGGCCGGCCGGCCTAAATGGGTTTGTCGAATGGGTTCGGAGGTTTGTCAATCCGTTGCACCGGCCCACTAAATGTTTGTCAATCCGTTGCAAGGATTGGTTGTGTCAGCCACCTAAATGTTTGATAAACAACTAATTGCTGGTTGCGCTGGGCGGAAAGCCAAAGGCCTCCTGATAAGACCTGGAAAAATGGGCAACATCCTTGTACCCCACCTCCCAGGCCACTTCGGAGACGTTGAGGCCAGAAGTTTCCAGTAAGTCTCTGGCTTTATTCAACCGGTAGGAACGGATGAAATCGGAGGGGGAGGCGCCGGTAAGGGCCTTCAATTTACGGTAAAGCTGTGAGCGGCTCATGCGGATCTTCTGACAAAGCTGGGGCAGGCCGAAGTCTTCGTCTTTGTAGTGTTGCTCAATGATGCGCCGCACCTTTTGGATGAACTCATCTTCAACCTGGACATCTTCTTTTTTGGCCTCCGGAATCGGCGCCCTGGCGGAAAAATAGGCTACCATACGCTGCTGCCGCTCTACCAGTTTGGCCAGGCGGACGAGCAGCTCTTCGCGGTCAAAGGGCTTGGCCAGGTAGGCGTCTGCCCCGCGGCGCAGCCCCGTGATCTTAGAAGAAGCATCGGCTTTAGCTGTCAGCAGGATGATGGGGATGTGGCTGGTGCGCTCGTCGTTTTTCAGCGTATCGCACACCTCGTAGCCATTTTTCTCGGGCATCATCACATCGCTGATGATGAGGTCCGGGATGTTTTCGATGGCCTTTTCGATGCCAATGAGGCCGTTGTAAGCCACGTCCAGCTGGTAAATATCACTCAGGCAACTCTTGAGGTAGGTGACGACGTCGGGATTGTCTTCAATGAGGAGGAGGTGAGGGAGATCGTGTATTTGTGCATTAGTGTTTTCGTGCATTCGAGGGCGGGAGGCGGACGATGGACGGTAGACGGTGGACGGTGGGCGCCTGAAGGTTTCCTCGGCCGCCGGCAGGGTGGTAAGAGGTGTCGGGGCCTCCTCCATTTGAGCACCTGCGTACCCTTCTGGTTCAGCCGTATGCCTGATCGGTAGCGAAATGGTAAACGTGGAACCTTTGCCTAATTGGCTTTCTACGGCAATGTCGCCGCCCATCAACTTCACCAGCTCCTGCGTATGGGCCAATCCGATACCCGTACCTTCCCCCCGCCGGGTCGTAGAGCTGTCCGCCTGATAAAAGCGATTGAATATGTAGGGCAGTTTTTCCTGGTCAATCCCCACCCCGTTATCGGATACCTCCAGCAACAACTGTTTATTTTCTGCTTTGGCCCGCACCGTCACCTCCCCGCCGGAAGGCGTGAATTTTACGGCATTGGAAATCAGGTTTGTCACCACCTGCTTGAGCTGCTCCGGGTCGTAGTCCATCACCAGCGACTCCAGCGATGTGTGGAAACGGAGGGACAGGTTTCGGCTATTGGCATAGGTTTGAAAGGACTCCGCCAGGTAGCGGAGATAGGGCACAACATCCCCTTGCCGGAGCTGGAGTTGAAACGCACCACTTTCCAGTTTAGATAGGTCGAGCAGTTGGTTGATCAACTGCAGCAGGTTCTTTCCATTATTCCGGATGAGTTCAACCCCGTCGTCCAGATGCTTCTGGGGCGCCTTTTTGATCTGCTCCGCCATACCCAGGATAACGGTCAGGGGGGTGCGGAACTCATGGGTGAGGTTGGTGTAGAGGCGGCTTTTAAAGCTGTCCAGTTCTTTGAGCTTATCGGCTTCCACCTTTTCCAGCGCCAGGTTGGTTTTCAACGCCTGCCGGTGGAGTTCGGACCTTCTGACAGCATACAGGATGCCGCCCAGCACTACAGCGTAAAGCAGGTAAGCCCACCAGGTGGCCCACCAGGGCGGGTGGACGACAATGGTTAAAGAAGTAGTTGCCTGATTCCATCTGTCGTCGTTGTTGCTGCCTTTTACATTTAAAGTGTACTGGCCGGGATCAAGGCTGGTAAAGGTGATCTCCCGTTTGGTTCCCAGGTTGATCCAATCGTTGTTGAAGCCATACAATTGGTAGGCGTATTGGTTTTTTTTGGAATTGCGAAAATTGAGCGCCGTCAGTTCGAAGATGATAATGTTGTCCTCATAGGAAAGGTGTATCTCATCCCGGTGGGTTATGCCTTTCACCTTCGTTTCCAGGGTTTTGCCTCCTCTGGTGCTGTATTTTTTTAAAGAGGAGATAATAACCGCAGGAATAAAAGGGTTCTCCCGGATGCTGTCCGGATAGAACAAGCTCAGCCCGTTTTTGCCTCCGGCGTAGAAAGCAGCCTTACTTTTGCTGCTGATGAAGGCATTGGGGTTGAAGCCATGGTTTAAGAGCCCGTCCCTGGAGTCATAGTTTTTAAATTTCCCGGTTTTCGGGCAAAAACGGGAAATGCCGTTTTTCGTGGCCAGCCAGAGGAAGCCTTGTTTATCTTCCTGGATACCGATGATGTAGCCATCGGCCAGGCCTGCCGATTCCAGATAGTGTTCAAAGGAATGGGTGGCGGGGTTGAATTTTTCCAGCCCTCCTGCAGTGCCGATCCATAGTTGCCCCCGGCTGTCTTCAAAAATGGCGTTTATCGTATTATTGGCGAGTGAATTTGGGGACTTCAGGCCCTGTTGATACAAAATGAAGGCGTCTGTTTCGAGGTCAAAGCGGTGAAGCCCGTCTAAAGTGCCCACCCAGATGTTGCCGTTTTCAGCCTGCAGCAGGCAGGTGGCCCGGTGGTGGTTCAGGGCGCCCCGCTTTTCGGGAGAGTGCCGGTAGCTTTTGAAGCGGCCTTTTTCGATCGCTTCCTGGTCTTTTAAAACCGAGACACCCAGCGTGGTGCTTACCCAGATCTCGTGTTCGGCGGTTTCGAGAATATCGGTGACAAAGTCATCGGACAGGCTGGTGGAGTCATTCCTGTCGGTCAAAAAATATTCAACGGTTTTCGTTTTTGGCCGGCAAAGGTTGAGCCCTCCGCCCCAGGTGCCGATCCAGATATTGCCCTTGCTGTCCTGGAACAGGGCGGATATTTCATTGGTGTTCAATCCGTTGGGAGGGTTTAGCCAGGGGGGCACGGGGCGAAAACTGTAGGTTTTGGGGTTGAAAACCTTCAACCCATGCCTTCTTGCCGCAATCCAGACTTCATCGTCCCCGACCTCCAGCAGGGCATTGATATAGGAATGGGGCACTCCGTTGCGCTGCCCGGCCTGGTAGTGGAAGTTGGAGAAATGGTTGCCTGTATTTACGATATGGAAAACTCCGGCCCCACCGGTGCCGAACCAAATATCACCGGCCTGGTCTTCTATCGGCCCCAGGGCCCAATTGTGGGCCGGGGTAAAAGGAGCGAGCCCTTCAGGGAGAAAAAAGCCGGTTTGCTGAAAATTGGAATCCAGAACGTATAATCCCTGCCAGCTCGGCGCCAGATAACGGCCGGAATGGGTGCGCCTGAATCCATTGAGCCCGATGCCGGCCAAAGCCGCCGAGCTCGTGCCGGCCAGGGCCAGATGGCCACCCGCAGTGTACTGATAGAGCTTTTCAGTTGCCACGACCCAGTTTTTGCCGTTCTGAGGAGGGGTGATCCGGTAGATATTCAGGCCCATGCCTTTGTCTGCCCTTTCCTCCATCAGGACTTGCCGGAAGGTTCCCGCTTTCTGGTCAAAAAGCATCAGGCCCATCCCGGCGTATCCAACCAGTAGCCGGCCGCCGGCTGATGAGCCGAGGGCCGTCACGATATGAGTAGGTTCCTTTTCCCAGGGCAGGTGGTGGGTAGCCTGGTGCCAGAAGCGGGAAAAGGTTTGGCTGGGCTTGTCGAACCGGTTCAATCCGTTGAAGGTGCCCAGCCACAGTAGCCCGGATTCATCTATCAGAAGGGTTTTTACCTGGTTGTGGCTGATGCTTTTCTCATCCGCAGGATCATGCTGATAGCTCCGGAAAGTTTCCGTCCGGGGGTCAAAGCAGTTGAGCCCCCCGTCGGTGCCGATCCAGAGGAGGCCCGCCTCGTCTTCCAGCAGCGCGTTGACCTTGTTGTTGCTAATGCTGGAAGAGTCGCCCGGACTGTGTTTGTACACGGTGAAGGCGTACCCGTCGTAGCGGTTCAGGCCGTCGTTGGTGCCAAACCAGAGGTACCCCGTCCGGTCCTGAAGGCAGGCATTGGCCTTGTTATCCGACAGGCCCTGCTCAATGGTGAGCTGTTCTACGGAATATTTCCGGCCCGTTCCGTTGCCCTGCCCGGAGAGGGAGGGCGGGGCTAGCAGGAGCAAACCCATAAAAATAGTCAGCGCCCGGAAGATGTGCGGGCGCCCTGTTCTGTGTTCTAAGGTGAAGCAGGCTATCGGTGAAATGGCCGGAGAAAGAAGCAGGTGAAGGAATTTGCAGGAAGTAAAGCTCATCGCTGTTCAGGGCGTTTCCCATTTATTTGCTGAGCGCAGAATGGTTACCCAAAGATAAGTAGTTTTTACGGCGGTAAGATAATATTGTTGCGCTAACAATAATATGGGCAAAATGCAGAAAATCGCTAATTTGCACAACCAACACAATTCCTTTGGCCATGTTACCCAAGATCACCCAATGGTTTCGCCGGCAGAACAAGACCCCCTTCAGCGTCCGCAACTGGGATTGGAAGCGCGCCGTTCAGCTCGAACGCTGGGCCACCGCCCTGGACCGCCTGGCCACCATCGCCCTGAAGCTGGGCACCCTCTTTCTGATCATCGTAGCCATCGTGCTGGTCAGCCGCATTTTTCAGGACCAGGGCTACGTGCTCGAATCTTTCAGTGTGCCGCTGCACCTGGAAGAAAGTGGTTATAAAGGGGACGTAGTGGCCCGCCGCATCCAGGACGAGGTGCTGCTGCTCAAGGAACTGGCCAGCTCTGTCAAGGAAGACTCTTTGCAGCTGGCCGGCAACCAGCAGCCCGACCTCAATGTGGCGGTCATGGGCATCGGGGTGTCGCTGCGGTCCGTCACCTACCACCTGCGGGAGATGTTCGGCCGGCCCAACCACCTGATACAGGGGGAGGTCACCCGCCTCGGCGGGGAATATGCGCTGGCCTTGCGTATGACGGGCTATCCTACCCTCTCCGCTACCGTGAGGATAGGAGAAAGCGGGGAGAAAGCCGCCGTGGACTCCCTCCTGCGGCGGGGGGCGGAGCTCATCGTCACCAATACCGACCCCTACCGCCTGGCGGTGGTCAAGTACCGGCAGAAGAAATACGAGGAGGCGCTGGAGCTGGTGCGCATCATGCTGCGCAGCCGCCCGCAGGAGGCCCACTGGGCCTACCTGGCCTGGGGCAGCATTCTCCAGGACCAGGGCAAGCACGAACTGGCGCTGGATAAGTTCGAGAAAGCGGCGCGCACCAGGCCGGATTTCCCGCTGGCCTACGTCCGCCAGGCCTGGGCTTTTATCCGCCTGGACCGAACAAAAGAAGGGATGGAGGCCATGCGGAAGTCCGTAGAACTCGCCCCTGAAAATATTGACCGCTGGCGCTCCTACGCCTGGTTGCTGCACAGCGCCGGCGAATTCGAGAAGGCCGACAGCGCCTTCGAACAAATGACCATACTGGCGCCCGACGACCCCGACGCCTGGAGCACCTGGGCCGACAGCAAGGTGAGCCGCGGCGCCATGGATGAAGCGCTGGAGATCGTGGACCGGGCCGAGAAGATGGCCGGGGAGAACGCTCAGGGGTATATGACCCGGGCCCTGGCCAGCCTGGCGCGGGGAGATACCATACAGGCCCTCCAACAGGCCGAAGCGGCCTTTGAGATGGACCCCACCACGCCCTGGATACCGGCGGCCGTTATGCGGGGCAATTATTATACGGGCAATTACGAAAAGGTGGTGCAGACTTTCCGGAAGGCCGAGCAATACCTGGCCGGCTCGGAGCATTACCAGAATGCAATGAACCTCACCGCCATGGCCCATAACATGCTGGGCGAGCATGCGCTGGCCATGGACAAGGCCCGGGCCACCGTCGCCCTGGATACCCTGCAGGGCTACCCCTACACCACCCTGGCGGAAACCTTTGCCTTTACCGGTAAGGTGGATAGCTTTTATCACTACATGGAAGTAGCTTTTCAAAAAGGCTTCAAGATCTCCAATATCGATAAGTCCAAGCCGCCATATAATGCGCTGGCGCAGACGCCGCGCTACCGGGCGCTGGTGGAGCGGTATGGGCTGAAGGATTAGGAGAGTGGGGGAGTGGGAGAGTGGGAGAAGGGCTAAATGAAATACGTAGAAATGCAGTGGAAATGCCTTCCGTTCGCCATTAAAAAGCCTATTTTTGTGCCTTGAACTGCCGGTCAATACCTCAGGCTCACAATGGGCACACGAATGTACGCCCGTATAGCCAGCCTGGTGAAAATATACGAATGAACAAATCCACGAATACACGAGACCCCGAAGTGTACTTCCACGTCGGCCTGGGTAAGGTAGCTTCCACCTACCTGCAGCACCGCTTCTTCCCAAAGCTGAAGGGCCTCCACTACATCAAAAGCACGCGCTACCGCCGCAGCCCGCAGATCATAAAAGACACTGGCTACGAGAAGTACTTCATCTCCCGCGAGTTCGACCAGCAACTGGAAGACGAGGTGAAGTGGTTCTCTTCTTTCTATCCCCACGCCCGCCCCATCATCATTTTCCGGCGGCACGACGGCTGGATCGCCTCCCAGTACCGGCGCTACATCAAGAACGGCGGCTACCTGCCCTTCGACGAGTTCTTCGACGTGGAGAACGACAGCGGCCTGTGGAAGATCAAACACGCCACCTTCTACACCAACCTGGAGATCCTGGAGCGCTACTTCGGCTCCAAACCCCTGGTGCTCTTCCACGACGAGCTGAAGGAGAACCCCTGGTGCTTCTTCGATAAGATTGCCCGCTTCTGCGGCGCTGATTACAACCGGGAGGACATCTCCCTGGCGCCCGTCCACCGGTCCTACAGCGAGAAGCAGCTGCGCATCATGCGCTCGGTGGCGCGCAATATCTTCGGGGAGAAACAGCCGGAGTTCTCGGAGCAGCCCGTCCTGCACTGGCTGCAGCGGCGGGGGCGGCTGCTGGCCTGCTATGCCATCCTGTACCCGGCACAGCTGGCGCCGGCCTTCGTGGTGCCGGAGGAGGAGCTGACGCCGAAGGAAGGCCTGAAGAAGATCAGGGCGTTTTTTGAGGAGGACTGGCAGCGGTTGAAGAAGTATGCGGAGGAGAATAACCCAGGGGGGTGATTGTTGGATTGCTGGATGGTTGGATGGTTGGATTGCTGGATGGTTGGATGGTTATAGGGCTGTATTGTTGTGGGTTCAGTTTTCACGCTCCAGGATTTCGGTGGGTATGGCGGTTGGGGAGAGCGTCAATGGAGGAAATGGGTGGAAATGCTCTTCTGGTGATCTTTACCGGGCCGGAAAGTTTCTTTTCGCCGACATTGTTGGTTAAAGGGGAGTTATGTAAATTGGGGTTTTGGCAGTTGCGGGGGGAGGGAGGCTGGAATAGGGTTAACGGGATAAGCGTCAGGAATGGGAAAAGTTTTTATCCGAATAATCGTTCACAAACGGAAGGGGGAGATTAAGAGAAATAAAGGCAAGTGGGGGGAGTGTTGATATAAAAAGGATAACAATAGAGCTATGAAAAACAGAATCAGGATCATTGTAAATTTAATAGCGGTAATAACGTTATTTAATCCGTATGTAATAAACTGTCAATTTTACAATTTGAATTTTGAAGATTGGTCCGTGGACAGTGGCAGTGCTTATCAAGCGCCTCCCGGTTGGCTGAGATATGGACTTCATGTCTGGAGAGATACTTGCCATTCGGAAGGAGACTATTCGGTTGCAGTGGAATCATATATTTTTGAAGAATTCGGGTATATGCAAACTTTTATCTGGCAAAGGAGAAGAATTGATAATGTACCTGAAAAGATGTTTTTTGACTACAAATGTAATAAAGGGAAGTGCAGAATATATGTAAAGTTTTTTGACACAGTCGATGGGGAATTTGAAGAAATAATCTGGGAAGAAACAAATTTTGTGGATACTTTTCAAATGGGAGAAATAGACTTTTCAAATATTGTGCATCCCTATGATTCGATTGAATTATATATCGCGCCGATTTGGGGAAATGGCAGCTACTATTCAATTATGAATGTTGACAACATCAGGTTTAGTTATGATTTATCAGAAACATCATCCCAGGATTTAAAGGAAGTAAAAGTATATCCTAACCCCTGTAAAGACTATATATGGGTGGCTCATCCTCAAAAAGAAAGCAGGGTAACTATTGATATTTTTGGAGTTTTAGATAACCAAATTAAGATCAGGGAAAAAAGCCATGCAGATGGCGACAGAATTGACCTGTCAAATTTAGGAACTGGATTATTTGTTCTGGTCATCAAAGATAAGAACAATGAGATAATTGGATTTGAAAAGGTCATTAAGGCCGAATGAGGACAAGCTCCGTACGCCGTCGGCCGAAGCTTAGTGCCCCTCAATCCTTTACCAGGGGCTGACGCCTCTGGCAAAGATCTTTCGCCGCTACGCGGCTGAAATTTAAAGTAAAAGTAGTATTAGGAGAATGTGGAAAGTGATTAGCTTACGCGGTTGACTATTTTCCTTCATTCTCATACGCTCAATAATCAACATCAATTGTGAAAGCAATTCCAGGATCTGTTTTTCTGATCTTCCTCGTTTATGCTTGTCAGAACAAGCCATCGGAATGGAACGGGCCCGTCCTGACGCAACCCCGCCAATATTTGACGGCCGGGGAATTGGCCGAAGGGAAACCGCAACCGCTGGTTGACATGAGTTTCTTCGCAAAACCCGAATGGGGAAAAGAGGCAATAGCTCCTTTTTCCGGCGTCCTGATCCTCCGGGAAACCGAATTGAACTACCCTAAGGAAAAAGAATATTACCCGGGAGAAAATATTTTTCCGAACCTGCAACTGGGTTTCCTTTCACATAATGGAGAACTGATCCCCCGCCGAAAAGAAAGGATCTTCACCAGTGATAGCTACTGGGATGTGATAGTTGGAACCGGGAAAGTGTGGCATGAAGACGACGATGGAGAATGGAGCCGCGCTTCCTTTCCCCTAACCTTAACCGACAGGTGGGTGGGGCAAGCCAGAAATTGTGTGGCGACATTCGTTTATAAAACCAATGCAGTAAGCAATGTTTGTTTGCAATGCAGCCAGGAGACGGCCGATATCGATGATAAACAATTGGGCAATATCAGCGGCATATTGCCGGCTGAATATCAGGCTGAACAATTTGCAGATTCCATTCATGCCATTGAACGGCACGATCAGTCAAGATCAGGAAGGCTTCCAATACATCCTCTCAGTGAAATTGACCCTGATAATGAAGTTGCCGGCTACTTTGAGAAAATGATATATACCAACGCTCCTACGAGCCTGGGGGCTGTCTTAATGGATAACAAAATTTATTTACATCCGCCAAAAACCCGCCACGGCCCGTACCCGTATCCAAGTGAAATGCGGCATGGCTTATATTCTGTGACCAAAAGTATGGCCGGCGCTCTGGCATTGATGTATTTTGCGGAACGGTATCAGGAAGATGTGTTCAACGAACCAATTTCAAAATATGTGCCGGCATTGGCAAATCACCCTGGCTGGCAGGGCGTCACGTTCTCCCACGCACTGAACATGGTTACGGGAACAGTTGGAGGGGAAGGCCCGGAGCACCTCTTCAGTACGCTTATTGCCGCCGAAACAGCAGAGGAAGCGATAAACAATATTGCGAAACTTGGAGACGCGCCCGAGTTGCCGGGCCAGAAATTCAATTATGCTTCTACCAACCTGTTTGTGTTATCTTATGCATTGCAGAATTATGTAGAAGAAAAAGAAGGTAAAAAGGTTAACTACTGGGAATTGGTGCAGGAGAACGTACTTGTTCCTATTGGTGCAGAGCACTTTACTTTGTTGCATACTTTGGAAAACGATGAAGCCCAAAGGATGCCAATACTGGCCTATGGGGCCTTGCCGACCATTGACGAAGCAGCAAAAATAGCTTTGTTGTTTGCCAATGGAGGAAGCCATGAAGGGCAACAGATCTTAAATGAAGAAAGGGTAAAGGAAGCTTTTGGGAATGGATACAGTACCAACAATGACTTCAGGGGGGAGCGCTATCGACACTCGTTCTGGTCGAAAGAAATAAACACAGGGAAGTGTAGAACAACCGCAACCTATATGCTGGGGTTTGGAGAAAACTATGTAGTGTTTATGCCCAGCAAAGCGGTCATTTTCAGGTTTTTAGATGAGCATGACCTGAATATTGACAAACTGATAAAGGGTGTGGAGGGTATAAGGCCTTCATGTCGGGAAAATTAAAAAAATCCATCGGCCAGCCTGAAAACTACGGCCCGTCCACTATCCACTATACTTCCGCCAGGAAATCATCCCGCAGTTCACGCCCTTCGGGCTTGTTATCGAGGAGCGGGAATACCGGCGGCTCGCCCAGCACCAGCGACCGCACCCGTTCCGGATGGCGCATAGCCAGGAACAGGCCCGTATAGGCCCCATAGGAATTGCCGACGATGTGGGCGGATCCGAGCCCGAGGCCGTTTATGAACGCCTCGAGGTCATCCGCATGGAGGGTAGCGGAATAGTCGGCCTCCTCCCCGCTACATGGATTCGGGTAGTGATAGCGGCGGCTGTACGAAATGACGCGGTACTGCTCCGCGAATGCATCCATCTGCAGCTGCCAGCTGCGATAATCGCCGAGCGTGCCATGTACCAGTATAACCGGCTCGCCCCGGCCCCGCTCGATGTATTCAAGTTGTGTTCCATTTAGTTGAATGGCTGGCATATTTTTCATTTTAAAATTTTGAAAATCAATTATTTGAATATAATAAAAATTTTACAATTTATCAACAGGCTGAAGCCTCGATCCGGATGTTGGAATGTTAAAACTGAAGCCTGAAAACTGGTATTAGCAGGATTTTACCCGCTGCCACTCCTTGTTTTTCCTATCTTCAGTGCAAAAGAGATCACCCGATATGAAAAAAAACGGAATCGTCCTGCTGGCCGTTGCCTTTTGCGCTACGGCCGTTTTCAGCCAGCCCCGGCCCTGGGAGGCCATCGTCTCGCAGTTCGTCGAAGATTATGAAACGCTGGATATCGAGCCCCTCCGCCTGGCCTACGCCGACAACCTGGCCGGCATCCAAAGCCAGGAATCCCTCCGGCGGCAGGCGCAGGTATTTGCGGCCCTGCGCAGCAGCCTGGGCCAAATGGATTACGATGGGCTTCTTCCGGAGCAACAGCTGGAATACGATTTGCTGCAACACCATCTTTCGCTGAACGAGGAACGCATCCAACTGGAAGAGCAGTGGCTGCTGTCCCGCCCGCCGGAGGAAATTCCCGCTGCCGGATTGGCAAGCCTGCCCAACGGAAAGGCCTGGTACGCCCATTTTCTGAAACGGTGGATAGATATTTCCGTTACGCCGGAAGCCTTGTTTGAGTTCGGCATGTCGGAGATCGAAAAGGTGCAGTCGGAACTGAGGCGCATTCAGGAGCGAAGCGGGATGGACAGCCTTGCCTTTCAGCAGTACATCAGCAGCGAAGCCTTTTTCTACAACGATGTGGATGCCGTACAGCAGGCTTTTGAAGCGTATTCGGAAGAAGTGGCGAAGGAGCTGCCGGATCATTTTCCCGGCATAACGGCCATTCCGGACATCAGGATCAGGCGGGGCGCGCTGGAGCGGATGGCCCAGGTGCCTGCCTTCTATACGGACAATACCTTTTTCTACAATTTCTTCGACAAGCCTTTCAACAAACGGCAGATCGCCTGGGTATACCTGCACGAGGCCCTGCCGGGCCACCATTATGAGCGGTCCTACAGCCGGTCTTTGGAACAGTCGCCGGTGCAGCGGCTTTTTTACAGCCCGGGCTATAGCGAAGGCTGGGCGGCTTATGTGGAAGAAATTGGAAACGAGATCGGCGCATACCGAAGCATCTACGATGAGTTGGGGAAAGGGGAATGGGACATCGTCCGCTCCGTCCGCGTGCCTCTGGATGTCGGGCTGAACTACTACGGCTGGAGCGACGAGCGGGCCCTGGCTTTCTGGCGCCGCTATATTACCGGGCAGGACGACATCGGCCGGCGGGAGATCGCCCGCATGAAACGCTGGCCCTGCCAGGTGATCACCTACAAATACGGCGCGGATAAAATACTGGAGTGGAAAGCCCGGTTTGAAGCCCCGCCGGGGTTCAGCCTGCTGGCTTTCCATACCGAGGTGCTGAAGCGCGGGCCGTTGCCGTTTTCCATCCTGGAGGGTTTGATCCTGAAGGAGGCTGATTGATATAAGCAATGCACTGTAATTTAACCGTTTTGTCGGCGAGCATTCGTGCGGCGATCATCTTGATCGTACGCTGGCCTGCTCTAAAACTTTCTAACATGAGAACCATTCTTTTGCTGATGCTCGCTTCCTGTTATGGATATGGGAATGCCCAGATTCCTGCTGATACTTTCAACTACCAGGAAATTCCTGATATCCCTTATCGGGCGCCCGAAGCTGTTGAAGCCGACAGCCTGCAGCGCCTCAACCTTGTCCTGCCGGAAGGTGTTGATCAGCCTCCCCTGCTGCTCTGGGTCGGCGGCGGCGCCTGGTCATTCGTCGACCGCCACCAGGAGATGAACCTGGCGCGGAAGTTCGCCCGGGAGGGGATAGCCGTTGCGGCCGTCGGCCACCGGTTGAGCCGGGGGTTGTTCAGGGACAGTACCAGAAAACATGGCGTTCAGCACCCTGTTCACATCAAAGACATTGCCGCCGCATTCAAGTGGCTGTACGATCACGCCGATGACTACGGCTACAATCGGGATAAGCTTTTCGTCGGCGGTTTTTCTTCCGGCGCGCACCTGGCCGCCTTGCTGGCCATGGACGAGCGGTACCTGGCTGCCCACGGCCTGTCCGCCGAAAACATCAGTGCCATTATCCCCGTTGCCGGCGCCTATGACATCAACCACTACTACTCGGTATTTCTGAATCACGAAGACCCGCAAACGCGGACATTGGCGGATACGCACGTGAAAGACGTCTTCGGCGATACCGAAGCGGATTTCACCGACGCTTCCCCCACCACCTATATGGATAAACTGCGTATCCCGATGCTGCTCATTTCGGAACACGATCTGTATGATTACACCAAGTTATTCGAAGAAAAGATCCGGGAGTCCGGGTACCAGGACTGCCAGGTGCTGCACGTTTTCAACTTCGGCCACGCCGGCCTGTGGAGGGACATTTCCAATGGGACTGACAGCCAGGCGCGGTGCGTAATGGCCGATTTTATCCGGCGGCGCGCACAAGTAAAATAATCCAAAGCCAGATAATTATGAAACTTTATCATGAACTGGCGGATTGGTGGCCCCTCCTGTCCGCCCCCGCCGACTACGCGGAAGAAGCGGAATTGTACTGGCAGGTCATTTCCCAATACAAACCGGACATCGAGGATGCGCTGGAACTTGGCAGCGGCGGCGGCAACAATGCCTTCCACCTGAAGAAAAAGTGCCGGTTCACACTCACCGACATCTCGCCGGAGATGATCCAAGTGAGCCGGGAGCTGAACCCTGACTGCGAGCATTTCGTCGGGGATATGCGCGGGATCTGCCTCAACCGGCAATTCGACCTGGTGTTCATCCACGACGCCATTATGTTCATCACCACGGTAGAGGATCTGGAAAAGGTGTTTCGCACGGCAAGAAAGCACCTGAAACCGGGCGGCCTCCTGTTCATCGCTCCCGATTTTTTTAAGGAAACCTTCCGCCCTTCCACCAGCCACGGCGGCCACGACGACGGCCACAGGAGCATCCGCTATCTGGAATGGACGCACGACGCCGACCCGGCCGATAACCTGTTTGAAACGGAGTATGCCTATTTGCTAAAGGCCGGGGGCGAGCCCACAAGATGTGTATACGACCGGGCGGTGGAGGGCATTTTTCCGAAGAAAACCTGGGAAGCTTTGCTTCGGAAGGCGGGGTTTGACGTGGTTTTTGAGCCTATACCACACAGTGAACTGGAGGCAGGTTCGTATTTTGGTATTGTAGCGAGTTTGTAGTAACTTTTGATCGATTTGCGAGAAGGCTTATGGAAAAGCTCAAAAAGAACATCGACAAACAGCTCGAATTCAACAAAGGCAAGAACCTGTTCCACCCCGATGCCGGCAATATCCTGAAATTCATCCGGGAAACTGTTGCCGAAAGCCGGAACATTGATGAAATCGATGATGATCAGGAGAAAATTCTGATCGGTTATGCCACGGACAAAGCCCTTCAGGAATTCTGCCGGATCAACCAGTACTTCAGCTTCAACGAGCATGACAAAGCGGAGCTGCGAGAAATATACGCCACGCTTTTCTCGAACATCGGGAAGAAGGTTACCCCGGCCGAAGCGCTATCCGCAAACCACTACCGCAACCTGAAAGCGTGGCTGCAGAAAACCAACCCTTTCGCCGAAAAGCTCTACGCCGGCGGTGAAAAAACCCTGGAGCCGGTGCCCTGTTCGGAGTACAGCGTCGAGATGCAGCTGGAGATCCTGCGCCTCGACATTACCCTGATCGGGGAGCCGGTGCTGGATATCGGTTGCGGGAAAGAAGGGGCGCTGGTGAAATATCTCTGCGGCCTCGGGGTTGAAGCCTGCGGTTTCGACCGGTTTGCCAGTGATATTCCTCCTATTTGGACTGCCGACTGGCTGGAATTTGATTACGGACAGGAAAAATGGGGGACGATCGTCAGCAATCTCGGGTTTTCCAATCATTTCCACCATCACCACCTGCGGGAAGACGGAGACTTCATCGACTACGCCCGCAAATACATGGACATTCTCCATTCGCTAAAGCCGGGCGGGAGCTTTCACTATGCTCCCGATCTGCCGTATATTGAGCAGTTTCTGGAAGATACTCAGTGGGAGCTTTCCAAGTATGATGTGGGGAAGTACGGGTTCAAAACCGCTGTGGTGAACCGAATATTCCGAAATGATGGAAAATTCTGAATTGCTCTATCTTTACCCCCATGAACGCCCTGCAACTGATCCTCTCCAGGCTCCGCTACTTCGCCCCCGCCTGGGTATTCGCCTCCCTCAATATCCTGGTCGGCACCTGGGTGCTGTACATTCCCTACGTCAAAGACAAGCTGGCCCTGGACGACGGGCAGGTCGGCATCGCCCTGTTCTGTTTTGCGCTGGGCACCCTGTCCATGATCCCGGCCTCGTCGTTCATCATCGGCTGGGTGGGGCTGGGGCGGGCGACGCTGGGGGGTATTGTCATCCTGTCCGTGGCGTTCCTGTTGCCGTTGTCGGTGGGCAGTTACCTGTCGCTGTGCGCCGCCCTTTATGTATGCGGCCTGTTTGCCTGCCTCACCGACATTGCCATGAATGCCCTGGTATCGGAGATCGAGCAGGAGGACGAGGTACATTTCATGTCGGCTTCCCACGGTTTCTTCAGCCTGGGCGGCGTGATCGGCGGCGGCATCGGGAGCCTGGTGATCCTCTGGTTTGAGGCGCCGCTGGCCCACATGGCCTGGGTGATGGCCGGGGTAATACTGGCCAACGTACTGGTGGCCAAAGCTTACCTCGGCATGCCGGGGAAAAAGATCGAGCGGCAGCAGCAGCCGTTTAAGGTCAGCCTGCTGAAGCCGCTGCTGGGGCTCACCATCATCGCCTTCCTGGTAATGGGCAGCGAGGGCGCCATTGAGCATTGGAGTAAGCTGTACCTGCAGGATGTGGTTTCCATTGCTTCGGAGCGCACCACCGGCCTGGGTTTTGTGCTCTTTTCAGCCACGATGACCCTGGGGCGTTTCTTCGGGGACGCTGTCAGCCGGCGCTATGGGCCCACCAACATCATCATCGGCGGCTGTCTGATCAGCATGGCCGGTTTTGTGGCCGTACTGATGGCGGAGCTCACCCCCGCCTTGGCCGGCTTCGCCCTGGTGGGCCTGGGATTCTCGGTGGTCATCCCGGAACTGTTCCGGCTGGCCGGCAAAACGGAAGGCGTCTCTTCGGCGGAGGGCATCTCCTTTGTCGCCGGCTTCGGCTATGTGGGCTTCCTGATCAGCCCGGCCTTTCTCGGCTTCCTGTCGAAGATCGATAGTTTGAAGCTGAGCTTTACCGCCCTGCTGGCAGCGGCGGCATTGGCGCTGGTGGTTACGGTTTTTCAGAAGAGGCGGAGGAGGAAGGGGGCTGCTTATGGAATGAAGGAGTGAAGGAGTGAATGTGGGGCAGGCTACAATCATTCCCTCAATCCTTCATTCCATCATTCCTTTACTCCTCACCCCTCCACCAGCAGTTCCTCATAAGGTACCGCCTGCCATTCCGCCACTTCCTTATCGGCTGAGCTGAAGTTTATCCCCAGGGCAATCACCTCTTTATCCTTTCCCAGAAAGGGGCTGCCGTAGCGCTTTTCCCGGATCTGTTGCAGCGCCGATCCTGCCGAGCCGTCGAGTTTGAATTCCATGACGTAGGTCCGGTTTTTAGTGTGAACGATGGTATCGGCTCGTCCTTTGGCGGTGCTTACCTCAGATTCAACAAGCAAGCCAATGCCGGAGAAGGCCAGGTGCAGGATGGCGTGAAAGAAGGCTTCCTGCCGCTGCAGGAAGATCTGGTAGAGAATGGAGGCGAACAAAGTGTTAACCAGTTCAATGAAGTGTTCCAGATCGCCCTTATCCAGCGCTCGTTTGATACGGATGAGCACCGGCTGGCTATCGGTGATAGGCGTTTGGCGGAAGGCGGCCAGCAGGTGCTGGTGCATCGTATCTTTGACTTCCAGGTTGGGATAGTCCAGGGTATACAGCCTGTACTCCGGGTCGTAGCCGCGGATAGTAAGGTAGCCGGTTTGGAAGAGCAACGCCAGCCAGTTGAGGTCGTCGAGGGTAATGCTTTCGAACATGACATGGCTGGCTTCCAGTTCGCTCAGGTCGTAGTGGAAGCCTTCGCGGAGTTTTTTGATCAGAAAAGTAGGCGTGCCTGTTTCCCACCAGAAGTTGGCGAACCGCCGCTGTTTGGCCAGGTTAAGGATGGAGAAGGGGTTGTAAAGCCTTTCCGGCCCGTGCCACTGGTAGCCGTTGTACCAGAGGCGGACTTTCTCCAGTAGGGTTGGATAGTCCTGTTCCTGCGCCTTGGCCATTTCCCGGAACGGTTCTTCAAAATGGTGCTCCAACTCCGCCTGGGTGTAGCCGGTAAGGGTAGCGGCCGACGGCGCCAGGGTGATGTCTTCCAGGTTGTTCAAATCCGAAAACAAGCTCACTTTGCTGAACTTGGAGACGCCGGTGATCAGGAAAAACCGCAGGTAGGGGTCGGAATCCTTAAGTACGGAGAAGATAAACATTGGATACCGGTATTACCGGGCGTGTACTTATTACGATATCGCCAACTGTTCAGCAGCATGGGGGGGTATCGTGATCAGATAAGGCTGTTACTTCCCCGGAAGTATTTCTTTTATGAGTACGATGTGTTCCCGGCCCGGCATCGAAAGGAAAAGGAAGGCGCCAGGAGTTTTCAGTATCACCTTCATAGTGATGAAGTACCTCTTGTAGAGCCGATCGATGAGGCGGATTTCGATTACTCATTAAGCAGGGCCGATAAAAAAGGATTTGAACTTACGGCGCCCGGGAAAGCCATGCAGTTCAAAATGAAATACCAGGGCCTGTCCTTCAGGCCTTTCCAGAGTAGGAACGATCCTGGAGAGCTGAAGTATTCCACCTGGTACATTACAGGGGATCTCGATGAAACGGTTTCCTTCACTTTTCCGGACATTCCGCTGTATCATGAAGACAACTTTGAGTCACTGAAAAGTATTGGGGGAAGAGATCCTTACAGGATGCAGGTTATCAAACCGCTGGGGGGTAGGAGCCGGGTCATTGTGGCGGCGCCGATCATGAGATAATGGCAAAGGACAAACGCCCTTCGCCAAGGAGAAAATGAGTAACTTGAGTGCTACAAACCCGGATGATATGAAGAAAAACAACATTTTTGCCCTGTCAGCCCTTTGTATGCTATTGATGGCGCTGGCCTGTAGTTGCGCTCCCGGACAAGGTGAAGCGAAAAAGGCTGGGGGCGCCGCTGAACCGGGAGAGAGCCCTTCTGCCGATGCCGGCCGTGACATGGAAGCTGCCGGGGAGGAGCCTTATTCCGTCTTTTTTTCCGACAGCGCCGGCCATTTCTCGATCGTTCTGGACCCGGATATCGGCTTCGTGGGGATCGATAGCCAAGGGGAACGGCTATACCAGGTATTCCTGTACGACAATGGCCCGGACTACCCCAGCGACGGCTACTTCCGCATCGTGAAAAACGGCAGGATCGGGTATGCAGACGAAGAGACGGGAGCGGTTCAGATAAAACCACAATATACGGCAGCTTACCCTTTCGTGAACGGCTATGCGCCCATCTGCCCGGACTGTGTAACCGAGAAAGATGGAGAATATTCCCGCTGGGGGAACGGCAAATGGGGGCTGATCGACAAGCAGGGCAGGGTAGTGCTGCGGCCGGAGTATGAAGAGGTCCTGGAGGTAGGAAAGGATGGGCAGGTATTGGTTGCTGTCAATGGTGGGCAGAAATGGGTGAGGATAGAGTAGCCGGAACACCAACCGCATGGCAGAAAACAAATTCGGCAGTTACCCCCTCCCCGCCTGGCTGCAGTCGTACATGGAGCGCAACATCGGCCGGCGGCCGTTGTGGGAGTTTCCCCGCATCCCGGACTCTCCGGATGGCTTGTCCTTTAACATGCTGGACTTCGAGAACCGCCACTTCGTGCTGGATATGTTCGAAAACGATCCCGACCCCTGGGTGGACGAGCGCTTCAAGGACCCGCAAAAGCTCTACGAATACGTGGCCCATCTGCGCATTGTCCTGCCCTATTCCCCCAAACACGGCGGCGCCGACTGGCTGGTGAGAAAAGAGCAGGAATGCATCGGACTGCTGCACGCCTTCGATTTCAGCCGCGAACGCTTCGGCTACAACCACCGCCAGTGCGCCATCGGTTTCGCTTTCGTTGAAAAATACCGGGGCACAGGCCTGCCGTTCCGGACGGTGCAGTACTTCCAGGATTTCCTCTTCCGGAAAATGGACCGGCTCTACCTGTTTGCAACAGTAAAGCGGGAGAACCGGCGCAGCATCGCCTTTCTGAGCAAACTGGGTTTTGAGGAACGCCGGCCGGAAGGGGAGCCGGATGAAGATAAGGAACCACCGAAGGAAATATTTCTGGAAAAATACCGCTCTCCGCAGGCGCAGGGCAGGATACGGAACTATTGGAAAAGGATGAGGGAGAGGTACGGCGAATAAATAGGCCTTGCGGTTAAGGATGGCCGGCAACTTCAGAATCGATACCTGTTCCTATACTCCATCGGCGAAAAGCCCGTATATTTTTTAAACAACCGCCGAAACGTTTTGGCATCGCTGTAGCCGGCGGCGGATAACGCTTCTCCGATGCCGCCGAAACTGGTTTCCAGGTTGCGCTTGGCGGCTTCGATGCGCACCCGTTGCAGGTACTCGATGGGCGAGTTGCCTGTGGCTTCCTTGAACCGGCGCAGGAAATTGCGGCGGCTGAAGGCAAAGCGGCTGGCCAGGCCGCTGACGGTAAGCCCTTCCCGGTAATGCCGTTCGATGTAGTCCTGCAAACGGGCAATGGCCTCGTCCTGGTGCGCTCCCTGGTTGCTGAAGATCACAAACGGTTTTTGCGACCGGCGGCCGGGGTCGATCTGGAACACCTTTGCCGCCCAGACGGCCGCCGCCTTGCCGCTGAACTTTTCGAGCAGGTACAGCACCAGATTCAGCGAGGAGTAGGCCCCGCCGCTGGCGTAAATGCCCCCGTCGTCGGTGACGATCCGCTCCGGCATCAGGTTCGCCCGCGGGAACCGCTTCCGGAATTCGTCGGCATAAGCCCAGTGGGTGGTGCATTTTTTCCCGTCCAGCAGGCCGGCAGCGGCGATGAAGAAGGCGCCGCTGCACAGGCTCGCCAGCTCCGTCCCATGCGTTTCGCGTTGCTCCTTCAGCCAGGCGATGAGCGGACGGTTGGCTGACAACATGGCTGCTGCCTCGCCAGTAAACCCGGGGATTATAGCCAAATCATACCCTGTAGCTTCTGCCAGTTGGCGGTGCGGCCTTACGCGGAATGCCCCCTCTTCGAAGGACGGGGCCGGCTCGCAACCTACCAGTTCTACTTCGAATGCAGGCGGTTGGCCCTGGCTCGCCATAAACTCGTTGACCCTGGCGAAAATGGCGTAAGGGCCGACTACGGCGCTGCCCATGGTTTCGCCGCGGGGCAACAGAAGGGCTGTTTTTTTCATAAGCGGTATTGTTTGTTGGCCTTAAGGGGAGGGAGGTTGGGAGATTGGCTTTGTTGGCCTAATCCGGTCAATCCTGTCTGTTAGCCCCCCTCAATCCCCCAGAGGGCAGAGTTGATTGGTTCTGGATAGAAAAGCCTCGGAGAGGCGTAATGTTGTTAGAAAAAAGTTTTGACTCGCCTTTAGCTCCAGCGGAGCGAAATGTTATTTGGAAATCTATTCATGATGATGGCCTACATTTCGCTACTCTGTAGCTGTTTTCGACGCCTGGCATCAATTACTAACAACATTAGGCTCCTCCGGAGCTGTGTTCAATAGAACCAATCACCTCTGCCCCGAGGGGGGAGGTCGGGAAACACAGGCTACTGCTCAATCCTGTCTCAAATACCCCCTAAAAATGGCTTTTGCGCACATTTTTTCCAAGCCTGCCCGCCCGTATTTTTGTCAGAAACAATCGTCATGACAAAATCACCCGTACTGTTGTTTCCCTTTTTCTTCTTATTGAGCCTTGGAAGGGGAGGGGGGCAGAGCGCCTCCGTTTCCCCTGCGGGGCAAAATCCGGATGCGGAGGCCTCGGCCGCCTTTGCCCGGCTTCAGCAACACTTTCATCAAAAGACGGACGACGGCCTGCTTTCCGGAACGGTCATCCTGCTGGCGCAGGGCGAAAGAACCTGGGTGGACGTGTACGGCAAACGAGAGGTGGAAAGCGGAGCGCCCATGCAGGAAAACACCATTTTCCGCCTGGCTTCCATGACCAAACCCATTGTCAGCATGGCCGTGATGATGCTGGCGGAGCAGGGCAGGCTGAGCCTGGACGGGCCGGTGGAGCAGTTCCTTCCGGCCTTCGGCAAGGTAAAGGTTATTGCCGAATACGGCGCCCTGGAAAAGCCACGCCGCTCCATCACCATTCGGGATTTGCTTACCCATACGGGCGGCATTGCCAATACCCTGTTTCGGAACACGCCTGCGGAAAAAGCCTATGCCGAGGCGTTCAAAAGCAGGCATCCCGGTTCTCTTTCAGAACTGGTGGACGTGCTGGAGGAACTGCCCCTGGCGCACCACCCCGGAGAGGGCTGGACGTACGGGTACAGCACCGATATTCTGGCGCGTACCGTGGAGGTCGTTTCGGGAGAACCGATCGGCCAGTTTTTACAAAATAACATTTTCAATCCCTTAAAAATGGAGGATACCGGCTTCCAGGTACCTACGGAGAAGCTGCCCCGTTTCGCTGCCGCGTATGGCAAGGATTTGAAGCGGGTGGACGGGGCCGATGCTGACAGCCCCTATGCCAACGGCAAGAATTTCCCCCGTGGCGCCGGCGGCCTGGTTTCGACTGCCCGGGACTATATGCGCTTTTGCCGCATGCTGCTCCACGGCGGCGAGCTGGAAGGGGCGCGCCTGCTCAGGCCCGAAACTGTCGCGTTGATGATGCAAAACCACCTGCCGGAGGGCATCCTGCCGCACACGCCTGGCATGCCGGCCATCTGCAACGGCTTTGGGCTGGGTTTTGGGATGCAGACGGAAGAGTCGGCTTTTGGCAGCCCGGGCGACTGCGCCTGGCCCGGGGCATTGCTCACCTACTTCTTCATCAGCCCCTCCCAGGGTGGTATCGGCATTCTGATGACCCAGTGTACTGATTTTTCCAACCTGCCCATGCTGGGCGAATTTCACGACATGGCAAGCAAGGTGTTTGCGGCAAAAGTTTTTCCTTCCCAAAATTGAGTAAATCCAGGGACTTGTTTAAATTGAGTCAGCGCCATTACAGGCAATTAAACTTACTTTCAGGCCATGAGTAAACAAGCCCTCGCTGTGCTGTTCCTTTCCCTTATTTCAATAGGTTGTTTTTCCAATGACACCATTATCGATCCTGCCAAAGAGAGATCTCTCCCGGAACGGTTCGGCCTGCTGGAAAAAAAGCTGGAGAACATCGAGCTGCAGAACCAGCTGATCACGCAGAACAGCGAAACGGCCCTGCAGTTTTCCCAGTCCGTCGTCGACTGGACGGCCATGATCTTCGGGGCCATCACGCTGATCTTCCTGATTGCCGCCGTTATCGGAATCCGGGAACTGAGCCAGATTTCCAAAACCAAAAAGGAGTTGCTGGACCTGCGCCAACGGCTGGATGCGGAACTGAAGGAAATTGAGAATTTCAAGGAAGCCAGCCAGAAAAACACGGCGGCGATCATCGAAAAGATCGAATCCGAGAGCAAATCCTATCTCAAAGCTATTTACTCCCTGAATTCCGGGATCAGGAATTTCCGGCAGGGCAACAGTTTTCTGGCGGAGATGGAATTCCGGGAGGCGTTAAAATTGTTTCCCAACGACTATATGGCCAATTGC
>CAYQKY010000127.1:0-25153 GCA_964418125.1 uncultured Phaeodactylibacter sp.
TAACTGGCCTAAAGGATTGATTTTCAAAGCCACTAATCCCGAACTCACGTTAACTGAACCTTATTATGAGACGCCTCTGTCTGCTTTGCCTGTTTTTTACTGCCGGACATTCACTTGCCGCCCAGTCGCCTCCCATCGCTTGTCCTGGTAATATGCCCTCGCCTGCACCTTTGTGTTCGGATGCCTGCATCCTTTGTGATCTCGACGGATACATCGGCAGGAACGTCCTCGAATTTCCCTGGGAAGCTCCGCCTACCTTCTGTGCGCCCCAGTTTCACAGTATCAACTGGTTGGGGTTTATCGCCGGCACGCCCAGCATTACCTTAGAGATCACTACTTTCAACTGCCAGACGGGCGAAGGCCTTCAGGCTCAGATCTACCGGACGGCCGATTGCAGTTCCTGGGTGCCCGTTTCGGGCTGTGACCCCGCTTTCAATTATACCACGCTCACCGCCACTGGCCTTCAACCCGGAGAAACCTGTTTCCTCGTCATCGACGGAAATGGTGGGGATATCTGCGACTTCAGGGTTGATGTGGTTAGCGGTTTGGCCATCGCGCCTGATGTTGAAGGCGCGCCTCAGATCGATGGCCCGGCCAACTTTTGTCCGGGAGAAAATGCTTTTTACACTGCTGGTAACGTCACCGGCGCCGCCGCTTATACCTGGACGCTGAATGACAGCATCATAAGTTATGACAAGCACATTTGGCTGTACGGCCTGCCTGCCGGCGCCTATCAGTTGTGCGTTGAGCCCTCCAACCCTTGTTTCGGCCCGGGGCAATCCGCCTGCCGGGACATCACGGTCAGCCCTCTCCCGCTGGAGCTGGTTAACGAAGAAGTTTGTGTTGAGGACCTGCCTTTTTCTTATGGGGGACTTGTCTTCAGCACCCCGGGCTCATATACCTTTTCCTATCCCCGCCCGGACGGCTGCGAGCAGACGGTTTTACTCAATCTCACAGTTCTCGGGCCCAACCCGCCTACGCTGATAAACGCCGATATTTGCCATGGGGAGGCTTTTTACCTGGGTAATCAGGCCTTTACCAGCACAGGGCCTTACGCTGTAGTATTAACGGATCAGAATGGCTGCGACAGCCTCATCGAGCTCAACCTCACTGTCCATCCCCCCTCCTTCACCAGCCTGGGCGTGGTGGCCGCCGAGCTGCCCTTCCTCGTGGGCAACGTAGCAGTCGATACCACCGGGCTTTTTGATGTTATACTTGCCGATCGGTTCGGCTGCGACAGCATCATTTTGGGCTTCCTGGCGGCCATCGCTCCGGATACGCTCTTTACCGACTCCACGATCTGCCAGGGAGACAACGTATTCTACAACATGGATACCCTGGTGAGCAGCGGCGTCTACCTGGACACTCTGATCAGTTCGGACACCGCCTGGATACAGCAGTTAAACCTCACCGTGCTGCCATTTCGGGATACTACGCTGAACGTGAGCCTCTGCGAGGGCGAGGAGATCGTGGTGGGCGGCACGGCCTATAGCAGCACCGGCCAGTATCGGGATACCCTCACGGCGGCCAATGGCTGCGACAGCCTCGTCACCCTCAACCTCAACGTGCTGCAGCCCACGGATACCATACCGGCAGCCATCTGCGAGGGGCAGAGTTATCTGCTGGGGAATGAGGCCTATACCCAGCCGGGTAATTACGACATCATCCTCACCAGCCCCACCGGCTGCCAGAGTATGGTGCAGCTGCAGCTCACCGTCCTGCCTGTGCCGGAAACCAGCCTTATCGAATCCATCTGCGAAGGGGAAAGCCTGGCAGTGGGTAACAGTACCTACACCACCTCAGGCGCCTACTCGGATACCCTGACGGCAGCTAATGGCTGCGACAGTATTGTCACCTTGAACCTGGAGGTGATCCCCGTCCCTGAAACCGTTCTCGATGAACAGATATGCGAAGGGGGAACTTACAATATCGGCGGGCAGGTGCTGGAAATGCCGGGTACCTATCAGATCACCTTTCCTAACCCGCAGACGGGCTGTGACAGCCTCGTCACCATAAACCTGTCGGTGCTGCCCGATTTCTTCACCCAGATGGACGCTGCCATCTGCGAAGGAGAAACCTATCCCTTCGGCGGCGTGGATCTCAGCCAGCCGGGCGCCTACCAGGAGGTGTACGCTGCGGGTAATGGATGCGATAGCGTGGTGGTGCTGAACCTCACCGTCAACCCGGTTGTCGAAGCCGCTCTGGACACCACGCTCTGCCCCGGACAGGCTCTGTACCTCGGCCCCTATATCTTCCGGGAGCCGGTGCGGGAAGCGCTGCAGTTCGCCGGCGCCGGCGGCTGTGACAGCCTCGTTGCCCTGAACCTTGAATTCTACGATTCCCTGCGGGTAGACACCGCCATCATCGAACCGGATGAGGGCGATTTCTTCGGCGGCAGCATATCGGTGGAAATGGCGGGGGGCACGCCGCCCTACAGCTACCTGTGGAGCGATAGCAGAACGGATCCGTACATCGATCTGCTGCCCAGCGGGCGGTATTTTCTGATCGTTGCCGATGCGGCAGGCTGCCAGGAAGGCTTCTATTTCAAAGTACCTCTCGAGGAGGCCGGGCCGGGCATTGCGCCGCCCATCCGCCGCCCGGGCGGCAGCATACAGGTGGCCCCGAACCCTTTCCGCCGGGAATTGCAGGTGCAGCTCACCGGCGTGGATGAGGGGCTGCCGGTACGCCTGCTGCTGTACAATTTTGCCGGGCAGCTGGTATTCGAAGAACGGGCCTTTGGCCTTCGGCACCGGCTGCGCCCCGGGGCGCAGGCCGGCATGTACTGGCTGGTAGTGGAGCAGGAGGGGGTGAGGATAGGGGTGGAGCGCGTGGTAAGGGTGGAGGAATGAGTAGGGAGGCTTAAGTTGTTGGTTGTGATGGCTATGTGTTGAATTTATTCCTGAAAGTTCCGTTTTTCAGTAGTTATTTTGGAGTGTGAACTGTCCTGGAGTTTTTTTCTTTTTGAGACTAACTTGGGGGGCATAAGATTTTCCAGATGTAGATTTTCCAGATTTCGAAAATCTGGAAAATCTACATCGAAGCGCCTTCACTCGCTTCAATTGAAAAACAAATTTGGAAACATCAGATCGCTCATCAGAAAAAGCTCACTCCGGGCTAAGGATCTGGTTCAGGATCTGCACCGTGATCAGGTAAGTTGGTTTTACCCCATCCACGCCCAGGCTGCCGGACGCCAGCGTATGGCCGGTGATCAGCGGATTATCCGAAGCGTAGTAGGCGTAGCGCAGCGCCACATTTTCATTGATGCTCTTGCGTATCTTGGAAGCTGCCTGAATGGCCTTCTGGTAATGGGCCCCTTCCATCTCCAGGCCGACGGCATTCCAGGACGAACGCAGAAAATAATGCATGATGTCTTTATTCTGGAGGGAAGTGCCCAGCACGGAGATCATCGGCCCTTCGAATACCCGCAGGCCTTTGCCTTCGAAATGTTCCTTTTTAAGGTGGTTCTCAATGGGGTAGTTGTCGGCGGTTCCTTCAAACACATGGGCGGTGGGCACCATGATGTCTCCCTTTTCTCCCTCCAGGATACCGGCCTTGCCCATAATGGAAATGGACTGCACGTTGATGGGGATCTTTTTATCGTCGACCTCGTAGGGCTTGAGCAATTCGTCCATGGTCTCATAGGCCTGCTCGCCGAAGGCATAATCCATTACCAGAATAACCGGCTTTTTCCCGGCGATGTACTCCTTGTTCCATTTGATCTCTTTCGGCAGTATTTTGGGGTCGATGCTGCCGGTGTCGAAGATCTGCACTGTGATGCCGGTGCCGGCGTGGTCTTCCACTTCGTACATGCCATTACGCAGGGCATACTCCCGGACGGTTTCCCGCATTTCTCCATTGCGTTCAATACTCAGCTCGCGGGCCAGGTCTTCCAGGTCGTCATCGTCCCCCAGGGCTTTGGAGGCAAAAAAGCTGTTCATCACACTATGCGGGTTGGCGCTGATGATGTGAATGGGCTGGTACAGAAGGCCTTTGCTGGCCAGGTGGGCCTTAATATTGCTCGCCCATTGCTCGCCGTAAATATGGTGGCCCACCTTTTCACGCAGGGCGGAGGAGAAACTGATCTCCCGGTCGACACTGTCCTTTGCTTCATCGGTGGAGAGGCGCCCCAGCCAGTAGGTAATGTGAAAGATACTGTTCACATCGGGGTCTTTGGCGAAGCGGCGGCAGGCCGTTACCGTTTCTTCGTAGGTTCGCCCCAGCAGGGTGCTGAGGTAGGTGTAGGCGATGTCCTGATTGTATTCTTCCCCCTGTTCTTCCCGGCGGACGATCTCTTCCAGCATAAGCCAGTCGCGTTTTTTACGCCCCCGGTGGTCTTCGCTGTTGCGGCGGATCTTTTCCGCCTCGATGTACATAAAGGTAAGATGGGTGAGAATGTCATAAATATCGCTGCGGCCGCGGGTCATTTCGATGAACATCTGTTCCTGGTCGATACGGTAGCTGTTCCGGCGCCTCTTGGGAGGGACGATGGGTTTGAAGGCGCTGTTCTCGAAACCTTCCCGGGAAATGAGGCGGATGTAACGGCACTCCTCGATGCCTTTAGGCAGGCGCTGGAAAACGTAGAGCAGCCCGTCGAGTTCTACGCGTTCCGGGTCGGTGATCGAACCATAGATCTCCGGGCGCAGTTGGGTGAGGGCTTCGATCATGGCTTCCCCGGAGACGCCCAGGGGCTTGTAGTTACCCCGGATAAAAAGGTGGCGCATAGCGATGTACAGGCGCTGAATGGCGGCTCTCGATTCCTGTGCCCGGCTGCGTTGTGTAGGCTTTAAAGACATAGGTGGAAGAATTTCGTCGCAAAATAAGGATTTTTGGGAGTTTATAGCGGTGTCCTTATTGCAACTGCAATTCCAGTTCTACGCGCCGGTTGAGCTGCCGGCCGGTTTCGCCGGTGTGGGGCGCCAGGGGGTAGGTGTCTCCGTGGCCCTGGTAGTGCATTTGTCCAGGCCGGGCCCCCTGCTGAAGGAGGTAGTCATAGCACGCCCTGGCGCGGCGCAGGGACAGTTGCCGGTTGGCTTCGGCGGGGCCCTGTTCGTCGGCATGGCCATTGATCATAAGAATCACGGAGGGCTGTCGGGACAGAGCGGTAGCGAGGGCGTTGAGCAGTATCTTTTTGCTGTCGTCCAGGCGGGTGCTTTGGGGGGCGAAAAACAAGCGGTAACTGGCTTCAGTTTCCCCGACGGCTTCCGGGCATCCGAAATTGGCGCTGCTGCCGGCCGTTAGGGGGCACTGGTCCCGTTCATCGTCGATGCCATCCTGGTCGGAGTCCAGCAGCGGGCAGCCCTGCCGGGCAGGGGGGCCTATTTGCTGAGGGCAACGGTCCTCCTCATCCGGAACGCCATCGCCGTCGCTGTCTTCGGAGGGGCAGCCGGCGCGGAAGAGGGGCCCGGGTTGTTGAGGGCAGCGGTCTACATGGTCGGCAACGCCGTCGCCGTCGCTGTCCGGGCAGCCCTGCAAGGCTCCCGCCAGCAGGGGGCAATTGTCCCGGGTGTCGTCAAACCCATCGCCGTCGCTGTCCGGACAGCCGTCGTGGATTGCGCTGCCGGCATGTCCGGGGCAGCGGTCTTGGGCGTCGTTGATGCCGTCGCCGTCCTGGTCATGGGCGCCCCAGCGATAGGACAGGGATAATCCGGCAAAGCCATACCAGTCGTTCTTATTCGGGTTGCCGGAGAAGCTGATTCCGTCAAGATAGTCGGAAAATGATGTGCGCATACCTGCTTCGGCGCCGATTGCCCAGTTTTCATTGAGGAGGTATTCCATGCCAAAGCCAAAGGGGAGGGTAAAGCGGGAACGGGTATATTCTGCCTGAATGTCTTCCTTGACGCCCGGTGGCGGCGGCCCCGATGGCTGGTTAAAGAACTCTGGGCGGGGGGCCATTTGCAATAATCCTCCGCCGGAAAAAAAATAGGGAGTGAGGCGCGAACCCGCCTGGGAAGGCGAGAAAAGCCGCCATTCCAGCAGAAGCGAGGCCTCCGTGATATTGGTCGAAAAGGAGAGGGCCCTGCCGGAAAAACGGGAATAGTTGGCGTCGTCCCCCGAAAGTTGCCCCCGAAAAGCGCTGGCCTTCAACGCGAAGTTGGCGCCCAGCTCCCGCCGCAGGAACAACCCGTAGGCGGGCCGTATCCCCTTCAAGGTGCCGGAGATGGAAGGCGTGAGGTCGCCCCGGTAAAAGCCTCCGCCTCCCCAAAGGCCGGTTTCCCATTTGGATTGGCCGGAAAGGAAGAGTGGACATAGCAATAGAACGAGCAACAGCAGACGGATCATAGCATTATAAAGGCCGTATACGGGATTAAGGTTCCATCCAGGTTTGTTATTTGCCGGGAGAATGATCAAAAATCAATTAGAATAGGAGAGCGGCCGGCGCCGGTAACTTGCCCGGCTGAGGTGAAAAGAGGGAGAAGCCCGGTTGAATATACGGGACAACCCGTCGGAAATAAAAAAAGCCGGCCCTTTGGGAAACCGGCTTTATATATTACTAAATCGCAGCTAAATCTCAAAGAAAAAAAAGCTGCCCACTGATAAAAATGCTCCCGTACAGTGGGCAGAAGAACTGGTTGAGTTTCCAGGTTTATTCTTCACAGAGCACCATGCCGTCTTCGTCGAAGACGAGGTAGACACTGTCATCATTCTGGCTGTTTCTGAGGCCTACTTCATACCTCACTTCTCCATCGAAGCGGTTGGCCAGGTAGGCCTCTTCGATCTCGTCATAGTCCGAATAATCAGCCGAGATCGTCGCCGTCACATCGGGGTCGAGGTCCATTGGATCGATGGGTTCGTTAGCTTGTAAAAAATCGCCGTTCAGGCCGAAGTAAACATTGGTAACCACTCCGGTATTGGGGTCTTCGGCCTCTACCAGGATCACGTCTGTTCCGCCGCACAGCTCGCTGTATTCGGTAGCCAGATTGTACCCGTCATAGTTGTCTTCCAGGTACTGGAGCGTATTGGGCGGCAGGTCATCTATATTAAGGTCATCATCACCATCATCTCCTCCGCAGGTTGCATCGGGGTTGACTACCCGGATTACAGGCCGCATCATGTACCGGCCGTTGCCAAGTTGATGGACGGATTCGGCGGCGTCAAAATCCAGGATCAGGTCATACTGAGGCGTACCGGACAGGTCGAGGCAGAGGTTGATCTTCAGCCCCGACTGGCTACCGGAGGGGATCATCAGATCGTACTCTTCACCGTCGACCACTATGGTGTTGTCATCGCCCAGCACCAGGCGCACCTGCCGGATCTCGTCGAGGGAGATCATGGCATTGGCAACGATGGTGTCGATACCATTCTGATAGTCCAGCAGGTTGTAAATGCCTGCATTGGTATTCAGATCAATCTCTTCCGACCCGCCCGGGCCTTTGATCAGTATAGACTGGAGGTCTATATTTACCTCGTCAATGGCCAGAGGGGCGTCAGTAAGGCGTACTTTCAGAAAGGTCACGTTATTGATCGGGGAATCAATTGAGCCTTCATAGCATCCACTGCTAAAAATTGCCAGTGAAGATGCCAACAACAAGAAGAATGCTAATTTCTGTTTCATCAGGATTACAATTCTGTTTGTGATGCTAATTAATGATTGTGTCATAAGGGGTATTTTGGGGGCGGAAAGCCGGGGAACGCCCGGCCCATCCAACCTGATGTCATTCGTAAACTTACCATTTGTCCTTTTGCAGTAAAAAAAGGGGCTGGCATCCCAGCCCCCCTTATTCATGAGAATCGGATAGTTTACCTGTGTGTATTACTGCATTACTTTTTAAATCGCAATTCAGAAAAAAGCCGGAGTGCAGGAGTGTGTCAAACAAAAACAATCGGAAAATGGGATAATTAAAATTTCTTGGGAGTATAATCCTGCACTTCCCGGGCTTCTTACAATATGTCATAGAACTTGTCTTTCTCTTTTACCCAACAGAAAGCGGCGCTTTCGGCCACCTTTCTGTCAGGGGTTATTCATGGGATTCAAATTGTTTTGGGATTATGTAGGCCTTTTGCTTTTCCTTTGGAATTATAATCGTCCTAGTATCTAAGGCATTCTGGCGGCCATTTTTGTCAGTATGCCTTTCTTCGTTTTTATTCTAAGCATATACAGGCCAACAGGGTACTTTCCGAGGTCGAATCTGGCGGCGTTTGCCGGCCTGGGGGCATTCAGCCTTTCCAGGTATTCTCCCCGTGCATTGTAAAGGTCAACTGCCTGTATTTCATTTTCGGGGCTTGTCAGTTCAAGCGTCAGCCAGCCGCTGGCCGGGTTGGGGTAGAGGTTTATTGCCTCTTCCCTCAGGAAAGGCTCCCTGTCCTGAAGCAGGAGGGAATCTTCGGCGGTTGCGAAGTTCAGCCGGGATGGGGCTACTTCTACACCTTCGAAGTTGTGGTCGGCCAGGATAATGCTGTCCGTTTCCAGTTCCACCAGCCCGACGATGATATCTTCCATGACGATGCTGAACTCGGCGATCTCGCCGAAGCCTGATGCTGCGCCGGCATTGGGGGCGCGGTAGATAGCAACCTGAGCCACGGCGTAGTCATCCAGCACTTCTATGAACACTTCCGACCGGTTGGTGCCCATGCCCATGGGGTCATTGATCCAGGAAGGGTTGGCCAGCGTGAGCTCAACGCCATCATCGGGGCCCTGGTTGTCGGTCGGTATGATGTTGAGGGTATCGAACTTCAGCGAGAAAGCGATCCCGAAGAAGGAATCGATCTGCATCTGTTCGCTGCCCAGGCTCAGGCTGACCGGCTCATTGGCATCCGGTTCGGTGATGGGGTCTGCCGTTCCCAGCAGCAGCTGTGGGTCCTGGCCGATTGTTCCGGTGAAGAATTCGTCCAGGGAAACCATGGGCTGCGTCTGCCAGAAGTTATTCCTGATAATGTTCAGGTCAGCGCTGTTGACGTTTCCGTCGCCGTTGCAATCGGCATAGGCGTAATTCTGGCCGTCGGGAAATGTTTCTGCCCACAGTTCCGGCGCCTCCTGAGGAGCCCAGTCTCCACTTATAGTGGGCCGCGCAGGCCCTTGTGCGCCTTCGGCGTAAGCCCAGAACAGCACATCGACGTTATTGACTATACCATTATTGTTGACATCACCAGGCCACACCTGCTGAGCCTTCAGGCTGGTTACGCCCATCAATATGCCAATCGAAATGGCTACGGCTGTCTTATTAATCCAAACTTTCAAAGATCTGTTCTTTTGTATTTCTGATACAAATATAGGCCGGAGGAAAGCGTGCATCAAATACATTTTTTTGTATTTTTCAGGTTGTAAGTAAGGTTGTTATATTCTATAATAATTCATTTTTTGAATTAAGGCATTGAAAGTCATTTACTTGCATTTGATAATTTATTATTTTTTCAATATGTATATTTCTATTTTTCGCTTTGGAGTAGAAGAGGTGAATTTATAAAAGTCGCCAAATTCATGAAAAACAGCAAACTGATCGAACTTCTAAAAACATTTGACGCTAATGAATGGCGCCAATTTGAGGATTTTGTGGCTTCTCCCTATTTCAACAGCAATGAAAACCTCGTTGAGTTATGCAATTTCCTGACAAGATATGCTCCCGATTTCACTTCCAAAGGGTTGACTAAAGAAAAAGCGCACGAAGCCCTCTTTCCCGGTACGCCCTTCGATGCCCGGCAGATGGGTTATTTGATGAACTATATGATCCAGTTGGCGGAAGAGTTCATTGCCATACAATACTATCGCCAGCAAGCCCTTCAAATGAATGCGAACGTCCTCGCCGAATACTCCCGCCGGGAATTGGAAAAGCACTACAATTTTCTGTACCGTAAAACGGTGGATGAACTGGAGGCGGCCAAACCGGATGTGGCCCGTTACCAGATGCGGTATCAACTGGCGGAAGTGGCCAGCCAGCACTTCATCCGGCAAAGGGTGCGCAGCTTTGACCCCACCCTGCAAAATGCCGTCAACGCCCTTGACGAGCTGTATTTTCTGCAAAAGCTGAAATACAGTATCGAGATGCTCAACCGGCAGGCCATTATCTCCACGAATTATGAACTGGCCTTTATCGATGAGGTACAAAACTACCTTTCCGCTCTGGGAGAACTGCCGCCCCTGATCGGGATCTACCTGCACATCTATCTGTCGCTGGCCAACGATAGCGGAGAGGACTTCCGCAAACTCATCCAGCTTATAGAAGCGCACAGCGAGCATATCGAGCGGGCGGAGAAAAGGGGGATCTACCTCTATGCGATCAACTTCTGCGCTCGGAAGATCCGTCAGGGAAAGGACGAGTATGTCTCCATCGTTCTGAACCTCTACCTCAGGGGTATACGGGATAAATCCCTCTTCGAAGAGGAATATCTTTCTCACTGGACTTATACCAACGTAGTTAAGCTGTTCCTCCGCCAGAAGGAATTTGAAGAGGCTGAAACTTTCATCAAAACCTACAGCGACAACCTCTCTCCTCAATCCAGAGAGGACGCTCTGCATTTCAACCTGGCGGAATTGTACTACCAGAAGGAAGAATACGGCGAGGTACTGTCGCACCTCAGCCAGCTCAATTTTTCCGACCTTTTCTACCACATGGGGTCGCGCACCGTACTGATCAAGACCTATTATGAAAGTGATGAGATCGAATCTCTGCTTTCCCTGTTGGCCTCCTTCTCCAATTTCCTGCGCCGCAACAAAAAGATCGCTCCGGGACTCAAGAAAACCTACCTCAATTTCTGCAACCTGTTGTTCAACGCCCTGAAAAATAATCCCAAAAAACGGGAGAGGATCCGGGAGGAAATTCAAAACACCCAACCCCTGGCCGAGCGCAGCTGGCTGATGAAAGTGTGGGAGGAGCAGGGGAGGTTTCGCTGATCCGTATTTCTCGTTATTCGTTTAATCGTTAAAATCCCAAATCCCGAATCACGAATCCCGAATCAACGAATCACGAATCACGAATCACGAATCACGAATCAACGAATCACGCCCCCAGCCCGATCCGCGCACCCTCTTCAATGGTGACGCCTTTCTTAATGACGATGATCCCGTCCTTGATCACATAAGTGTCCGTTTCGCCGTCCTTCAGGGCTACGCTGCCATGGATGTTGACATTATTGCCGATCCGGACATCCTTGTCGACGATGGCGTTGCGGATGTTACAGTCCTTGCCTATCCCCATGGGCGGTTTGCCGGATTTCCGCATTTCCTCGATAGTTTCATAAGAGTCATTGCCCATGATGATGGCGTTGGAGATCTCCGTGCCGTCTCCGATCCTGGAGCGTATTCCTATCACGGAACGCTCGATCTTTTTGGCGTGGATGATACAACCCTCGGCGATCACGGCCTGGTTGAACCAGGTGCCGAATATCTTGGAGGGCGCCAGCAGGCGCGGGCGGGTATAGACGGCCTTGTCGTTGTCGAAGAGGTTGAACTCCGGGATGTTGTCGGTCAGAGCAATATTGGCTTCGTAGAAGGAACGGATGGTCCCGATGTCCGTCCAGTAGCCATCGAAGGCGAAACTGGCCACCTTATGCCCCTGTTTGATGGCGATGGGGATGAACTCTTTGCCAAAGTCAGTGGCCTCCGGGTGTTCATCGAACAGCTTATGCAGGAAGTCCTTATTGAAGATATAGATGCCCATAGAGGCCAGGTAATGCCTGCCCTGGCTGCGGTATTTCTCTTCCACGGCGGATTGCCACTCGGGCAGAACGTCCAGCTTGGGCTTTTCGATAAAATCTTCGATATATCCTTGTTCATTGACCTTCATGATGCCGAAACCGGGAGCATCCTTGTCGATGACGGGAACGGTGGCGATGGTCAGTTGCGCTTCTTTTTCCAAATGGTATTCGGCCAGCCGCGCAAAGTTCATCTGATAGAGCTGGTCGCCGGACAGGATGAGGATGTAATCGTGCGGATGGCGTTTGAAATGATGCAGCGACTGGCGGACGGCGTCGGCGGTGCCCTGGAACCATTTGTCGCTGCTCGGCGTCTGTTCAGCGGCCAGGATATCGACAAAGCCGTGGCTGAACATATCGAAGTTGTAGGTATTCTTGATGTGCTGGTTGAGAGAGGCGGAGTTGAACTGAGTAATGACGAACATCCGGCGGACGCCGGAGTTGAGGCAGTTGGAGATCGGAATGTCGATCAGGCGGTACTTCCCCCCGATGGGGACCGCCGGTTTGGAGCGTTCGCTTGTAAGCGGCGCCAGGCGTGTGCCGGCGCCTCCTCCCAGGATGAGGCTGATCATTTTAATCATAGGGTAAATTGGTTTAATTGGTCGTTATTCCCATTTCTTTATAGATCTCAATATACTCGGCAGCCGACTTTTCCCAGGAAAGGTCCAGCTGCATGATCCGCCGGCGCACCTGTTCGAAGATGGCCGGGTTGTGGTACAGTTGTACGGCGCGGTACAGGGCATGGGCCCCGTCGTCGAGGTTGAACTGTTCGAACCGGATGCCCCTGCCCACGTCGTTGGGCTCGCCGATATCCGGCACGGTATCTTTCAGGCCGCCCACCGAACGGACGATGGGTATGGCGCCGTACCGCATGGCGTACATCTGGTTCAGCCCGCAGGGTTCCACCCGGGAGGGCATGAACAGGAAGTCGGCGCCGGCATGCATTAGGTGGGCGAGCCCTTCGTTGTATTCTAGGGCGGCGCCGAAGCGGCCGGGGTACTGCTGGCTGAGCTGGCGGAAGGTGTTTTCCAGCCCGGGCTCGCCGGCGCCCAGCACGGCGAAGGCCAGCTGGGCCTCGCTGTGCATCATCCGGTGGACGAGGCCGGGGATGAGGCCGGCCCCCTTCTCGCCGGCCAGCCGCCCGATAAAGGAAACCAGCGGGCGCCCCACATCCAGGCGGAAATGCCGCCCCAGCGCCTCTTTATTGGCCTGCTTGAAGGCGGCAATGTCTTTACCCAGCGGAGCGGCCAGGAAACTATCGGCAGCGGGGTTCCAGGCCTGCGTGTCGATGCCGTTGAGGATGCCCAGGCTCTTGTGTTGCTCATGTTGCAGGAGCGGCTCCAGCCCATTGGAGTGCTGCTGAAGTTCCTTCAGGTAAGTGGGCGATACCGTCGTCACCCGCCAGGCGCATTTGATGGCTGTGGCCAGCGGGTTGATGTGGTTCGACCAGTCGAGCAGGCCGCGCGCCTCCGGCTCGAAGGCCGGCAGAAGGTACATCTTGTCCCAGCCGAAAGCGCCGTGGTATACGCCGCTGTGGATGGTGAAAACGGTAGGCATCCAGCTGAGGGCCTTATAGGCGGGGCAGTGCTTTATCATGAACGGAATAAGCCCCGTGTGATGGTCATAGCAGTGCAGCAGGGCGGGGCGCCCCGGGCTGTTGAGCATCCATTGCAGCACGGCCTGCTGAAAGGAAAGGTACCGTTCTACATCGTCTTCGTAAGCGTAACCGCCGGGATCGGCATAGATGCCAGGGCGGTCGAACTTGCCGGGTATGTCCACCACAAAGAAAGGGAAGCCCAGCGCATTGGAGCTTTCTTGTTGAACGGTAAAGGGCACATAGTAATTATGGAGGCGCACCGCTCCTTTATATATGGTGTGAAATGGATGTTCATCGAACCACGGGAGGCGGTATCTGGGGATGGCCACTCCGGCCGGGGCGCCCGCCGCCGATACATACCGGGGAAGGGCGCCGACTACATCCCCCAGCCCTCCTGCTTTGGCCGCCGGATAACACTCCGCACTGACGTGTAATACCTTCATGCAGGGTTGAGATTAAGTCGTTTTTCGCTCTGCTCTAAATGTAAGGAAAATATTGTTAGGCAGGGAAGCTTTAGGAGGGATGTTTCCGTTTCCGGAGGTGGAAAGTAGGAGGGAGGCCACTAATACGATCATGGCTGCAAAGGGCAGGGTCTGCGTATTCACCGCGCCGGTTCATCAACTGGATAGAGGTGCCCGGAAGTGCCGGGGAAAAAGTGTTAACCTGTATTTTTCCGCAGAGGATATAGCGCACGCAAAGTAGCTGCCTGCTGGCGAGTTATTACCTCTCTTCTGCCTCTCCCCGCGTAGCGCCTGAAGCAGGAAGCACAATGCAGCGAACTGCCCGTTTGCCCCTTTGTCCGGCCGGGCAACTCCATCCGTCAACCAATCAACTTTCCTTCTGCTTCTTCTTCCCTTCGCCCTGTTTCTTGTCTTTCTTCGGCCGGGTATTGCCGTAGGAACCCCGCCAGGTTTTACCGCGCTTGGTCTTTTTGTCTCCTTTACCCATGGTAGTATTGTTGTTTTGGTTAATGAAAATTTTTATGGGTTGCAAAGATAAGGGTTTTGGGGCAAAGAGGGAAGAAAGACAAGGCCAGGCGGAACTGTTCGGGGTTGGCCACATCAAAAATCGAAAATCAAAAATTGCACCCGGCCTCTCTCATTCCTCCGAAGCAGGGTTGGCCGCTCTTTCCGCATTATCCCGGAAGGAGTGGGCGCCGGTGCGGGTGAAGAGCTCCGTCCATAACTTTTCCGCTTCGCGGCGGTAATCCTGAGCTGCTGAAGGATCAGGCTGTCGCTCCGCCATGTTTTCGTAGGAGATGGCTAGGTCTTCGGCCAGTTGGATCTTTCCAGGGTTGGTTCGGTGAAGCGCCTTGCAGAGTTCCAGGTACTGCTCAGTTCAGTAATTCTCTTTCCCGCAACAAGCGCGCCATCCGGATCTTTGGATTTTTGCCCCTTACCGCCGCCGTTTCGCAGTAGAAACGACCCAGGTCCTCTATCTAAACGGGTTCGTTGCGAAAAGCCCGGTAAATATCGTTCAGCCTTTTGGCATATTGCAATCGCATAAAGGGTTATTCTTTAGCTTTAAAATTTAACAAATTATCCGGGAATTCACCCTCTCCGTCCGCCGACTCCGTCGGACGTAGCCGACTATGCCGGCCGAAGTCCGAAGCTTCATGCGAAGGCGGGCTCCCTCTCCCCAAATCACCCCCTCTCCCTCCATCTCTCCAAAGCCTCCGCGATCTCCCGGCCGTTGCTCAGCCGGGGCACCTTGTTCTGCCCGCCCAGCTTACCCTGTGTTTTCATATATTCCCGGAAAGCCCCCTGCTGCATGGGCCGGATCTTGAGCGGCTGCAGGATGTTGCCTTCGATCAGGTCTTCGTAGTAGATGTTCTGTTTGACCATCTCGCGGTTCACCTCGGCGGCGAAGGCCTCGAGGCCGGCGGGGGGCTGGCCGAACTCTACGAACCACTCGTGGTAGGGGGCGCCTCCTTCCGGCGGGTTGACCTGCGGAGCGACGGTGAACTCCACGATGCTGACGCCGTGCTTTTTGGCGGCCGCCATCAGGGCCTCCTCCACCTCCTTTCCGATGACGTGCTCGCCGAAGGCGGAGATGAAGTGTTTGATGCGCCCGGTGACTTTCAGGCGGGGCGGATCCAGGCTCACGAACTCCACGGTATCGCCCAGGTTGTACCCCCACAGGCCGGCGTTGTTGTTGATGATGACGGCGTAGTTGACGCCCGGCTCCACGTCCTTCAGCCAGAGGCGGGTGGGGTTGTCGTTGTGCACCTCCTCCAGGGGGATGAATTCGAAGAAGATGCCGGAATCGGCGTTGAGCAGAAGCCCGGGCTCGTCCTGCCGGTCCTGGAAAGCGATGAACCCCTCCGAGGCCGGGTAGGTCTCCACGCTGTCGATGCGCTGCCCGACGAGTTCTTCCAGCTTGTCGCGGTAAGGCTCGAAGTTGACGCCTCCGTAGACAAAAACCGAGTAGTGGGGGAAGATATCCCGGATGGTTTTCTTCCCGCTCCGGTCCAGCAGGCGTTCGTAGTACATCTGCACCCAGGGCGGGATGCCGCTGATGAGGCGCATGTCTTCCCGGAGGGTCTCGTCGACAATGGCCTCCACTTTTTCCTCCCACTCTTCGATACAGTTGGTTTGGTAACTCGGCATCTGGTTGGTGCGCAGCCAGGAAGGCACCTGGTGGTTGACGATGCCGGAGAGCCGCCCGGTGGGTATGCCCCCCACCTCTTCGAGTTCGGGGCTGCCGGAGAGGAAGATCATCTTGCCGTCGAGGAAGCTGCCGTTGCCGGTGCGGGCGTAGTAGTTGAACAGGGCGTTGCGGGCGGTGCCGAAGTGGTTGGGCAGGCTGTCCCTGGTCAGCGGGATGTACTTGACGCCGGAGGTGGTGCCCGAGGTCTTGGCCAAGTATTTGGGGCGCCCTTTCCACAGTACGTCGCTTTCGCCCTTCTTGATGCGTTCGATGTAGCCCTTCAGCCCTTCGTAGTCGCGAACCGGGACCTGTTCCCGGAAGGCTTCGGGGCCGTTCACTTTATCGAACCCATGATCTTTGCCAAAGGCGGTACGGCGGCCGGTTTGGAGGAGGCTGTGAAATACTTTTTCCTGCGCCGCAACGGCATTGGCCGCCCACCTGTCGATGTCGCGGGCGATCTTTTTGGCCAACGGCTTGACGATGAATGACTTGAATCCCATTTTTCGAAGTCCGAATTTGGAAGGCGGAAAGCAGAAACAGGAGCCGTAGCTCAGTAATTTTTGTCTTCCGGCCAGTGAATATTCTTCTGTGGCGGATCCACATTCTGGATGAGGCAAAGGTAGGGAATATATGGGATTCGTTGATTGTATGGATTGGTTGATTGGTGGAAGGGGAGCGCCCTCCCGTATCAACCAGCCAACCAATCAACTTAATCAACCAATCAACCACCTACTCCCTCAGATCCTCAATGTAATACCCTGGATACTTCGACTTATCGAAAGTAAAATGCCCGGCGGGGAAGGCCTTGTTGGGGGACAGCTTGTCGATCGACAGCTTGTAGCGGGAGCCGTCTTTGGCGAAGGCCTCCACGCTGATGACGTCTTTGGTGGCCTTGTTGACGTTCATGCGCAGCTTGCTGTAGTCGGCATTGCGGTCGGTGGGTTTGAACTCGATCTGCTGTATGGTGCGGCTCCCGTCTTTGTACTCATTGGTGAGGTAGTAGACGAAGCCGCCTTTATCGTAAAAATTGAGCATGGCCTCAGGAGAGAGGATGGCGCCATCTGTCTCGCCTTCTTCCGGCATATCGTTGATCTGCACTTCTTTATTATAAGACATGATCAGCCAGAGGGTATTTCCGTCGGAGATAACGGATTGGCTGCCCATTTCCACGCGGTATTTATTTCCCTGCTGGGCCATGGTGCCTTTCTGGGATTCGGTGGGCTCATCGGCCAGGGTGATGTCCAGAGTGAAATCGGCGCCCAGTGATTTGTAGCTCAGGAAGCGTTTGCGGATCTCTTCCAGTATGGCCTTGGCCTTGGGGTCCGACTCTTCGGCGGTTGTCAGGTTGCCGGCCTGGGCGTAAGCGCCGGCGGCCAGCGCGGAGAGCATCAGTATCGCGAATAATCTCTTCATGTTTTCGGTCATTTGTTTTGTATCCGTTCTATCAACGGTATTGAGACGCGGATTATTGACTGGGGAACAACCCGGGGCGGTTAAAGTTTTTTTAAAATGGTTTCTTCCGCCGCCGTTGATCGGGATGGAGCGGATTGGCGGCTTTGGCAGGAAACCCGGACGGCGGTTCCTGAGGCGCTCCGCTCCATGGGGCCTGCCGGGGTAAGGCTGAAATTTTGGAAAAACGAATAGGTTGAAAAATTATTCTATAATAAAATGGTGAGAGGGAACTTTTATTTGGCACAACTGGTTTTTGACCATATTTAGGTTTATAAAAGCTGAACAGCAACCCTGGCGTTCGGCCATTCTTCATCCTGAAAACAGACATACCTATGAGTAAAACCATGCAATACACCCTGGAAGGGCTGGAGCTTGGGCAAAGCCAGCACCACCGCCACCTGAGCGTTTTTCCCCTCTTTCACAGCAACGGGAACGGCCCGGCCTATCTGAGCCTGAAGGAGGCCATAGAGCAGGATTTGCTGGAAGTGGCGGAAGTGAGTGAGAGCGGCAGCGTGCCGCAGCTGAAGGCCATCAACAAGGGTGATCTGCCCATTCTGCTGGCCGATGGCGAAGAACTGGAAGGCGCCAAGCAGAACCGCATCGTCAACACATCCCTGTTGCTGGCCGCCCACTCGGAGAACCTCATTCCGGTGAGCTGCACCGAAAGCGGGCGCTGGAGCTACAGCAGCCGCCGCTTCAGCGATTCCGGCGTGATGATGTCTTCCCGGGCCCGTTACCGCAAGGCCTCCCGCGTATATGAGTCGCTGAAATCCAACCGCGGCTACGACGCCATGCAGGGCGAAGTCTGGCAGGATATCGAAGAAGTGCACCGCCGTAGCGGCAGCGACTCCTCCCGAACCCGCGCCATGAAGGACGCTTTCCTGCAACGGGAAGAGGATATGAAGGCTTTTCTGGACGCCTTCCCTCTGCAACCCGGCCAGAACGGCATGCTCCTTTTCCTCAACGGAGAACTCATCGGCATGGACTACGTCTCCCGGGCTGATGCTTACGCCCGCCTGCATGAAAAACTGATCAAGAGCCACGCCATCGAGGCGCTGGCAGAGGAAGATCGCCCCGATGACGATAATACGCCCCTGGAAGTCAGGGCCACCAACTTCCTCCACGGCCTGGAAAAAATGGAAATCGAAGAGCGCCAGCCGCCGGTTGGCCTGGGGACGGACTACCGCTTCGAAGGCGAGGAGGCCGCCGGCGCCGCTCTGGAATATGAAGGCGCCATTGTTCACCTTTCCGCTTTCAATAAAAATGCACTGGGGGATATCAGGAGCGGCAGCAGCCGCCTTGCCCGCCATGAAGAACGCCTCAGCCGGCAATGGGCCGAACGGCGCCGCCGCTTCGAAGAGGCCATGCAGGGCAGCGCCACGCCGTCGGCGGAAAAGGCGCCTGTGAAGTAGGAAATGGAACGCGAATGCCGCGGATGTGGCGGATTTTCTCGGAGAGGCTGTCCTTCGTCAACCCCCGTGATCCGCGGCATTCGCGTTCCATAAAAAATACAGGCCACTGTCCGATCATGGCCTTGCCGGCGCCCACCGGCCGCCCATCGGCCAGGATGGTGGAGAAGTACAGCCCTCCCGGTAGCCCTTCCCGGCGGAATTCCGGCCTGGAGCCCCGGAAGGTCATCCCGCCCTTGGAATCAAAGCAGTTCAACCAAATTGCAAAGGAACTTTGATCTCCTCCAAAATGTTATTAACTTTCAACAAAATAGAGATAAATGGAAAAATTTATCATAGAACTTAAAGATGTTTCCAAGCGCCACTTTCTGTTGGAGCTTCTCGCTCAGTTGGATTTTATTGAACTTGAAGTTCTCCAGGAGGATAAGGAGCTCTCTGCCGAGGAAGGCTATGATTTTTTTCAATCTGCAGGATTGTTTTCCGGACGGGAAATCGATGCTGAAAAATTAAGAAGAGAAGCGTGGGGGATCGGGGACTGATAATTTGCGATACAGATGTTATCATTGAGTTCTACAAAAACAAACCTGCAATTATTACTGAACTCAAAAAGATCGGCCAATCCAATATTGCAATAAGCATTGTGACTGCCGGAGAACTGATCTTTGGCGCTTTGAATAAAAAAGAACTCAACCAGATCTTAAAAGATATTGCTCACCTCAAATTGCTCCATATTGATAATCACATTGGCAGCCTTCATCTTCAATTAATGTCTGATTATTCGCTGAGCCATGCGCTCAAATTGCCGGATGCTTTCATCGCTGCTACCGCCATCCGTCATGATATTCCTCTCTACACATTAAACAAGAAGGATTTTCGGTATATATCCAATCTAAAACTGCATCTTTAAGAAAAGAGTGCTCCACCGCAGCGCTACGCCGGCAGCGGAAAAGGCGCCCGTGAAGTAGGAAATGGAACGCGAATGCCGCGAAAATCCGCCACATCCGCGGCATTCGCGTTCCATAAAAAATACAGGTCACTGTCCGATCACGGCCTTGCCGGCGCCCACCGGCCGCCCATCGGCCAGGATGGTGAAGAAGTACAGCCCTCCCGGCAGCCCTTCCCGGCGGAAGTCCAGCCTGGAGCCCCGGAAGGCCTCCTGCCGTACCTGCCGCCCCTGGCCATCGTAGAGCAGGAACATCCCTTCTCCAATTTCCATCCCTTTAACCTCGATCGTACAATTCTCCCGGAACGGGTTGGGGTACGCTTCGATCCGCACCCCCTCCGGCAGCCCTTCCTCCCGAATGTCGCTGACGATAAAGTTCTCACCCAGAGTGGTCAGCGTGGTATTGGTGATCACCGGCTCGTTGAAGTCGAAATAGATGCCGGCCTGGTTTTTAATGACACTGCCCAGCTCTGCCTCCGCCACATGGCGGGCGGAGAACTTCACGAAGCCCTGGGAAGCTTCCAGGTTGGTGGTGCTGTCGGGCAGCTGGATGTCATCGAAGCGGAACTCCAGGATGCCTCCGCCATAGATGCGGTAGCTGTACGCGTGGCTGGCGGCGCCGGGGCGGATACTCTTCACATCCAGCAATTCCGAAAGCGTGTCGCGGATGATCACCGTAAAGGCCGTGTCGGTTCCGGTGTTCTGGAACCGGAGCAGGTATTCCAGTTGCGTGCCCGGCCGTACGAAGTTGTCTTCCCCGTAGCCTCGCGGGAACACCTGCTTGTCGTTGGGGTCGTAGGCGCCGATATTCTCCTGGCAATCGATATCGGTGAAGGGGCCGCCGTCGTTGTTGGGGAAGATCGTCACGAAACCGGGATTGACTCCGTTACAGCCTTCCAGGGCGGCGCTGGCGTAGGGGCTGCCCAGCAGGGGTGGGAACCCCGGGGCCTGCTCGGCCTCCAGCCGGTAGGTGGCGTTGCCGCTGATGGGAATGCTGACCTGCCGGGCGCCGCCCGCTCCCAGCTGGAAAGGCGACTGCATGAGCATGATGTTGTCTTCGGTGACGATGTACTGGTGCTGCATGTCCATATCGGCGCCCCGGTTCTCGATGAGGAAGTTGACGGAGTCGCCGGCGCACTGCCCGGAAACGCGGAGCACCGGCCCCGGCCAGATGGTGTCCAGGCAGGTGCTGTCGGGGAAGATATAGGCCTCGGTGCAGTGGGTTTGTCCCAGCTCGGCGTCGCAGCTCACATCGACTTTTACAGTAAAACTCCCGCATTCATTGGGGTTGACGATGCCGAGATCGAACGTATAGGTTTGGCCGTCCTGCTGGGAAAAGGGAATGCTGCTGCTGTTGTAGGCCAGAAAGGGATCGAGGGTGACTTCGACGCGGGCGTTCACCGCAGGGGTAGTACCGTGGTTGCAATACTGAACGGTGTAGGTCGAAGAGAAACATCTTCTCAGGAAGGCGGCTGAGATATCGACCTCCATCAGCGGGCAGCTCACGTCCGCCTGGGCCGGCAAGTCCAGCGCTTCACTGCTGAAAGGCGCCGGCAGTGCAGCCGTATAGGTGGCCTGGCATGAGCTCCAGTAGGCAGACGGGCCGGTGAGGGTAACGGTGTAGTTGCCGGAATCTACCGTCATCTCATAGCGGCCGTCCGGGCCGGAGGTGGCGTAGAAGCTCTGGCCGCCCTCGGTGGCGGTGATAAGCCAGCCTTCCAGGGGCAGCTCCCCGTTGTCGGCGCAGTCCTGGTTTTCATCCAGGAAGACCGTGCCTTCCAGGGTACAGGTATACACGTAGCCTTCGCCGTTGGCCTTGATGAGCAGTGCGTTCTGGCCGTAGGGCCAGTTGTTGGAGTACTGTACCCTGCCGGCGATGGCGAAGCCGCCGTCGGCGGTATTGATGAGGTTGTTGGAATAATTGTCCAGCCCGTAGGGGATCTCCCGCCGCCAGGCCACCGTTTCGGCCTCGGCGTCCAGTTTGGCCAGAGTGATGAGGAAATCGGCGTTGTTGGGGGTTCGGGCCTGCTGGCCGGTAACGGCGAGGCCCCCTTGAGGAGTAACCTCGATGTTCCGCAGGTAATCGGTTAGCGGTGCGGGCTTCTCCCAGGTGATGTTTCCGTTCGCGTCCAGTTTAATGATCCTGGACGTTGTGGCGGGAGAGAAGGAGCTGGGAGAAACCGCAAGGTAGAAACTGCCGTCGGCAGCCCGTGTAGCGCCTTTAACCTGCTCGGTGGGGCCTAACAGGGAGGTTTCGAAGCCCAGTTCATTACCCTGCTCGTCGATCTGAAGCAGGAACAGGGCCGTTGGATAGGGAAAGATCAGGGGGTTGGGTTCGCTCCAGGAGCCGGCGATGGCATACCCTCCGGAAGGCAGGGGCATCAATTCCGTTACGGTATAAAGGAGGGTATCTGCACCATAGACCCGCCGCCAGAGTTCGTTGCCGTCCGCGTCGGTTTTTACGATAAAGATATTGTTATAGCCAAGGCCGTTGGTCTCGCCCACCGCCAGCAGCCCGCCGTCGGGCGTTTCGGCGACTTGCTGGCCGATGTTGTATTCCATGGAATCCGTAATACCAGGGTAATCCTCAAAAAAGTCCCGTTGCCAGAGGATGGCGCCGGCGGCATCGGCTTTGGCGAGTAACAGGGTAGGCTGGCTATCAAAATTGGACGGTTGCCGCTGGCCGGTAATAACCAAACCACCGTCAGAGGTGAGCGCAATATCGTTGCCGTGGCCGTATTCGACATCGGCCAGTACGGTATGCCAGAGCGTATTGCCATCGGCATCGGTGCGCCAGATATGCGGATTGGCGAACGCCCACTGGCCGGTGACGGCAAACCCGCCATCTGAAGTTTGTACCACTCCATTACCGTTTGTGGCATTCTGGTTGCCAAGCTCCTTTATCCAGCCCTGGGCTATTCCGCTCAGGCTTATTGCCAGGATGATAGCCATTGTTAGTAGTCCTTTCATTTTCATATTCACAGGTGTTGTTTTTTTCTGTCTGTAGAATAAACTGATACGATACAAAAGTGGGCATTAATCCGGGGCGGGAAAAAGACAAAAATTGAAATTTGTCAAAATAATTTATGCAGAGATGCTTACTGTTTAGGTGTTTTTAGATTTTTTATCAAAAAAATATTTATTCTTAGAGATGTTTTTATGCCACTGAACCACCAAGCTCTACAGAAATTTTAGTGTGGATTTGGAGATTTTGTGATTTAGTGGCGGGAACAGCTTCTGGAAAAGCCAAAAAAATGCAAGGCAGTACTTTACTACAATTACTGGAAGGAATGTCGGTTTACCGGCGTAACCGCCTGCGGAAGTTTCTCTTGTCGCCCTACCACAACCAGCGGGAGGATGTGGTGGCGCTGTTCGAACACATCGATCGGCGCCTCGGAGAAAATTGGGTGTTGCTTCAAAAAAAGCCCACCTTCCGGGCCGTATATCCCGGGCAGGACTATGATGAACAACAGCTGCGTTATCTGATGAGCTTCCTGCTAAAGGCAATCGAGCAGTTCCTGATCGCTGAGCAGGTGAATGAGGATGAAGTCCTGGCCCAGCGCCTGTTGCTGAAGGCCTACCGGGAGTCTGCCGGGCCGAAGAGCTTCCAGAAAGCCCTGCGCCGCGCCCGGCAGTTGCAGGAGAAGGCGGAACGGGATGAGCTTTCCTATCATGATACTTTTGCTATAGAACGGGAGGAGTACCTCTTCCGGGCCGGCCGCAAACGGGACGCCCCCAGCCAGCTGCCCCGCCTCAACGCCACGCTTGACGAGGCCTTCCTTATCAGCCGCCTCAAGCAGGGCTGCCTGCTGTCCGCCCATCAGGCGGTCTTCCGGGAAGAGGAGGAGGGATCCGGGCTGCTGCCACTGCTGATGGGGTTCCTGGAGGGGAGCCCCTATCTGGATAATCCGTTGCTGGCGGCTTATTTCTATTACCTGAAAGCGGTGGAGGCCCCTTCGGAGGTCAGCTACTACCAAATGCTCAAGGAGTTGATCCTTCCGGAGTCCCTGCCGCCCGAAGAGCGCCGCCCCTTGTTCCTGCTGGCCATCAACTACGGCATCCGGCAGTTCAACGACGGCCAGGAAACCTACCTGCAGGAACTGTTCGAGCTCTACCGCACCGGATTGTCAGAAGGCCTGCTGTTGCCGGAAGGACGCCTCAGCCGCTTCGCTTTCAAGAACATCACCGCCATCGCCCTGCGGCTGCAGCAGTTCGAATGGACGGAGCGTTTCATCGGAGCGTATCAGCAATACCTGCCGCCCCGCCACCGCGAGAACTACGTCCACTTCTGCCTCTCCAAGCTGCGCTTCGAACAGGGCCGCCTCGGCCAGGCCATGGAACGCCTTCGCCGGGTGGAATACGAAGACCTCTTCCTCAACATCGACGCCAAGGTCATGCTGATGAAGATCTACTACGAACTCCAGGAATACGATGCCCTCGATTCCTTCCTCAAAAGTTTTGAACGGTTCCTCCGGCGCCATAAGGAATTGACCTATCACCGGGAGAACTACTTTAACATCATTTTCTTTACCCGCAAGCTGCTGGAGGTGAACCCCTTCGATAAGGAGGCACGGGCGGCCCTGCGCCGGGAGATAGAAGGGGTGGGAACGCTGACGGAACGGGGGTGGTTGCTGGAGCGGGTGTGATTTCGTGTATTCGTGTACGACTACTTTGTTAACTTGAAAAAAATCCGCGCCTGCCTGCCCGCCAGGCAAGACGCCTGTCGGCCTGGCAGGCAGGTAGCGGCGACATAATTCAGCCTTGGGCGCAAACCCAAGGCCTGAGAACGGCCGGTTGTCGAGCTGCGTAGCTGCGGCACAAATGTACAGGAAGCGGTGTCGCAGCTACGCAGCTCAATTGCATAGCTGATTTCATAGCCAGGGGCTGGCGCCCCCGGCTATGATCTGCCGCCGCTATGCGGCTAAGGGTTAAGTTAACAAAGTAGTAGTAATTACCTGGACAGAAATGGATAGACATGCATAGAAACGGGGAAATGCAGTTCCGAGCTCAAGCGGAGTTTACCCTGTGGAATTCGCAAGGCGACTATTCCACCGGGCAAGCATTTCCAATGCATTTCAATGTATCTCCGTTCATTTACATGTGTTTCGCTATTTGTGGCCAAGTACTTATTTGTGTATTCATGTTGGAAGCAGATGCCTGTTCAATACTTCGAAAGGCCCAGCTTCATCCCAAGAGCCACGCCGTAGGAAATGTAATGCCCATTGAAAGGCCTTTCCAGGAATTCTCCCCGGATCGGGTTGAACTGCACCCTCGGCTCCAGGAACAACTGGAATCTTTTCTTGATCTGCCGTTCGATGCCGATGCCGGCTTGAGCGCCCACTGTCAGGGTATGGTAGGAGGCCTGATCATCGGACGTAGTTTCTGCCGGCTCCGTGAAATAGGAGATTGTCCTGGTTGTAAGTTTGTCTCCCAGGTGTATCCTGGGCACGGCAGCTCCGGAGAGGTAGCACCTGAATT
>CAYQKY010000128.1:0-24974 GCA_964418125.1 uncultured Phaeodactylibacter sp.
GGATAAAATTTGCCGCTTGGAGCCCATTGATTGAATTTTGAACAAACTCTTAACCATTCCTCCCGGCGCCGGAGGTATAAACCAGGCAATTGGTTACCCCGAGAGCGCCAAGGGACTTACGCCTACCGCTTCACCACCTTCCGCGTATACTTCTGCCCTTCGATGTCCAGCACCAGGTTGTAAGTTCCGGCGGGCAGGAGGCGAAGGCTGAGCTTCACGCTCTGCTCGCCCACGAGCTTCCCGTCGGAAGCCATGGATAACACCTCCTTCCCGTTCATATCGAACAGGCCGGTGCGCACATTGGCGGGAGCCTCCAGGCGGAAGAGGACGTTGAGGAGATTATCCACCGGATTGGGGTAGGTAACCAGGCGGATGTCGGGAGCCAGAGGTTCATCGGCAGAGCTCATCAAATTGCCCAGTACGAGGATATCATCAATGGTGATGTAATTATCATCATCTGAATCGTGGACGATGGCCACGTATATGGTTTGGCCGGCGTAAGCTTCCAGGCTGAAGCTGTGGGGTTCGAGGATGCCGACATAAGCATCCGAATCTTCTGTCTCCAGGAAGAAGTAATCCTCCAGTGTAAAGCGGTTGGCGTGCATGTAGCCATCATCCGGTGCGAAGAAGAAGCTGTCTACGTCCAATGCACCGCCCATAGGGTCATAGGCTCCTGCCGGCAACGGAGGGATCATTTGCTGTACACGCAGTACCGTATCCGTGAAAGATTCGGGAAAATTCATGCCGGCCGAGATCAGAACGGAATAACCATCCATGAAGCGGGGCCCCTGGCGCGGCGCCGATTTCCAGTGCAGGGTGGCCTGGGCGTCAACGATCTCAATAGGCGGAGTGATCAGCCAGTTGCGGTTCCCGGGAAGCAGGTCCTGCAGCCAGGAGACGCTGGCCAGGATAAAATTGGAGTCCGTCGGAGCGATCGTATCCTGGAAAACCTGGAAAAGATCGAGGTCGATAAACCAATCCTGGGGAAGGCCACTGTTTGCAGGAAGAAAATCCGCATCAAAATTGACCCAGGTAGTGTCATCTCCCTGCGGGAAGATGGCCACCTCCTCACCGGGCTCGCCGATGGCCTGGTCCTGAAAATCTTCAAACAGAAGCGTGTCCATCTGAGCAGAAAGGACAATCGGCAGAAAGGCCGCCAATAAAACCAGCAGTTTGTAACATTTCCGGTTCATACTAAGTCTGGTTTAGTTGTGTTAAAAAATGTTTTGCAGATTTTTTATCTGAAGCCCCCCCTTGCCGGCAGAGGCGATTGGTTCTGGACAGGAAAGCCTCGGAGAGGCGTAATGTTGTTAGAAAAAAGTTTTGACTCGCCTATAGCTCCAGCGGAGCGAAATGTTATTTGGAAATCTATTCTTGATGATGGCCTACATTTCGCTACTCCGTAGCTGTTTTAAACGCCTGGCATCAATTACTAACAACATTAGGCTCCTCCGGAGCTGTGTTCAACAGAACCAATCACCTCTGCCTTCGGGGGGATTGAGGGGGGCTTCTAAAACACCACATCATACCACTCCCAGTAGTCCTCCAGGATCTGCTCCACCTTACTGCCGGGCTTGCCATAAAATTCTGCCAGGGGCACAAAATCCCTCAGCCGGCCGATCTCCGCTTCAACGACCAGGCCGTACTCCGGGGCGAAGCCGCCATAACGGAAGATAGTAGCTTTGCTGCCACGGCCCCAGCCGCCAAAGTCGCCGTGGGTATATACATCGAAGGGGAAGGGCAGGTTTTTCTCGAAGAAAGCCAGCCAGTTTTCCTCGTCGCTGTCGGACGGACGGGCCAGCAGGATAGCCTGCAGGCGCCTGTCCTGCTCCTGCGGCAGGCGGGCAAAGGCATTTTCGTAGAGCAGGCGGCGGTAGGTTTCGCGGGCCGCTACCCTCGCCGGGCCTCTTCTTCCACGGCGTTTATCTTCGGCGAGGAGATATTCCTCGATGAACTGGAGCTTGTTGAACTCCACGCCCTCGTCAGTAATATAGCGGGCCGGCAGTTTTTCCATAGAGGGGATATCCAGCACCACGTTATAGAAAGGCTCCCCCTCGTCCAGGCGGGCTTCGGAGACGGTGCCCGTCAGCCCCTTAATGTTGAATTGGGACCACTCATCGTTTTCATCGATATACTCAAAGTGCTCATCCACCTGAACGCGCACCTGGCTTCCCACCGGAAAGCGGGGATGGGGGTTGATGGGATATTCCTCCTCCTCGTCCTCATCCCAGAAGAACACGCCTTCGTCCTCGTCTCCTCCCATCATCTCGTTGATCAGCGCTTCAAATGGATCGGCGGCAGGCCTCACCTCTTCTATGATCCGGTCGAACCGGGGCGACATTTCCCCTGACTCCACCGTCTCGCGGAGCGCCTTTTCAAACGATTCCACCATTTCGGCTACATATTCGACATGGCCCAGCCCGGTACCTTCCTCCAGGGTGAAGCCGGCCCGCTCCATGCCGTCCACTTCGGTCAGCATCTGGCCCATGTCGCTCTGGCGCAGCTGGCGGATCTCCTCGCTGAGGCGTTCCTGTTGCTGTTTCAGCAGGCCCAGCTGGTGCTCCAGGCGGCTGATCTTGTGGCCTAGAGCGTCGGTAGTAGTAGCCTCCCCATTATCCGGCTCGCCCTCTGCTTCTCCCCAGAGTTCCTCCAGGCCGACCAGCACCTGTATGTCGTGCCGCTCGTAGGCCTCGTTTACCTGTTGCTGTAACTGGTGAAACTGCTCGGCTTCCCTGGCGTTGCGGGCGCGGTCGGGATGGAATTGTTTGGAAAGGCGCAGGTATATCTTGCGGATATCGCGTTGTTCCTTTTTGGGCGGTTCCACCCGGAAATCCCGGAAAGCATCCCGGAAGCGGGCCTCTTCTTCCTCATCGAAGGTGTGTTCGGCGGCCTGCGCTTCCAAATCAGGCATCTCATCGCCGATGCCGCCGGCAAAGCCGCGGTGCATCTCCTCGATCAATTCCTTATCGCGGCGGCTGAGCCGCTTGTCCTTGCGCAACTTCTCCATGAGTTCTTTCACCCTTTTCAGGCTATTCACCAACCGCTCCTGCAGCCGGGAGGTTTTGTTGAAAACCTCCCGGTGTATCTCCTCCACCCGCGCCTGGGTATTGCCCAGGCGCGTCTTCAGGCTCTTCAGGGTACTCCGGGTGCGCTTGATCTGGGACTCCAGCTCCCTGATGCGGGCCTCCTTCTGCCTCATTTCCAGGCTCTTCTCTACCTTCACTTTGCTTAATTTTTCATTCTGAAATCCGGCGAAATGGATTATTCCGCCTATTTTTGGGATAAAGATAGGCTTATTAAGCTGGACTTTAAGTCGGAAGTGCGAAGTCGGAAGTCGGAATGGGGGTCTAAATGGGTGCGCAACGCCTGCTTTTCAGACTTCCGATTTCCGCCTTCGACGTCGGAATGTCCAAAGTCAAGGCTTATTGAGGAAGCAGGGAAAAAGTTATCCCTCCAGGCTTGGCAAGTTTTGAAAACCGGCCAAGCCTTACAAGCTTTTTTCCTCGTATCCTTTCTCAACCCGTTTTTTCAATACCGCGAGCCCATGCCCGTCTTCGTTCCTCCGCCAGGTAAAAAGCCGTAAACTATGCAACGCATCCCTTCCCTCTTCATTGCCCACAGCCCGCTCGGCGGCCGGGGCGTTTTCACGGCGGCGCCCATCCCGGAAGGCGCCCTGATCGAGGTTTGCCCGGTGATCGTTATGCCGGGCGCCCAACGGGAATTCATCGACCGGACCACCCTGTACGATTATTATTTCATTTGGGGAGAAGAAGATGAGCAGTGCGCCGTCGCCCTGGGCTACGGCTCCCTGTACAACCACTCCTTCGAACCCAACGCCGAATACCGGGCCGATTTTGAGGGCTTCACCCTGGATTTCTATGCCCTTCGGGATATCGGAGCCGGCGAAGAGGTCACTGTCAATTACAATGGAGACCCGGATAACCAGGATGAGTTGTGGTTCAATCCGCGGAGGTTAGGGGAACAGTAAATGGGTATATGGCTGGATTGTCATCCGGAGATTTTTATTCTTCAATACTTTTTTATGTCGCCAACAAATTTTATTTTTATAACACAGCCTCCCGTAAAAGAACATATCCCATTGCTCCCGGTTTAACAACATTACACGCATTATCTACTCCTTTTACACAAACATTTGACCTGGTTTTCAGGCCAGCTCCATCCGGCAACATTTACAAATAGGCACAATTAAACTAAAACGGCCGTTCCGCCCGGACTGCCCCCCCCTTCGTCTGTTACGGGAAGGGCCGAAGTATTTCTTCCGGAGGCATTTTGCCCTCTCGGGAAGCAGGTTTGTTATGGCCTTTCGGTTCGCAGAACACTTTTTTCACCCAGTAAAATATTCTTTTATGAGCTTTCAGACTATTGACAGATTGATCCTCTTTTTTGCCTTGTTGCTTTTATCTGCAGCCCCGGTTTACAGCCAGGCGGCTGTTACCGGTTGCGATGACGGCGACCCCTGCACGGTCGACGTCGAAGACCTCTGCGGGAATTGCTTCCACATCAGAGTCGACTGCAACCAGCTGATCTGTGATGACGGCGACCCCTGCACGGTTGACGTGGTGGATATCAACGGCAACTGCCTGCACTTCCCCAAGAACTGTGACGACGGCGACCCGGCGACCCGGGACTTTTGCGACGGCTCGGGCAACTGTCGAAATGTGCCGATCGACTGCGACGATGGAGACCCCGATACGGACGACTACGTCGGCCCGGATGGCCAATGCCACCATGTACGGGATATCTGTTGTGACGATGACAACCCCTGTACGGAGGACATCTTCGACCCGCAAACGGGCGAATGCGTACACCTGCCCCGCTGTGATGATAACGATCCCTGCACCATTGACTACTGTGACCCCTACACCGGGCAATGCATCAATAAGCCCAAAGACTGTGATGACGGCGACCCCTGCACCATTGACTACTGTAACCCGCAGACCGGGCAGTGCGTCAACCGGCCCAGAGACTGCGATGACGGCGACCCCTGCACCATCGATTTCTGCAACCCGTATACCGGGCAATGTAAGCACAAGCCCGACCCAAATTGCGACCCCTGCCAGGGCGTGGACTGCGACGACGGCGACCCCTGCACCATCGACTTCTGCAACCCGCAGACCGGGCAGTGCGTCCACAAACCCAAAGATTGCGACGACGGCAACCCCTGCACTATCGACTCCTGCAACCCCTATACCGGCCAGTGCATGCACAAACCCGACCCCAACTGCGTTCCCTGCCAGGGCCTCGACTGCGACGACGGCAACCCCTGCACTATTGATTACTGTAACCCCTATACCGGGCAGTGCGTCTATAAGCCGAAAAACTGCGATGACGGCGACCCCTGCACCATCGACTCCTGTAACCCCTACACCGGGCAGTGTATGCACAAACCCGACCCCGGCTGTAACCCCAACCCCTGCTATGGCGTGAACTGTGACGACGGCGACCCCTGCACCATCGACTCCTGCAACCCCTACACCGGCGCCTGTGTCCATACCCCGGACCCCAGCTGCCAGGTAGCCTGCAGCTTCACCCAGGGTTTCTGGGGCAATTCCGGAGGAACTCACAACGGCCAAACCACTACCCAGATCCTCCAGAGTATTCTGTCGGGCGGGCCTATCGTCGTGGGTGTGGTGGGGCACCGTTCCTTCAGCGTCAGCCAGGCGCAGTGCGTATTAAAACTGCTGCCGGGAGGAGGCAATGCTGCTCCGCTGCCGACAAATACCGGAGATATTATTGTTCAGGGGCCGGACTGTGACTTCGACCCCATACCGAGATACAGTGACGGCAGGTTGCAGAATGCGCTGGCGGCCCAGACGATGACGCTGGCCCTCAATGTGCGCTATGACCCCAACCTGGCCAACCTCCCGCTGAGCCATGCCTGCGTCGGCTTCCCATGGTCCGTATTGAACAGCCTGCCGGCCAACCCCACAGTACTGGACCTGCTCAATCACGCCAACCGGGTGCTGGCGGGCCTGGCCAACACTACCCCCAGCACCATCACCAGCGCCGTGGCCACCGTCAATGAATATTTTGATGAGTGCGCTTCGACCTGCGGGCCGGCCAACAGCCCGGGAGAGGGAGCTCCGGCAGTATCTCCGGAACCGGCCCAAAGCGCTGCCTTTGCGGAAGAAGGGTTCAAACTATACCCCAACCCCACCACCGGTGAGGTCTTGGCCGACTTCCGGCAATACCAGGGGCTGCCGGCCACCTTGCAGATATACAGCATGCTTGGAGGCCTCGTTTACGAACAAAAATTTACTGAATTACCAGTAGAGCCGGCACGCATCAACCTTTCTGATCTCAGCAGCGGCCTTTATTTTATGAAGGTGCGCATCGCCGGTGAGCAGGAATTGGGTAAGGAGTTTGTGATCAGCAGCAGGTAAATGCAAGATATGTGCTAGTTTTTGCAAGATATGTGCAAGAGGTAAAAGCGCACCTTTCATAACTTGCAGTGCACTTATATTATAATGGGGAATCTATATGGCGCTCTACTGCTATTTGCCAGTGGAGCGCCATTTTTGTATTCTTACTTCTTTTCCTCTCTGCCGAATTCGCTAAATTGGCTCCCAAACGAAAGCCACCCACATGAAAAGGTTTGAAGCCCTGGACGCATTCCGCGGAATGACCATCTTCCTCATGATCATCGTCAACACGCCGGGAGACTGGTCGGTAACTTTCCAACCATTGCTGCATGCCCAGTGGCACGGCTTCACGCCAACCGACCTGGTATTCCCCTCCTTCCTGTTCGCTGTGGGCAACGCCCTGGTTTTCGTCAACCGGAAGTGGGCGGATAAACCTTTCAGCGCCTATTTCGGGAAGATTCTCCGGCGAACGGTTATCCTTTTCCTGCTGGGTTACCTCATGTACTGGATCCCCTTCTATAAGTGGGCGGATGGCGGCAACCTGGTTCCCATCCACATTTCGGAGACGCGCATTCTGGGCGTACTGCAGCGTATCGCCATTTGTTACTTTATCGCATCGCTGATGATCCGTTTCCTGTCGGAACGAGCACTGTGGGCCTGGTCGGCCATTTTACTCATCGGCTATTGGGCCGCCCTTTCCATTTTCGGGGACTATACCCTGGAGGGCAACGCCGTCCTCAAACTGGACCGCCTGCTCCTGGGAGAAAGCCACCTGTACCTGGGCGAGGGCATTCCCTTCGACCCCGAAGGGCTGCTCAGCACGCTGCCTTCCATTGTGAACGTCATCGCCGGATACCTTTTCGGGGCCTACCTCGTGCGCGGAACCATCGATTATGAAAAGGTGGCCAAGACGATGCTGGCGGGGCTGGCGCTGCTCTTGGCCGCCTATCTCTGGAATTTCGGCTTCCCCATCAACAAGAAGCTGTGGACCAGTTCCTATGTGCTGCTCACCGTCGGGCTCGACCTGCTGGCCATGGCGGCCATCCTGTATACCACCAACCTGGCTGCGCGCAGGGTGAACTACTCTTTCTTCCTCATCATGGGCATGAACGCCCTGTTTCTTTATCTGCTCTCAGAATACCTCGCTATCTTCATGCACTTCATCCGGGTGGATGGAGAAGTAACGCTTTTCCAGTTTACCTACCGCACCTTGTTTGAGTGGATGGGGCCCTATACCGGATCGTTCGCTTTCGCCCTCGCCTTCACGATGGTATGCTGGGCGGCCGGCTGGTGGTTGTGGAAAAAGGATATATACATCAAGGTGTAGATATTCTTAAGAAAATTGTTACTTTAAACTGAAGACAGGAAAATTTGCTATAGTGGAAAAGCTGCCAGGTTTCTCCGGTAGTTCCGGGCAGTGAACCTGGCAGGATTTAATTACTGCAAACTCCCTAACCATGGCAGACGCCAAAAAAAAATACACCACCATCCATTATCAGGGCTACCTCGAACTGGAAAAGATCCTCGACGCCCAGCACCCCCGTTCGGCGGAACTGGAAGAGAAGCCCGCCCACGACGAGATGCTGTTCATTATCGTCCATCAGGTCTATGAACTGTGGTTCAAACAGATCATCCACGAGCTGGCCTCGGTCATTGAGATGTTCGAAAAGCAATGGGTCGACGAGCGCAATATCGGCGCCGCCGTATCTCGCCTGGAGCGCGTCGTTGAGGTCCAGAAACTACTCATCCAGCAGATCCGGATCATGGAGACCATGACGCCGCTCGACTTTCTGGATTTTCGCAACTACCTTTTCCCTGCCTCCGGTTTTCAGAGTTTTCAGTTCCGCAAGGTGGAAGTGATGATGGGGCTGAGATCCGGCCAGCGCCTGACCTACAACCAGGCCCCCTACACGGCTGTCTTCACCGACGAACAACGCCGCGAGCTGGAGGAACTGGAAAACAACAATAGCCTCTTCGAAGTGGTGGAAGCCTGGCTGGAACGCACGCCCTTCCTCGAATTCCGGGGCTTCCATTTTCTGGAATACTACCGTTCTGCAGTGCAGAAGATGCTGGAAAGGGAGCGGTCCGCCATTGAATCTTCCGAATACCTGAGCCCGGAGAAGAAGGAAATGCGCCTGCAGATGCTCGGCAGCACGGACACCTACTTCCAGTCGGTCCTTGACCCGGCCGCCCACCGGCAGATGCGGCAGGAGGGCAAGTTGCGCCTGTCTTACAAGGCTTCCATCGCCGCCCTGCTCATCAACCTGTACCGGGACGAGCCCATCCTGCAGATGCCTTTCAACCTGCTCATGCGCCTGATGGATATGGATGAGATGCTGACCACCTGGCGCTACCGCCACGCCCAGATGGTCCTCCGGATGCTGGGCCGCAAGGTGGGCACCGGCGGCTCCAGCGGTTATGACTACCTGCAGGAGACGGCGGCAAAACATCATATATTCAAAGACCTTCACAATATTTCCACCCTGCTGATCCCCCGCTCGGAACTGCCGGAACTGCCGAAGGAATTGAAGGAGGAACTGGGCTTTCTCTACTCACAGAAGAGCTGACCTTCAGCTGCTATTGCTCCTCAGGAGGCAAATAGCATCCATACCCCCCGACATTCGTCGGGCCTTCGCCCGCCGTGGCGGCTTCGTCCCGCAGAGGCGGGATGTCGCTACGCTCCACATCCACAGCATCCACAAACACCTCCCCCTATTGACATTCCTCATTTGCATTGCCGGCCTTTTCCCTTATATTGAAAATCAGCATGTTCATGTTCTTATTCAAAAAGAGGCAATATGGCGTACGACGGAACCTATACCCCCGGGTATGTAGAATTGCACCGGACGGGCGAGCTGGCGCGAAGGGCCCTGCTGGCTGTCGCCAGCCTGGAGCAATGCCGGGCCTGCCCCTGGGAATGCAACATCAACCGCCTGGAGGATGAGAAGAAAGTTTGCCGCATCGGCCGCTATGCCCGGGTGGCCAGTTACTTTCCCCATCAGGGGGAAGAAGACTGCCTGCGAGGTTGGTTTGGGAGCGGCGCCATTTTTTTCGCCTCCTGCAACCTGCGGTGCGTCTTTTGCCAGAACTTCGACATCAGCCAGGAGGAACCGGCGGGGGTAAAGGCCGGCCCGGAACGCCTGGCGGAAATGATGCTGGAACTGCAGAACCGGGGCTGCCACAACATCAACTGGGTAACCCCCGAGCACGTAGTACCCCAGCTCCTGGAAGCCCTGCCCTACGCCGTCGAAGGAGGCCTGAAATTACCCATTGTCTACAACACCAGCGCCTTTGACGCTCAGGAAAGCCTGCGCCTCCTGGACGGCATCGTAGACATTTATATGCCCGATTTCAAGTACTGGAGCCCCCAAAAAGCAAAACGCTACCTGAAAACGGAAAAATATCCCGCAGCGGCCCGGGCCGCTATCCGGGAGATGCACCGGCAGGTGGGCAGCCTGGCCATCGACGAACAGGGGCTCGCCCGCCGCGGCCTGCTGGTACGGCACCTGGTGATGCCGGGAGCGCTGGATGAAACGGCCGGCATTATGCACTTCCTGGCGCATGAAGTCTCCGCCCATACCTATGTCAATATCCTCGGCCAGTATTTCCCGGCCGGAAAAGTGAACGCCGAAATGTTCCCGGAGATCAACCGCCGCATTACGGAAAAGGAACTTGCTACCGCCTACTCCCTGGCGCGGCAGGCGGGCCTGTACCGCTTTGACCAACGGGTGCCCCGCCGCCAAATGATGACATTATGATAAATGAAAGTTATGAAAATGAAGATCTTTTATGCCCTGGCGGCCGCCGGGATGCTCCTGGCGGCAGCCTCCCCTGTTTTCCCTCAGGATGCGTACCAGAAAAAACGGCAGAACATGGTAAAATACCAGATAGCCAACCGGGGCGTCCGGGACGAAGCCACCCTGAAGGCCATGCGCACCGTACCCCGCCACCTGTTTGTCCCTGAAAGCCAGCGCAGCCGGGCCTACGACGACGGACCCCTGCCCATCGGCTACGGGCAGACGATCTCCCAGCCCTACATCGTAGGATACATGACGGCGGCCATCAAGCCCGGCCCGGGATCCAAAGTCCTGGAGATCGGTACCGGCTCCGGGTATCAGGCGGCGGTTCTGGCTGAGATCGTCGACAAGGCCTATACCATCGAGATCGTTGAGGAGTTGGCGCAGCAGGCCAAAACCCGCCTCCGGGAACTGGGGTATGACAACGTGGAAGTAAAACAGGGCGACGGCTACTACGGCTGGAAGGAGCACGCCCCCTACGACGCCATCATTGTCACCGCCGCCACCGAGTTCATCCCCCCTCCCCTGATCGAACAGCTGAAACCCGGAGGAGTCATGATCATCCCGGTCGGTTCCCCTTTCATGGTGCAAACCCTTATGCTGGTGGAAAAGAAGGGCGGCCAAACGAAAACAAAGAGCCTCTTTCCGGTGCGTTTTGTACCTTTTACAAGGGAATGAGAGGGTTGCAGGCGGTGGCCTTAAGTGGGAAGTCGGAAGTCGGAAATCGGAACATTGTCTCGCAGGGAGCGGCGGAAAGAGGGCGAAAGGCACTTCTACCGTTAAAAATGAAGTTTGAAGCCGGAAGGCTCCCCCGGGCTGCCATATCAGAGCCTTTTCCCACTTCCGACTTCCCACTTCCCACTTTACTCTTCCGCCTTCACTCCTCTTTGTTTGCCCATAGTCCAAACCGGCCTGGCCATAAATCTGTGCCCCCTTTAACTGTAAACTATGCCTCCCCTCCGCTACTCCATATCCATTTCTCTGCTTGCCGCCGCCGTTATTTCTTTCGAACTGGGGCTTATGCAGGTATTTTCCATTACCCAGTGGTATCATTTCGCCTATATGGCCATTTCGGTGGCCATGCTGGGGTTCGGGGCGGCGGGCACTTTCCTTGCCCTTTTTGAGAAGCGGCTGACGGGCCGATTTGAGCAGGTTTTTCCATTATTGTTTTTCCTGTGCAGTATGGCAATGCCGGTGGCCAGCATTCTGGCGCAACATTCTTCGGTACGTTTCGACACCTACCTCCTGTTCAACGACATTCGCCAGGCAGGCCGGCTTCTGGCCACTTACCTGCTTTTTTTCATCCCCTTTTTCCTGGCGGCCCTGGCCATCGGGCTGGCTTTCGTCCGTTATTCGAAAGAAATCGGGCGCCTTTATTTTGCGGACCTCCTGGGTTCGGGGCTGGGCGGGCTGCTCGGCATTGTCCTGATGTGGTGGGTATTCCCCGGTGAATTGCCCGGCCTGAACGCTCTTTTACCCCTGATTGGCGGTATCATTGCCCTCAGGCGGCCCTGTGATAAACGCTGGTGGATATTGGCTCTCGCTGCCGGCATAACGGTGGCAGCCGTCATCCTCCGGCCCCCACGGTTGCATCCGTCCCAATATAAAAGCCTGAGCAAAACCATGCTGCTGCCCGAAGCGGAGGTAGAGATCGAGCGCAGCAGCCCCTATGGCCTCATTCAGGTAGTATCTTCTCCTGCCCTGCGATATGCTCCTGCCCTGAGCCTCAACTATACCGGCAAGGTGCCGGTGCGGAAGGGGCTTTTCAACAACGGAGAATGGGCCGGCGCTGTGGCCCCGAAGCCGGAGCCCGGTTCCCCTCACATCCTCGATTTTACGGTGGGCGCTCTGCCCTTTCGCCTCCAAAGCCCCAAAAAGGTTATGGCCCTGGAGAGCGGCACGGGAGAGCGGGTAGCCCAGGCCCTGGCGCACCGCGCCCCCTTTATCAGTATGGTGGAGGAGAACCCGGTGATCATTGCTCTGCTGAGGCAGGAACTCGCCGATGAAACTGACAGCCTGGTTTTTCACCCCGCCATAACCGTACGGGAGCTGGGGGGCCGCACCTTCCTGATGGCTGATACCGGCGCCTACAGCCTCATTCTGCTACCCATGGTGAGCGCTTTCGGAGGCACGGCCGGGCTGAATGCCATGCAGGAACAATACCTGATGACCGTAGAAGCCTTCCAGGACATGTGGGCCCGGCTGGAGCCCGGAGGCATGATCAGCATCAGCAGCTGGATGGATTATCCTCTGCGCACCCCCCTCAAGATCCTCGCCACCCTGGTGGAGGCGTTGGCCGCTGAAGGGGGCGGCCCTCCCCGGCAACACCTCATTGGCATACGCAGCTGGGGCGCCGTCACCTTCGTCCTCAAAAAGTCGCCGGTTTCCGCCAGGGAAGTGGAAGCCACACGGGATTTCTGCCGGGAAATGGGTTTCGACCCATTCCTGCTGCCTGGGGTTACTGATGAGGAACGCCAAAGGTACAATCAGTTACAGGACACCCTGTTTTTCAGCCGCGTCGACTCCATCCTTTCCCCCTCCCGGGAGGCTTTTTACCAAAACTATGCCTTCAACGTGCGGCCCGCCACCGACGAGCAGCCTTATTTTTCCCAGTTTATGCGTTGGGAAAGCCTCCCTGCCCTTACCCGGCAGTGGGGAAGCCGGAACCTGCCGTTTATGGAGATCGGATACCTCATCGTATGGCTCACCTTTGTCCAGATCCTGCTCATTGCTTTGGCCCTGATCATTCTGCCGCTGTTCCGGGCCGGTTTTCGCAGCCGTGCCAGAGGGTGGCCTTTGTTCTATTTCGGAAGCCTCGGCCTGGGGTTCATGTTTGTGGAGATCCTGCTCATCCAACAGTTTACGCTGTTTCTGGGTAAGCCCATATTTGCCACGGCAGCAACACTGAGCGGGCTCCTGATCGCATCGGGAGCGGGAAGCTGGTATTCTTCACGCTGGGGCGCCGCCGGCCGGAAGCTGTGGGTGGCCCCGCTACTGATTGCCGTATTGCTGGCCGCTTACGCGGGAATTATACTGCCCGCTCTTTACCATGCTATCAGCCTGGCTCCGGCTGTCAAGCTCTCCCTGCTTCTGTTCCTCATCGCCCCGCTTGGCTTTCTGATGGGCATGCCTTTTCCTCTTGGCATCCGGTATCTTTCCGAAAGGGCACAGAGAGAAATACCCTGGGCATGGGCAGTCAATGGTTATTTTTCGGTGATCAGCACCGCCCTGGCCACCATCATTGCCGCCGAGCTGGGCCTCTCCTGGGCCATAGCCCTGGCCGGCGCCGCCTACGCCCTGGCCGGCATAGCCAGCATCCTGAAAATAGAAGGCCGGGGTGGGCAGTAAAGCCGGATAACGGACAACAGCACCTTCTTTATCTGTTGTTTTTTTTCTTAAAAACTGTAACTTTATTCTACTTTTGCAGTAGACTCTATTGCGACTTTAACAGGATTACATTGCAGAATTTCCCTTTCCTGATAGCAGGGTTATCTTGTAATTGTATCCAATCCAGCTAAATAAACACGCATTCCGGTTATCCATAAAATCCCAGCCCCCTCCTGGGAAATGTAGCCGGCATTGAGAGGTAAACAGCCCTCTGGCAACATATCGGGCTCCTATCTACCCCATTACAAGGCACTGGTATTTCGGGATCAAAGCCCCCAGGCTATCCATTCCCCTTGCGGAAGAGCCAGGTGGTTTATGCTCGCAGGATCGGCGGTAATGAGAGGCTTCCCCTCTTTTCCATACCTCTGCAGGAATGCCATAACAGGCCGGCCTGGATCGCTTCGGCTTTTCGGAAAGGCGAAGGCCTGTACGTGTTTCGGGAGTTCATTCAAAATTTCAGCTACCCCCCATTTGGCGGTGCTCCATCCCGCGCCAGGCAGGCCCGGGAAACAGGAGGAGCGGCCTGCCCAGTTTATTTTTTCAGGCAGGGCCCCTGCGGCTTGTTAAAGGCGAAGCCTTGCTTCAATGCCAAAATTCTCTGACGTACACCTGCCTGAAGGCGAACAGAAAAAACAAAGAGAACAGGGCGGGTCACGCGGAGGGAAAGGAGAAAAAACTCCCTGTCCGCCAACTGAGCCGCCCCTACCGTAACAAACCTTTAATCATACCGTACAAGCAATACAAACACAGCCCCCGAGCGGAGGCAAAAGCACGGACAAATAAGGACAAACCAGTAAACAAGATTCCATACTCCTTAAACTACACGAAAATGCAACTGAAAAGTACCAGATTAATTATGGCCCTAGCCGTTCTTATCCTTGGGATCGGCAGCCAGTCATGCGTGCCGTATAAAGATCTGGTCACCTTTAATGCTACGGGCGACATCCCGGACATGCTAATCTCAGACAGCACTATTCAGGTGACCCCCAACCCTGCATTCCAGGAATACAAGATCAGGCCCTTCGATCAACTGGTGATCCGGATCAACGCATTCGACGGCAGTACGGAGGAGTTCCTGAACCGCGAGTTTGGCGTTGCCACCGGCACACCGAACATCAGGAACCTGCCTGAAGACATCTATTTCAGGAGCGTCAGCGTCACAGACACCGGAACCATCAACCTGCCTCTGCTGGGCGACATGAAAGTGGAAGGGCTGACCACCAATCAACTCAGGGCCAAGCTTGAGGAAGGCTACAAGCCCTATCTCCGCTTTGTGTCGACCAATGTGAAGCTGGCCAACATGCGGGTTACTGTACTCGGAGAAGTGGCCAAACCGGGGGTGTACTATTTATACCAGGAACAAAATACTATCCTGGATGCCCTGGGGCTGGCCGGAGATTTCACCGAATTCGGCAACCGCAAGAAGGTAAGGATGATCCGGCAGACCGAAGATGGCTCTAAAACGGTATTTCTCAACCTGAGCCGGCCGGAGTTTGCGGCAACTGAATACTTTTATGTGCAACCTCAGGACCTGATTTACGTAGAACCCCTCAAAGCGAAATCATTCGATGTGAGTTCTGAATCGGTGGGGCTTGTTTTCTCAGCAATTTCACTGGGAGCTCTGCTGGCCAACATATTCATTAAATAATAGCTAAACATTTCGCCCCTATACTATACTGTTTATCCTGATCACCAGGGCGCCGTTTAGAATAATGTAAAAAATATGGAAAGCCCAAAATTAACCGGTAGTAACATCTATGCTGACCTGAATCTCGCGGGTCTAGGGAAAAAGATATGGGAGAAGAAATTTCTCTTCGCCGCCAGCATAATCCTTTGCGTGGGTATTGCCTATATCTATGGCAAGATCGTACCCCCGATCTACGCGGTAAAGACCACTTTGCTCATCGATTCCTCCGGCAACAGCCGCAAACTCGGAGACAGCAAGTATGTCGAGGGAGGCGTCGGCCTCATAGACATGGAGAAGAACCTCTCCAATGAAATGGGCATACTCACCTCCTACAGCCTCATGGAGAAAACCGTCCGGGACCTGGACTTTCAGGTTTCCTATTACTATGGCACCTGGTATAAAGAGCGGGAGGCTTATGGCTATTTCCCTTTTGAGGTGGAATTGATCGACTCCAGCGCCCAGCTGTTCGGCGCCCGTTTCTACGTTGAAATACTCTCCGATCAGCGCTACCGGCTCAGCATCAGCTCCAAAGAATTTGATGTGTCCAACCCTTCTACCGGCACGACCCGGACCGTAGAGAGAAAATTCGAATTTTCGGACGTCTTCTTTTTTGGCAAGGAGGTTGTCCATGACTACTTCCACTTCATCGTTAAAAAGCCGGACTACAAAGTCGTCCTGGAGGATTTTGAGGGGCAGGGCCTGTCCTTCCAGATCCACAGCATTTCGGGGCTGGCCAAGTCTTTCGCCAGGAGGCTGGAAGTATCTCAGACCGATATAAATGCCAGTATTCTCAAGCTGGTCTCTCAGGGGCAGATTCCCAAAAAGGAAGTGGATTTCCTCAACAAGCTCACCGAACATTACATTCAGAGCAAACTGGAAGAACGGGACGAGATTGCCATGAGCAAGGAAAGCTTTATCCGGGAACAGCTGGCCGGCGTTACCGACTCACTGGCTAAGGCGGAGTTGAGGCTGGAGGCCTTCCGCAGCCGCTCTCAGGCCATCGACCTGACCCAGACGGCCACCAACGCCCTCAACCAGGTCCAGGACCTGCAGTCGAGCAAGGCCCAGTTGGAGTTGAAGGTCAAATACTACAACTCGCTGCTCAATTACCTCAGCGACACCAACAGCATCGATAAGATCATCGCCCCATCGGTAGCCGGTATCGAAGACCCCCTGCTCAATGAAAACCTCCTGGAACTCAAACGGCTGTACTCCGAGCGGTCCCGCCTGAAGTATTTCAAAGGCGACAAGAGCTACGACCTGGAGATCATTGACCAGCAGATACGGAACACCACCCGGTCTCTTCGGGAGAACCTCAAAAACCTTATCAATTCCTCCATGCTGGCCCTCGGCAACCTGGACAACCAGATCCTTACCTATGAAGGGACCATCAGCCAACTGCCCAGCAGTGAGAAACAGTTGCTCAATTATCAGCGCAAGAGCAATCTGTACGAAAACCTGTTCAACTACCTGAGCCAGGAACTAGCCAAGACCGGCATCGCCCGGGCGGAGGACATGCCCGACACCAAGGTGCTCGATGCCCCGCGAATGGTCGGCGACGGCCCGATAGAGCCCCAGAAAGGCCTGCTCATGCTGATCGGCCTGATGATCGGGCTGATCCTGCCCCTGGGCCTGGTCATCATTCAGCATTCCATTGATGAAAAGATACAGGACCTCAGCCAGCTGGAAGCCGGTACAAAGATACCGGTGGCGGCAAGCATCGCTCACGATTACAGCGAGGTAAAACCTACGCTGACCAATAACGTACAGCTGGAGTGGCAGGTGCAGGAATCCTTCCGGGACCTCTGCGCTAAAATACAGTTTCTCATTACCGACCCCGCCAAGAATGTGATCGGGCTGACCTCAACGGTACCCGATGAAGGAAAAACATTCTGCGCCCTCAACCTGGCCATCAACTTTGCCAGGGGGGGGAAAAAGACCCTGCTGATCGATTCGGACTTCCGGGTCCCCAGCCAGATCAAGGAAGATGGAGCCCTGCGGAAGCTCGGGTTTTCGGATTACCTCAAAAATGATGAGGTGGAGGCCGACGAGATCATTCACGTGAACGAGCATACGCCCAACCTCCACTATATTCCCACGCGGATCGAGGAGAATTTCAACCCCCAGGAGCTGCTGACCAGCCCGCGGCTGGACCCTCTCATCCAGGGGCTGAAGGAAGCCTATGACTATATTATCATCGATTCCCCGGCCGTTGGCCTTGTATCGGACTTCCTGCTGGTTTCCAGGCTGCTCGACATTCAGCTCTTCGTCATCCGGAGGAAAGTATCCAAACTCTCCTTCCTGGCAGGGCTGGAAAAGCTGATCAAAAAGGGGAAAATGAAAAATACCTTCCTCATTTTCAACGATGCCGTCGGCAAGTCATTCAAGTACGGTTACGGGGATTACAGCTATGGCTACGGCTACGGCTATGGCTACGGAAAAAGCAAAGGGAAAAGCAAGGGGAAGGCTAAAGACAAAGCCCGGGATAACGGGCACGAGAACGGCGTCCATAACGGAAAAGCCGAAAGACAGAAAAGAGGCATTAAAGAATAACCTGAAGTGAGGTTTGCCTTAAGGGCCTTAACCTCAGCTTCAACCTTAAAATTTACCATTACCCCCCAGGTTGATAGATTGCCGGTATAAATACCCGGAAAAAAGCCGGAGTGTGCAGCGCCAGGAATAAGAGCAGAATATGGACTGTGCCCGGTATACTTACGCTCTTTTTTCCAGGTATCTTCTACCCCACCCCCGCAATAATACAACTATATTCTCTTCCGGGAGCTTTGTCGAGGCCCCTGGCGGCAGGGTGCTGCCGGCCAGGGTTTACATTAAGATTGACAGCTTAACAAGATTCTATTAATTATTACAAATCAACATTTATCATGAAAAAGACCGCAATTGTCTGTGGAGCAGGCGGCTTCATAGGAGGCCATTTGGTCAACCGCCTCCAGGCTGAAGGATACTGGGTAAGGGGCGTTGACCTCAAAGAAAATGAGTTTGGTAACGATAAGGCTGACGATTTTGTCATCGGTGACCTTCGCGACCCCAGGGTATGCGAATCCCTTTTCGACCGCAAGATCAACGAGGTCTACCAACTGGCCGCCGATATGGGGGGCGCCGGTTATATCTTTACCGGCGAGCACGATGCTGTAGTCATGCACAACTCTGCCCTGTGCAACCTCAATATGCTGGAGGCCAGCCGAATTAACGGGGTAGACAAGATCTTCTACTCCTCTTCGGCCTGCATGTACCCGGAGTACAACCAGCTGGACCCCGACAACCCCAAGTGCTCGGAAGATTCGGCCTATCCGGCCGCTCCCGACAGCGAGTACGGTTGGGAGAAGTTGTTCAGCGAGCGCCTCTACCTGTCGTACATGAGAAACTACGGCATGGAAGTGCGCGTCGCCCGTTTCCATAACATTTTCGGCCCTCAGGGCACCTGGGACGGCGGCCGTGAAAAGGCCCCGGCGGCACTGTGCCGGAAAATTGCCCTGGCCGAGGATGGAGGCGAGATCGAGATCTGGGGCGATGGCCTTCAGACCCGCTCTTTCCTCTACATCGATGAATGCCTGGAAGGCGTACGCCGCCTGATGAAATCCGACTGGCCCGGCCCGGTAAATATCGGATCGGAAGAAATGGTCTCCATCAATGGCTTTGTAGACATGATCGCCAAAGTAGCCGGCAAGACGATACACAAGAAACACATTGAAGGGCCAACCGGCGTTCGGGGGCGGAACTCCGACAACGCACTGATCCACGAAAAGCTGGGGTGGAAACCCACTCAGCCCCTGGAAGTAGGCATCAAGCAAACCTTCGAATGGATCGCTGAGCAGATCAGGATCCGGGAAAGCGTCGAGGCCTGATCCCGGAGGCCAGGCTGTCCTGTTCCGGAATTACAAGCTGACAGTTGACGGTTGTAAGTCGTAAGTTGGTATACGGAAGGCGTTCTGCAGGAAGGCCTTCCGGGCCAACCGGTAACGGCCAACCGGCAGCTTCTCCAATAAGGATGGCTTTTCCCCGGCTGATATCAGCCAGTTTGGTTCCCCTTATTTCTTTTTTAAAACGGCCAGTATCTTTGAAACTCTGAAAACGATAATCGTAGAAACACTATACAATACCCAAAATACACGCATCCCATGAAAAAAGAAGAGCAAGGCGGGAAGTTCCACGTCGTCTACCTGGGAGAATCCGGTTTTCCGATCGGCCTGGCGGCTATTCAGAAAACCATCCTGCTGGGAAAGGCCCTTCGTGCCGCCGGCGCCAGGATGACCGTGATCAACCGCAAAGGGAAATTCAAGCCCGGCCAGCCCATACAGGTGGAGGTGGAAGGTGATCACGAAGGCATCCACTACGTCTATACTTCCGGCAACGTTTACAAACCCAAAGGCTTCCTTCAGCGGAACCTCCTCAAAATGAAAGGCATATACGGAGAGTACCGATACCTGCGCCGCCTGGCCAAAAATGGAGAGCTGGACGCCGGCATCATTTCCTGCCGGGACTTCATCCAGGTGCTCCTTTACCGCCTTTATTCCATCATCCTGGGATTCCCGATCGCGCTGCTGTACGTGGAGTTCGCCTCCGCCATGCAGCACCGGCAGGGGTTGTATAAAAAGATCAATGATTATCTGTTCGACAGCTTCATGGTCAAGCGGATGGATGCCGCCCTGCCTATCAGCGAACTCCTGGCCAACAACTTCCGCAAGGTCGCTCCCGGCAAACCCATTTTCAAAATACCGGTCATTTGTGACTTCAAGCCCTTCGAGCAACCAAAACGAGAAGGCCGGGAGCCTTACTTCCTCTACTGCGGCGCCCTCGATTACAAGGAAGTGGTCGATTTCATCCTCGAATCCTATGACCGCCTGCCCGATTCAGAGGTGAAGCTGCACCTGCTGGTCAGCGGCGGTAAAAAAAGCCAGTACGAACAACTGGACGCCGACATCCGCAAGATGAAGAAGGCCGGCCAGGTGAGAGTGTTCTCCAATATCCCCTATTCCGAACTGGTCGACCTGTACGTCAATGCCATCGGCCTGCTGATACCACTGCGGCCAACGCTACAGGACGCCGCCCGCTTCCCGCATAAGATCGGCGAATATACAGCGGCGGCCAACCCCATCATTACGACCCGGGTAGGCGAGGTGCCCCACTATTTCGAAGACGGCAAAACAGCGCTGGTCTCCGACAACTACGACGCCAATGAATATGCAGAAAAAATGAAGTTCGTCATTGAACACCCGCAGGAAGCCGCCCGGATCGGCGAGCAGGGAAGAGAACTGGGGCTGCGAGAATTCAATTACCTCAATTACGGCCCGAGGCTGAAGCAATTCCTGGGCAACCTGAACGGAAATGGAAAACACAGCTGAGCAGGGTATGATGTCTGATTTTTGATTTATGATGTCTGATTTGCCCACTGCGGGCTGCACAACAGTGGTGGCTCTTCCGGGCCACATCAAAAATCATAAATCAAAAATCGCAAATCAAAAATCAAACAGCGCATACAATCAGATTTGCCTTTAACAACCGACTAAGTGTTATATGGACCGCAGAAGAAAATTCAGGGAAAGTAAGGCCTACGAGGTAGACCTGCTGGTATTGGCCCGAAGGATCTGGGAGAAAAAATTCCTTTTCCTGATGGGCCTGGCAGTAGGCCTTGCCCTGTCGTGCCTGTACATTGAGGTGGCGACGCCGGTCTACGAGGCCAGTACTTCCCTTTTCTTTGACCTTTCCGGAAAAAACCGTGAACTGGGGGAAAACTTCTCCCTGATGGGAGAAGAGATCCCTGTAATGCAGAAGAAAAAGAACCTTTACAATGAAATGGGGACGCTCCGGTCCTTCAGGTTGCTGGAAGAAACCATCGAAGGCCTGAATTTCGACGTTTCCTACCACTCCAAAAACTGGCAGGGCGAAACGGAGCACTACGGGTTCTTCCCTTTCCGGGTGGAACTGGCCGACTCGCTTCCACAGATGTTCGACACCCCTTTTTACGTTGAGATCCTCTCCGAAAACCAATACCGGCTCTCCGTTAAGGGCCGGAACTTCACCATATCCAACCCGGCGACCAATACCACGCATTTGGTCACCCGCAAATTCAGTTTTTCGGAAACCTTTTCCTTCGGCGAGCCCGTCGTCGCCGATTATTTCCACTTCACTATCCACAAGCCGGAACAAGAACGGCCACCGGAGGATTTTCAGGGCCGGCAGTTGCTTTTCCGCATTCACAGTACCGAGGGCCTTGCCGAACGCTACCAGGAAAAACTGGAAGTAGAGGAGGTGATCGGCGCCAGTATGCTCCGCTTAATAACGAAGGGAGAAGTAGTGGAAAAGGAGATCGCCTTCCTGAACGAGCTCTCTTCCCGGTACATCGAAAACAAACTGGAAGAACGCGAAGAGCTGGCCCAGCGCCGGGAGGATTTCATCCGCGGGCAACTGTCCAACATCGCAGATTCTCTGGCCGTGGCGGAACAGCGGGTAGAAAATTTCAAGAAGGACCGCAAGGCGGTAGACCTGGCCCAGAAGATCATTCGCATCCTCAATAAGATCATCACGCTGGAGTCTTCCCGCGCTCAGTTCGAATGGCAGATCAAATACTACAATTCCCTGCTGAAGTACCTTTCCGACAGCAGCAAGGTGGACAAGGTGATCGCCCCCGCCGCCATGGGCATCGAAGACCCGCTCCTGAACCAGAGCCTGCTGGAGCTTCAGAAGCTCTACTCCGAAAAAAAGCGCATGAGCTTCTTCAAAGGCAGGGAAAGCCATGAACTGAAGATGCTGAACAATCAGATCGACAATACCACCCATTCGGTCCAGGAATCCCTCAAAAGCCTTATCAGCGCTTCCAATTTATCGCTGGAGGACATAAACAAAAGAATAGCCGCACTGGAGCGGTCGATGGCCGAGGTGCCCCGGCGCCAGAACCAGCTGGCCTATTACGAGCGCAAGAGCACCTTATTCCAGAACCTGTACAATTACCTGAGCCAGGAACTGGCCAAGACGGAGATCAGCAAGGCGGAGGAAATTCCCGATATCGAGGTGATGAACGAACCCACCATGACGGGCAGCAAACCGGTGCTTCCGCAGAATAAGCTGATCCTGTTGATCGGCGCCATCCTCGGCCTGGGGCTGCCTCTTTTCTGGGTGATGGCCCGTGAGTCTATGGACGATACGGTGCAGGACATACAGATGCTGGAAAACGCCACCAGCATACCCGTCGCCGCCAGTATTGCCCACCTGGATTCCAGACAGCGGTCTAAATGGCAGGTCAGAGAATCCTTCCGGGAACTGAGTGCGAAGGTGCTGTTTACCGAGCCCGACAAGGAGAAAAAGATCATCGGGCTGAGTTCCACAATACCGAATGAAGGTAAAACCTTCTGCGCCGTCCACCTGGCCCATACCCTGGCCGAGGCCGGCAGAAAAGTGTTGCTGGCCGACGCCGATTTCCGGGTCCCCAGCCAGATCAAAGAAATGGTGGAGATCAACCGGTACGGGTTCTCGGATTACCTGATGAATGAGCAGCTCACCGAATACGACGCCATTTATACGGACCCCTCCAGGCCCAACCTGCATTACCTGCCGACCAGGATAGAAGAACGCAACCCCCAGACGATCCTCGGCAGCAGCCGGCTGAAGCCCCTGATGGACAAACTGAAGGAAGAATACGACTATATCATCATCGACAGCCCGGCATTGGGCCTGGTTTCCGATTACCTGTTCCTTTCTCCCTTCATCGACTTCCACCTTTTCGTGCTGCGCAGGGGCCACTCCAAACTTTCCTTCACTTCCAGCATGGAAAAGTTGATGAAAAAAGGAAACATAGACAACATACATCTCGTATTAAATGATGTGCCAAGCAAAGCGTTTTACTACGGGGATTCCTACTACGTGGAAAAGCCCCCCAGGAAATTGATAAGCCTCAAAATTTAATCAAAGCGGTCATGGTAGAGCAGGAGTTGTTAAAAATGGATGGCCTGGATCTGGCTTTGATCAATGCTTATTTTGTAGTAGCCTTATTCATAGCGCTTTACTTCACATACAAGAGCCAGGTGGAACACAAGTTCGAGCTGCTGGTCATCTCTTTTTTCCTGCTGACAGGAGAATACGCCAGTATGCTCACGTTTTCCATCCCCGGCCTGAGTTTCTTTGAAATACAACCGGAGCGCTTTCTGTTGCTCACTTTCGGTTTTTTTATATTTCGGAGCATGGCTTACCCGGATTCGGTTAAACAGACGAAGATCCGGACATCCCCCTGGGTACAGCCGTTATTCCTCGTCGCTCTGGTAGTAGCCATCGTGACGGTGATCGTTGCTCTCTTCGTACATATCAATGCGCTTGGGCTTTCCGAGGCGATCGTACAGTCTCTGAAACCTATCAACGTCCTGATACTGGTATACTCTTTTTATCTGCTTTCCAACGAGCGGATGATCGCCACCATCGGGAAGATCATGATCGTAGCCGCTACTGTGTCCAGCTTAATCTGCCTGGTGCAGACCGGCGTAGACACCATGTTCATGCGCATCGGTGAGCAGAGAGGAGCCTTTGGCGACGTGCTGCGCGCTACCGGCATCTTCCGGTCCGAACGCATCAACGCCTATTTTATCATCATGGCGATGGCCTGGACGCTGATCACCATGAAGAATGCGAGGCTGAAATACATACTGACGGCCCTTATGGTGGCCGGCGTAATCTGTACCTTTCACCGAATGAGCTGGCTGGTCATGAGCTTTGTCCTGTTCCTCTACTTTTTGAAGATAAGAAAGGTGGGGGCCGACCGCCTGGTGTTTGCCGGATTGATAGGCATAACACTCATCCTGTCCATCTATACTTTTTACTTCCAGGACATCATGCAGTCCAGCCTGGTGCAGGAGCGGCTGACCGACCACGTGGACGGGCGCAAAGGATATTATGATATGGTCATTGATCATATCGGGGATCAACCGTTTTTTGGATACGGTGGCAAAAACAACGAGGTTTACTACCAGTCGATGTTACAGATCACCGGGCAACTCAACCGGGCTACCGGGCAGGACGGAGGAATACACAGCGGTTATTTTTCGACCCTGTTCTATTTCGGCGTCCCGGCGTTTGTGTTCTACGTGTTATTTGTAGTGTTGTCCATAATTTACTTTTACCATCTGACCCGGTATAATATTTTCTTTGCCATCCCCTTTATGGTCTCCGTCATTTACGCCCTCGGCAACCTGACCAATACGCTGCTGTTTTCCGATATCGGCATCCTTTATGCCATTCATATCGGCATGGGCATAGGCGCCCGATACCAGCGGGGCTTTATTTACGGAAATATTAAAGACTTTAAGATCTCATTCCGGAAAATATTGCCGGAAATAGGCTAGGTGACATTTAAAGCGACTTTACCCCCCGTTTCTCAGTTTCCCCCGACAGAGGCTTTAGTGCTGGTTGGCATAAAGAGAGCCTGCAGCCATTGCCGCTCCGGCTTTAGATAAAGTGTACTGAGGTACACCGGAAGACTCAATTTCAATAACTAAAACTGTCAAATAGTAATTAGTTCTTAAACTCTAGGTACTATGAATCAGAACCAAACCTTCGAACAATTTCTGGCGAACCAGGTTCCGGAGATCTCTCCCTGGAATTTTCTCATCAACCTGTTGCTTACCGCCCTGCTGGCGCATATTCTGGGGCGTCTCTATACGCGTTTCGGAACATCGCTTTCCAATAAGAAGATGTTTGCCGCCAACTTCGAGCTCATCG
>CAYQKY010000129.1:0-24882 GCA_964418125.1 uncultured Phaeodactylibacter sp.
CCCTACACCGAGGCTGACGCCCGGCAATTCATCGAATACGCCCTCAATGCCGAAATGGAGACGGTCTTCGCCATCGAAGTGGACGGCGAGGCCGCCGGGGCGGTGGGCATCATTTTCCAGCAGGACGTCTACAGCCAGTCCGGCGAGCTGGGCTACTGGCTGGGGGAGGAGTACTGGGGGCGTGGCATCGTATCGGAAGCCGTCAAGGCCATGGCCCGGCACGCTTTCAGCGACCTGGGGCTGCGGCGCATCTACGCCCGCATTTTTTCCAACAACATCGCCTCCCGGCGGGTGCTGGAAAAGGCCGGCTTCCAGTTCGAGGGCATGGCCCGCCAGGCCGTGGTTAAGAATGACAAGGTGCTGGATGTGTTCCACTATGCGATCCTGAATCCGGAGATGTAGCAAGGCGGCGGCCCTGGGGTGAAATAGTGCGGAGAAATTGTATTTTTGCCACTTTCCCTACAGTGTTAACCGAAAAGCTGACCGCATGCAATCCAAGCTACTTTTTTCTGCTCTGGCCCTCGCACTTTGCTGTGCCTTATCCCTCTATGGCCAGAAACTAAACCTCGAACATTTCAAGGAAATCAAGATCCGCAACATCGGGCCGGCCGGGACGAGCGGGCGCATCACCGCCATCGATGTGGTGAACAGCAAGCCGCACGTCATTTATGTCGGAACTGCTGCCGGCGGCGTCTGGCGTTCTACCAACGGAGGAACCACCTGGCAGCCTCTGTTCGACGAGCAGCCGGTGCAATCCATTGGGGCGATAGCCATCAACCAGCGCAACCCCAGCGAGGTCTGGGTGGGCACCGGCGAAGGCAACCCCCGCAACTCCCACAACAGCGGCGAGGGCATTTTCCGCAGCCTCGACGGCGGCAAGTCCTGGACACGGATGGGCCTGGAAAATACCCGCACCATCCACCGCATCATCCTGCACCGGGACGATCCGGACATTATCCACGTCGCCGCCCTGGGCTCTGCCTGGGGGCCGAACGAAGAGCGCGGCGTATTCCGCAGCGCCGACGGCGGCCATACCTGGGAGAAAGTCCTCTACGTCAACGACTCTACCGGCTGCGCCGACCTGGTGGTTGACCCTGAAAACCCGGATAAGCTCATCGCCGCCATGTGGGAGTACGGCCGCAAACCCTGGACGTTCCACTCCGGCGGGGCCGGCTCCGGCCTCTATGTTACCTTCGACGGCGGGAGCAACTGGGTGAAGCGCACCTCCGAAGACGGCCTGCCGGAAGGCGAGCTCGGCCGCATCGGCCTGGCCATCGCCCCTTCCAAACCCAACATCGTCTATGCACTGGTGGAAGCCAAAGTGAACGCCCTCTACAGGTCGGAAGACGGCGGCTTCAAATGGAAGAAAGTTTCGGATAAAGACATCGGCAACCGCCCCTTCTACTATGCCGACATTTTTGTCGACCCCAAGAATGAGAACCGCATTTACAATCTGTGGTCGAGGCTCTCCCGGTCGGAAGATGGAGGGAAATCTTTTGAAACGATCGCCCGCGGCACCCACGCCGACCACCATGCCTTCTGGGTTCACCCGGAGGACCCGAATTACCTCATCGAGGGCAACGACGGCGGCCTCAACATCTCCCGGGACGGAGGAGAGAACTGGCAGTTCGTCCAGAACCTGCCCCTGAGCCAGTTCTATCACATCAACGTGGATATGGATATCCCCTACAACATCGGAGGCGGCCTGCAGGACAATGGTTCCTGGATAGGGCCCAGCGCGGTGTGGAGCTGGAGCGGCCTGCGCAACGACGGCTGGCAGCGGGTGGGCGGAGGCGACGGCTTCGACGTCGTCTTCCGGCCCGATAATAACCGCTATGTATACTCCATGTACCAGGGCGGCAACGTCTCCTATGAGGACCGCCTCACCGGCGATTCCCGATTCATCAAGCCGGTGCACCCCGAGGGGGTGGAACTGCGCTTCAACTGGAATGCCGCCATCGCTCAGGACCCCTTCAACGCCTGCGGCGTCTACTTCGGCAGCCAGTTCCTGCACAAGAGCCTGGACTGTGGAGACACCTGGGAGATCATCTCTCCCGACCTGACCACCAACGACCCGGAAAAACAGAGGCAGTACGAGAGCGGCGGCCTGACCATCGACGATACGCGCGCCGAAAATTTCACCACCATCGTCGCCATTGCGCCCAGCCCGATGGATGAGAACGTCATCTGGATAGGCACCGATGACGGCAACCTGCAGCTCACCCGCGACGGGGGTAAGAGCTGGACAAACCTGGCTTCCCGCCTGCCGGGCGCCCGCCCCGGCAGTTGGATTCCCTTCATCGAGGTGTCCAGGCGAAACCGGGGCGAGGCCTTCGTCGTCGTCAACGACTACCGCCGCAACGACTGGAGGCCCATGGTGTACCACACTACCGATTTCGGGGAAACGTTCACCCGCATCGTCGATGAAAAGAAAGTCAGCGGCCACGCCCTGGCCATCCGGCAGGACCCCGAAGAGCCCCGCCTGCTCTTCCTGGGCGCCGACTACGGCCTGTACCTCAGCATCGACGGCGGTGCGAACTGGACGAAATGGACGAACGATTACCCTGCCACCCCTACCCGTGACCTCGTCATCCACCCCCGCGACCAGGACCTGGTGATCGGCACCTTCGGCCGGTCGATATGGATTCTGGACGACATCCGGCCGCTGCGGGAGGTGGCACAGACACAAGGGCAGGTGCTGGAGCAACCCTTCCGGGTGTTTGAGGCGCCGGACGCCTATCAGGTTTCCGGCCGCCCCAGCCAGGGGCCTCCCAATCCGGCCGACAGCGATTTCGAGGGCGATAACCGATGGCCCCGGGCCATGCTGACGGTATGGGTGAAACCGGAAGAAAAGAAGGAAGGGAAATCCGATGCCGACAGGAAGAAAAAAGAGGAGGAGCGTAAAGCAGAGGAAGAAAAAGAAGCAGGGCCCAGGCTGGGCAAGAAGATCGAATTCAAGGTGGTCGATGCCGAAGGGGACACCATCCGTACTTTTACCGAGGATGTCAAATCCGGCATGGCGCGCTATACCTGGGACCTGCGCCAGGACGGCGTCCGCTACCCCTCCCGCCGCAATACTCGCCCCGACGACGACCCGCCCCGGGGACAGCGTGTACTGCCCGGCGAGTATAAGCTGCTGCTGAGTTGCGGGGATTACTTGGATTCCACTATGGTAACGGTCCACAAAGACCCGCTCTCCGATGAAAGCCTGGAAGATATGAAGGCGCAGCAAGCCGCTTATGAGCGCTTCTACGCCGTCGTGGAAAAGGCCGCCGATGGCTTTAACCAGCTCCAGGAAGCCGCCGCTGCCATCAATAGGGTAGAGGAGGCCCTGGCCAATGTGCCCGACAGCACCCGGAAGGAGATCACCACCCTGGGCAAGTCCCTGAAAGACAGCATCGCCATGCTGGAGGAGCTCTACATGTTGCCGGAAGACTTTAAAGGCATCCGCCGCAGCACCGGCATGCTGAACAGCACCCTGTATGAGGCATCCTCCTACATCCGCTCCTCCGAGGGCCGCCTGAGTGGCCCCGCTCAGCTGATGATGGATCAGGCCAGCGAACAGACGGCGAAGGTACTGGAGCAGGTCAATGCCTTCTTTGCCAATGACTTTGCGGCGTACCGGGAAAAGGTGGAGGCCATAGAGTATTCCTTGTTTGAAGAGTATGAACCGATTAGTATTGATTAGTTTTTTGCCGGCAAGCCACAATTATGAGTATATTGTCGCAGCTACGCAGCTCAATTGAACTTTTGGCCTCATAGCCGGGGGCGCTTGCTTGCGCCCCCGGCTATTGTATATCGCAGCGATACGGCTATATTCAAAGTAAGAGTATGTTTGGAGGCCAATCTTTGGGCTACGAAGGCCACTTTTTTGGTGATGCTGCGTTATCCTGCACTTCGTTAATCCCGCTTTTTCTTAAAATGCGGGACGCCATACCTTCCCTGCCTGCCAAAGTCTTGTACGTCGGGCAGGCATGTATGCCTGCGTTTTTTGTCCAGGCACTTTCCCGGACAAAAATACCAAGACGTGAAAACGGGGCCAAACCCCAGGATATTCAGTTCCCGTTTTCGGTATTGCTAATATGTCCGCCTGCTCCTTATCTCTCCCCCCTCAACTCCCCCAGCAATGCCTTCGCCCCCTGCTCCAGCAACTTCGTATCATCGCCCGTCGAGATCAGCCGGAAGCCCATTGCGGACAGTTCCGCCAGGTGGGGCGTATTACCGCTGTAAATACCGGGTATGAGCCCGTTCTTTTCACAGGCGGCCAGCACCCGTTCCAGCACGCGCCGGAGCGCCGGGGCGTGAATGTCGGCCACCCGTTCCAGCCCCATGCTGACACTGAGGTCGTACGGCCCGACGAAGAGCCCCGACAGGCCGGGTACGGCGGCGATGGCCGCCAGGTTGTCGGCGGCGGATGCCGTCTCGATCATAGCGAAGGCGAGCACTTCCCGGTTGGCTGTTTGAAAGTAGTTGCCTTCCGCCAGGCGGCCGGCCCGGATGGGGCCGTAGCTGCGAATGCCTTCCGGCGGGTAGCGGCAGGCCCTCACGAAGGCGAGGGTGTCCTCCACAGTTTCGATCATGGGGCAGATGAGGCCGGCGGCGCCTGCGTCCAGCATCTTCATGATGAGGCTCGGCTCGTTCCACTGCAGGCGTACGAAGGGTAGGGCCCCGGTCGTGCTGATGGCCTGCAGCTGCTGCAGGGCGGTAGCGAAATCGATCAGGCCGTGCTGCATGTCCAGCGTAATGGCGTCGAAGCCCGTGCGGGCCATTACCTCGGCCGTCCAGGCATTGGGGATGGTGAGAAAAAAGTTGAATGCAGGGCGGCCCTGTGCCCATTGGCTGTGAAGGCGGGATGTCATTGGTTGAAGGTATTGGTTGGAAGGCAAGTTAAGGAAAATAGGAGTCATTCCCAGGAGGGGTTCCGGCCGTATTTTCTGAACCCCCGGAGTTGGTTCCATAGGGCCGGATTCGGGAAAGTGCCGGCGGTAGAGCCAAATGAAAAAAGGCCTGCGGCCCGAAAAATTTCGGCCGCAGGCCACTTTCTCCCCGACATTTACTGAGTTGTTTTTTCGGATTAATTGCTTACAATAAGAGGTACTTTGCCGGCAGTAAGCCGCCTGGCAATACAATCATCTGGAATCAATCCGCCCGGGAGGAGGGCAACTGTGATGACCCCTTCCTTCCGGCTTACCGGTGAGCGACCACCACCCTTTCCCGCATCAGCAACTTTCCGTTGCTCTCAGCCGTCAGTACGTACATTCCATCGGGCAGGAGTTCTACACTCAGCGGCTCGGCCTGCCCGGCGTAAGCCGTATAGGTAGTTTCCCAGAACAATTGCCCCTGGCTGTTATAGGCCTTTACGTCTACCTGTTCGCCGTCGTTGGCCTCGGGGATCCTCAAATTCAGGGCCTGGCTGGCGGGGTTGGGGTAAACCTCGGCCGTGGCGGCAGCATTGCCTCTCCCTGGCTGCGGGCGGGTAGAACCGGAAGGCAGGGTCGTGAACGGCACCCAACCGGAGAATGCGCTGGCCCCGTCACTGCAAAATGCCCTTACGCGGAATTCATAAGGCGTACTGGGGTTAAGGCGAAGCAATTCATAACGGGTTCCGAGTACAATAGTGCTTTGCACCTCACCGCTTTCCACCATCAGTACCTGTACTTCGTATTTCTCGGCGCCCTGCACCTGTTCCCAGGCCAGCCTGGCGCTGTTGCTGGTTACTTCTCCTGCCTGCAGGCGCAGGGGAGGGGAGCATCTCGTTCCGGCAGGAGTGCGGAAGGTATAGTAATCGGAAAAACTGCCGAGCCCGTCCACGCACCAGGCCCTTACCTTGAACTGGTACTCTCCGCGGGGGGCGAGGCCGAAGAGCTCGAGGCGGGAATCGCTGATCCCGACGATAACCTCATAGGTAGGAGTGTTGGGTCCATTTTGGATCTTTACTTCATAACGGTAAGCATCCGGCAGGTTCTCCCAGGCTAATACCGCACTGCTGGCGGTAATGTCAAAAGCTTCAAGGCGAACGGGAGTGGGGCAGTCGGCCCAGATGCTGGGCGCCAGGAAAAGAATGGATGCCATCAGGGTGATTGTCAATTTTAACTTTTTCATAGTCACACAATTTTTAAGGTTTTCGTCAATCTTTTTTCTGATCACAATCCAAAAGTAGGGGGGATGGCCGGAAGATGAAATTATTGTTGGCTGAACGGGAATATCCTGCCACTGAATAAGGATTAAAATTTCTAATGTGTAAATGATTGTTGATTAGATATTTGTCAAATAAAAGATCCCGGGCAGGAGAAATTCTCAACCGAATGGGCAAAAGGGTAGGGCTGAATGGATCAGAATTGCTAAATTTCCGTTCCAACAACAGCCCTGACAATGAAATACTTCAATCCGGAGGCGGAAACCCTTCCCCCCGAAAAGCTCCGCCAGCTTCAGGACGGCCGCCTGCAAAAACTGGTGGCCCGCCTCTACACACACGTACCTTTTTATCAGAAACAGTGGGATGAGGCAGGCCTGCGGCCCTCCGATATCCGGGGAGTGAATGACCTGCACAAGCTACCCTTTACCAGAAAACACCACCTTCGGGAGAACTATCCTTTCGGCATGTTCGCCATGCCGGTAGAGGAAACCATCCGCCTGCACGCATCCAGCGGCACTACCGGCAAGCCGACCGTGGTAGGCTATTCCCGTAAGGATATCGGCATTTTCTCGGAAGTGGTGGCCCGTTCGCTGGTGGCTTCCGGCTGCCAGCCGGGCATGAAGTTGCAGAATGCCTACGGCTATGGCCTGTTCACCGGAGGGCTTGGCCTGCACTACGGGGGAGAACTGCTGGGCATGACCGTCATCCCCGTTTCGGGGGGAATGACAGAGCGGCAGCTGCTCCTCTTACAGGACTTCCGCCCGGAGGTGATCTGCTGTACGCCTTCCTATGCCCAGCGCCTGTCGGAAGAACTGGCGGCCCGCGGTATAAGCCCGGAGGAACTCAACGTGCATACCGCCATCCTGGGCGCCGAGCCCTGGACGGAAGCCATCCGTACTCAGGTGGAAGCCGGCATGGGGGTTAGGGCGGTCAACATTTACGGCCTGAGCGAGATCATAGGCCCCGGCGTTTCCAACGAAGACTATGAAGAGCGCGGCACCGGCAGTTATATCTGGGAAGACCACTTCTTCCCGGAAGTGGTGGATAAAGATACCGGCGAGCCCCTGCCGGAAGGCGAATACGGCGTGCTCGTTTTCACCACCCTCACCAAAGAGGCCATGCCTCTGATACGGTACTGGACCAACGACATTACCAACATCTACTACGAGCACTCCGAAAAACGGACCCACATCAAGATGGGCCCCATACGCGGGCGGGCCGACGACATGCTGATCATCCGCGGGGTCAACCTGTTCCCCACTCAGGTAGAGGATGTGATCAAAGATTTCACTAAGCTGATGCCCAGCTACCAGCTCATCGTCAGCCGCGACGGGGCGATGGATAGCCTGGCGGTAAAAGTGGAGGTAAAAGAGGAAGTGCTCCGCGCCCTGGGGCGCCCCAACCTGCAGCAGAAACCGGATGCCCTGCCCGATGCCCTGCGCACCCTGCATGGCGCCCTGGGCAGAAAGATCAAGGAGAGCATCGGCCTGACGATGGCCATTACGCTGGTGGAGCCGGGAAGTATTCCGCGGAGCGAGGGCGGGAAACTGAACAGAGTGCTTGATTTGAGGAAAAGCCGGAATTGATTATATTTATGCCTCAAACCCTTACCGGAAGAGAAGTGGGAGTTCATCAATGGAGAGATCATTATGCATTCACCTGCGAAAAACTAATATGGCTACCAGATACGTACACACCAATATCATCAGCGCCGACTGGAAGAAATTGATCCGATTCTATATCGACGTTTTTAACTGCCGCCCCGTCCCGCCCGCCCGCGGCCAGTCCGGAGAATGGCTTTCCCGGGGCACCGGGGTCATGGATGCCGCCCTGCAGGGTATGCACCTGCGCCTGCCCGGATACGGTGAAGAAGGCCCCACCCTGGAGATCTATCAATATAGCCGTATGGAAGAAAAACCGGAACCGGCGGCCAACCGCAAGGGTTACGGGCATATCGCTTTTCAGGTGGATGATGTGCGGGCCGTGCTCGGAAAGATCCTCGCTCATGGCGGGATGGCGATCGGCGAAGTGGTAACTAAAGAACTGGAAGGAATGGGGATCATCACCTTCACCTATGCCGCCGACCCCGAAGGAAACCTGATCGAGTTGCAAAGGTGGGAGGAGGAGGAGTTGTAGTTGCCTGTTAAGTGTTGTCAGTTGCCTGTTGAAAACAAACAACAGACAACCAACAACCACACATAATGTTCAAAGGATCTGTTAGTTCTGGGCGCTCACTACACTGTTATCCACGCCGAAGGGGGTGGAAACATAGGCGTCGGCTTCCCAGTCATTTTCCCAGGCCTGGCCGTCGATCAGGTAGCGGAACTGGTATTCCTTTCCAGCTTCGAGTTCGACAACGGCCTTGAAAATGCCATTCTTTTGCTTCTTCATTTCTACCGCTTCTTCCGTATTCCAGTCGTTGAAATCGCCGACGAGGGCAACGGTTTTGGCTTCCGGAGCGGCTTCTACCGGCAGGGTAAAGGTGGCCTTACATACCGGCTTGCTTTTGAGAAATTGCTTCTTGATCATGAGAAATTAGTTAAACGGTTATAAAATGGTAGAACTTCTATGGAATGAGGGAATGATTGGGGCTTTCGCCATTCATTCCCTCATTCCTTCATTCCTTCAATCATTTCTTCTTACCCCCCTTGAGCTCATCCTGCAGCTTGGCCAGCTTTTCCCATTCGCCCTTGTCGGCTAGTTTGGCCTGTTGCTTCCAGGTGCCGGGGTCGTGCATGCTGAAGCGCGGGCCGGCAGAGGAGAGTATCCCGGTGATGGTTGCCTTGCTGGCCTTGGCCAGGCCGGCGTAGGTGGCGATGCCGGCATCGTGAAAGAGCTTTTCGATCTTCGGGCCGATGCCTTCGATCTTCTTGAGGTCATCGGCGGGCGGGACGATCTTTCCCGAGGGCGCCCGTTTAGGGGTGGCGCCTTTGGGCGTGGGGGTGGTTGCCGCTTTCCGGGAAGGCGCCTTCGCCGTTTTTTTGGCTGGCGTTTTAGACTCCTTCTTTGCTGCTGCTTTCGTTTCTTTTTCTGCCGCTGCGGGCGCCTTTTTTGTAGTCGTTGCTTTTTCTTCCGGAGCTGGGGTGGCCGCTACGATCACTACCGAGTTCTCTTCCCCGAATTCATTGGGGGCATAGGCGTCGGCGGCATGGTCATTCTCCCATCGCTGCTGGTCTATCATATACCTGAACTGATAGGTTTTGCCGGTTTCCAGCTCAAGGGTCGCTTTGTATTCATTCCTGCCGGCTTTCATCGGAGCTCCTTTTTCCCAGCTCCAGTTATTGAAATCGCCGAGGACTCTCACTTCCCGGGCTCCTTCCGCGGCTTCTTTGGGCAAAGTAAAGGTCACTTTACAAACTGGTTTGTTCTTGAGGTACTGTTTTGTGAGCATGGTTTAATTTTTTGTTGCTTTGATCAATGGTACGGTTCAGAAATGAGAACAAGGTGAACACCATATTTGTGCTCAATTGCGCCCCCGCAAGCCATTTTTATCAAAGAAGAATCGTTAACTCACTTAGTGTATTTAAAACACTAAGACGCAAAATTATGTCAAAAATAATTTACAGTCAATTGATTTTCAAAGTTTAGAAAGGGAAAAGGCTGAAGCGGCAGGTTGGGCGAATTGATGGTATTTTGGCCTGAAAGTAGAGAATCGGAATAAAATCGGACAAACGCCATTGTTCCCAAACCGTATTTTGTCATTATTCAATTAACAGAATAATACTCCGGATAAAAAAAATGAGTGCGTTCATAAAAAAAATTCGGGATTGGAGAGAAAAAGTTGAATTTTTTCGAAATACTGGCCCATATGCCTGCCATCTACCAGAGCGTGATGGGCCTGCACGGAAAGGGGCATCCAAGTCTGTCCCCCTTCCTTATAGAATTTACCCCAGGCAATGCGTGGGACAGAATCGGTGGGGTTGTAATGCATGGCGTGCTGCAGGCTGGTAAAACTCACCCATGGAATGGCAGAGAGGTAGAGGTAATCGTCCCGCCCCTCTTCGTCCTCCAGAGACGGTTGTTTTTGCATGGCTTCGATCCTGTCCAGGGCGGCCCGGGCGAAAACCGGGTAGCTGCTCTGATAGCGGACGGTGCAGAAACTGAAGACGTCAGAGGCCTCCGTCAGCACCGTAAAAGAAGGGTGGGCCAGCTCGTGTTCCACCACCTGCGTTCCCCGGATGCGCTGCCGGAAAGCGGGGATCTCATTGGCGGTGCGGGCTATGCAATACACGATCGTAGGAGTGAAGCGCAACTGCCGGTGTTTCAGGGTGAACAGTAGCCTGGAAATTTCTACGCGGGAACAGAGGTTGAAGTGAGGGTGGCTCATGTTCCGGAAAAACTCAAAGTGCCTGCGCCGGTGTTCGTCGTCAAATCGGACCTCTTTCATCCTTAAAGATTTTACAGAACGGGGTGATCCGGCCTCATTTTTCCGGTAAAAGCAAACAATAATTGATTTACTTTGCCCCTATCCTTTTTTATTTGAAAAAGTTTTATTTATTTTACAGCGACTTGATTCCCATCAATTACGGAATACGACAAGACAAATTAGTATCCCTCGTATTACCCGGATTCCCCACCCTAAGTGTTTGTCCAGCTTCTCAGGAGTTGAACATCCCCTTTTACCCATTTTTCAATTAAGAACGACCCTTACTCTGTTAACCTTTTTTTATAACTCCAGAAGAGCACCTAAAATCATCCCGGAATGGAGCTCGGGGCGTAGCCGATAGACTATTTCTTGGGTTCCATCCATTTTTGCATTAACCGTCAGGGAGCCGGGCCTTATTTGTGCTTTGTTCCCTGTATGAAATATATACCGGAAAAACATTTACGGCGGTAACCATAACGTGGAGAAGCCAGGCTTCTCCTGGCAAACACTGTGACTTATTTAAAGAACCGCCAATAAAGGGGCGCCTGCCGTTTTGGCGGCGCCCCTCCTTTTCGGACGGGCTACCTTTAGGTGGCCCGTAATGGACAGGAGAAGAAAGCGAGGCATGCCCGCCCTCATTTCCTGCCCGATTTTACCATCCAAACTTCTCCTTAATATCCACCGGTACGGCTTCCTTGTTGACCATAAAGGACAAGGTTTTGTAGCGCACGTAGTTCTTGCTCATGTAGAGGTAACCTTCGTGGTCGTTGCCGGTGCCCCAGGAGTTTTTCACCAGATACCACTCCTTGCCGTCCTGGTCTTTGGATATGCCAACAAGCTGCATCCCGTGGTCGTCGGTGGTAGAGTAATTGTCATAGGCTTCCTGCCGGGCTTCGACGGTAATTTCCATTTCCGGTTTGGGGCCGTTGAACATATTCTCCCGCTCTTCAGCAGTCATGTCATTGTAATCCTTGGCTGGTACGTAGGCGACGCCGTTCTTCCAGGAGAAATACTTCTCACTCACATCCCCGGCCCAGGCCACGGAATAGCCTTTGCTCAGGGCATGGTCTATGATCCGGGTCATATCGTCCATCTGCACATTATAGGAAATGCCGTAGGCCCAGTTGTCCGGCACCATAATGACACAGGGCTCGTACAACTCGTGATGGGTCCAGGAAGTGAACTGAACGTAGTCGTCCGCCTGGATGCCAACCACTTCTTTGGCGAAGGTTTTGGGGGTATAATTTTTCCCCATGTACTCAAATTCGCGAGGATATTCGCCGAGGTATACGTCGAGCACTTTGCTGTAGGCTTCTTTCCACACCGGAGTCAGCGTCCTGTTCTTGTTGGCCACTACCGCATCGAGCATACCCTTGAGCACGGCCTCCATTTCGCCGTGGCGGTTGTAGTCCAGCCCATAGTTGAGGCCGGCGTATACCGCCTCCGGTACCATGCCGTACTTTTTGTACATGTCGAACACATCGGGCAGGGCGCCTCCCTGGCCGAAGTTGAGGTTGCCGTGCATGCGCACGTAACGGTCGGCCTTGTCCTCATAAGTTGTGCGGACGATGAACATCTCGGACAGGTCTACCGGCTCTTTGCCCATGCGCGCCATTTCCGACTCCAGAAAGGAATTGGTGCTGTAGCTCCAGCAGGTGCCGGAAGCCCCCTGGTTTTCAACGGCCAGGCGTTCTACGTCTATCACCGTTTCCCACTGGAACCCTTCTTTGGCATTTTCGCTTTTGTTGTCTTTGACCTTCTCGATGAGGTCTACCTGGGCAAATACAGGGGCTGCCAGGAGCAGCAGTACAAGCCCGGCGGTCATATTTTTCAGTTGCATGTCTAATGGTTTTATCAGGTAACTATTTCTAAAAGCGGCGCAAAATTACAAAAAAAGCCCCGTTTTCAGGGGATGATTGTTGCGAAGCCGGAAGTCGGAAATGGGAAGTCGGAAAATGGGGGCTTGTCCTCTCTTCGCTGCACTCAGCCAGGCAATATTCCGACTTCGCACTTCCGCCTTCCGCCTTCCCCTTCAGCCCACCATCCCTTCCTCTACACATCCCCGTATAACCTCCCAGGCGCTTTCCACGTGTTTTTCCTCCACCCAGAGGCTGGCGACGACGAGCCGGATGGTAAACCGGCCGTTCAGCCGGGTGGGGGTGAGGAAAACGCTGCCCGTCCGGTTGATGGCCTCCAGGAGTTTTTCGTTGAGGGCGTCGATGTCTTCCGGGCTGCGGGGGTGGCCGGGCGGCACATACCGGAAGCAGAGGGTGCTCAGCGGGGTAGGGGCGAGCATTTCGAAACCGGGTTCTTTTTCCAGGCGGGTGCGGAGGCGCTGCGCCATTTCGAGGTGCCTTCCGATGATCCGTTGATAGCCGAGGCGGCCAAAATACAGGATATTGGCCCACAGCTTCAGGGCCTTGAAGCGCCGCCCCAGGGTCAGGCCGTAGTCGTAATAATTGGTAACCTCTTCGTCGTAGGCCGTTTTGAGATAGTCGGGCGTCAGGGAGAAGGCTTCGCGCAGGAAGTGGCGCTCCCGCAGGAACAGTACGCTCGTGTCTATGGACAGGAACATCCACTTGTGGGGGTTGACGGTAATGCTGTCGGCCCGCTGCCATCCGTCGAAAAGGGGGCGGTGGCTTTCCAGCATGGCCACCGGGCCGGCATGGGCGGCGTCGATATGGAGCCACACTCCGAATGCCGCGCAAATATCGGCGATCTCCGAAACCGGGTCCATGGCCGTGCAGGAGGTGGTGCCCAGGGTAGCGGTTACGCAGAGGGGCAGGAAGCCGGCGTCCAGGTCTTGCTGCAACTGTGCTTTCAGCGCTTCAGGCCGCATGCGGAAGGCCTCATCAACCGGGATGTAAATGATGTTCTCCCTTCCAACCCCCAGGGCCGTCAGGGCCTTGGCAATGGAAGAATGGGCGTGGGCGGTGGTGTAGGCGCGCATGGGCAGCCGGCCGGGCTGCCAGCCTTTCTCCCGGAATGCCGGCCCCAGCACTTTTTCCCGCGCTGCGGCCATGGCGTGGAAACTGCTCAGCGAGGCGCCTTCAAAGATGATGCCCCACAGATGTTCCGGCAGGCCCAGCAGTTGCCGTAGCCAGCCAGTGGACAGTTCCTCCAGTTCGGCCCCGGCCGGGCAGGACAGCCAGTTCATGCAATTGGAATTGGTGGAAGTGATGAGCATCTCGGCCAGCAGGCTGGCCGGGCTGGCCGTGGTATTGAAATAGGCCATAAATCCCGGGTGGTTCCAGACGGTCATGCCCGGCAGGATGTGCCGGCGGAAATCAACCAGTATCTGCTCCAGGGGCTGCCCCTCTTCCGGGATATCCGTACCGAGCCTGCCCAATGCTTCTCCAGGCTTGGCCCGGGGCAGGGCAGGGAGCGATTCCAGCTGGCTGAAAAGGGTTTGGGTGAAGCCGGCAGCCAGGCGCCCGGCCTGCCCGAAATCGTCATGGAGGTCTTTCATGGCCGATGTGTTTGATGGAACGGCCAATTTATCGCTTTCCGCCGAAATTTCTGAAGCAGAATGGGCCGGAAAGAAAGTCCTGGGCCCTTCCTGTTCACACCACTTCTTCCGCTTCTCCCAGCGCTTCCTTTCCCAGGATGTGCAGGTCCGACAATTCATACATGGCGAGTGTTACCGCAACGGAAGTGAGTATGGGAGCGGCGATAACTCCCGCCACGGGCACCAGCATGAGCAGGTAGGCTACCAGGCCGGCGGCGGCCGCCACGCCTATGTAATTCAGCGCATACTGCCGGCTCTCTTTAATCGACAGCCCAAACTGCTCGTGGTAGTTATCCAAAATGGCAAAGCCGAGGAAATAGCACTGTATGGCAAACACAAAGGCGGGCTGCAGAAAATCCAGGAAGCCGAAAATGCCGAAGAATACTTTGAACATGATGGTGAAGATGAGTTCCATCACCCAGGCGTAAACGCCCACCTTTATCATCCGCACCTGAGCGTCGACAAAGTCCTGGAATTCGGCATTGGCTTCATTTCCGGTGAGGATGTAAACCGTCCGGCGGCTGAAGTGAAAAACCAGCACTTCCAGGAGGATGAGCATGACGTACTTCATACTGCCGCTGAACAGAAAGCCGAAGCCTTCGGTAAAGAACTGCTCGGCCAGCATTCCCATACTCTGAAAGGCCTGCTGCGGGTTGCCGGCGCTGATGTTCTGAAACCAGTTGACGGCGATCGACAAAAATTTGAGGCCGATGAGCAGAGCGGCTACGATGAGCAGGCGGGAAATCCAGCCGTATTTCCAGAACCCTTCCCACAGGCGGTGCTCTTGTATGAAACGCCAGGCGGCCGGCATCTTGAAAAGGGTAAAACGAAACTGTTCGCCGTATTCCTTAAGGTCGAGTTTTTTCTTCATGTTGGGGATGGTAGTTGATTCAAATCCGCCCGGCAAATTTATGATATACTTGCCGTTAAGGGCAATTTTTTAGATAATGCCCTGGAAGTATTCGATAGATGGCTAAACGATCCGGCCATTCCCCCAACGTTTCCCTCTTTCGCTTCGTCCTGTATCCGACGACTACGGATTTTCCATAACATTCAACCAGAAACACCATGAAAAGACTATTGCTGTATACCCTGGGGCTGGCCCTGCTGGCGGCCGGCTGCACCAGGGATGAAGAAAGCCTTCAGGAAAACCGGAGCGATAGCTTGTATAGCCTATCAGGGTCTTATTCCGGTTCTTATGGGGATGAGGGCTATGCCGCAGGAGGCGAAAATTACAACGAGATCATAGAAAACCCCTTTATACTGACGGAGGAGGAGCCCACTTCCACCTTCTCCATCGATGCCGACGGGGCGTCCTTCAGTAACGCGCGCCGCTTTCTGAATGGCAACCAATTGCCGCCGGTAGACGCCATCCGCACCGAGGAGCTGGTCAATTATTTCAACTACGATTACGATGCCCCTACCGGCAGCCATCCCATCGCCCTGAACGGAGAGGTGAGCAGCTGCCCCTGGGCCCCGGCCCACCGCCTGGTGCGTATCGGTATCAAGGGCAGGGAGATCGCCCAGTACCCGCCATCCAACATGGTCCTGCTGATCGATGTGTCCGGTTCTATGGCCAGTGAAGACAAGCTGGGGCTGCTCAAGGAAAGCTTCAAGCTCTTTGTGGATGGGTTGTCGGCAGAAGACCGCCTGGCCATCGTTACTTATGCGGGCCAGGCCGGGTTGCTGCTGCCGTCTACTCCGGGCAGCCAGAAGGAGGTGATCAAAGGCGCAATCGACGAGCTGGGTGCGGGCGGCTCCACGGCCGGCGCTCAGGGCATCATCACCGCTTACGAGATCGCCCAGGAAAACTTCATCGAGGGCGGCAACAACCGGGTGGTGTTGGGCACCGACGGCGACTTCAACGTCGGCCCGGCCAGCCAGGAAGAACTGGTCAGCCTCATCGAAGAGAAACGCGAGCTGGGCATTTTCCTGACCGTGCTGGGTGTGGGAACCGGCAACCTCAACGACGCCATGCTGGAGCAGGTGGCCAACAACGGCAACGGCACCTATGAATACATCGACAACCTGGAGCAGGCCAAAAAGGTGTTTATTTACGAGTTCGGCAAATTTTACACCGTGGCCAAGGATGTCAAAGTTCAGGTCGGTTTCAACCCCAGCGTGGTGCATTCCTACCGCCTGATCGGCTACGAGAACCGACTGCTGGAGAACGAAGATTTCGAAGATGACCAGAAAGACGCCGGAGAGATCGGCGCCGGCCAGACGATCACCGCCCTTTACGAGATCGTTCCTGCCTCCGGGGGCAGCGCGCTCAGTGTGCCGGCCTTCTCTATCGACTTCCGCTACAAGCTTCCGAATGGAGATGCGAGCACGCTGCTCAACCTGGAAGTGGTGGATGAATTGAGGGACTTTAGCCAGGCCTCCGAAAATATGCGCTTTGCCGCCTCGGTGGCCAGCTTCGGCCTGCTGCTGCGCGATTCGGAGTACAAGGGGGAAACCTCTTATGAGAAGATCCGCCAATGGGCGGAAACCGCAACCGGCTTCGACCCCTTCGGCTTCCGCCAGGAGTTCCTGCAACTGGTGCAGAAGGCCGGTAATCTATAAACATGGAGATCCTTACTTTTTCCGGACGGGCTGCTTTCTAGCGGCCCGTTTCTTTTTCCGGACAGGCCATAATTTTGCCTCCCGCAGGACAATGTGACGGGAATCACTTTTCATCAATGGATAAGTTGTTAGTTTTGTAATCCGTAGATATTGATTTATCCGCATGAAAACCGCCCTTTCCGCCATTCTCACCCTGCTCTTTCTCGGCCAGTTGCTTTATCTGCCGGTGGCAGTGCTGTGGCTGGAAGGCAAACGGGATATCATCGCCCGGGAATTCTGCGTCAACCAGGACGAGCCGGAGCTGATGTGCCAGGGCAGTTGCCACATCAACCGGGTAGTCGCCCGGGCCATGGAAAACGCCCCATATGAGGAAATGCCCCTCGCTCCTTCTCAGAAGGAGCCGGCGCAACTTTCTGTTTTTCTGCCCGGGAGCATCCATTTTCCGGCAGCCCCCTCCGATCATCTTTCTCTTCGGCCCTTTTACCGGCCAAAGGCCATTTTTTTTACATCCATCCAAGGTGTTTTTCGCCCGCCCCGGTACGCCTAATGACGCCAGAGTATGGCCATGTATCAATTAGAGTTTGTTCAAAATTCAATCAATGGGCTCCAAGCGGCAAATTTTATCCTGCACTGCGTTAAAAAGCCTCGTCATACCTTCCAGGTATGCCTACGTTTTTTGCCTTGTTCAGAACAAAATTTCCTCGCTTTCGCCTCATCATCGAATTTTGAACAAACTCTAATTCTTCATCGAACTATGAGCAATAGCGGCCTTTACCGATGAGCCCTGTCCTTATTTATAAATCCGTTATAAACCAATAATATGAGATCCAAAGTATTCCTTTTCCTGGCACTTTTCAGCATGATCGCCGTCACCTTTACGGCCTGTAGCAATGACGATGAGCAACCCACCCCGGAAGATAAGGTAATGATGAAATTCGGATTCGATTACGTTGTGAACGGCGAAGCCTATGACACCTCCAAAGTATACGACATCAATGGCACGGCCGTGAAATTCAGCATTGCCAATTTCTATGTGGGCGGCATCACTTTCATGTCGGAAGAAGGCGTTCCCACCGAGGTAGAGAACAAATACCTGCTGGTCACACCGGAGTCGGGCATGCAGGAGGTGGCCGAGCTGGGCAAAGGCCACTACCACATGGCCCGCTTCTTCATCGGCGTGGACCCCGAAACCAACAGCCAGACGGAGGAAGACTTTACTACCCGCAGCGAAGACCCCAACGACCCGCTGGGCCTGCAGTTCCCCTCCATGCACTGGAACTGGAACACAGGGTATAAGTTCATCCGCGTTGACGGCAATGTGGACACCGATGCCGACGGGATGCCGGATGAAACGATGAGCTTCCACCTCGGCAAAGACGAGATGCTGAAAACGCTGGAGTTTGTAACCCACAAGGACGTTGATGAGGCCCACAGCGGCCACATGCATTTCGAGTTCGACCTGGCTAAGGCATTCGAGGGTATTGACCTTTCACAGGAATACTTCACTCATGCCCTTTCCACCCAGGAACTCCCGCTGGCCACTAAGTTCCGGGACAACCTGGCCGGGGCGTTAAAGTACAAGCATCAGTAAAACATACGTAGGCGGACAGATTTTTTTTGTGTATAAATGGCTTAGAACCCAGGGTGCGTCAGGATACGAGCGTAGTGGCTGATGAAATAAACCTTACCCTGAGAAGCCACGCCAGGGCACGCAGGGAATGCGTGCCCTGGCTTGAGCAACTTTGCACCAGTTTCCCATGAAATACATTCCTGTTTTCCTGCTTCTTATCAGCCTCCACCTTTCTGCCTGCCGGCAGGAGGGCGGCGCCCCTGTGGATGAAATGCCCTACGAACTGGACATTCCTCCCGGCTTTCCCTATCCCGATATTCCGGAGGACAACGAGCTGACCGCCGCCCGGGTTGCCCTGGGCAGGCGCCTGTTCTACGACCCCATCCTTTCCGAAGACTCGACGGTGTCCTGCGCCACCTGCCATAAACAGGCCCTGGCCTTTGCCGACGACGTGGCCGTCAGCCCCGGCGTGAGGGGCCGCCTGGGCTTTCGAAATTCCCCTACACTGGCCAATGTGGCCTACCTGGAGCGGTTCAATAAAGACGGCGGCGTAACCAAACTGGGCCTGCAGCCCGTCGTGCCGATCGAAGACCACAACGAGATGAACCTGCCGCTGCAGGAGGCCGTCCGCCGCCTCAGAGGCCATGCCGGTTACCAGGTGGATTTCCAGCGAGCCTACGGCGAGGAAGCTTCTCCTTTCACCCTCACCCGCGCCCTGGCGTCCTTTATGCGCACCCTCATCAGCGGCGCCTCCCGCTATGACCAGTACATCAACGGGGAGGAGAGCGCTTTGAGCGAAGCCGAAAAGCGGGGCATGGCCCTGTTTTTCAGCGAACGGGCGAGCTGCGGCAGTTGCCACAACGGCTTCAACTTTACAGACGACAGCTTCCGCAACAACGGCCTGTACGAAACTTACGCCGACCCCGGCCGCCAGCGGGTAACTCAGAACACCGAAGACGAAGGCCGCTTCCGCGTACCTACCCTGCGGAATATCGCCCTTACCGCTCCTTATATGCACGACGGCAGCCTGTCCACCCTGGATGCAGTCATGGAGCACTACGCCGGCGGTGGTTCCGCCCACCCGAACAAAGATAGCCTCATCCTGCCCCTCCGGCTCAGCGAATCGGAAAAAACGGATTTGATCGACTTCCTGGAGGCGCTGACGGATAGCTCTTTCATAAGTAACCCTGCTTTTGGGAAGGAATGATGGAGTTTTACCCGGCTGAGCCTGTGGCGAAGGCGGGGATGGAACGAGTGATTGAATAGCAGCTTTGCCCTAAATCATTCCTTCAATCCCTCATTCCTTCATTCCTTCTTAAATAACCCTTATTTTCAGGGCAAAAAATTGTGAAGGGCTTCCTCCTCCGTTCGCTTCGAAATGTGGATCGTTTTTTCAGCCGCCTGTCCGCCCGGATGAGGGCCCTGCTGGGGTATACGCCCAACTGGCCGGTGATGGTGGCTACCTACCGGGGGTATGGGCGGCGTGAGCAGGTTTTCCTGAAGGGAAGAGTGCTGAAAGACCGGCGCATCATCGCCAGGAACGTCAACTCCCGCTGGCGGGCCCTGATCAACAACTACAAGCGGTTCAGTAGCCGGGAGATCGAAGGCGCCACCCTGCGCGTGCGCATCGGCAAAAATGAGCTGCCGCTTACCACCGATGCGGAGGGCTATTTCCAGTTCGACGGAGAACTGCCGGCCCCCCTGCCGGGCAGCGAAGAGCCCTGGCGTCAGGCGCAAATAGAAGTCACTGCCACCCCCTTGCGCCAGGTTGACGTACAGGCCAGCGGCAGCCTGCTGGTGCCGCCGCCCCGGGCGGAATTCGGCGTCATCAGCGATATCGACGACACGGTGCTGCAGACCGACGTGACCTCCCTGCTCAAGCTGCGGGTATTGTATCACACCCTGCTGAAGAGCGCCGCCCTGCGGCAGTCCTTCAGCCAGGCGGCCGCCTTTTTTCAGGCCCTGCACCGCGGCAATCGGGGGCAACCCGGAAACCCCGTCTTCTACGTCTCCAACAGCCCCTGGAACCTCTACGACCTCCTGGAGGAATTTCTCAGCCTCAACGGCCTGCCCGACGGCCCCATCCTGCTGCGCGATTTCGGCCTTCCGTACCAGGAGCGCCCATCGAACTATCGGGGGCACAAGCACAGCAGCATAGTCCGTATCCTGAAAACCTATCCGGAACTGCCCTTTGTGCTTATCGGCGACAGCGGCGAGAAAGACGCCTATATCTACTGGTCTGTGGCCCAGGAATTTCCCGGCCGTATTGCCGCTACGTACATCCGCGATGTGCGCTCGGGCCGCCGCGCCCGCCGCATCGCCCGCTTCGTCGCCAAAACCGGCGCCGATATCCGGATGGTGCAGGGCTATGCCGAAGCGGCCGGGGACGCCGCCGGGCGCGGCCTGATACAGATGGAAATATTTGAGCGGTTCAGAAAGGAAAAGCTCCTGTGAGGCAGGTAGAAGAAAAAGGAATTTTTATATCTTTACAAAATCTACTCCCTCTTCCCCCCCTCCCTGGTACAATAGTCGTAAACGCACAAACATCCACACTATGCACGAAACACTGCTTCAGGCGGCACAGGCCGTACTGGAAGAGAACTGGAACGGAGCCTTCACCAAACCCGCCCCCAGCCTGTACCCTCATCAATGGAACTGGGACGCCGGCTTTATCGCCATCGGTAACGCCCACTCCAATATGGACAGGGCGGAGGCCGATCTGCGTCACCTCTTCAACGCCCAGTGGGCCAATGGCCTGCTGCCCCAGATCGTCTTCGGCGAGGACCCTGATGCCCGTTATTTTCCCGGCCCCGATTTCTGGCAGGCCGGTCGTTCGCCCCATGCCCCGAAGGGCCACCGCACTTCCGGGATCACCATGCCGCCGGTGCACGGCTTCGTCCTCTGGCGCATCTATGAGATCGCCGAGGATAAGAAAAGGGCAAAGGCTTTCCTTCAGGAAATGTACCCCAAAGTGGTGAACCTGCATCGTTACCTCTACCAGTACCGCGACCCCCACGAAGAAGGCCTCGTCTACATCCGCCACCCCTGGGAAGGCGGCACCGATAATTCCCCCACCTGGGACAGCGCCCTGAAGCGCATGGATATCTCCCAGCTGGAGATCCCTCCCTATGAACGCAAAGACCTGCAGACCCCCCGTGCCGCCAAACACCGCCCCACCAATGAGGACTACGGCCGCTATGTCTACCTGGTGGACCTCTTCCGCCGCAACGACTACGAGGATGCGGCGATCTACGAGCAATGCCCCTTTCTGATACAGGACCCCCTCTTCAATGGCGTGCTGGCCTGGTCGAACGAATGCCTTATACAGATCGGCGGGCTGCTCGGAGAAGATGTCTCCGAGATCATCCACTGGGATGAGCATACCAAATATTCCATGAATGAAAAGCTGTGGGATGAGGAGCGCGGCATTTACAACGCCTACGACCTGCGCAACGAAGAGCTCATCCCCGTACATACCTCCTCCGGCCTGATGCCTCTCTGCGGCGACGTGCCCACCCAGGAGCAGGCGGAAAAGATACTGCTCACCCTGGAAGGAGCAATGTTCGGGGGAAAAAGGGAGGACATTTACCTCTGCCCCACCTACAGCCTGCTGGCCGAAGATGTTGATTTCAAAAAGTACTGGCGCGGCCCGGTATGGATAAATATGAACTGGCTGCTCTACCACGGCCTGCTGCGCTACGATATGGACGACATGGCCGAACGGGTACGGCGGCACAGCCTGGAACTGCTGGAAAAGCATGGCATTTATGAATATTTTGACCCTCGGAAGGATGTGGAGGATGAAGCAGCCTGTGGAACACATACTTTTTCCTGGTCGGCGGCATTGTGTGTGGATTTATTATATTCTGAAAAAGGTTAGCAGTTAAGGCTTCAGCCCTCGGGATCCGCCTAATTCGCGTGCCCTCTTCACCCACGCCGAAAACTCGGGATGGCTCATGTTTCAGGGCGCTGCCGATGGCCCACCCTAAATTTCACGGCGCGAATGCCCCGTGCTTTGGTATGATGGCTTCCTGCATATGCCGGAGCGGCCTCTTAAGGCCGGACGCAGACGTTACCCGCCCCTCCCGTGCTAAAAAAATAGCTCAAAATGCGGGCTCTGCGCGCTCACCGCAGAAATAATGCCGTAAACTTTGCACCCGATCGAAAAAAGAAGTAACTTTCTATGTCGAATTACGTCTAACAGGCAAATGGTTGATTTTACCAGGAAACCAGAGGAGGATAATGAAATTATTCTCCCGGCATCCCCAAAAAGTGTTCTGATACCTGATTCCCCTTAAGGCTTTTTTTTTCAGGAAGGCCTATACTCCCGGCCGGAATAGCAACTACAAGGCAGCTCCCGCTTTGCTTAACAGCACGTACTGTGGTTGTGTTAATTCGCCTTTTGCTTTCCCCGCACAATCCACAGAAGAACTTCCAGGTTGAACAAGATCGATCTCCTTCAGGGAGAAATGAAGAGAAGCTCCTTTTTGCCTTCGAGAGTAAGGTGATCAGGTGTTCATACTATGAAAAAATTACAAACAAACATCGATTATGAGAAATTACAAATTACCCTTTCCTGCCCTTCCTGTGGGCCGGGGCAGGCCGTTGACAGCGCCTTCCCGTAAAAAAAATTCGGATCCCATACTGGTATTTGATGATGCGCCCCTGGGTTTTGATCAGCAGTGAGCGGCAGGGAGCGAGGCATTGCTCCGGCGGCACGCGGCTGGTTGGCATCCGGCAGGGCAGCAGGGCGGTGTGCGAACAAAAGACGGCGCGCCCTGTAAGGCTTCGCATCTCTGAATAATACCAGGTAAACATGAATAATCTTTAAGCAGGAAAAATGATGTGCCTTTAAAACCGAAAACGTCATTCCATCACGGCTGATGGGGTTTCCTGCTCATCTCACCAAAACACGAAGACTAAATGGACAGGCATCCAACTATCCCAAACAGGCTTTTTCATTCATTCAGGCAAATGAAACCGAAAGGCAAACTTTCTTTTCCTTTTATTTTTATTGCTTTACTGGGGTTGCTCCCTTTGTTCTCCTTAACGGGGGAGCGGGCCCCTGCCACTGAAAAAGGCTCGCCGGGCGCCGCGGCAGTAACCACCTCTGTTTACGGCGGAGGGGATTACTCCATCGATTTCAGTGCTTATGACCCGGTCACTTACGACCGCTTATTCCCGACCCAGATCACTCCTCCTGTCATGAGGAATATTTCAGGGCTGGATACCCTGAACGGGGCTAACCACTGTATTGCGCCCTGTAACCCCTCGGATAACACTACCGATGAGTCTCTGGCGCCGGAAGACCTGGCCCTGGGCCAGATCGTGGCATTCGACTATTACATCGAGGTGGGAGATCCGCCCCAATGCAACGCTACCGAAGGAGATTGCATCACCATTGTCAGCGAGTGGAATGCCAAAACGACCAGCGGCGGCAACTTCGGGTACGATACCATTTATGGCGTCTATGGGGCGTTTATCGATCCCTCGGACCCCGGGCACGTGGAAGGCGGCATGATCGACGCTTATGTCAGCTCCTTTTCCTACGTCATTGAAGATGCCGGCACCAATAATGAACGGATCGTCGGCACCATCGAGGTATGCGGCCTGGAACCGGCGGATGAGACTGTAGTCCTGGAGGTCTGGGTCGTACTGAAATCGGAAATTCCGGAGGGAACTACCGGGAACGTGCAGTCCAGGCTGGTCTCTTCCTTTACGTCGGGTACTTCGGATAACCCGGGCGCCTGTAGCCCCGAAGCGGGCGAGTCCATTACGACTTCGGCGCAAACGATCCCCCTCCTGAGGGTGAGAGAGTTCTTTACCAGCGATGCGGAAGTGCAGATCGTCAAATCCGACAGCCATGACCCGGTTGCCCTGGGCAGCCAGTTTTCCTATTTTCTGGAGGTGACGAACAACGGCCCGGCAGTGGCCAACGACGTGGTCGTAACCGATAACCTCGACCCTAATACTACCTTCGTCAGTGCTGCGGTTACCGATACTGAAGGGTATATTGCCACTCCTGCCGACTGCTCTGAAGCCGGAGGTGTCCTTACCTGCGACCTGCAATTCCTCAACCCCGGCGAAACGGTTGTTATCGAAGTGACGGTGCAGGTGAGCGATACGGCTCCCTACGCCGGTGGGGGAGGGGACGATTGCGCCAGCGGGGGGCCTTTCGACCTGGAAAACAATGTGACGGTCGTTACCATTACCGAAGATCCCATTAAAGAGAACAATGTGGATTGCGAGCCGACGGATGTGAGCCCGCCCAATTGCGGGGATTGTATCGTCAGTGGGCCGGAGGGGCCGGTTTGCCGGAATACAACACAGGGTTTTTCCGTCGACCCCACCCTCATTACTGATTGTGGGACAGCAACCATCGTCTGGAGTATAACCGGCGATGGGGACATCCCCGATCCTTCTACGGGTACTTCCGTCACCGTGACGGCCGCTGATGTGTGCACCGGCTCGTATACCATTACGGCAACGATTACCTGCAGCGATTGTACCGGGGATGTGGAGTGCAGCAAAACCGTTAATATCAGTACTCCCGATCAGCTTTCACCTCCGCCGAATGGCAACTCCACTGTAGACTGCCCGGCTCAGGCAACCGACCCCGGCGCTCCGGCCAACATCACGGACGGCTGTGGGGAAACGGTGATCCCCGTCCTCATTGGCTCGGCAGATACTCCGGACCCGCTGGCGTGCGAAGGCACGCGGGTATGGACGTACCGCTA
>CAYQKY010000130.1:0-24880 GCA_964418125.1 uncultured Phaeodactylibacter sp.
CGCCTTATTTATCAACACTTTGCCGGGTTTTGTATCTTTTTTGAGGACGCCCTATTTATCAACACTTTGCCGGGTTTTGTATCTTTTTTGAGGACGCCCTAGATATAAGCGCTAAAGCGAAGGAGTCGGTGAAGGCGAGGAAGGTGGAGGAGCCGAGTTTGTGGGAGGTGATTGGGTGGTAGGAATCTGGAAGTATATTTCAGGTGTCATATAATTTCTCCATTTCAAAATAGGGTGCCAAAGATAAGTTACGAAGATCGCGTGGGTCTAATTGGCAAAGCTCGCCAGCATGGAGTTGGATTGTCGTTTTTTTTCTCATTTTACAAATTGATTGCCAACTCTCGTTTTTGAATCAGCGTTTCTTTTTCGTCATACACTCAAATCAATCATTTGACCTGCTCATTCAAACCATAAAGATAGGCCGAAAACAAAGGCTTTAATTTTTGAAACTCGCGCTTCATGGCAAATTCCATAGTAATCGAAAGAGAATGAAGGATGGCAACAGCATTTATTGAGGCATCCTTCTTACATATTGCCTTTAGCCTTTTGCAAATATATTCATCAACGATTGTAATATTATTATATATTCTTTCTAACTCACTGAAGTTCAGTTTTATTTCCTCATTTTTCAATTCTTTGTTTTTGAAAAACTGTCCCAAAAGAAACATAGATAACGCTCTGTAGACGGTTTCATGGGAATCTGAAAATGGCAAATGGAACCTAGCCATGGGACGAAAAAACGAAGTATGAGGACAACCACTTGTCGGAAAGATCAATCCAAGAATAGATCGGATAGCTATTTGCATAGTGGTCATTTTTGAGATTCTTCTATTTGCAGTATCCACTTCTACAAAGATATGCTCATAGGAATGATTAGAATCCAATTTTTGGATAATATCATCGATCGCATTTGCCAGTGGGCAAACTTTATGCTCTTCGGGATCTAATGGACAATGGTTGCATTTATGAAAATCGAGTTTCACCCATTCTTTTGTACATATTTCTCCAGACTTGATGAGAGAAAAGTTCTCTTTATCAAAGGTATAGTCAAAAATAATGTCATTATCCGGGAGCCGGAATGTGTATTTAATTTTTGTGGTTTTCATCACCTTTGATTTTTTATAAACACATGTCTTGGAGCTGACATATGGGCTCTTATGGCCAGGAAAGGGTAAAGCACTGCCACCCTTCTCTTCGACATAACCCAAAGGAGGAAATCAATCCGGAATGTCTGTGGCGCTATCAATTTGTGGAGATGAGCTGAAGAGTTACCCTTCGACTTCCATCTCTTTTACTGATAAATGCGTTTCTGACCAGTACTTTTATCCTAAGATTGGGTGTGAGTTTATCTTTTTGTTCATATTTCAGGAAACGATACCCAATAAACCCGGAGATCTCTCTAGTCAGAGACACTATGACGCCATCTCTAATTTTATTACGCACGGTGCCAAAAATTACTTTACCCTGGTATTGATCTTTAAATTCCTCCCATGGAATATTGTAAGGCACCGATTCTACAGCATTATTTTTTTTATTGTAATTGCTAATTTTCTGTTTATTATTTCCACCTCTTTTTTCGTCAAACTCCTTAAAAGTCAATTTGAAGTTTTTATCATCGATACGTCGAGTCAGATACTGAAACCATACTTTTGCCTTCTTATCCCTTTTGTCGATATTGCGCAAATGAAGAATCTTGGCAAGGGCATCTTCAAACTCGTCTTTATCAGTATAAAACCTCGCCCAAGCCAGGTAGAGGTTCTTGTCTTTATTGTATGACTCCTCAGCTTGATTAAAAGCAGCCTCGGCGCGTTCTCTGTCCTTAACTGAATCGTGGAACAAGGCGTATTCTACAAGAATCTCCGACTTGTTAATTGGATGTTTGCCGTTTGCCAAAGCTTCATCCAATTTTTCACGAGCATTCGCAGAATTATCACCCATCAACCGATACAAACGCCCCCACTCTTTGAGAATCTTCCAATTGTTAGGTTCAAGTTCATTGGCTGCTTTAAAAAGGACTTCGGCAGACATCCACTTCCTTTCCTCAATCTGCTCCATTGCTTCTTCAACATATTTCTTAGCCTGTATATCTCTGATTGGATCTTCAATTGTGCTTCGTATACGAATGGATTCAATATCTGCAGAGAGTTTCTTCCGGAAGATAGCCAAAGCTTTTTCGTCCTTCTGATCATAGAAATTAACATTTAGTTGGCTTATATTAAATGGCAACCCATTACCTCTCTCTTTTGTGTCGCAAATAATTATGACGTCCTGCGTTTCCTTAAAAGCCAGGGTAGATCCTAATTCATACATTACGCTGGGAGAAAAATTCGTTATATCAGCAATAATGAACTGGGACTGTAGAACATTTTTCCACACATATTCGAGACCATTACCGGGAGGGTAATCCAGAAAGCTATTGCAGGAATACCCTGATTCCTTTGCGATCTTTTCTACAGTACCATAAAAAAAACCTTTAGTCTCCTCTGATAAAAGTACACAAACTTCCTTTTCATTTCGAGCTATTGTTTTTCCTTTTATTTTCCAAAATTCTTTAAGCGTATTCATATCTTTTTCGTTTGATGAAGTTAAAAATCATGAATCAATTTAGTAGTTAAGGCTCTTCCCAGCCCCTACGCCACTTTTGCCTTGACATCCTGCCGGAAGGATTCCGCAAAAATTAATTTACCAAGGAAATAGGGGAAAGTACCCGGCATTAGTTTTTCAGCGGTGTCAAACTTTTCAGTGTTACTGCCGAAAGAGGTCGGTTCCAGATATAGAGGAAACAATCCATGCCAATAGGACCGATACAGAAGTATCATAGAGCTTTCCTGTATTTTGTTTCTTATTGTTTCCAGAAAGGCGCCATTGTCTTCAAAACTTTCGAATGACTTTCCATAAGCATCTACCATTTTGAAATATTGATTTCTGATCGAACTCATGAACTGAACGCCTTTTTGCATATCCCTTTTAATTTCCCGGTATGAAGCATAAAGGTTCTGTTCAAGAGTGAAATAGAAATCATCCTGATCCAAGGATGGCGATGTACCATCAAATAATCCCCCTAATGCTTTTTCATATTTATTGATGACCGTGAAATCCAACTGCAGCTTGGAACGCATAGCCAGCATAAATAAGTAGGCTATATCTCTAGGCGCCAATTCCATTTTCATCAGGTCATGAACTGTCCAGTTCCGCAATAATTTCATTAGTGCTTGAGAAGTCTCGTAGAAGAGGTCTTCCTGTCGCAAAAAATCAGAATTGGGCAGCGGCAAGGATTTATCTCGTCTGAAAGACCAAGCACTCCGCTCCCAATCCTTAGCTAAGTCTTTAACAAAAAGCGAATATTTGTGATATCGGTTGGATTGCTCTTTAATCGGAAAGAAGTCTTTCAAGTATTCGAGATATTCCATTAATTCCCAACGGTAAATCTGAGGGTCTTGTTCCACATCCACTGTGGTAGTTTTGTAAAAGAGTAGGCGTTTATCCAGTTCCTGATTCGGAGTATTTGATAGTTCTTCCAATATGAATTCACACCCATCAATAATCCCCCTTCTCAGAATGAGATATTCATCATTGAATACCATGGAGAGCCATTTTCGGAGTTTGCCAAAATCGGATTTGCTTTTTTCGAATGTATATTTTGGAGTGTCCAACAAATATTTTCCACACCATTCCCGGAAAGCAGGAAAATTACCGGCCTCTGCAGTGAAAAAAGCAATATTATCATCGGGCATGCCATTTTTAATCAGCTGGTGATAAATATGAAATCCTGCCAGTTTATCAAAATTCTTATTGTTTTGGGCAATTTTCGGAACATTTTTGAGAGCGGTCCTGTAGGTTTCCAAGTTAATATCGATGATTGCGATATCGAAATCACCAGAATGCTCCTTGTATGTAAACAGCCATTCGGAATATGACCTGCAAAGATGCAGTTCATGCAAGGAATGCTCACCGATTAGCCGTACCAGTTGTGGGGCTACCTCCTCGTCTTCATCCAATTTGTCTTTTGGTATGATGTCTCCAAAAATTTCAAGAGCAAGAGCATAGTCATCTGTGTTTGCTCCAAAATCTTCAATCCATAATATTTTCATTGCCTATATGTTTTTTGAATTCGTTAATTATTTCCCACTTTCTCTTTACTTTCATGATATTGTCAACTCATCTTCTTTCAAGCACAACTGAACCGAATACACCCCCTTCTCACAGAAATAAGAAAAATCAATTGCGTTTATATTTTTGACCAATCCATCAATAAAGGACAGCCCTTTGCGCGTCCCCGAACGAGCAATGCTCATCTCATCGAAAGTATTTCGGCAGGTGAATTTGTAATCGGAGTTTTCCTTTTTGAGGTTTATTTCAACTGGCGAAAGGTTATTTGTATATTTTAATGCATTGAAAACAACCTCATAAATGCAGGAAAAAAGAACGTTAAACCGCATCCCACTTTGGTTGAAAGTCAGGGTAATTGGGGAAAGGTCAAATTTTATCACCGGCAGCTTCTTCTGTAGCCATTCGAAGACATGAGAATAGTTTTTATCAGAGAAATCCTCCAAGATGACATCCTCCATATAATCTATGCGTAACTCGTTCAAATTCATATCACTGCTCGAAGCCAACCTTTTAACCTGAGAGAGATAAGGGCGTTCATACAGAAGTCGAGAAATGATGCGTTTCACCACCAAGGCAATAAGATAATCATAGGAAACTCCATCCAGTACTTCTTCGTCATTCTTCCACCCTTCTACCAGTCGTTCAGGTGTATGAACCAGCAAGCCGTATACATCGAGAGTACTGCTCATAGACATAAAAATGGCATCAAGCTTGGCGATATTATTCAACACACTTTTTGCATCCTCCTCTTTCTGCGTATCCCGAAGAAGGCTTTTGGCTTTTTCCAAAATCCTTTCAATGGTATTATGGGCACCCCCAATACTGCTCCTTAGTGTGTGGGACAAATAGGATAGCATTTCCCTTTGGGTTTCCATTTTAGCCTTAATCTCCCGTTTGACCTTTTCGGACTCTTCAAATGCTCGTTTTATGGAGTCCACAATAATATCATTATTGATAGGCTTCTCCAGGTAATCAAAAGCATGGAATCTTAAAGCGGCGTAATAGTCTTCCTTCTCAACTTTTTTCCCCGTAATAATAATTATTTGGGTGGCTGGGTGTTTTTCCTTTATTTTCTTTAGCAATTCCAGCCCATTCAGATTGGGCATTAGTAGATCTGTTACTATTACTGCATTTTTCAAACCCTGGAATATCTCTATTGCTTCACTTCCGTCGGTAGCAATTTTCACCTCAAACCCTCTGGACGCTATCACTTGGGCATAGGTTTCTGCCAAAGCTTTGTCATCCTCAACCAATAAGACTTGCCCTTTAGTCATACTCCTTTAAGTTTTTTGTTGGTAAGGTTATAGTAAAAAGAGTTCCTACATTTACCTCACTTTCCATTTCAATTGAACCTTGCATTTGCTCAATCACAGTATTGCAAAGCCACAACCCTAAACCAACTCCCTCATCTTTCGTAGAGAACAACGGTTTAAATACATTTTTCTGGTTATCCTTCGAGATGCCAACGCCATTGTCAGAGAAGCGGACAACGACTTTGCTATTTTCGACCTGGCTAACAACCTCCAGCTTTATTTCAGGATTAGGTCTTGATGCTATGGCGTCTCTTGCATTAGCAATCAGATTGATAAATACCTGTTCCAACTTGGTAAAATTTCCCAGAACCTTAATGTCTTGGGTAGTATCAGGGATTTCCAGTTGAACCTTCACCTTACGGTTCCTTAACTGGTCGCTGAACAACTGGAAGGCATTATCAATTGCAGTGCTAAGGTTTACCCAATCCTCCTCTTCAGAATGACCTTTTACTAGTCGATTGAGATGATCAATAATTTCTTTTATTTTGCTGACGCTATAAATAATGTTGTCAACATTTCTCATGCCTGTCTTTTCTGTTCTCTTATTATCTGATAGGATATCTCTCAAGACTCCGGCATTTGACATAATAATCTGCAGGGGGGTATTAATCTGATGGGCAAAACTAGAAGCCATAGCACTTGCGGCTGCAATCCCTGAGGCTCTCAGCATTTCGGTTTCTATCTTTTTTGCTTCTTCTCCAGAATCCAATGTCACCTTATGCGCTTCTTTTTTTTTTGAGTTTGCCATCTGAGTTTGCCGTTTCTTTTTTGAACAAGTTTTCCAGATATACTACGCAAAACGTAAAGGTATTACCATCAGGAACGAGATAACACCACAAAAATCAGGATTTTCATATCATCAAAATTAATGATAAAAGTGCATCAGGATTGGAATCCATTCAATGCTTCGATAACTAATTGAATACACACTCCCGATGCAAATCCTGAGTACTGGTAAAGACGAAAGAAAAGTATCTTCTAGTTTGGGGGGGACTTGGCGAGTGGAAAATTTTATTAGTACAAGTATAAAGATTTGCCAAGTAGAGTGTAAATGACTTTTATCACCTATCGAGCCGATTATTCTCATTGTATATCTCGAACGGTGGAGTTAGATGTAGGACGAAGAGTTCCTTAGTTTATTTGGAAGTCAATCTTTGAGCCGCAAGGCCACTTTTTTGATGACGCTTTATTGCTTTTTCGATCGCATCTCCAGGTATTCACTTCAAAAAGACGCCTCATTTCATTGAAATATTGACTCTTTTTGTTTTCATAACCAGCCTCCGGGTAAGCATTCCTCAATAAGGATCCATAACCTGAAAATATGGGTTCTTATTATTAGCAAAACATTAAGTTTATTCAATTACCGAATAATAGTAACTGAACCAATAATGTTCCTCTTTTCACCTACCAAACTTTGCCCTTGCCAGGTATTGGAATCTTCGAAAGTGGCTTCTACTTTCCAGACATAAGCCCCTTGGGGTAAGGGATTACCATCCATATCATTGCCATCCCAATATTCAGCTGGTTGTCCATCCTGGAGTAGTTCTGAATACCATACCCTCTCACCTGCGGGGGAGAAAACTTCTATTTTAAAGGTTGCTAAACCTACTCCCTTGGGTTGAAATACCTGGTATTCTCCCTCCCCCACGTCGGGCATTAATGCTGTGGGAATGAAAAGGCCATCAAAATAGGAGGGCTCAAAATGGACGATAGCAGTATCCAAACATCCCCATTGGTTTTCCACTTGCTGAGTTATGAGCCACTCCCCATTAGCAAAATACCTGTGAAAGGGGTTGCTTACTGTTGAAGTATCTCCATCTCCAAAATCATACAGGTATTTAATGGCCCCCACTGAGGTATCCCGGATTGTGATCGCCCCGCCGGGCTGAACCGAAATGAAGGTGTCCCGGACTACAAATCCTGCCTCCGGCGAAGGCAGCACCTCAATAATGTCTGTCAACCTTACAGTGTCGTAACAGAAAGTATCCAAAGCCGCCACCAAGGTAATGGAATAAATGCCGGCTTGGGGAAAAGCGTAAACGGGTATCGCTCCATTTACTGTTTCTCCGTTGCTGAAGGCCCAGGTATAACGGTTGGTATTCTGTGAAAGGTTCTCGATTACCAGCGGATTACCTGCGCACAAGATATCCTGTAATAGGTCAAAAGCAGCCATTATCTCTGGGTGGATAATAAAGGAGGAAAAGGCCGTGTCGGCACAATGGTATTGATTCTCTGCAATCAACCGAACATCATAGCTGCCAGGGATATTTATGGTAATTGTCGTATCCGTGAACTGGCTGAAGTTTGGTGGGGTAGTACTGAAGTACCATTCGTAATCCATTGCTCCCGACGACTGGTTGATAGTCCGGGCAGAAGCCGGCAATATACAGTTTTCTGAAACCTGCAATTCAAAAGCCGCCTCCGGCGCCGGGTTGACCCTTATGATATTGTAAAAAGTGGTGTCATCCGAGCAGCCGTAGTCATCGGTTGTAAGCAGGGAAACCGAAAATATACCGCCCCTGTTAAATTCCCAGGAAGGATGGGTATCGGTGGATGTACCGTTGGGAAATGTCCAGAGGTGCGTATATCCCGTATCGTTCTGGTTTGTAAATGTGGCAATAACGTTCTCGCAACCGACGGTATCTGTAGTAGTAGCGGAGGCGACCGGATTTGGCCGAACGAGTACTTCCGTGCTATCTTTGGCGATGCATCCCGTATTAATATTGGTTACGGTAAGGACCGCCTGATAATTGTCGGAATTTTGGTAAACATGGGTTGGATTACATGTAGGAGCCTGTGTGCTATCTCCGAATTCCCAGGAACAAGCCCTTAATGGAATGTCGATCTCCGCTGAAAACTCGATCTCTTGCCCTTGGCAAACCTCCGGCAGTTCGGCGTTAACTTCAATGACAGGAGCCGGGTTTATCGTTATTGGTTGAGAAAAGGCCTCTACTCCGCATCCATCGGTAGCATACTGAGTGATCACAAAATCTCCTGAGCTTTGATACATATGTACAGGATTAGGTTGCATGGAGGTGGTGTCGTCGCCAAAATCATAAGTTACGGTAGTCCCAGGTGTGGCGCCATTGATAATTTGTACAGCTTCATACTGGCAAAACGTGTAGCGGTCGAGGTTGAAAAAAGCATCGAAATTATTGGGTTCCACCACAAAAGATCTCGATGTATCAACCGTCCCGCACCCATTGGTGGCAATCAGGGTGATGGTGTAGGTTTGAAAGTCCGTATCTGTATAATACATTGTATCCAGTAAACTAATATCATCCAGCTGGTTTCCGTAAGCGTCAATCCAAACGAATGAATCGGGATCGCCTTGAGAAATATTGTTAAACGAGATCGATTGCCCCGAACAAATGGTGTCCCGGCTGATCTCGAAATTGGGCTGTGGCATGGGGCGCACCGTGATAGTGTCGGTAAAGGTGGAATCTCCACAAGCGTTGGAAACCGTCAGCGTTGGAAAATACTGGACTACTGTTGTGCCTTGAGGGTAAGTAATTGAGGAAGGAATACAACCGGAGCCACCTCCATTACCATAATCCCATTCACAATTGATGATCTCACCCTGGCTTTCATTGGTAAACGCTACCACCACTGGCGCACAACCATTGTCAGGTTCCGAAGAAAACCGGGCGACAGGGGGCTCGGAAATGTGGATCGTCTGAGTGAGAGTATCCCTGCACCTTATCGTGTCCTCCACAATTACTGTTACTGGAAATCCTCCTGCTTCCGGATAGGAATATTGCACGTTGAAACCTTCCAGTGAATGGTTATCTGTAAGCCAAATGGCAGTTTCCAACCCAGCAGGGTTGACGCTGAAGGATATGGGAGCGCCTTTGCAGCCTGCCTGCGGAATATTTGCCTGCGCCTCGGGCGGCTCATGTATGGTGATGTATTTGGTGTCTGAAAATGAACAGCCGCTAATGGGTTCCGTAACCCGATATGTTAGTGTATCAACACCATATCCTGCCTCAACAGGTGAATACTCACCCTGACCAGAAAGCAGGCCGTTCCCGGCTACCCATTCTCCCCATATCGGAGAAGTGCCCGCCAGGAAAAATGAGGGGGCGAGCGTATCACAAAATGCTTCGTCAAGGCCCGCCGAAACTTCAATATTTACGACATAAATGCTGTCGAAATCTGACACTACGCAGTTCCCGCTTCCCCAGGTGTATTCTATTATATTCCATCCTTCCAGAGCCGAGGCCGGATTGAATCGGTTACCATTCTCCAAACCGTCAAAGGGGGTGTAATTCCCCATTCCTGGAGAAGCCTGAAGGGGAAATGGCAAGTCGTAAATACACACGGTGTCCGGGTTGTAGAATTGTATATCGCTTAATTCATCCAGAAAAAAAGAAGCTGTAGCGGTATCGGAGGCACAGATATTTGACACGATCAGCGTAATGTCAAAATTCCCCATGTTGGGATAATCGATCGTCCCCGGATCCAAAATACTGGAGGATGGAGGCATCCCTTCCGGAAAAAACCATGCCACAGTGGCGCTGGGGTCGCCTCCCAGATCTATCTCGGTAGTATAAGGTACGATCTCCGCATCAACGCACTGAGCGCCGGGAATGTCGGCCAGCGCAGCCACCGGAGCGGTGTACACGGTGTAGGTTTCCGACCAGTAGGCGGTATCACAGCTATTGGGTACGGTAAGTTGTACGGTATAATCGCCGGCTGAATCGAAGCGAATTATCGGATTCTCGGAATTCGCCGAAGTAGTGTCGTAAAAAGACCATCCATTGGGATTCCCGTCGACCGTCCAGGTATAGGGGCCTTCTGCGCCTGATGAAGTATTGGTAAAGTCTATTTGGTAGGGCCCACAATTGTTCGGCGGCGGGGGGGTATGAAAGACCTCCGCCACTGCTTCTTCGCTGACGGTGTAAGTGTAGAGCCAGATAGTGTCTCCGCAGGCATTGGAGGCGGTGGCTTCTACTGTATGGGTGTCTGGAGGAAACGATACATCTACCATGCCTGGCCCATAAAACATGGGGGGGACTGCTGTTGGCCCAAAATCCCAGTGAACCTGCACATCATTGGCCGGAAAGCCCCCGGTTTCCAGGATGGGTGCGGAAAACGTTCCCTGACCGGTGCATCCATCCACCGATTCGCTTATTGCCAGGACCGGTTTAGTTTTTACTTCAATCTCCTGGGAAACCCAAGTGCTGTCATCGCCACAACCAACGTTTAACAAGGAGAAATGCACGAAATAATTGCCTGCTTTTTCAAAAGTAATCTCCGGATTTAGAGAATTTGCAGAAGTGCTGTTGGAGAAGAACCATCCATCATCGGGGTCGCCTTCAACCGTCCAGTATGGATCGCCCCCAATGGAATTGTTTACGAAGCTCACGGTAAAAGGGCCGCAGCCATTGGCCGGCACGTCGCCCATTTCAATGTCAGTATGCGCCGGCTCATCAACGGTAATTGATTGTGTATAGCTGACAGTATCACATTCATTGGCTATTGTCAGCCCAACTGCGTAAGTGTCGGGGTCTTCATATTGAATGGTTCCCGGCTGAGGGCCGGTTCCGGACCCGGATCCAGGAACAAGGCTGCCTCCCGGAAAACTCCAAACCAGGGACAAATTATCCGAGTAAGCGCTGTCAATATTTACAGCGATAGGTGTAACGGAATGTGGCAAACAACCTCCTGTAACGCCTGAAATTTGGGCGGAAGGAGCTCCCAATACCTGGACTTCTGCTATGACTTTTCTGTCTGTATTACAGATGCTGAATACTTCCAGTTCAACAGTATATCTTCCTGGAACCTTGAAATTCACTTCAGCAACAACTGAGGAGTCTGTAGTTTCATTGATATATTCCCATCTATTGGGATCTGAAGGCGTAATGATCCACCGCCTGTTTTCCACCCGGACAACTCCGGGGCGTGCCGAATTATCCGTAAAGGTTGCAATAAGCGAATCACATCCTATCAGAGGCGAAGCGCTGCCGATGGCACTTACCGTATCCACTACGAGCAGGGTGCGGGAGGCCATATCCGTGCCGCACCCATTGTCGGTAGTGAGCTGAACGCGATACTCGCCCAACGCATCCACGAAAAAACAGGGGGCTTCAATCTGAAAAGTTTCTGGGGGCCCTCCCGACAGGCGCTGGACTTCCCATAGCCAAAGGCTATCCCAACAGGAGAATACCTGGGGGCATACTTCGGGCGAATTGATGCAAACCGTATCGGGAACACTAAACCTGGCAACTGGTTTCGGTTTTACCGTTACCTCCTTGGTAATGGAATTGCTCAGGCCGTTGTGAAAAACGACGGTTAGTTTAATGTCATATTTTGCCGGAACAAAAATATCACAGGAGACAGAGTCGGGAATATCGTAGATGTAAGTTTTGTTCTCAAAATCCGTAAAGGTGTCCCGTTCTCCAGGCCTCCAGCTCAATATCATATAGTCGATACAAAGCGTATCGTTTTCTTCATCACATTTATTATCAATGGTCACTTCACCTCCTTCACAGAAGATGGTTTCGTTAGTCAAAAAGCTGAATTGGGAATTGGGCTGGTCGCATTGGGCACCAAGTCTGCAGCTAAATAAAAAAACTACTAAGAAAAGGATATTGTATGTGAGACGCATGGTTTCCTGCTTTTGGAAGTATGTTAAGTATTCATGCAACAGGTGGTACTACTGAAAATCCTTGGGGCAATCTGTGAACCGGCCTTTCTGTAGCCTCCTGTTACCCTTGTTACTTTTGAGGAATCGACAATTCTGCCACACAAGGCTTAATTCCCAAACGCTGCCTGGACGAGTGCTTAAGCCCGAGTAGTTGATGTCATAGCTGAATCCGATTTGAAGAATGTTGGATTCAAAGGGGATTTCAAAACCAAAATGCCCGACAACAGCATTCGTGTTCTTGTTTGAAAATGGGTTGTCAGCAAACCGGATGAAAGCGCCGGCGAAAATATGCCGATACAAAAAGAAACTACCCAGTGAATAACTTTTAATCTGCTGGTGCCACTCAGCCAGAAATTGCGGCGAGATATACAGATGATATTTTTGAGAACCGCGGTTATCAACCCAAATGGGCAAAGTAGCGCCCAGGTGCAGGTTAAAGCGGGGTTGAGTAGCACTACCAATTTCCGATAGGGCGTCTTCTGGCGTCAGAATGTGGTGATAAGCAAACCCTATGTTAGCCACGGCATCTTCTCCGAACAGGTCAAAGCCGGATCTAAACAGTACGCCGGCACTCAGGTCTGGGTAAGCTATTTTTTCAATAGCGGGTGCAGCAGTTGGGGTTGGTAACCCGGTAATGGGATCATAGATTCCCGATATCGGGTCGAGTTGATCGGAAAAAATGTAACTACCGAAGTCGGCTATCTTTTCAACATAACTAGTCAGGGCGCCTATATGTATGCTGCTCCTTTCACCCACCGGGTGAAAGGCGGATACAGTTAGGCCCGCCTGATGGGTAGATAAATGCCCCGCCCCTTCACTGTCCTTCAGGAATATAGGAGCTATCCCAAGGCGAATTGCGGGAACAAAAAACTCAAAGGTAGCCGAATAAGTTTCGAAACCGCCAGGAGTCTGGTCCCATTGACTCCGGTAATTCAAGCGGGCGGTAAAGCACTCGTTGACACCGGCAAAAGCGGGATTCAGATAGACCCGGTTACTGTAGTATTGGGAAAATATGGGGTCCTGGGCAGACAGATTAAGCCACAAACATAAGCCAAGCAAAAAAAGGGTAACTTTCATCCTATAAAAGTTTTAGGTGACGCAATAATGAAATAGTGACACTGCCATGCAAGAGAGTCAATTCAAGAAGTGAAAAAGATCAGGTACAATAGTATCATTAGGTAACAGAGGCCAAAAACCAATGGCACATAATTTTCCAATGCGGTTAAGGGCAAATACTTTTTAATATCTTTTCCCTCTCCCAATTCCTTCCATTCCGCCGACCAGTAGGGGCTGGCGGGAAGTTTCTGTTCAAGTTGCCCAACCACTTTATATTTTGCGGAGTTCAATTGCCGATATGACAACAGAAGCCACCACCAAACTACGCATAAGGTAATGATCCCGGCAAATGGAAAAACAGCTAACCAAATAGGGTTGATCATATTGACTTGCTCAAAAGCAAACCCGATCACTGCCAGAATGGTGGTATGAAGCGTCAGGAAAAAAGCATTCGCCAAGTTTCTTCTGGCGCTGATCCTATCAGCCATTTCCACATACATTTTGTACTGTTCCAGAATGTGGTTATAGTACGCTTCCTGATTTTTTTGATAAAAACCTTGTTCTTCCAGTGGGTTCCATAATCGATCTTTCATTTATTGATATTTTAAATGATCCAGCTTTTATCCTGTTTTTCAAATGCGGCCATTCGCAGCAAGTTTCCAGTAGAATTTCCCCAAAGGCGTCAAAGCACAAGACCTGTTATTCATAGCAGCATAGTACATATGCTCTTCTCCAACCGGTTTAACTAGGCCAATTGCGGTCATTTTTTGTAAATGCCCGAAGATTTGTTCTTTTTGAAGATCTCGCGGTTCGGCGTCCGGTTCATAAGCAGGGCTCAATCGATGTTCACAATCTGGTGTTTCGAAGTAAAGAGGCAATTGACGGAGAACTTCCAGCTCAACCTTTGGCTGGCATTTTCTGAGTATGCTGAGGCTTGACAGGTATGATTTAAAAATTGGTCGTTGATCCCATGGTCCCAGCAACATGCTGGCGCGGTAGTAAATGGCATCTATTGTTACATATCCTAAAATATCAGCGGCTCCCCCTTCTAGTCCGTCCACGACAATAGAAGTGAACAGGCCGCCACCATAACCTTCTACCGCTTGTTGATCCTCACTACTAGCCGATAGTATTACAGTTCCTTTAGGCAGAAACGCGGATAGTTTATCAAAAACGTTGCCGATTATGCCACTATAGCAACAATCGAGAATAATAATTTTTTCCTTTGATCTTGACCTGCTTGCAAGCTCAACAATATTGTTAATAGGCATCCCCGGATCATCTTGTATGGCTTCTTGGGTAACCAAATACCCTCCAAGGTCATTGACAAAGCCGTGACCGGAAAAGTAAAAAAGGGCGGCTTCAGCTTCATCACTGAATAATTTTTTTATCCGGTTGGTCAAAATCGCCTGAGTGATAGTATTTGTTTCAGAAGACACGAGAACTTCGCAGGCAAAATTGGGCTTGCCATCATGGTGTTTGGACAGAGCCTGGCGCATCGCTTTAGCGTCTTTGATGCAATAATTCAGCGGTTTTGATGGATAATGGTTTATACCAACCAACAATGCTTTTCTGAAAGTAGCCATAATCTTGTATTCTAAATTCCAGTGAATCTGCTATTCGCCAAAGTCTAATCCGACATAGCCATTTTCAATAGCATATCGCACCAGATGTAACCGATTTGGCATGTCCAGTTTGGACAGCAAATTGCGGATGTGAGATTCGACAGTATGTACGGAAATAAAGAGTTCCTCGGCTATTTCATTGCTGGTTTTGCAATGCCCGAGCAACCTCAGTATTTCGCGCTCCCTTTTTGTAATTTTAACAACCTCTTGAATCCTGCTTTTGACGATATCCGTTTCTTCTGCTGATAAGGTTTGCAAAATTTCTCTACTATAATAGCTAATCCCATCAGTAATGGCATGAATGGCCTTAACCAATTCGTCCTTGCCTTGGTTTTTTAAAATATAGCCAGCGGCGCCAATGCGCATTACATTTAATATGAATTGTTTTTTATTGTACATACTCAAAATGAGCACCTTTACGCCAGGATAATGATCGGCGATCCATTTGGTAGTTTGGATGCCATCCATTTCCGGCATTTCTATATCCATGACCACTATATCCACTTTTTCTCGACCGAGAAAATCAAGAACTTCCCTGCCATTAGAGGCGCCTCCAACAACTTCAATGCCGTCCTCTTTGCTGATGACAGATTTCAGCCCATCCACGAACATTTCATGGTCGTCAACTAGCAGTACCCTAATCATACTCAATGGTTTCAACTGGTATATTAATGGTAATGGTCGTCCCGCTTCCTTTTCCCGAGTCGATATTGAAATCTCCGTTGAGCTTATGAACCCTGGATTCAACGTTCTTCAACCCCTGCCCGGCTCCCTCCTGTCGTTGTTCTTTATTAAACCCCTTGCCGTCGTCTTCAACCATAATGTTCAAATAGCCTTCATGCCGGTTCAACTGAATGATTAGCTCATTTGCCTGCGCATGTTTTAGCACATTGCCTGCCAGTTCCTGTATTATCTTGTAAATTTCATACTCCGTTGTATTTTCCAGCCGTTCGCTTAAACCATACGTTAGCAGTTGGACATTGAGCTTATTAGCGCCATTGATCGTTTCCACCAGTTCCTTTAATTGGGGCCCCAGGCCAAATTTCGTAAGAACAACAGATTGCATATCGTAGGAAATCTTTCGTACTTCCTCACAGGCTTTTCCCAACAGATCGTTCGCTTTATCGTACTGTACCTTGGATTCTTCCTGCATATTGTCAATTTTATCTTCTACTGCCTGGAAATAGAGCTGGATAGTAGCTAACATAGCCCCCAATCGGTCGTGTAAATCTTTAGCAAGCCGCCTTCGTTCAATATCCTGCCCTTCGAGTTTTGCTTGGGTGGACCTTAGCTCTTGTTCCAGCAGTAAATCATCGACCTGATTCAAGGCCAACTGCTCTTTCATCCTTGCCTGCCGAAGCTTTTCTGTTTGCTTGGCAGAACGCAATGCCAGAAATAAGGCAAGGCTGGTTAACAAAAGAATGACTGCGAATGCCTGATAATAATTTCTCCTTTTTTGAAGGGCCAGGCTCTCCGTTTCCAATTTGGCCAATTTCAGTTGATTTTCTTCATATTTCAATTTATAATCCATTGCCCCTTTGTAGCTTTGGTACAAACTATCCTTTAATCGGCCGTAATCCAGCAAGTATTGAAAAGACTTTTTATGGTTGCCCAATAAGCTGTTCGCCAGAGATAGATTATTGAGGACTTCCATTTCCAGGATTTTATCCCCGGCATCTTTGGCCAAAGCATAACTTTTCAGGTAATATTCAAGGCTTTTGTTGAGGTTGCCGGATTGCCTTTCGATATTACCCAATTTGTTATAAGAACCCGCGATCCCCTTTCTGTCATTTAATTTTTCCCGGACGTCAAGCGCCCGTTTGTTGTAGGCCAAAGCCTGCTCAAGCTGGTTTTGGCTCTCATAAATAGCACCTAAATTATTGTAGATTACTCCAACCACCGCACTATCGATAAAGGCTTCTTCTTCTGACAAGGCTTTCAAATAAAAGGCCTGGGCCTTCGCATCTTCATTTTGGTAGTAATAGGCATTGCCTATATTGTTAAAACATTTCACCATACCTAGGGTGTCTTCGATGCGTTCGTAAATTGAAAGGCTCTTTTGGTAGCTTTCCAGCGCGGCGCCGTAATGCCCTAATTTTTCATATAACGCCCCCATGCTTAAATGTCCAACCGCTGCGCTTTTAAAATCTCCTAGTTCTTCTCTTAACTTTGAACTTTCCAGGAAATTTTTTATCGCTTCTTCATACTCGCCAAGGTGTTTGTTGATGGTACCCAACGCATTCAGCAGTTTTGCTTTAATCAAGGTGCGGTCTTCAGGCGCCAGATACTCCAACCCTTCCGAAAAGCCCTCTTTTGCTCTTTCCAATTCTCCGAGCCGCCGATGGATATTGCCAATATTTAACAATGTGTTGGCAACGGCAGCGCGGTCGCCTGATTCAATCCTCAATTTCAGGGCGAGTTCATAGTACATTAAGGCGCTTTGGTAATTTCCATTATTCTTTTCGGCCACTCCAAGCCTGTTATATGAGGTTGCTTTGCCTTCTTTGTATTTCAACTTTGACGCTAAGTCCAGTCCTTCGTTCGCATATCCAAAAGCACGTTTGGGGTTGGTGTTTCTGTAGATCCATGCAAGTTCGTTGAGTATATCAACTTTCTTGTCGCTTTCAGGCGCCTTTTGAAGTTCTGAAAATAAGCTGTCGGCAACAGATAAAGCCTGTCCCTTTCCTTCTGGCGGAAGGCCAGCTGATAATAACAAGGGGATTAGCAAGATTTTCATTAAAGGATTCATGCTAAATGTAAGATGGGCTTCTCTAAATACTTTACTACGATGTATCCAATAGGATCAACCTTCGTTTCCGGGTTTCCCGTCCTCCTCTGCATCAATCTCATCGACAATGGTTTTTCCGGCCGGCCTTCCGTCTACCATCACCTGGATCTTAATCTTAGAATTTTCCTCATCGAAGGGCACGGAACCCAAACTAACGGTATGAACAACCGGGGTCAGGTAATTTAATGGTTCTATCTCGGTATCTTCCCTTACGTGCAGCTCGATATGAAAAACACCGTCGTTGTCAGGCTCGGAAGAAAGGGGCCCATTCCCATCCGGCAGATATATGGTGTTATCAAAATAGGTGACGCTATGCAAATAGTAAACAATCGTTTCTTCGTCCATCCATCTTTTGTGGAGGAGTACCTGAGGCTTTGATAATTTAAGCATAATGAACTGCGATTTTTGAAAAATTAGTAAACGTTTTCCTTCAAATGGTAAAGGGTGCCTGTTGGCTGAAAACAGTATCCGGTTTTCCAATTACGAAATGATTGGGGTTTTGGCCAAACGGCATCTTGCTGGTAATCTTCTCCACGAACTGCTCATAATTGCCGACAAACCTTCCTTCATCCCACACCTCCAACATGGTTTTCGTAAATTGACTGTGCGAGGTGCCCGATTTAGCCGTTTCGTCATCCTGGCAACTCGCCAGCAAACGGATAGAGGCCTCAGGATTTTTCGGTTTTGCTTTTTGAGGCAAAAAAAGCCCCTCCGAAAACAAGGTTTCATCCTCCCGGATACTGGTGCCGCTGTGGCAACTATCCACCATAACCAAGACCCGTACACCTTTCTGGAACTTTAACAACAGTTGATAAATTTGGTCGTCAACCATTGGGCCGTCATAAAGACACCAGGTTTCATCTTTTCCCTCCTTTTCGTCGTGATTCTCATCAAGTATTTGTCCGCCATGACCAGAAAAAGAAAGAAATACAATATCGCCGCCGGTAGATTTTTCCGCTAAAGCGATCATCGACTGGACAAAGGCCTCTCGTGTTGCCTCATGGGTCAGCATTAGCTCCGAATGATCGAAATGCCGAGCTTGGGCCAGCTCGTACATTGCCTTGGCGTCTTCTTCGCAAGGCGAGCAGAATCCAGCCCACCCATTGTAATGGACAGGAGCCACTCTTTTTATACCTATGTGTAGGGAATATCCTTTAGCCATTTCTTCCTGATTTCTTCTTCATCCGGAACGTCGTTAATACCAATTTTTCTGCCAATAACTAATAGCTTGATAAGTTCAAAGGCCTCAAGGGGCATGAGCCCCTCGGTAAGCATCTTATTTTTAAGGCCAGACATCTTTCTCCAGACAGTTCCTTTCCAATCAAGAGGAACATAGGATTTCAAATCCTTGATCAATGCTTCGAATTGGCGTAATTTGGAATAGTGTATTTTAGCACTTTTCACATCCCCTTTCAGGTAATACAACTTCCCAATGGCCATTTGGTACTCCTGACCCATTTTGTCTTTTTTTAAAACTAAGCTGGAATCGATGACCTTTGCAGTGGGCAGGCCGAATACATGGTACATTAAGGCAAGGTCACCCTTTGCCACCAAATCATTGGAAAGAACCTCATTGCAGCGCTCAATATAATACAGTGCGTCTGTTAAACGACGCTTACGAGCTAGAGCCATATAAACCAAGTGGTCTAAAGAGGCTAGAATATTGTTTTGGATATAAAATTCCCGGTCGTACTTGGCTATATTAATGATTCGATCTAAGATTTCATCCGTTTTTGTACTAATCCCATATTTTACATTGATCGCTAAGTTCTCTTTAAAAGCTGCCTTTGTGAAAAAAATCGTTCCTGTTAAATTTTGAATCTTCGCGATAACCTCCTCCGGAACGTCGCTATTCTTCAAGCGCTTTATTTTCGATTCTGTCAGCTTGTAGCTTGCCCAGTTTTCATTTTCATTCTTGTAACGATTATAAAGATCATACAGGATTAATTCCGCTTCTTGAAGTTCGTCAAAACTTATCAATGATCGGGTTCTGGCATATTTATACTCAGGTAGGCTTCGGAATTCGGGACTGATTCCATCCAGGATTTTTTTGACCTGATATATTTCATCCAAATCGATCAACGGTTTGATTTTATCATAAAGAATCAAGATTTTATTGCTTTGCAGGAAAAGGTTATTAGGATTTTTTTCAATTATTTCAAGTGCTTTATCGTAAGCATGAATAGCTTTGTGAATATTCCTCTTGTAATAGTATTCCAGACGCCCCAAAGCGTACCACCCTCTTACATCTTCTGCAAACCTGGGTTCCTCAATAATCTCAACTATTAATTCGTATGCCTGCTGAAGCTCTCCTATTTCAGTCAATAAAAAGGCAAGAGAAATTTCCAGTGAAAAGAACTTAATGCCACGCTCCACATTCCTATAAATAGCATTGTAATAAATATCGTAGGCGTTTTCACCAATTTGTTTTAACAAAGCATTTTGGAATTCTACTTCAGTTGTGTACAAACTGTCCTTTATTTTTTCTAAATCACTAATGGTTTTCGCTGGAATGCCCTGTGCCAATAATTGTTCTATTGAATTCTTCGTAAGCCTAAAGCCCAGTTGGTGACACTCTTCCCTTAATATTTCAAGTCGTTTTCTGGCTGTCCCTAAACCATAATTGACCCGGTTCAAATAGGCTTGATAATCTCGCAGTAAAATTTCCCGGTTTACCTTTTCAAGCCCCAAATCCTCTAATTCATCTTCAAAATCCCGGGCGTCCACCATCCCTGAAAATGCATCGAACTTAAAGCCGCAAACTTCACATAATTGTAGCATTTCGTCTTTGTAAATTCCTTCATGATCAAAGGTCGTATAACCTGATAAATCGATCGCTTTTATCCGGTTAATTTCTTCAAATTGCCTGTTGAGATCTCCGTCTAGTAGATGTTCCTTTAAAACATCTATGAATTGCATGCATTCGATTTTCTTCAAAAAGGCGGTTAACTTATCTTCCGAAAAAAACACTCTTCCCATAAATTGCTCAAGGCTATCTAACGCGCTTTTTGACAAGTTTGATTCCTGATGACTTAAGACTGTTTGATTTATTTTATAGAAACTCGAATTTCGCCAATCACCAAGTTCAAGTGGTTTTATCAGAACAGGTATAAATGCTTTTATCCTTCCTGTTTTAAATAATTTCCAGGCAAGTTCGCATTCCCTAATTACCCATGTTGAGTTTCGTGCTTCAAGGCTGTCAAGCAAACAAAAATATTTTGATGCCTGCAATGCTTCCTGTATTTCCTTCCAAAAGTCCCGAGGTTCATATTTTAGCTTTTGGAAGCAATAAACTTCAAAGCCCTGGGGGTTCGATTTTTTCAAATCATCGTGTATACGTTGAGCAATGGAGGCGTCAGAAATATTGTAACTAATGAATAAGTCATATTCGTATTTTTTTCCATTCATTGCGGCATGAGTTTATTAAACCCATTTAAGCGCCTGACCTTGCGAAACAGTAACAGCAGCGGCCAGGTACTTAAAATAGGTTCAATTTAAAACATCTAGTTTTTTATGAATTTTTGCGATGCTATACTACGGCCATCCGTCGCTACTATTACGTACATGCCCGGAGTAAAACGACTTACATCCAATTGATAACTCAAAACGTGATTGATCATGGATTTTTTCTGCCTGAGTATTTGCTGGCCGTTCATGTTTATTATCATTATCTCTAAATCTCCATTCATCCCACCTAGAATATTAACATTTAATGGTCCGTCAGTAGGATTAGGATAAACTTTAATACTTGCAGGATTTTTCTTGAATGATTTAATAGAATCCACCAGCTCACATACTCCACTACAATCAGGAGTCCATGTAGTAGGGGTTAAAAGGTTGGGCTCAATAGATACGGTTTCTATCTGGCCCAAAAAGTTATTCCATTCATTCGGGAAGTTAGCTTTTACGTACCTGAAAAATGCGGCGTAATGCGCAGTCTTGAAAACAACCTTATACACAAATGGATTGTATATTTCCAATAGACCGCCTTCCATTTTATCCTTCATCGTTTCTGTTAGGTATTCTGTTTTATAATCCTCCATATCCAGATTCTGTATTTCTAATACCAACCTGTTATACTCCATAATATCTCCTTGGTCAAGTGCTTGATTTGCTAACGTTGCCAAGCTGTCAAATTTCGTTGCATTCCAAAAGTAGTAATAAGGTGAACCGGTAAAAGTTAACTCATTGTTAACAACGTCAAATCTGATATCTGAACCCACATCCGTCAGAATCCAGGATTGGAAGGATTCCCCCATAATATCTAAGGATTGATGAAATACATCTGAGATTTCTTCAACTGGAGGCACCCAATAATTTGCACGGGGCGGTATCTCTTCGCCGTACCCAACATAAGTCTCAACACTATCCGGTGGTAAGTGCGCATCATGCCAAATTGGTACTTCCCAAAAGTCGCAAAGACAAATAAATGCCACATCAGCCTGCAGTAACCTAAGACCTAACAATGTGTTTTGAAATTCTTCGTGATAAACGATATCGTATGTAGTTTCTGTTGTCCCGGGACCAAATAGGGATACACAAGAGTTAAATTCACTATTTACAAATTTCGCTGTTGGGATCAGCATCCAATCGGGCAGTGAATGGCTGACGGGGTTACCATTAATTGAAATATGCAGCCGTATTCCATCTTCTGAATTCGGCTCATAATTCAGCACCATTGAATTCAGATTTAGTGAGGCTGTCGGCTGAGCCATTTCCTTAAACGCAATGCCGCCAGGGCCGTCAGGTGGATTATCAGGATCAAAGTCATTTTCAAGAGGCGGGCCATTCTCTCCGGGAGTTTCAAAACTTTGTGCCCCAATGCCATAGTGCCCACCCTGAATAATCCCGTTCAATAACCCCAATGCCAATACAAGAATAATAATAGCCTTTACTCGATAAATCCATTTTTTTGTAGAAGAAGGTTTCATAATTAGTTTTTTTGGTTAAGATATAAGAAGATATGGTGAAGTTCTAAATGATAATTAGTACTGCATAGCTCTCTGCAGATTAGATAAGAATTTCACAAGCTGCCTGCCGAGTCCTTTATTTCTCGTGCAGCTTCATCAGAAAAGATAGCGTTAGAAACCAATTGGAGTGAGTAAGGATGCAACATCTTTTACCATATACAGGGGGTCATATGCCATACAGCACTCTAGACAAATACCCAATCTAGTTGACGCAACCTAGAATGTCAAGCGAATATCTGTTTCAAGTTACCTCCTACACCAAAGCATTTAGGTTTAATTTTTCTCAAAGATGTTGTCTTTTGGAAAAAATAATATAGTCGAAAACCAGTATTTATCCCTAATTAAATTCAGGGATATTATTCATATAATCGACTCTCCTTTTCTTTTAGACAAAGATGTGGAAAATTCCGGAAAGAAATTTGACAAAAGGCAAGATGCCAAAACAAAACTTTATTTGTTATTTTTGTCTATGTCAAAAAAAACAAGCCACAAATGGGCAGAACAAAAAAACAAATCATTCCCAAAGACGCTTTTTCAATTCTTCATGAGCTACTGGTACAGAAGTGTTTTCCTGAAGATACAGAAAATGTTGAAAACTTACCCGACTATATTCTTTATGGTTATGACAGGGCCTTAATGGATGAAGAACTAAGGAAGAGAAGTATAAAAGGTAAGATCTTTTCAGCCGGTTCCGGGGAATTTGACGGAAGGGTATTTCGAAACTACGTAAAGAATATCTACCCAACCAAGGGAAATGAAATGAAAATCTCCGGCAAGTTGCTCGATACGGCATTACGATTTTTAGGATATTCAGATATACAGGAAATGGAGAAATCTTATTTTAGAGAAAGGAAAATTGATAAGAGCTCTTACAGGAGACCACATCCCTTAAAATTCAGAAGTTCGATAACCCGAAAAGGGAGTAAACATTCCAAATCAACCAACAAGCTCGATATTTTAGAAAATACAAAATGGTACTTCTATTCTTATTCTCACAGAAATGCAGAACCTTCTGTTCCCCAGATAATCCGGCAAGTCTTTGAAATTAAGTCCTCATTCTCCAACGGAGATTATGAGGTACTTTTATCCAGCAATCCTCCTTTCTCAACCTTTTCCGGGAAGATACTACGCCAATACTCCAACTTTAATGTGCTGACCTGTGAACTGACCTCTATCAATAGAGCCATTTCAAAGCGGCTGTATTTGAATTTCCACACTAATTTTTCGGGAGAATTCTTTATCGGTTCTTACCTGAGGCATTCGGATGTTGGAAAAATTTACTCGGGCAGTGTAATCATCGAAAAAATAAAAGAGCCACCGGATGACCTCGATAAAATGCCTAAGAGTTTCAGTATAAATACCAAAAAAGTAGATAGAGTAATTCTAGAATACCTTAAAGACCGGCGCCTCAATTTACTCAAAATACCACTGAGTGTTTACAGCAAGTCCGACTTAAAGAACTGGCTGCGGGGAAAAAGAGATACACAAAAAGCTGATAAACCTAATTATGATTTATATCTCTCAACACCACTCCACGGAATGGCGAACTTGAGTGAAAAGTATGACTTAACAAAAAGGATGCTTTCCCAATACTTTGAAAAATTCGCCAATAACACTCATGTACACAATGGAGATGAGTTTAAAGAGTTGCAAAGCTCTGTTTACGCCTTATTCCAAACTAATATTTTTGACCAGTTCCAGAATGGAAAATTAAAGGACCTTGAAAAGTATATAGAAGAAATAATAAAGATGATTCATGACCTGAGAGAGCTAAATATTGGGTTCCAAAATATTTGGTACCCTCCGCTCCAAGAGAACTTTGACATTGATCGGGCTATTGACCCAGGGCTTCTTATTAAGGAAAATATGGCGGCTTTCAAAGCGAGTAAAAGTTATTTGCTGATTTACCCTTTTCCTGTAATATCGGGCGCTCTTATTGAAGCAGGTATGGCATTGATAGAGAATATAGCATCCGGTACTAAACCACTTTTCATTTTATACAGAAATAAAAAAGACTTGCCGCTTCTTCTTCGTAAAGTTGACACATTAAATAAAGGGAACTATATTATTATGGAATCATTGGATGAAATTGGGGGCGTCTCCGGTATCCCCAAGTGGTTTGCTGATAGTAAGTTTGGAAAGCTCTTAAATTCCATAAGTTGACCCCCCTTCTTTCCAAGGTGGAGGAGAAATAAGAAATATCTTTATATGGAAGCCATATCCAAAAAGCACCCTGCTATTCACAAACTCCTCACCTAAAAAACTCCAACCCCACCGCCAACCTAGCACTATCAAACCCACTAGCCCGCAAATAGTAAGCGTCCGAGCAACCCCATATTGCCCTGGCGGGCTGGGTTCCCGACCTTTGC
>CAYQKY010000131.1:0-24843 GCA_964418125.1 uncultured Phaeodactylibacter sp.
AACAAAGATAGGTACTCTCCAACTTTTCACCTCTGGTGACCGCGCTTAGTATAATAGGAATGATGACAGCCTCCCCTTTTTCATGCCTCAATAAAGCCTTTTTCATCTCAACATCGTAACAGTAATCAGAAGCAATGAAATCAACACTGATCAAGAGTAGAATGATATCAGCTGTAGATAATGCTTTGTTAATTTCCTCCTCCCATTCTTTACCAGCTTCAATTTTTCCATCATACCATGTGTTGATGAAGTTTTTTCTTTTCAAAGTTGCAAGGTGTCGATCTAAACGTTCTCTCAATTGAGAGTCCTCTCTTGCGTAAGCAAAAAACACATTTAATAAGACCTGCTCATTCATAACCGTTAATCAAAATTTGGGCCATAAGTTATTAGACTCTTCTTGGACTAGGTCATTTATAATTTTTGCCCTCCTTTATTCACACCCGCGTACTCGCTATATCATAAAACTGCAACAACACCTCATCCTCCATCACCAGATTCCCCCGCCGGCTGCGCTCCAGGCAGTCCACCACCTCCACGATCGTCTTGAAATCCTTCTCCTTATAGCACTGCTTAAAGCCCGCCCGCAGGGCTTCTACCCTAGCCTCCTTCAGCTTGCCCTTGGGCTGCCGGGCCGTTTCGGCGTATTGGGCAAACTGCTTCAGCAGGCGCCTGTTGCGCAGGGCTTCCAGGTCGGCCTCGTTTTCGGGGTCGGGCGCGTACCAGCGGCCCTGGGCGTCTTTGAGGAAGTTCTCCTGCAGGATGTCCATCAGCTCGGGGATGATGTCGCCCTTGCGCTGGCCGGCCAGGGCCTGCATCCAGTGGGGGTGGATGCCGGCATAGGTCAGTGGCTTTTGTTCCAGCAGGTTTTTGAGGAACAGCACGCCGTCCTGCTCGGAGGAGACAAAGAGGGCCGCCTGCACGAAGTTGGGCGCCTCGGCCTTCTTGCGGTCGTACTCGGCGGCCTGCTCTGCGGTAAAGTACATGCCGTTGCGCTCAACGAAGCGCTCCTTTAGCCCTTTCTGAAATTTGGCGGCGTCGATGGGCACGGGCAGGCTGCGCTGCACGTAAAAGGCCACCAGCCGGTCGAACAATATCTTGGGGCTGCGCTCGATGATGGCAGTGGTGGAGTCGTCCTTCAGCAGGTGGACGGGCAGGTGGTGAAGGTGCTCCTCGACAAAGTCCCAGACGCCGACGTCATTGTACTGGTTTTGCCGGAATTTTTGATCGAACTCGGAGGAGGGCTTGTAGCAGGAGATGACGAGGTCTTGTTTGACGGCGGTGGTGGTGGTTACAGCCTTGAAGCTGCCTTGTTTTTTATCTAAGGCGGCGACATTGGCGACGATGAAACCGGCGCGCTGTAAGGCGGTTTGAATGCCGTTCCAGATGGCGGCGTTGGTATTGGAAAATTCAACGGTCATCCATTTGCCGGGCTTGAGGATGCGGTAGTATTCCTCAAAGCTTTCGGTCATGAGACGAGTGTAGTCATTAAAGCTTTTGCCTTGTACTTTATTCTCTATGGCTTCAGAGGCGTTGTTGGTTTTTACTTTGAGCCAACTTTCCCATAGATAGTTGAGTTCGGAATACATGATATTGGCTCCAAAAGGAGGATCTGTGAAGATATAATCGATACTGTCACTCTCACACTTTACCATCTTTGCAGTAGCTACCTCAACTACATTTGGTTCTTTATTCGATATCGCTGAAAAAGCCCTAGAAATGCTCGATATTCTACTTTCAATTTGTTCAAAAATTGAGGTTTCGACAGGAATAGAAGAAATATATAGTGTTCCTTTTAGATAACCAGCATTCCAACCTCCTCCTCCAAAGAAATAATTCTTTAAATGTATTCGATTCATTTGGGTTGATCTATTAACGATGCTTGAGTGGATGAATAATAAATTCCGATAATTTGTTTTTTGAAACTGTGTTAGAATAGCAGCTAATATCCAAAGGTTTCTTTTGGTATAAAAATGATGCACATTTGTAACTCCATGTGATTTTATTGGCTGTTGAGTATTATAGCCATCGGGAAGAGCATCTTGGGGAATCCAAAAAGGAATTTCCTCATCTTCAATTCTTTGAATGAGCGCTAAGTCCTCATCATCAGGCTTTTTATCGTATCGCTTGGAACCTATTGAGTAAATGATAAGAACAGGCGTTGTTTTTGTTTTTTGAATTGTTTTATCTAAGGCAGAATCATAAATAGTTTCCCATGCCTTTTCTATATCACGCTTGGTATTAGCTGCTTGACAATGGGGACAATGAAAAGTATCTTTTACTATACCAGCTTCTTCATCAATGGCCACTTCCCAAAAGATCATCTCACCACCACAATTACCACAAATGAATACATCACTCCATACTGTGTAGTGGATCTTCCCTACTCTCCCATCTATATGTTTTGTCTCATACATCCAACCGCATTCTCCTTCAACTTCTGACAAAATACGCATGGCTTCCTGCTCAAAAGCAGGGACATCTACAGGGGTGTTATAATTGTAGGCTATGAAGGAGGCAATCGGTGAAAGGTCGCCCACAATCGCTCTACGATAACCCCAAACCGGCGGCTCCTGCCCCTGGTGCTTAAATTCCTGTTCGATCTTGTATTTCGTTTCTGCATCCGGTTTGCCACAAAGCTGCGCCGCCACCCCCGTCATCCCCGTCCCCGCAAACCCATCGTACACAATGTCCCCCGGCTGGGTATAATGCAGGATATACCGCATAATAGCCGGATGCGGCACCTTGGTGTGGTAGCTGTGAGCGTTGTAGATGGGGTTGTTCTTTCCCTCACTCACATCACTCGCATACGGCTCCAGCACCTCAAAATCGGCTTGTCGTTTCCCCTGCCGTTCCAGTTCTTTCTTCTCCTCCTCCCACTCCGCGATAAAATCATTCAGCCAGGGGTTGGGGCAGGCTGTGTAGTAGGGCGGGTCGGACAGGGCGATGATGTCCTCGTCTTCGCCGATGGGGAAGCCTTCTAGTTTTTTGAGTTCGGGCAGGTGTTGGCGCAGTTCGGCGCGGAAGTATTCGCGGCGTTCTTCGTCGGTGTTGAAGGTTTTTCCGAGGACGGTGATGGGCATATTGTTTAGTTTTTCTTTTGTTCAGTAATAAAGTTCTCTACTCTTGTTCCAATAGTTCAACCGGCTCCATTTCCGGAAGCAGGCTATGCAGGCGTTCCTGCCAAACAGCAAAATCAAAGTTGTCGTGGTCAACTCTCCCGTGATACCTCAGCCGCCGCTGAGCACTTAGGTCGGCTGGAGCATTGCTGTTCAAAGAACTCCGCACTTTATCCTTTCGGGAGAGGTAGTCTTCTACCTGGTTCTGTATATCTTCATGCTCAGAAGCAAAACATTTGAACACATGGGTGGCTTTAGCTTTTTCCAGCTCCAGGCTTTCCCAAATCAGGGCTACCTCTCCGGTTGGCAAAGGGATGGAGAACAACAAAGAAAGATCTACGGATAATGAACCTCGTTCGGGGTTGTAGGACTTCTCTAACAGCCGGGTGGGTTCCAGCCCTTCTAGCTGCAGCAGGTTCAGATACTGAATACATTTGTTCCTTAGGATCATATTAATCGGAATACGGCCGCCTCCTTCGCCTCTCTCCCGTTTCTTACCGGTTTTTATTTCCCGCTCCAACTCCGCCTTATATACTACTTCTTCGAGTTCATCCAGGCCATCAATTTCGAGAATTAGCTTTCCTCTTGCCTGAATCGTTAAAGGAGACAATCGTTTCCCTGATATATAATCGTAAAGGAAGTTCATTTCTTCTTCGGAAAAATCCCAGGCATAAGGATGTGAAAACTCCGGCTCTGAGCTGATACATACCCGGATCTCCCCATCCATAAACCAGATAGATTTCCAGGTCGCAGCATAGATATTTATCCCTTCTTCTCCTTCTCGAACTAACTCCCAGGGCTCCCGCTTTTTCAGCATGGAGGTTTTAATTGCCTCCCCCATGGCCGCCCTGGCTTTTTTGTTGAACTCCCTCTTCTCTTTTGTAGTAAGCACAAAAGCGAAATTGCAATAGGAATGGTAGTCGAATTCATCGATCAGGCCTCGCACCCAGAATTTGACGTTGTAAGGGGTGAGGGAGTTTTGGTAGATAGGAGTACTAAAATCAGAAATATGAGGTAATTGTTCGATAGGAAATTCCTGGAAGCCATTGCACCTAATTTCTATTAACCGATAAAAACTATCCTCCAATGCCTGGATCAATAGCAGCAGTCGTTGTGCACGAAGGAAAGCCTTTTCATTATTGATCGGGAACACCCTTAAAAAATACGACTCTATTTCAGGTTTTCGTTTCTCAAGAGGTATAGGCCTGGCATCCTCAATTTCCTCAGAAGCCAACACTTTCCCGATTTCCATATAGGAATCAAAAAAATTCTCAACCAAAGAATAGTTGGCCATTTTTTCCCGCTCTCTTGAATCACTTCGTTGCTTTTTCAAAGGAATTAGGTCGTTTATTTCCTCAACGATCTTTCTTTTTTCCTCCTCCTCCAGGATTGGATATACGTCTAATAGATGTGAAATGCCAGGACGCTCGCACAATCCTGCCAGCCATAAAAGAACAGGTTTCCGCATGTCCTGCCCTTCATTAAGGAGCTTTTCAAGCAAGCCTTCAAACTGATAAGTATATTCAATCGGAAAATCCTCTTCGATAGCTCTCAAGGCATCTTCAAACCTTTTTATTGAATACAGCATTTTTACCTGAGCCTTAAGATCCTCCTGTTTAAACTGGGCAGTAATAGCATCATGGTGTTGAAGCAAGTACAAATGAGCCATCAGCCTTTTTAAATGCTCCACCTTTCTGGCCAGAACCTTCTCAGTCAGAGGTACACCCTCATGGTAAAATACGGATGCCTGACGATAGGTGGCATTTGTTGATGCAATGTGCTCAGGAGCATCCAAAAGGATATTGAGAAAAGTTTTGCCTCGGTGAGAATAATAGCTGTACTTTTGGGCCAATGCCCCAATGATCTCGAATCCAAAGTCGAATATCTTATTTACCGGAACAATCTGAAAAAGGCGGTTCAGAAGAGCATCCGGATCTGTTGTATCATACAACCACAGGCTCCGGTAGGCAGAAATGATATGTGAAAACCCTTCAGGCCCAACATCGATTCCCATTTCAACCTGGCCGGCCAGGTCAGTTATAATCAATTGGTTAAGAGGAGCAAAATTCTTCTGCAATGCCTTTTGACATTCTTCCTCCCCTAGTTCTTCCTTTTTGCTTTCGTAGATCCTGCAAATTTCATCATCATTTTCCAGCTCTCCATTTAGCCAAAAGAAGAACCGATATAAAGGATCAAGTTCAACAGCTAATCCTTGAATGATTCTCTTCTTTGACTTTTCATCATTTAGATACTGAAGATAATCCTGAATGAATTTAAGGTTTTCCTTATTGAAAGTGGCTTCAATTATCTGGCTGAGTTTCCACTTGATTATGGTTTCATTGATTCTTTCATTCTTTTCATCAATTATTTTCATCAATTGCTCATCCGAGAACTCCTTAAAATGGTTGAGCACATAGTACCGCTCAAAATCTTCGGTGATGCCATCCATCCAGAGTGCGAATCGAAAATGAGGAGAAAAGAAAGGCAAAGCCAATTGGACGATCTTGGGATAGTCTTTATAAATAGAGCTGTACCTTTTTTCTAACAAGGCTTTCGCTTCGACATATTCGGATTCATTCTCAATTGGGCCGACAGCCTCCAGATGGGCGCTCATCAATTCATACTGCTTTTCTTCTGAAAGTATGTTTAATATATCTCTTTGCCCTGATTTACTCTCTTTTTGAAATTGCCTGTAAATTACCGGTATGTCGCAATTTACAATATGGCAATACCCCTCTGATAAGAATTCATATTGGTAATGTGAATTAGCATGTTTCATCGCGAAATCACCAATTCCCAGATAATTACCATGAATGAATTTTATTAGATCAAGAATCTCCTTCGCCGCCAGATAATTCGTGTTATTTTCTATCGGAAAATACCGGAGCAGCTTTTTTTTGAAGATTATTCTATTGACCTTGCTTTGCTTTTTTGCGAGAATTTTTTCAATTTTTCCTTCAGGAATCAATCCAATATTACTTTCAATGTATTCCAGCAGGCTATCAGAGAAAAACTCCTCTGAATAGGGGCCATTTATCCAAAAGGTTAGCCTTTCTTCTTCTGATGAATTATCGATCAGGAAATCTACAAGAACCTTACTGATCTGTTTCATCCGATAACCAGGATCGTCAGGCCCATTCAAAACGCTTAAAAGATCATAAATCTCTTCGATTAAATTCTCCGGGGCTTTGTCTCTAAGTTCTTTTATATATCCTACAAGGATTTCTATACTAACATCAGAATGTATTTGCTGGGAAAGGATCTTTTTCTTCTCTTCATTAGTGGCAATAGAAAAGGCACTTAAAACAGAAGGGAGGCTTTCGATTTTATCGTTCAGGCAAAATAAATTATTCCTGTCTATGATAACTTTGGCAATTTTAAATGCCTTTTCTTTTCCTCTTTCATCAGCCAATTCAAATTGAACGAGGTCTCCTTCCCGCAAATGGATTGGGTTTTCGAAACCGGATTTATGTAAAAAAACTTCTTTTTTCGATAATGTTTTCGCTATTCCAAACCCTTTCTCATTATTAAACCATTCTACAATGCCTAAAGAAAGCTTAGCTTCATATTTCTCAATAAGTTCAATATGTATGGCCTCGTACTTTCCCCTTTTTTTAAAGGACGGTGTTATTTCAAAGTTCACATGGTCACCTTTATTTAACCTCTTGTTTCCTTCTATTTTCGAGAAATGAAAAAATACTGCCAAGCCTTCATCACTTAGGATAAAACCAAAGCCTTTTCGAGGATTAATATGATCGACAGTACCGAACATGCTCAGTGTTTCATTTTACCTTTAGTGACACCTAAATAATTGCCAAAAAAATTGAATGTATATCCATTTCTTTACCTAAGGGTTAAAAAAACAATTAATCCCAGTGTTAGAGTCAGAAGGATAATAGCAACCCAGGAAAAAATCAGTTGTCTTCTCTGCAAAACTTCAACCAACCCTTGGAGGTTTTGAACCGCATCTAAGCCCCTTTGCTGTTCTTTCTCAATTTTGTTTTCAATAGAGTCCTTATGGCGGTCAAGTTTATCTGAAATATTTTGTATCCCCTGCTGAATAGAGGCAACTGAGGCATCAATCTTATCTAATCGGGCTGGAAAATTTACTGAACGTAAGTAGTCAACCAATTCAGCTGTAGCGATGGAAAGTTGCCTATATTGCATCAGTAGTTCTTCTACTTCTTCGAGCACTTGGCCTGTCTTTGTGCTAAAGGCCTCGAGTGTCTTCTCCGATTCTTTTTCAATCACTTTAGCCAGGCTGCTTAGTTGCTCCAAATTCTTGCTGGCATTTTCCATAACCCTAACCGCAGCTCCTTGGTTATCCTGCAACAGGACAGCCCAGCTATCTATTTCGCCTAATGAATCCTGAAGGTCCAATAAAGCTTTGTTGAGTGTTTCATTCATAGGATGCGAATGTTTGCAGGTCAGTTGAAAGTTTTTGGTTAAAACCTCTCGTCCAATTTACATGTAATAGGAATAATGCCTGGTCAAAGATTCCATAAATTCGGTCCAGAAACTCTTCTTTTTCCGGCGAAACCTGGCCTCGAATGGCGTCCCTGAATTCAAGGATCATTCTGTATACTTCTCGGTTAGTTGGGCCAGTTTCTGCATATTTCGCCCATCCATTATGTAAATCTTCCGTTATTGACTCGATATTAACTTGATTTTCTGGAAGCCGCTCAGATAAGAGTATCATTACATAAGCCCGCAATAAGTAGAAGACATAGTTCTCTGGGTTGACAATAAGAAGGCGAATACAAGCACCACGCAAATGTTTAAGGTTCTCAATCTGTCCTCCACTATAATCGTCCTGAATTATCCTCATGAAATCAAAAACCCAATCTATTTCTGATAATTTTCCTCCTTGCGACCAATCGAGTAAGGAAACATTATACAAGCCATCTTCCCCTTCAACTTTTCGTTCCCTTAGGGCCTTGTATTCCTTCAAGGTTTCGTCATCAATAATTATGGCGTACCCACTGCGGGCATATTTGGAATTAAAATAGAGGTGTATCCAGGTTTTCATCTCTATGTTTCCCTGTTTCAGCCCCATCTGGCAGAGTTCGCGCATAGCCTTAATGGACTCAAAGCGTTTCTTGCCAATCTCCGCATAAATAAACTCCACCAGAAAGTTTAGGATGCGCTGGATCTCTGTGTTCCCGTCCCTTTGTTGCAATTGCTCTATGATCCGGCCTACCCGGCGGGTAGCATAAAATTTACCGAGGTAATGGCGCAGGTGCTGATGGTATTGCTCGTCCGTTTTTTTGACAATTGTAGCTTCAAAGGTTTCGGTGCGGAAATCCACAGTATATTCTTCCACCACGCCTGGAAGCGAAAGCCGATATAGGGCTTTTTCGGTATCCGCTTTATCCCTTTTGGAACCAAGGCGGTAAGACAGGCGCTGGAGAAATCGCTCAGGGGAAATACCCATTGTCGCGGCGGTTGTATTTACCTTATCTTGCCAATTGCTCCATTCTAATTGGCTGGCCAGGTTTTCCAGGAATTCATCAGCATGGATAGAGAATTTTTCTTTTACCAGGTCCGCAGTGATCCTTTGGTCTAAGTTCCGGCATATGCGTTCAACGTTTCGGAACACCAATTCCTCATCGTTCGTAAAGGGGATCGTAAGCACTATTCTTTCCCCTGCCATTTTGCCTTCCAGGAGCCGCTCTATTCCTGGCTGGCTTTCCACCACTTTCTTTTGCCTCAGCCAAAGGGCAAAATCCCCCTGATTAAAATCCAGGGGAGCTGCTTCCTGCAAGACCTCCCAAAGGCTGGACAGGCAGTTCCGGGCAATTTCCAGATCTACCGTTGCATTGTTGGTATTGATAGAACCGTTATTCCGGTTCAAAAAGCCGTAGGTTTGCCCTTCCTTATCGTTGAGCCAGATGGAATTATATTCTGGGCTATAGCTTATCCGAAACGCCACCTCTTCTCCATAGTCCCCTAGGTTTTCTCCAAGCCGTATGGCCAGATCCTGTGCGTGGGTAACCCTGGGGTATTGAATTTCCGACAGCAGTTCGTAAAGGATTGCTTTCTCTTTCCAGGGGCCTTTGAAATTATTGTTGTGGAAATGGGTTTGAATATCAAAGTCGGGTTCAAATGGTGGAGTCGTTTCATTATATTGAAAAAGCTGGTTATTGAACAGGATAATGGATGCCGCCATCTTGCGGTCCCGGCCTGCCCGGCCAGCTTCCTGTACAAAACTTTCAATGGACCCGGGGTAATTACTATGAATGGTGAACCGTATATTGGGCTTATCGATGCCCATTCCAAAAGCCTTGGTGGAAACCATAACGTCCAGTTGGTTCTCTAAGAAAGCCTCCTGGTTACGGATATTGTCTTCCTCTGTTTTTTCGGCAACATTTGGCGACAATTCATCATCGGCTCCCATATATGTACCAAACCGGAGTTGCTGGTTTTCCGTGGCCAGGAAATCGTAAATGCCTGCACTTCTTTCTGGATTCTTGTATTTATCACTTACTCCGAAATACCAGCTTCGGTGGGGTGCAAAGACCAGGCCGGCCCGCTGGCCATCCGAATTCCAGAAATTGTGGAGTCCGTTCTGTGGGAGTTGTACCTGGTGGAAAATTTCAGCAGCTTCCGGATAGGGTTTTGAGGGTTCAAAAGTAAGCTGGATTAGATCTTGATTTACGACCTTTTCGGGGTGAGTATTGAATTCTTCAATTTTTGACGGGATGTTTTCGATCCAATGACATATCCTTTCCTGTTTTTTCTTGCCAAGCTGCGTCTTGATCTTCCATTCAAAGTTATCCGGGTTGGAAAACTGCACGATCTCCATTTCTTCCTCCTCGGCCAGCTCCACCAGGTCGATGATGAACTGTATTTCATCCCGGTTGGTCGTTTCATGCCGGATGATAAGATCATCGGGAATTTCATTTCCGGGGTCATTACCGGAAAGTTCCCGTTGTACATCGGCCAACACGTCAAAGGACGCAGTAGCGGTCAGGCCAAAGAGGGCAATGTTGCCTTCCTTGGCATGGCAGTATCGAAGCAGGCTTTCCCCAAGCGAAAGGTAGGAGGTGCGGAAATCGTGCCCCCATTCCGAGACACAGTGGACTTCGTCGATCACGCCATAAGTAAAAAACAGCTGCCGCTCCGTCATTTCCTGCAAATAGTTGCGGAAAGACTGCATCTGCAGGCGCTCCGGAGAAACAAAACAGAATAAGGCCGTGCCGCTCTTCATTTGCTCGTAGGCCTGCCTCCTCGCTTCATAATCCTTTAGCATAGAGTTGATGAATACCGTGCGGTTGACGCCGTTCCTTTTCAGCCCATCAACCTGGTCCTTCATCAAGGATTTGATCGGGTCAACCACCAAAACGATCCCCGGTTGCAGCAGGCCGGCTATCTGGTAGGTTAAAGATTTGCCTCCTCCCGTCGGAAGCAATCCTATGACCGTCTTGTTCTGCAAGGCATAATGGAGGATGGGCAACTGCCCGGGGCGAAACGCTTTTTTCCGGAAGATGTTCCTGAGGAAGAATGTAAGATGGCCTTCAGCTTCAGAAATGGGCGTTTTACCGTCTTCTTCCACGATCAGGCGCCAGCTGATCCGGTTGCCGCACAGAAAGGGAACCTCCTGTTCCTTGGAAAAAGCTGACCGAATAGTCATCGTAGAACGTGCATTTAGCTCTGGCGCCTCATCTTTCCAGCCGTTCCTGCGCAGCATGCTGATGTACAGGCAAAGGTCATAAACTTCCTGTCTGGTTTCTTTCTGATCAAATAGCCTTACTTCCCGGCCCTTGTTCAGCTCAAAGTTTTCAAATTCCGGGGTATTAAAAACGGTAAGCTCTATTTCCGGTAGCCGCTTCCCTTTATTTTCCAATCCGGATAATTGATCGAATAACTGCCTGAAGTTTTCGATTGCCAGGTGGGCACAGGGTACATCCCGCTCTATGATGGCAATTTTCCAGCTTTCCGCTTCGAGAGATAATGCTCCTGAAATAATGGCTCTGGCTAAGGTGAGCTGAAGGCGGGCAATGGCAAAAGGGCTGAGAACCAACTGAAGGGCAAGCCTGCCCATGGGATGCTCGTAAAGAGGAGACTCATAGTTTTCCTGGTAAATGGGAATGGATTTTGTCCTCAGTGCTTCCTCAATTGCGGTGAGCTTTTCCTCATAAGCAGCGGCGCCAAAATCCTGTACCGGTAAGCGGAAGGTAGGGTGCCAGCCAGACTCCAAGGTGGCCCGGTCTCTTTGCCGGTCCAGTTGCGCCTGGTTGGCTTGTTGATGATGCGGGCCATCTACTTCCAGGCAGATGCCTTTTGGTGCTTCATTGGAATCCTGGTATGGGAATTCCAGGACGAAATCTGCTTTTTGCTCCTGGAAATTGTACCGCATGGCTTGCTTTATGGCAGAACTTTCCACCATCGAATTCAGGCTTCGTTGAGGCTCAAAAAGCTGGATCAGGAAGCCTCCCTTTCCATTGAAGAGCTTCTCCGGGATCTCTTTATACAAAAATCGCTCTTCAAAGCGGCTGTCCAGCTTCTCCCAGCTTTTTTGATATGCTTTGAAGGCAGCATCCTGGCTGATCCTGGGGTCAATAAGGTGTAGGGCTTTCCAACAATACCGCAATAATTCTTTCCCGCCTGTGTATTCATGGCCTAGTGCTCCAAGTTTTTCAAACTCTGCCAGGTTGCCCAGCTTTTGGGAGAACTCCCTTTCCAAATCGAACCATAAAAAGGTTGGGGTGCCTCGGAGTAAAAGGTTGTGTAGAACCCAGATCAGGCTTTCGTACTCTACTAGTTTTCTTACTTCAAGATCTGTTTCAACTTCAAACACGGTTACTTTTGCCAATAAAGCGTCAATCATTGCTTCATTGACTCCCAGCTCTTTCCACTTTAGGGTGATGGCTGGAATGGTGAAACCGCATTCGAGTTGTATGTTATTCATCACTTCAAAATAATCCTTACCTTATCTCTATCCTTTCCTTTGGTCACTTCATCAACATAAGCTTTAAAGGCCTCCACCGCCTCATCCGGCGTCAATGGCTTATTGAAGGTAGGCTTCAGCGATTCGGTGCTCAGTTCTATTTTATCCAGCCCCTGGTGCAGGTTGTTAAGCAGGCTTCTGATCTCTGCTGCCCGCTGTTCGTTCAATGGCAGCGCTCCTTTTTTAAATGCCTCCAGCAACTTTCCCTCCTCCGGGCTGATGGCGTCCATATTGCGGCGGACGGCAGGGTCTTCCAGGGTTTCCCGCAAGGCGTTTTCCCATTCGTTGAAAATCTCCCCGAGTTCGGCTTTTAGTTCCTGCACCGTTACTTTCGGCTTCCCGAGGTGGTCCAGCGGGTTGAAATCGTGATAGGGGGTGCGGAGTACGGCTTCTTTGTTCACCTGGGCGCCGGCGGGCTGTAGCTTCAGTAGTTTGTCCAGCCAGGTTTGGTAGGGGGCGGTGGAGAGGAAGTCGGCTTCCTTCAGGATGTCGCACACTTTCTTTTGTTCGGACTGCAGGAGCGCCTGCCTGGCTGCTTCGTCCTTTTCGCTGATCCGGTATTCGGTGTATTTTTCCAGGTAATAGTTGGCGTAGCGTTCCTTCAGGCTCTTTAATTCCGCTTCGTACTGATCGATCTTGCGCTCCTCTCCTTCGCTCAGTACCGGCCCCAGGCGGTGGATGGCTTCCTGTATTTCCTGTTTCAATCCGTCCGGTGGGAGGTATTGCAGGCACTGCTGCAGGTAATTGATGTGGCTTTCAAACTTTTCGGCCTGCTCGATCTTCTGAGCGACTTCGCTGAGGAGGTGCTTCTGGGCAAAGACCTTATCTACTTCCTCCTTGCTGTACTGAAAGTTCTTCAGTTTGGCTTCGGAGGTGTAGTTCCGCAGCTTGTCGCAGAAACCGGCCATGCGGTCAAACTGGGTGCGGTGGGCGCCGGCGTCCCATTCGGAAATGACATCGACGCCCCGGCACTGCAGCCCGTTGGCGATCCTGGCTTTCAGGGTGACGGCTCTTTTGGACATTTCATCGGCTGCAGTGGCCAGCTTTACAAAAGTGCCTTCATCTTTGAGGTTGTTGGACAGGTCGGGCAGCCCCAGGCCGGCAAAAACGGCTTTCAGCGCCGCCAGGTTTAAGCCTTTGGGCGGCTTGATGTAGCTGAAGTTGAAATAGTCGTCTGCGCTGAGGTTTCTCAGCTCCTGTAGGTTGGTGGAGTTGATGTCCTGCCCTGAGGAGAAGGAGATCTCCACTTCTCCCAGAGCGCTGAGCGCGGCCAGGACCAGGAATTCCAGCTCGGCTTCCAGTTGGTAGTCTTTGGATACCCAGAGGTTGGTGGGGGCGTATCGGCACTCCAGGATCTCATCCCGGTTCAGCACTTTGCCTTCTCCTTTTTCTTTGAGTTGCTTCAGCAGGCTTTTGGCGTAGATGGAATGGCTGTAGTCCAGCTGCCCCGGCACCCACAGGCCCAGGCCGTTCAGGATGGCTTCGCCGTCGGAGTTGGGCTGGTTGGGCAGCATCACCTTCTGCAGGGCGGCTTTGATACGCCGCTCGAAGTTGTTCTTGGCGATGGGCTGGGTGAGGGTGATAAACTTCGGATAATCCGGCGCTTCTTCTTCAAACCACTGCTGCAGCACCTGGGAGGCGGCTTCGGAAAACACCTGCTCTTTGGAACTGCCGGCGGCGGGCAGGCTGTAGCCGGAAAGGGGTGTCTTCTTGCCTTTGTAGTCTACCTGGGTTTTTTGGATGTATTCTTTGTCGAACAGCTGGCGGGCTTTTTTATTCAGCTCGTCGATCTTCTGCCGGTAGATGGGCTTCTGGGAACTGTCGGCCGTGGCTTCCAGCGACTTGGCGGCGCCGTAAAGCAATACGGCGTCCCGGAATGCTTCGGAGAGCCCGTCCATGACGAAGTAGACTTCATCTGGTTCGTGGTTGAACACTTTTTTGTCTTCATCGAAGATGGGCATGAAGTATAGGTAAAAGTGCTGCTGGGGGTGGGTGGTGGATTTCTCGTTGGGGTTGCCGAAGAAGATGTAGCCGTCCCGGTAGGTCTTATGGCTCTTCCAGTCGATGCTGTGCTCCCAGATCTTGAAGCCGGTGCGGTAGGTGTTGGTGTCCAGCGGGAGGTTCTTTTCCAGGAAGTCGAAAAAGGCGTCGTCCTTCTGAGAGGGCGACATCTGGGCGGAATAGTCCTTGATCTTCTGGTCGAAGTTCACGCCGCCTTCTACGCGGATGTAGTACTCGCCATTGTCGGGGTCTTTGTCGAAGTACTGGCCGGAGGTGGCGGTGATAATGTTCTGGGCGGTGGAATCGATGATGTCGGTGAGCAGTTCTCTGTCGTCCGCCAGTTTGCTGGTGTAGCACAGGCCGTCGATCAGGTGCTCGGTATTGGCGCCGTTCTTCTTGTTCAGCTCCGCCTGCAGGATCTTGATGGCGCAGGCGTTGGTGATCTTCCGGGCCAGGGGCTTGTTGCGCTCCCGGGGGCCGGTGAAGTAAGAGTCGATCTTGTCGTAGGCGGTTTCCACTACTTCCTTCACTTTGCGGATGTCGGGGTCCGACATCAGGTCGGGGCTGTTGTGGATGTCCACCCAGTAGTCGTCGTAGGTGATCAGGCCGGGGTTATCGGTGGGCACTTCCTGCCCCATGATCTTCTCGAAGTGGGCGGACAGGGTTTTCAGGATCTCCCGCTGGCTTTTCCCCTTGCGGATCTTCTGGAAGTTCTCAAAGTAGGCGGGATGGACGGGGAAGAGTTCCACGTATTCTTCCAGGCGGGAGTGCATATCGGAAAAGAGGTGCACGAACTGCTGCAGGTGCTTCCTGATCTTTGCTTTTTGGTGTTCGTCTTTCTTCAGCAGCCGGTTCTTGACGACGTAGGAAACGTCTTCCTTGGTGATGGTGAGGTCCCGGAAACGGTCTCCCACTTTTTGCAGGGTCTCGGAAGCGAACTGGAATTCGGCGGACTGGTAGATCAGCTCCTGCACGCCAAAGATGATGCGAAACTTGGTGTTGTCGCAGGATTGCCCCAGGGCCTGCAGCACCATCAGGTCTTCATTCAGCTTGGTGGCTTCGCTCCGGCTTTTCAGGTAGGCAAGCATCTCGTCGATGACTACCAACAGCCCTTTGTCGGGATACTGCTCTTCGAACTCCGCCATCATCTGCTGGATCTGCTCTCCGAAGGACTTCTTTTCATGAGGGGCAAATTCAAATGCTACGCCATGCTCCGCCAGCCAGGTTTCCAGCTTGTACGTCATGACCTCCCATAGGCTCTGCGTATTGCCCAGCTCGAACCGCAGGACTTTGAACTTGCCGGCAATGTTGGCCAGCTCTTCCCGGGGCTGCTCGCTTTCCACCAGGCCCAGCAGGGAGGCGTCCTCCGCGATCAGCGACACCAGGGACATCAGGTGGCTCTTACCCGTGCCGTAGTTGCCGACGACCTGTATGCCGAACTTCTCTGACCTCATGCACCCTATGCTATTAGGCGCTATACATTTTTTTGATTCTGGATATGAACAGCCAGGGGTTATGCATGATCCTGTCCCCTGGCTCGCATAATTCAAATTCTTACAAATAATAGGTATCAATACCTCAGAATATGAATCGGAGAAAACAAAAGACTTCACCAAGTCTTTTTGGTATTCTACTTCCCCCGTCCTGCTAAACTTGACGACCTCGTTGATCGGTTCGAATTGTATCAGTTCCTGGTATTTCATCTTGCTGGAGTTCAGATGTTCAAATGGCTGATGCCTTCAAGGGAAACCGCTTTGCCCTTTTCCCTGCTGAGAAAATAAAGTCTGCCTTCTTCCTTTTCCCCCGCCCATTCGACGAACAAGGCATTGTTCTGGGAGTAGCGCCTCAGCAGGCTGGGGACGTCCAGGTGCAATGCCGGTTCAAACAGTATCCCCAGATTGGCCAGGGCGATGTATTTTCCGAACGGGCCGCTCGCCTGGGTATGCTTATCCAGTATGCTTTTCAGCGCTTCCTCAGCCATGGAGGGCAGGTGCCGGGAGTTTTCCTTTCCCTCCAGTACCTGAGCGAGCTCGAGGCCGACATCGACGGCTTTCACTCCCAGTTCCTCCAAAGAGCCGGTTATGACGAGCTTGTACCTGCGCCCTTCCTGCAAGAAGCTGGTGATCAGGTGGTTTCGGTTGTGGTTTCCTGTAGCCATGGGTGGATGCGGAGCGTCGTTTTTAGAGTTTGTTGGGATTTTGTTTTTGATGCCGAAAATAGTCAGATTTGGGTTCTCACGCAGCCATTTTTGAGCTTCGTAGTGGTGCTACGGGGCGAAAAAATGGCAAAGTGAGGTTCCATAGATGGCTATTTGCAGGCCAAAGGACAAAATCTCAATAAGCTCTTCGTATCGGGAATAGGGTTTTCGTTCTGAGCAATAATAGGGAATTTGGTAGTATTTTTACGTAGGGAGGGGAGGTTTTGTTTCGGGGGATGGCAAGTCAATACCTACCAGCATTGCTCTTTTTCTCATTATTAGCCCGTAAGCACTCAAATGGAGATAATCAGGAAAAGTAAATCGTTTTCCAGAGCTCCCCCACAGCATTGTCGTACTGGGAAATGTCTCGTGGGCAGATTTCTTTCGGCTGCAATGTGGCCTAAATTCAAACAAGATTGTGTAATCAATAAAAGCACACATATTGCAAATTATCAACAGGATGTTGAAAACTATTGCCAAGAGCATGCAACTATATTTTTTAAACACAGGTTCTTGTTTGAAATTGATTTGTTATTAGCGATAAAACTAAACAAAATGGGAGGTTTCCTTCAATCACAGTTTGACAAATTCCACAGCAATATCCGCCTCAGCAACCTGAATGAGAACAGAAAACTTCAGGAAAAGCGAGACTTGCTCTTCGCAGAACTCATCGCCTGGCTGAAAGAAAATGACAAACCGCTTTGCGAGAAGTTCGACCAGGGTAGCTATGCCATGAACACCGGCACTGTTCCAACCAATGGAAGAGATTATGATATCGACACCGGTTTGGAATTTTTGCTGGATATCGCTGATTACCCCGATCCTACTGTAGTGAAAGGATGGGTGGTAAAAGCATTAAGTAACCGTCCCAACCGTACGGTAAAATGTAAAATGCCTTGTGTACGGGTTCAATACCATAAAGACGGAGAGGAAGATTACCACGTTGACTTTGCTGTTTATGGAAAATACTACTTCCTGGGTATTGAACAAGGGTTGAAACTGGCAAAGGGCAGGCTGAACTCCAGCGACGATAACAAAAAGTGGGAAGAGGCAGAACCTAAGGAGTTGAAAGAACTGCTCCATGGCCGGTTTGAAAATGAGCACCGGCGGCGGCAATTCAAACGGGTAATTCGCTATCTCAAACGGTGGAAGGACTACAATTTTTCCGCCGATGGTAATAAAGCTCCAACTGGAATCGCGCTTTCGGCAATGGCCTATAACTGGTTTGAACCCGAACTTAGAATTGATTGGAACGGCAAGCCACAAGATATCAACGATCTGCAGGCGATGAAGATGTTGGTTAGCAAGATTATTACAAATAACTTTGGTTTGGACGTCCGCCTGCCTGTAAAACCATATAACGACTTGTTCGAAAGGATGAAGCAGAGCGAGAAGCACGTCGAGGATTATAAAAAGAAAATGGACGAACTACAGCAGGCCTTAGAAGACGCTGCGGAGGCTGAGCCGGATGAACATACCGGCGCCGAGATACTGCAGAAGGTTTTGGGGGGCGATTTTCCGGTTCCGGACAAAAAAGACACGGCTGAAAAGTCCTCGGCGCCAGCCATAATCCCTTCCACTGAAAGTGCCTGATATTATGTCTCCTGATGATCTGATCGGGTATCTCTCAGATATTCCTGAAGTAAAAGAGGTGGCTCTTCTCTCATCAGAGAAGGGCAAAGGATGCCGATTACGAACTAAGATCCATGCTCTGGAGCGAACGTTTAACCTGGAGTGGGAGTTTGACATTCTTTTCCCCTATGTTTTGCCGGAGGTAAAGTTGACTAACCCTAGGTGCTTTGGATTTATTCCTCATATCGAACCTGACGGGAAAATTTGTTATTTAGATCGGCAGAAATCTGTAGTCGACCCCCAAAGGCCCGGGCAGGTAATCAGAAATTGCTTTGAGTTGGCTATTAAAACGCTAGAAGCCTCAATCTCAGGTAAAAATCGGCAGGATTTCCTTAAAGAATTTGCCTCATATTGGGGCCTGATGCCAGGCCTGGAAAAGGGGTGTTTTTCTTTAATCCGCACATCTTTTTCCCAAACCACCTCTTTGAATGGAATAAAAACCAACCGCGGTTATTTCATAACCGAAGAGGAAAATATCTCTCAAACTTTTTTTAAAAATATCGGCGCGCGCCGCAGCTCAAAGAAAAAAGAGCCTTGGGTTTGCATCCCCTTGCCGCAGGATAGGCAGCTGTATCCCCTGGATTACAAAGAAAGGTTTGGCATTGAGCTATTGAGAGAAATAGTACGTTCTCATTTAAATGAAAAGGATCAGGCAATACTCAGGTCCGTCTTGACGGCAAAACCCAGAGCCCAGCTTTTAATCCAGAATCCTATTGGAGATGACGAATATTACCTGTTGGGCTTCCGGTTCGATCATCCCCATCGTAATGTGCACCCTCTATTTGATGATGGTTTCAAAGGAAAACCTAAACCTGTCCTCGTATCCCGGGTTGATCAAAAGTCGCTGGCTAACAGAGGTGGTGCATTTGACAAGCTCGAAAGTTCGTCAGTTCTGGTGGTGGGGTGCGGCGCTATCGGAGGCGCTCTTTCCGTGCAGCTGGCACAAACCGGGATCGGGTGTCTTACCCTGGTGGATCCCGACAAACTGATGCCTGAAAATATTTACCGGCATGTCCTGGGCTGGCAGCAGATATCCAAATCTAAAGCTGAAGCGTTAAAGCAATTGATTACCCGCCAAATGCCTCATGTGAATGTCGAGGCGCACCACTGCAAAATTGAAGCATTCCTGAATAGCCCAGGCTGGTTCTCTGCTTTTGACGCCATCATTATTGCCACTGGATCGCCCAACTTGAACAGGCTGCTGAATCAATACTTCATTGAGAATCATGCCGGCAAGCCTGTTGTTTATACCTGGCTGGACCCCTACGGGATTGGTGGGCATACTTTGGTTACCAACAACGGACGAACACAGCCAGGCTGTTATGCTTGCCTTTACACTGACCCCGATACTGGTATCGGCCATAACAAAGCCTCCTTTGCTGCCCCGGGGCAATCTTTTCATAAAACGCAAAGCGGATGCGACGGGCTGTTCATACCCTTCAGTGCTCTCGATGCCCAACAAACGGCTATTCAGACCGCAAGAGCCGTGGTGAAATTACTGACAGGAGAACTCCAAGGTAACCCCTTGCTTTCCTGGAAAGGCGATGGAGAGGCATTTTTAAGGGCTGGTTATTTGCCTTCCGACAGGTTCACGCTTTCACAGGAAAAAATTAATGGCCAGAGATACCTTTATCTGCATAAAAACTGCCCGGTATGTTCACCCACAAAAAACGAATAGCATATAGACGAAAATTCGAAAAAGGAAAACTGATTATAGGGGCTGAGGCTGTGAAAGTTTTTGCTGCAAACATCCAAGGCGCCCGAAATTCACCAGAACGGGGCGGAATTCTGCTGGGCCGGAAATTAAAAGACAAAGAAGATTATGTATTTGACCAGGTTTCAGAACCGGCGCCTGGCGATAAAGCCGGGGCTTCTTTCTTCAAAAGGCAATCAGAACACCATCAGAGTCTGGTTAATGGCGCCTGGGCTGAGTCTCAGGGCGCCTGCAATTATCTGGGCGAATGGCATACCCACTATGAAAACACGCCATCTCCCTCTTCCATTGATATCAAGTCCTGGAAGAAACTCATGAAAGGGGTGCGTGCTCCATTCCCGTTCATTTTCTTTGTAATAGTAGGAGCCAGAGCTCTATGTGTTTACGAAGGTAACTTCAGAACCGAGAAATTGAGGAAATTGAACGAGCATTCTCAGAAGGACTGGATTGATTGGCTATTCGAATAAAAACAAATCTATGTCAGGAAGAAAAAGTATTAGGGCTGATGTCCGGCTTAGGCTTTGGATTAGATCGGGAGGAAGATGCCAGTTTAAAGGATGTAATGAAGTGGTTTACCGAAACGAGCTCACCTTATCAGAAGGCAATTTCAGCGAAGTCGCTCACATCATCTCTGCCAGTAAAGATGGGCCAAGAGGCGCCGCAGATTCTGAAGAACTCCAGATTGATTACGACAACCTCATGCTCCTTTGCAGCAGGTGCCATAAAGAAATTGACAATCTTAGGAATTTAGGCATGTATGATGCTCAACTATTGAGAACATGGAAACAGGAACATGAGAAGCGGATCGAATTGGCCACAGCCTATACGGGAGACATACACAAGACTACCATAGCTTCTCTGCAAATAAAAGTCGGCCCCCGGCCGGTGCATATTCCTGAAAGCTTGATAAAACAAGCCATTTTCCCAAGGTTCCCTCAGAAACCTGACCTTCTTATAAAGAATAATGAATTCGATCGCAACCTGGGAAAACCCGAATTTGAACGCCAGGCGGCCTCCATTAAGCGAGCAGTTGAAACTGCCTTTCTTCCTCAACTGAGCGAACCACCGATAGAACACCTGTCCATTTTTGCCATTGCTCCAATGCCCCTGCTGGCATTTTTTGGAAAGTGCCTTGGGGATATTGTGCCAGCCGAAATTTACCAGGCCCAGCGGAAGATAGAGGATACTCCTGCTACCTGGAAATGGCCGGAAACACTTCCAAATACTATCGGGATTCATTTCCAGAAACTAGCCTCAGGTTCAAAAGAAAAAGTTGCTCTCGTTATATCTCTCAGCGATAAGATCCAATCCGATAAGTACCAACCCTTCCTGGATTCCGATTACACCATTTATGGAATTTCCTGCCCCTCCCCATCTCAACACCTGGTGAGCCACCCCTCCCACATCGAGGAATTCAGCAAGCAATATAGATCGGCATTGAATGATATCCAGTCTCTTCATGGAAAAGATTGTGCCGTCAATATTTTACCGGCAATGCCGCTCTCCTTTGCCATTGAGACAGGGCGGGTGCTTCTTCCTACCAAAGACCCGGCCATCATTATGCACGAGTTTTATCCGGGGGAAGGGTTCCGGGAAGCTTTGAAAATTAATTCGGATTGGTAAGAATGGAAGAAATTGAATGCTCAATGGCTAACAGGAGCCATTCCTCCTTTTCTCATCACCACCTTCCCATACAAAACCGTCAGTACACTATCCCCCAATATCCCCACCCCAAAAAGGATCAGGATATTGGAAAAAGAAGGCGCCCAATAGCCTCCCTGGTATAACAAATAAGCGATACCATACACGCCAAGATTGGTCAGTATGGACTGATAGGCCAGGTATTGGGTCCTGCCCAGGCCGATGAATAGGGTATCCACCAAAAGGTTCATCGCCAGAAGCATATAGGGGCCCAATAGAAATGTAATAGCTTGCCGGGAAAAGGCGATCATCTCCGGGTCATCACTGAATATCGACAGAATCGAGCCCAGGAGAGGAAGAGGCGCCAACCAGAGTAACAATAGGGCTGTTCCCAGCCCGAGCCCGGTTCGCAGTACCTTCTTGATTGCCACATAGTCCATTGCTGTATTGGCGATCAGAGCTTTCATAGTTTCCGCCAGGGCGTTCACCGGCAACAGAGCAAAACTCCAGAACAGGTGCATGGCCAGGTAGTATCCGCCGATCTGCTTCGGTCCCAGGGCGTTGATCAATTGGAGGATCATAAAAAAGTACGCCGTATTTCGAATGAGGCTCTCCAGGACAACCCACTGGCTAACCTTTCGGAATAGATGATAGTCTGCCAGGGATGGCAGGCTGAAGTATTTTTTCAATGGCATTCTGAAAACACTCTGGAGGAAATAGATGGAGGCCAATAGAATAACCAGCTCTGTGAAGAGGTTGGAAAACGCTACTCCTATCACCCCAAGAGAAAGAGAAAAACTATATCCTCCAAAGAACCAGGAGTCAAAAGTGACAGAGAGCATCAGCTTTAAAGCAAGTAGCTTTAACAAGAAGCCTCCTTTCCGAAGAGATTCCAAAACAATTACCAGGCCGGTATTGAAAATGCTAAGGCATAAGGCTCCTGTTTTTACCCGCAGAAAATCGATAGTAGCTGCCCTGAGGGTTTCGCTCGTTCCTGTTTGCTCAATAAAGAATGGCATACCTGCCAAAAGCAGCAAAACTATGGGGGCCAGCACCAGGCACATAATAACCAGGCTGGCCTTCATCCTTCGAAACCCCTCTTCCCTACCCTGCCTCCATTGGCTGCCAACAAAGAAAAATATAGGCAATACCAGCGCTTCCTGTAACACCTCAATGGCTACCTGTACGAATTGCCATTGGGCTACGATCGCCAGGTTGTTTTCTACGGGTGGCGTGTTGCCGATCAGATAAAGGCTATACGATTTGTAAATGGAGGGAATAAAAAAGAACAATAGGATGGAGAAGAAGAGTCCCCAGTCCCAATGCCCAGGATTGACGGTATTTGTTTTCTCCATCTATTTCCATTTTCGAGAAAGCGGCTATTGTTTTTTACCGCCTTATATCCTCTATCGGAACGGCAGCCGGGATGCTCTCATATTCCTCCAACACTTATCACTCTTCTTCAAACCCCTCCCCAAAAAACTCCTCCAGCGAAATATCCAGCGCCTTCAGCACCTTCAGCAGGCTACTGAACCGCAGGTCCTCCCCATTCTCATAGCGCCCGTACTGCGAGCGGTTGATCTCGTGCTTGTAGGCAAACTGCTCATAGTTGCTGTACCCCCGGGCTTTGCGCAGGGCTTTTATGCGGGCGCCCAGGTTGGATAGTTGCTTTTCGATGTATGGATCGTGCTTTTTCATACAGTAAAGAAAAAACAGATCCTCTTTTCAAGGTACCGCTAATTAAATACACTTAATTGGCATCTTTTTTTTGTAATTTCATCCCGACAGCCTATTGCCCTGCCAAGGGTTCTTTCCGGCCATCCCAAAAACTCCGTTATGAGCCGTACTCTTTACCAACACCTGCTCACCCTGGCCTTTCTGCTTGCCTCAACGGTTCTGCCCGCCCAATTCTGGTACCTCGACATCGCCACCGGCGAGCTGAAGTGTTTCCGGGAAGGAGGCGAGCGCTTCGCCGATAACGGGCTCCTGGCGGTAGGAAAAGGCAGCGCAAAGGAACTGTCGGAGCAACTGCCTCATGCCTTAGATGCCTACGGCATTGACTACGATTATCAGGAGGGCGGCCTGCTTGTTTATTCAGCTAAAGTATACAAAGCCTGGCGCCTGATGCAGGCCGGCCAGGACATCCAGGCGGTGCTGGGTACACTGATGCTGGCTGACCTTTTTGCCAATATCCAGCTTTCCCAGGCGCGTGTTGTCGGCAACCTGTTTCGCAGTGGCTTCCCCCGGATTGTGGCCGGCAATGCCTCAGCGATATGGGAATTGCCAGCGGTACACCGCGGCGTCGAGATCGAGATCCTCCGGGCGGGCAACTACCGGCTACCCCATGGTTTTCCGGTGGTTGATATATTGAAGAACGGAACGGCAACCAGCGTCAAATCCATCGACATAACACTACCCTCTTACCAGGGCAGCCGCCTGCTGCACCACCTTAAAGGATACGTCGACAAACTGATCGACTTTCGGGGCGCCATCCACGGCGGGCGGACGGTTGCCAGAAACGCCGACAAGGAACTGGAAGTCGTCATCCCGAAGGGCAGAGCCACGGAAGCCCAGCAAAAAATCTTTGAAGATGTGGTTGATTATGGTAAACTGAACAATATTATCGTTAAATTTATTGAACTGTAATCCTTTGCCATGAAAAACATCAGCCTGTTCGCCAGCGATAAGATCAGAATACATCCCAACGACACCACCATCGACGGGCTGGGCATCGCCACCGAGCCTTTCCTCATCCTCCCCCTCGATGTTTCGGACGAGGAACTGGAAAAGGCCATCCAGGAATGCCTCGGGAAATCACGAAGTGGTATCCCCCACCGCCCCTGGCGGAAGGAGGAGACGGCTGCTTACTACAAGCACCTGGGCGTACGGTCTCACAAGGGCCTGGGAAAAGGGGCTGATGTCACCCTGGAAAACGGCAGGTATACCGTAACGCCGGTAGATAAAAGCGGGATGTTCGGCGAGCCGGTTGTGGTGGGGGAAAAGAAACTGGTGGAAACGGTGAGAAAATGCCTGGGGCTGTTGTCTGTGAATACAGAATAGCACAGCCTTTTGATACCAGATAAGCCAAAAGAAGGAGGCTCCCCAAAACGACCTCCCCCATTCTGCCACCCCATTTGACACGTATAAAAATCCATCAACTAACAATTCATTGAAAATCAGCGATTAACAAAACATAATTCGAGTCCTGTCCTGGGCACTTAAAAAAAGCCTGGTTGTGAAAGCAACCGGGCTTTTTTTTTGGACGGGCTACCCCCATCTTCGCGGCATGGCCGATGCGCACTTGAAACCATCAATTTCGGGGGTTCCCAGGGCCTAACTTTCAATTGTGCCCCAGTTGTTAGTTGTTGGCTATAGTCCACCCGAAGCCTATAAGCCGTTGATTTCCAGCAAATAACCAATAACGGCATTTTGTTCCCGGCGGGAAAATAGCTGCCCCGTTATTTAGTGTCAACAGCATTAGAGCATGTTTGGAAGGCTGCCAAAAGCAAAATGCTAATGGCAACCTTTCCATAATTCAAATATCGGGGAATCAGTTACTCAGTAATGATCATCTTCCGGGTAGCGGTATGCT
>CAYQKY010000132.1:0-24822 GCA_964418125.1 uncultured Phaeodactylibacter sp.
TTCCTTGAAGGTGCGGTAGTGCTGCAGCGCCAGGATGGTGGTGGGCACGAGCACCCGGTCATGCGCATCAACTCGGAACTGGGCTACAAGCCCGTCACCTTCTCCGAACTGACGCAGGACGACGCCTTCTGGGAGGGCTGCCGCAGCTGCCCCAACTTCGACATCCTGGAGCGCAACCACCGGCGCATGTGCCTCTGCACGGCCATGCTGGCCCCCTCCGGCCGGGAAGCCATGCAGTACGACCTGACGCATATGGTGGTGAATAATATTTGGTGATCCGTTGATTCGTTGATTCGTTATCCGGATACCGAATCAACGAATCAACGAATAACGAATAACGAATAACATGAGCCATAAAAAAGTAGTCCTCGCTTACAGCGGCGGGCTGGATACTTCCTTTTGTATCCAATACCTCACCCGGGAAAAGGGGATGGAGGTGCACGCCCTGACCGTCAATACGGGAGGCTTCACGCCGGAAGAGGTAGAAGCGTTAGGTGAACGTGCCCTGAAGCTCGGCGCCGCCGGTTTCAAGGCCATCGACGCCGTGCCGCATTATTATGACAAATGCATCCGTTACCTCATCTTCGGCAACGTGCTGCGCAATAATACTTACCCCCTGTCGGTGAGCGCCGAGCGTGTCTTCCAGGCCCTGGAGGCAGCGCAATACGCTCAGCTGATCGGAGCGCAGGCGGTGGCCCACGGCAGCACCGGCGCCGGCAACGACCAGGTGCGCTTCGACCTGGCCTTTCAGGTGCTGGGCGAAAGCCTGGAGATCATCACTCCCATCCGCGACCTGAAGCTCTCGCGGACCGAAGAGATCGAATACCTCAAAAAGAACGGCGTCGACTGGCCCTGGGAGAAAGGTAAATACTCCATCAACCAGGGCATCTGGGGCACCAGCGTGGGCGGGGCGGAAACGCTCACCTCCCACCAGCCGCTGCCGGAAGAAGCTTATCCTACTCCGCTGGAAAAAACGGAACCGGTGAAGGTAAGCCTGCAGTTTGAAAAAGGCGAGCTGACGGGCCTGGACGGTACGGCTTTCGACCATCCCACCCAGGCCATTCAGGCCCTGCAGAAACTGGCGGCTCCTTACGCCATCGGGCGCGACATCCACGTGGGCGACACCATCATCGGCATCAAGGGGCGGGTCGGCTTCGAAGCGGCGGCGCCGCTCCTCATCATCAAAGCGCACCACCTGCTGGAAAAACACGTCCTCACCAAATGGCAGCAATACTGGAAGGAACAGCTGGCCAACTGGTACGGCATGCTGCTCCACGAGGGCCAGTACCTCGACCCGGTGATGCGCAACATCGAAACCTTCCTGGAGGACACCCAGGAGAACGTCACCGGCACGGTGTTCGTCCGGCTCCATCCCTACCGCTTCGAGCTGCTTGGCATCGAGTCGGAGTACGACCTGATGAACAGCGGTTTCGGGCAATATGGAGAGATGAACAAGGCCTGGACAGGCGAGGATGTCAAGGGCTTCACCAAGGTGCTGTCCAACCAGCTGAAGATCCACCATTTCGTCAACCAGCAACAGGAACAGCATGATTAGGGTAGGCATCATCGGGGGCGCCGGCTATACGGCGGGGGAGCTTTTACGAATACTGCTTTTCCATCCGGAAGCAGAAGTCGTTTTCGTGCAAAGCAGCAGCCAGGCCGGCAAGCTGGTGACGGATGTACACACAGACTTGCTGGGCGATACCTTCCTGCCCTTCATCCTCGACCCGGATTTCGGGACGGTGGACGTGATCTTCCTCTGCCGGGGCCACGGCAAATCCAAGGCTTTCCTCGCCGCTTATGAACTGCCGGAAAGCCTGAGCATCATCGACCTGAGCGCCGACTACCGCCTGGACAGCGACACCCACGAATTCGTCTACGGCCTGCCGGAGCTCAACAAAGACGCCATCCGCCTGGCCCAGTACGTGGCCAACCCCGGTTGTTTTGCCACCGCCATCCAACTGGCACTGCTGCCCCTGGCCAAGCTGGGGCTGCTGGAAGACCACGTGCACATCCACGCCATCACCGGCTCTACCGGCGCCGGCCAGGAACCGACGCCCACCAGCCACTTCAGCTGGCGCAACAACAACGTCTCCATTTACAAGGCTTTCCAGCATCAGCATCTGGCGGAGATCCGCCAGAGCGTCCTGCAATTACAGCCCAACTTCAGCAAAGACCTCAACTTCCTGCCCATGCGGGGCAATTTTACCCGGGGCATCTTCGCCAGCGCATACATGTACAGCGAGCTCAATGAGGAAAAGCTGAAGGAAGTATACGAGAATTATTATCAGGACGAGCCCTTCGTCGTCATCAGCGAGCAAAACCCGGACCTCAAGCAGGTGGTGAATACCAACAAGGTCATCCTCTACCTGGAAAAATATGAGGGCAAGATCCTGATTATCAGCATGATCGACAACCTGCTCAAGGGCGCTTCCGGCCAGGCCGTCCAGAATATGAACCTGATGTTCGGGCTGGAGGAAACGTCGGGGCTGTGGGTGAAGGGGGTGGGGTTTTGATAGTCCATTGGTTTTTTAGTGCATTAGTGCATTGGTGTTTCTGTGAGGGCGGACGAATGCACCGATGCCCTAATACACCAATACACTTACACACATTCACACAACAATGAACCTTTTCCAGGTATATCCGCTTTTCGACATCAAGCCCGTCCGGGGCAAAGGCTGCTACGTTTACGATGAGAACGGGCAGGCCTATCTCGACCTTTACGGCGGGCATGCGGTGATCTCCATCGGGCACGGCCATCCGCACTATGTGGAGCGGGTGAAGGCCCAATTGGAGGCCCTGCCGTTCTACTCCAATTCCGTTCAGAACGAGCTTCAGGAAGCCCTGGCCGAAAAGCTGGGGCAGGTATCCGGTTGTGAAGACTACCAGTTGTTCCTGTGCAATTCCGGGGCGGAAGCGAACGAGAACGCCCTCAAGCTGGCCTCTTTCCGCAACGGCCGCAGCAAGGTGATCGCCTTCCGGCAGGGCTTCCACGGGCGGACATCGGCGGCGGTGCGCATCACCGACACCCCGAAGATCGTAGCGCCCATTAACGAAGGCTTCGAGGTGGTTTGGCACGAGCTGAACGACACGGCCGGCGTGCTGGAGAGCCTGGCGCAAGGCGATGTCTGCGCTGTGGTGGTGGAAGGCATTCAGGGTATCGGGGGGATCTATGTTCCCGATCCGGCCTTCTTGCAAGCTGTAGCCGCCGCCTGCCGGGAGCGGGGCTCAGTGCTCATCCTCGATGAAGTGCAGTCGGGCTACGGGCGCAGCGGGGCCTTCTTCGCCTTTCAGCAGGCGGGAATAACGCCGGGGCTGATCACGGTGGCCAAAGGGATGGGCAACGGCTTCCCCATCGGCGGGGTATTGATCCACCCGGAATTCGAGGCGTGGTATGGTATGCTGGGGTCTACTTTCGGCGGCAGCCACCTGGCCTGCGCTGCCGGCCTGGCGGTGCTGGAAGTCATCGAACAAGAGGATTTGACGGCAAATGCTGCGGAAGTAGGCGCCTACCTGATGCAGGAACTGCGTGCCTTCGGCCAGATAACTGAAGTGAGAGGCGCAGGGCTGATGATCGGAGCGAGCTTCGGCTTCCCGGTAGGGCCCCTGCGCAACCAGTTGCTCTTCGAAGAGCAGGTATTCACCGGTTCCGCCTCCTGCCCCAGGACGCTGCGCCTCCTGCCGCCACTCAGCCTGAGCAAGGCAGAGGCCGCCCTGTTCCTGGAAAAACTGCAGGCCGCCCTGAAGCGGATGGCACAAACGACAGCAGCATGAAGCAGTTCACCTCCGTACACGATGTTCCCGATCCCGCAGCCTTGGTAAAAGAGGCGCTGGCCCTGAAGCGGGCGCCCCGCGGCAGCCTGCACCATATCGGGCAGAACCACACCATCGCCTTGCTCTTTTTCAATCCCAGCCTGCGCACCCGCCTGAGCACCCAGAAGGCCGCCATGGAACTGGGCCTGTCGGTTATGGACTACAACGCCGGCCAGGGGTGGCAACTGGAGTTCGAAGACGGCGCCATTATGAACCTCGACAAGGCCGAGCACATCAAAGAAGCGGCGGCGGTGATCAGCCAGTACGCCGACATCATCGGCATCCGTACCTTCCCCGGCCTGCAGGATCGCGAGCAGGATTATTCGGACTACATCCTGAAGCAGTTTCAGCGTTACGCGCGCGTCCCGGTCATCAGCCTGGAATCGGCCATCCGCCACCCCCTGCAGTCCCTGACAGACTGGGTGACGATAGAGGAGCACCGGCCTGCCCACCGCCCTAAAGTAGCGCTCACCTGGGCGCCCCACCCGCGGCCCCTGCCGCAGGCCGTGGCCAATTCCTTCCTGGAATGGATGAAGCAGGCCGATGTAGAGCTGGCGCTCACCCACCCGGAAGGCTATGAACTGGCGGAGGAGTTCACCCGGGGCGTGTCTGTAACCCATAATCAAAATGAAGCCTTGAAAGGCGCCGACTTCGTCTACGCCAAGAACTGGTCGTCCTACCGGGAATATGGGAAAATACTCAGCCAGGATGCCGGCTGGATGATCACCCCGGGAAAGATGGCCCTGACGAACAACGGCAAGTTCATGCACTGCCTGCCGGTGCGCCGCAACGTGGTGGTGGCCGACGCCGTACTGGACGGCCCCAATTCCCTGGTTATCGAGCAGGCGAACAACCGGACGTATGCGGCGATGGCGGTGCTGAAAGGTATCCTTGAAGGATAAATTATCAAGATGAAAGAACCCCTACACCTCTTCAAGATCGGCGGGGCCGTGCTGGAAGCCCCCGATGAGTTGGAAGAAACTCTGGCCTTTTTCAGCAACCTGCCCGGGCGCAAGCTGCTCATCCACGGCGGCGGGCGGCGCGCCAGCCGCATGAGCCGGCAACTGGGCATAGAACCGAAGATGCACGAGGGCCGGCGGATAACGGACGCCGAAACGCTGGAAGTAGTGGTGATGGTGTACGCCGGCCTGGAAAACAAACGGGTGGTGAGCCTGCTGCAGGCCATGGGCTGCAACGCCATCGGGCTGAGCGGGGCCGACGGCAACGTCGTCCTGGCGAAAAAGCGACCGGTGAAAGACATCGACTACGGTTATGTAGGCGACGTCAGGACCGTCAATATCCGGAGCCTGTCCGCCCTGCTGGAGGCCGGCCTGACGCCGGTGCTCTGCGCCATCACCCACGACGGCAAAGGGCAGTTGCTCAACACCAACGCCGACACCATCGCCGCCGAGCTGGCCGCGGCCCTGGCCGTTCAGTACCAGGCCAGCCTGTACTACTGTTTTGAGAAACCGGGCGTGATGACGGATATCAACGACCCGGATTCCGTGATACCACTTCTGGACCCCGAGCTGTACGCCAGTTACCGCGAACAGGGCGTCATCGCCGAGGGCATGATCCCCAAGCTCGACAATGCCTTCCGGGCGCTGAAGGCGGGGGCGGCTTCGGTGCTGGTTGGGGACAGGAGGGCACTGGCGTTGGGCGAGGCCACGCAACTGGTGTGGACGACGGAGTTTCCGGAATAAGGAATGGAACGCGAATGACGCGGATGCGGCAGATTTTCGCAGATCTGCAACCCCTAGTGCGGCTAGGCCGGAACTAAAACCCACCCGGATCTATGTCATGAAACTTAATTGACAAAGTATTAACCGTTTAGCGAGGAATTATGGATGAATTGTCAAAGAATGTAATTTCCCTGCTTCAGCAACTCATCGCCACTTCTTCCTTCTCCCGGGAGGAAGACGGCACGGCGGAGCTGATCGAGGCATTCTTCCGGGAGCGCGGTATCCCTGTCCACCGCAAGGGCAACAACATCTGGGCCTATTCCAAACACCGGGAGGAAGGGAAGCCATATCTCCTGCTCAATTCCCACCACGATACGGTAAAGCCGGCGCAGGGCTGGCGGCGCGATCCGTTTACCCCCACGATCGAAGGAGATACGCTGTACGGCCTAGGCAGCAACGACGCCGGCGGGGCGCTGGTTTCCCTCATCGCCACCTTCCTGCACTTTTACGAAGCCGAAGGCCTGCCGTTCAACCTGATCCTGGCCGCCACGGCCGAGGAGGAGGTATCCGGAGCCAACGGCATCGCCTCCATCCTGGAGGAGTTGCCGGACATATCCGTCGGCATCATCGGGGAGCCCACCCGGATGCAGATGGCCATCGCCGAGCGCGGCCTGATGGTGATCGACGCGGTAACCCACGGCAAGGCGGGCCACGCTGCCAGGGACGAAGGCGTCAATGCCATCTACCTGGCCCTGCAGGACATACAATGGATCAGGGAATACCAATTTGAAAAGGTTTCCCCCACCCTGGGCCCGGTGAAGGCCACGGTGACGCAGATCGAGGCCGGCTCCCAGCACAACGTGGTGCCCGATGCCTGCCGCTATGTCATCGACGTGCGCACCCAGGAGTGCTACACCAACCGGGAGGTGTTCAACATTCTGCAAAAACATACCGTCGCCGAGCTGACGGCCCGCTCCTTCCGACTCAACCCCAGCGGCATCCCGTTGGATCACCCGCTGGTGCAGGCGGGAATCGCTCTGGGCATGGAAACCTACGGTTCCCCCACCCTCTCCGACCAGGCGCTCTGCTCCTTCCCCACCGTCAAGATCGGCCCGGGGGACAGCGCCCGCTCGCATACGGCCGACGAGTTTATCCGGCTGAGTGAGGTGGAAGAAGGGATAAAAAAGTATATTCAGCTTCTGGAGGGGATTCGGGATTCGTGATTCGGGATTCGTTGATTCGTGATTCGTTGCCCGTCTCCTTTGGAGCCGGGTAATCAATCATTCATTCCTTCATTACATCAATCATTTCTTTCATGAAACTCTGGCAAAAAAGCTACACCGTCGACCAACAGATCGAATCCTTCACCATCGGGCAGGACCGGGAACTGGACCGCTACCTGGCGCCTTACGACATCCTGGGTTCGCTGGCCCACATCCGCATGCTGGAAACGATCGGGCTGCTCAGCGCAGAGGAACAGGAACAGCTGTCGGCCAAGCTACGGCAATTGTACGAACGAGCGGTGAAAGGCGAACTGGAGATCGAAGAAGGGGTGGAAGACATCCATTCCCAGGTGGAGCTGCTGCTGACCCGCGAGCTGGGCGAGGCCGGCAAGAAAATCCACGCCGGGCGCTCCCGCAACGACCAGGTGCTGGTGGACCTGCGGCTTTACTTCCGGGCGGAACTACAGGAAATTGTGGAATCGGCCGAGCGCCTGTTTACCACCCTGATCCAACTGGCCGAACGCCACCGCCATATCCTGCTGCCCGGGTATACCCATTTCCAGGCGGCCATGCCGTCCAGTTTCGGGCTGTGGTTCAGCGCCTATGCCGAATCTTTGGTGGATGACCTGCGGCTGCTGCAAAGCGTTTACCACAACATCAACCAGAACCCACTGGGGTCGGCGGCCGGCTATGGCACTTCCTTCCCGCTCGACCGCAAGCTGACCACCCGCCTGCTGGGATTTGAAGACCTGAATTATAACGTTGTCCACGCCCAGATGGGCCGCGGCAAGACGGAATCATACCTCAGTTACGCCCTGGCGGCCCTGGCGCACACCCTGGGTAAGCTGGCCGCCGACGTGGTGCTCTACGTCAGCCAGAACTTCGCCTTCCTGTCCTTTCCCGACGAGCTGACGACCGGCTCCAGCATCATGCCCCACAAAAAGAACCCCGATGTGTTCGAGCTGATCCGCGCCCGCTGCAACCTCCTGCAGTCGCTGCCGGCGCAGGTGAGCCAGCTCACCACCAGCCTGCCCTCCGGCTACCACCGGGATTTTCAACTACTCAAGGAGAGCATCTTCCCCGCCATTCAACACCTCAAGGACTGCCTCGGCATTCTCACCTACGCCCTGCCCCAGGCCGAGGTGAACGCCCGCATCCTGGAAGACGAGCGCTATCAGTACCTCTTTAGCGTGGAGGTGGTGAATGAGTTGGTGCTGCAGGGCACGCCCTTCCGGGAGGCCTACCAGAAGGTGGGCCAACAGATCGAGGAAGGGCAGTTCGAGCCGCCGCGGGAGCTTAGGCACTCGCACGAGGGGAGCCTGGGGAATTTGTGTCTGGAGGAAGTCGAGCGGAAGATGGAACGGGTGCTGGAGGGGTTTCCGTTCGGGGAGGTGAAAGAGGCGGTTGATGCCCTGCTGGACAGCGCATAAAATCCTTTCATTTACAGCCGTTACCTGCTTTTTTCCTTATCTTTATCCGTATGAAAAAGTACCCCATCGGCATACAGGACTTCCGTAAGCTCAGAGAAGGCGATTACCTTTATGTGGACAAAACAGAGGTGATCTTTAACCTGATAGCATCAGGGCAGTATTTTTTTCTTTCCCGCCCCCGCCGGTTTGGCAAATCCCTGCTGGTCTCCACCCTCAAGTACCTGTTCCAGGGAGAGCGGGAGTTGTTTAAAGGCCTATGGATAGAGGGTGAGTATGACTTCGAGCCACACCCGGTGCTGCACTTTTCCTTTAGCGCGCTGGGGTACAAAGATATCGGCCTGGAAACGAGCCTGCACCAGGCGCTCAACAACAGAGCTGAAGAAGCAGGGTTTTCCCTCACCCAGCAGGGAATGGGGCCTCGTTTTCAGGAACTGATCCGGAAACTGGCAAAAGATGGGCGAAAAGTGGCATTGCTCATCGATGAATACGATAAGCCGCTGGTAGACTATATCGATCAGCCCGAGCAGGCAGAGATCAACCGCGATATTCTGAAAAACTTCTTTTCTGTTGTCAAGGACTCCGACCCTTTTTTGCAGTTCTTCCTGATCACCGGAGTATCCAAGTTCAGCAAGGTGTCGCTCTTTTCGGGCCTGAACCATCTGCGGGATATAACCCTGGTGGAGCAGTTCGAGGCGATTGCAGGCTATACCCAGGCGGAATTGGAAGCCTCCTTTGAGCCGGATATAGAGCAGCTCGCTCAAAAAACAGGAAAGTCAACCGAGGCTTTGAAGGCGGAGGTCAAGCATTGGTACAATGGATACAGTTGGGGGGGGGAGGCGAGGCTGTATAACCCGTTTTCGATCCTTAACCTCTTTGCCTCTCAAAGATTTGCCAACTATTGGTGGGAAACAGGCACCCCCACGTTTCTGATCAAAAAACTAAGGAAGGAGTTCCGATACAACTTAAACCGATTGGTGGCGGGGCAAGTCATGTTCGAAAGTTTTACCGTGGACGACCTCAACTGGCTGGCGCTGCTTTTTCAAACCGGGTACCTTACCATACAGTCGCATGACCCGGCAACCGGGCTGTATACCCTGGATTATCCCAACCGGGAAGTGAGGGACACCATGCAGCAGCATCTGTTGGCAGCCTTCAGGGAAGCTCCCAAAACAGATAGCCTGCCTCTGCTGATCAACATTAAAGAAGCTCTTGAGAAAGGTGAAATGGAACGCCTGATCGAACAGGTCGACATCCTCTTCTCTACAATCCCCTATCAGATCTTTCAGCAAAAACAAGAGGCCTTCTTCCACGCTGTCCTGCATTTAAGTTTCTCCGCCATTGGGCTGCTGGTCCAATCCGAAGTGAGCACGGCCAAAGGCAGGGTAGATACCGTGGTTCACACCAGTGGCCGGATCTATATTATGGAATTCAAGCTGGATGCTCCCGCCGGATCGGCCCTGGAGCAGATCCGGGAAAAACGATACGGCAACCCGTTTCTCAATCAGGGCAAAGAAGTGATCGCTTTAGGGGTGAGCTTCAGCTCTGCGGAGAAAGCGGTGGCAGAGTGGGAGGCGGTTCCGTACACCACCCTTTTGGTGGAAGGGTGATTTACAGTATTTCCTTTCCAAAGAGCGCTTTCAGTAGCGCCAACGCGAGCCGCCCCGAATGGAAAATTCACCCCGGGGCGGCTCATGTTTGCGTGATCAATTCCTAATTCACAATAAAATCTCCCTGCATATTCACATAATGGGCAGGGAAGGAGCACAGGTACTTGTACTCCCCTTTGGGCGGCGCCTGGAACTCGATGGAGGTAGACTGGCCTCCTCCGACCATGCCGGTGTGCACGATGACGTTATCTTCACCTTCCGGAATGTAGTTGTTGTCCTTGAAAGTAGCGGCTTTTTCCGCAAAGGCCTGTACCGTCGTTCCCGGTTCGAGGAGGACGAAGTTGTGGCCCATGGCCTCTATCGGCATTTTACCGATATGCGTGAGGGTCAGCTTCACTGTCTGGCCTTCTTTGACCTCGATCCTGTTCAGGTTGTACTTCATCAGGTCATCGCCGGTGAGGCGGACGAAGACGGTGCTTCCGTCATCCGACACTTCAATAGGAGGTTCCTCTTCGGCAACCATGGATTTGGGCGGTTCTTTTGTCTCGGTGGAGGCCCCTTCAGCGGCAGTATCGCCGCCCCCGCAGGAAGACAACACCAGGCTGAAGCTCAACAGAAACAGATTTGCGCCCAGGAATGAAATGATATTCTTTCTCATGATAATTTTGGTTTTGGTAGACATGCCAATTTAAGGTTTAATTTCCGGTTAAACCCAAAGCGGGCTCCGTTGGCTGAGAATTTTTACCTGCCCGTAACAATCAGCCGCCTCTTCCGGGCACTACCGGAATCATGACGGAAATTTTAAAGTAACTCAGAATTATTTACCTTCACCCCATGGAAAAAAAAGTAATAACAACGCTCGCCTGGGCTTTTTGCCTGGCCCTGTCCGCCTGCTCCCCAGGCCGGGAAGGTATGGTGGCCCCTGCCGCCCGATGGTACAAGGGCAATACCCACAGCCACACCGTCATCTGCGGCCATGCCGACTCCACACCGGAAGCCGTGGCCCGCTGGTATCACGATCAAGGTTATAACTTTCTGATCCTAAGCGAGCACAACCACTTCATCGACCCGGATACCGTTCCCCTGCCGGAAAATAAACGAGAAGATTTCCTCCTCATCCCCGGCGAGGAAGTGACCGGCCATGAAGCCATTCACACTACCGGCATGAATGTCCGGCGCCTGGTGCCGGCTCACCTGCCCGAAGGTTTCATGGACACTGATGAGGCCGGCAGGAAGGACGCCAAGCGCCGCATCCTGCAAATGCACGTCGATTCGGTGCGGGGAGCAGGGGGGACGCCCATCCTGAACCACCCCAACTTCGTATCCGGCATCCACGCCGATAACATTTTGCACATCAGCCGCCTCCATATGTTCGAACTGTACAACGGGCATCCGGATGTATACAACTGGGGTAATGAGTTGCATGCCTCCACCGAAGAGAAATGGGATTCCCTGCTCACCGCCGGCATGCTCATATATGGCGTTTCTTCGGACGACGCCCACCAGTTCCAGGAATGGAGCCCCGGTAAGAGCAACCCCGGCCGGGGATGGGTCATGGTACATAGCGACACGCTCACTCCTGCCGCCATCACCAGGGCCATGGAGGAGGGGGCTTTTTACGCTACAAACGGCCTCATCCTGTCGGAAGTTTCCACTGAAGACAAGCAATACCGGGTGGCCATCGACACTGCCCTTACTTTCCGGGAACTGGAATCCCCTTTTGTTATCGGAAAGAAGGAAAAGGAAGGCACAGAGGGTTTCCGTATCGAGTTCATCGGCCCGAGCGGGCAGATACTGGAAACAGCAGAAGGCACGCAGAGTGTCTACGGGCTGGAAAAGACAGAGGGTTATGTCCGCTGTAAGCTGAGCTATTCCCGACGAACCCCGGATGGAGGATACGAGTCATTCTTCGCCTGGACACAGCCCTGGTTTGCGGACGGCAGGGATGAAATGAAGTAGAAGCCACGGATTTAACATTTAAGACACAACCTCTTCTTACTTTTGTGCTTTTTTAAGAAGGGATGTTTATAAGCAACAAATAACTGACAACCAACGCTCCAACTATTCCTGTAGAACAATCTTTACGATCCTATGAAAAGCTACTGTATCACCATTCTGCTATCTGTGCTGATCCTCGGGTGCAGCGGGCCGTACCGCCAACTGTCCACCGACAAAAAAGCAAAAAATGTCATCCTGCTCATCGGCGATGGTATGGGCCTGGCGCAGGCTTCCACCGCCTTTTACTTTCAGGATGAGGAGCCCAGCTTCGTGCGCTTCCCCGTCATCGGGCTGCACCGCAATCCGCCAACCGACGCCCTGATCACCGACTCGGCTGCCGGCGCCACGGCCCTTTCTACGGGATACAAATCTTACAATGCTGCTATTGGAGTGGACAGCAACGCTGTTTCCCGGGAAACCATCCTTGAGATGGCCGCTGCACAGGGCAAAAGCACAGGGGTCATCGCCACCTCTTCGATCACTCACGCTACGCCGGCCTCCTTCTTTGCTCATACTGCCCACCGGGACTCCGCAGAGGCCATCGCCAGCCAGTTGCCCTATTCTCCCGTGGGCTTCTTTGCAGGTGGGGGGCTTCAGTACTTCAATCAGCGCTCCGACAAGGCCAACTACCTGGACAGCCTGGCCGCCCAGGGGTTTATGGTCAATACAGAAACGCTCGAACGCCCGGCCAAGCTCCGCCCTGAGGGCAAGTACGGCTATCTGCTCGCTCCCGACGGCATGCCCAAAATGCAGGAAGGCCGGGGCGATTTCCTGCCCAGGGCCACCCAAATGGCACTCGACTACCTCAGCCAGGATAAGGACGGCTTCTTCCTCATGGTGGAAGGTTCGCAGATCGACTGGGGCGGGCATGATAACGATGCTGAATACGTGATCCAGGAGACGCTGGATTTCGATAAGGCCATCGGCGTGGCGCTGGATTTCGCAGAAAAGAACGACAATACCCTCGTCATCGTCACTGCCGACCATGAGACCGGCGGCATGTCTCTTTCCGCCGCCGAAGTACGCATGCAACGCGATTACCGGCACATCAGGCCAACCTTTTCCACCGGCGGGCATTCGGCTTCGCTTATCCCCGTATATGCCTACGGCCCGGGAGCGGAGCTGTTCGGAGGGATCTACCAGAACAATGATATCTTTGATAAGATGGTGAAGGCTTTCAGAATGAAGTAGCCTGCCATTCTGCATTGGGCTGTGGGTTTGAAAAGATGCTGCGGATTCGTTCGTTTCAGCATCTTTTCAAACGGCGGCCACTTTTTAACGCTTGAACAGTGGCCTCACCCAGCGCCCATTATCATCCTCAAAACTCACCCAATACACCCCGGCAGGCAGGCTTTGAACATCTACCCGCATTCTACTTTCTCCAACAGTGTTTCGGGTAAGCAGTGTCTGTCCAAGTGCATCACGGACAATCAGCATCCCGCGTGCCGGCTCCGAAAATTCGACCACCGCTTCTTCCTGTGCAGGATTTGGATACAGGCGCGCGCTTCCGGCCGGTTCTTCAGAAGTGGAGTTGATCACCGGGTCAAAGCGGGTTCCGGAGTTGTACACCTCCTTGGTGGCATAATTCTGAACAAACGCAATAACATAGACCTGGCTTTCCTGCCATTCGCCCTGCACTGTAAAATCGAAGGAAGCGGTCACGGAGCCGCCGGCCGCCGCCGGAGTGAAGGGGTCGCCGTCCTTATCGGTTAGCATATCCCGGAAGACGTCGTGATGGAGCGTCTCCCCATTCGGCGCATTATACTGGATCTCTTTTTCGACAACGGCCACAAAGAGGCGCAGGCCTCCGCCGGGAGGGGTGTCCATGGAGAAGACTTCCACCTCAACGTTCCGGTTCGATTGCCCCGACTCCCGGACCTGTATGGCCAGGGGGCTGGTTTGCCCGATCCTGTCCTCCATCATGGAGGCGGTAACCTGCGCGGCCGGAGTGGCGGAACTGCCGTTAAAAAGTACCCGGGGTGTACCAGGAATACTGTAGTAATCCTGCCGGGCGCCATTTTCCTCGGTATTGGCCTGATAGAATATACAGGAGCTGTAGGGGACACTGGGGTGATAGGCGATGTGGTGGTAATCGCCCTCGTATCCGGCAATCGTGTTGTAGAAGCCCGGATTGGCGTTCGCGCAGATGGGGCAGCGGGTATTGGTGAAATGCTCAAGCAAAATGTATCGCTTCGCCTGCTGCTGGGCGGCCAGCGTAATGGATATGGATGAAAGAAGGATTAAAGTAAAGATACGTTGCATCAGTTCAGTTTTATTTTAATTGAATAGGATAATCTACGTACTTTTCATAGTAATGTTGGGAGCATCTTGCCTTTTTGTCTCCTTCGCTAACAAAAAAATGTTCTTCTTTGACAAATCCTGTGGACAGTACGTCATGGAAACCAATGCGACAGCTCGGAGAAGGCCTCTCGTACCGGCTTATCTCTATTTTTTTATTACGCCCCACATAAATGTAGCCCGTCCGAAATGAGCAGGGGCGTCCCCTGTCGGGAACGCCCCTGCCTCACTCACTCCTTCACTCACTCATTTTTACCCGCCCGTAGCTAAAGCGAAGGCAGGCCTTCCTCCTACCGCACGACCACGAACTTCTTCGTCAGTTTAGCCCCCTGGCTGAGCAGGTGGACGAAATAGACCCCCGGCGCCATCCGGCTGGCATCAACCTTTGTTTCCTGCCGTCCGGCATCGCCGGCCAGGGGCTGCTGGGTAAGCACTCTGCCGTTAAGGTCAGTAACTACTACCTGTACCGGCATGGCGTCGGGCAGGATAAAGGAAACCGTCAATTCATTGGTGACGGGGTTCGGGAAGAGCTTCATAGCCGTCAGCGGCTGTGCTTCGGCACTGCTCTCCTGAGCGTGCGGCGGCTCAATTTCCAGTTGGATGGGCTCCGTTTTTACGATCTTCGGCCCGTCGCCCGGTTCCAGGGCGCCGCCGGCACAGCCGAGGATCTCGATATCGTCTATGTAGACGTAATCGGTGTTGCTCGATGCATCGCAGCGGAAGCGCAGGCGCGTGCTGGAAGAGAAGCTGCCCGTGATCACTACCGACTCGAAATAACGGACTTCGTTCACGAACTCGTCGTTGAGGTTCCACTCTTCGACCGTGGTGTAGGTAGAACCGCCGTTGGTAGACACCTGCAGCCAGAAGTCCTCGCTGGAATTATCCATGCTGGAGGCCACGTAGGTGAAGTTCACCGTCAGCTCGCTGTAGGACGCCAGGTTGAGGTTGTCGGTGGTTATCACTGAAGAGGAGGAATTGTCTCTCAGGCGAACGGCATTGGAGGGGCTGTAGGCATAGCTGGTGCTGTATACGCCGGCGTCCGAACCGCCATCGTTCCAGATTCCCCAGGTGGTGCTGAAGTTATTGAAATTGATGGTTTGATAAGTACAGCCGCTGCAGCCCGTAGTCGTAAAGAAATGCGAGCTGCTCCAGGAACTGGTGACGCCGCCGCTGCAGTTGGACTGCACCTGGAATTCGTAGTCCGTACAGGCCGTCAGGCCGGTATAGCTGACCGGGGAGGTAAGGTTGAAGCCCTCCGTCCAGGTGGAAGAGCCGATGGGGCGGGCGCGCACGTTGTAGTCGATGGCGCCGTTGGCGGAGCTCCAGGCCAGGGTGGCATCTACGTTAGTCGGCGAGGCGGACAGGCCGGTGGGCGTATCGCAGGTTACCGGGCAGGGCGGGCAGGAGCCGCCGCAGTCCACGCCGGTCTCATCGCCGTTCTGTATACCGTCGCTGCAGGACGGGCCGCTGCTGCCGCTCACGCAGAAGTTGGTGGACTCCGAAGAGCCGAAGGCGCCGCCGGAAGCCAGGGTGCTGCCGTTGGAATCATCGGTAAGGGTATAGGAGCCGGAGCCGTAGGCGCAGCAGATGCCATCGCCATACGAATCGTAGATGATGAAATCGTAGCATCCGTCCGGCAGGCAGATGTTCTCGACGACGGTAGAGCCGTCGGGGAAGGCGCCGTAGGTGCCGCCGGAAGCGACCACGCTATTGCCGGCATTGCGGATCTCCCAGCTGGTCTCTTCCGGGTAGTTGTCCAGAACGATGGTAAGGGTCACCGGGTTATCCAGGCAGGGGCAGGCCGGGCAGGAGGAGCCGCCGCAGTCCACGCCGGTTTCATCGCCATTCTGCACGCCGTCGCTGCAGGTGGGGCAGGCAGGGCAGGAGGAGCCGCCGCAGTCTACGCCCGTCTCATCGCCGTTCTGTATGCCATCCGTACAGGAGGGCGGGCCGCACTCGGGAAGGCAGTTAGCGTTGGTGATGACGTTGCGGATCACATTTCCGGGCTGGGGGCCGAAGCCATTGTTGAAGTTGATACCCACGCTCTGCAGGTGGCAGTAAGACATGATGGTGCCGCCGCCGGAGGGATAACCGGGCAGGGGGCAGGTGCCTTCGGTACTGCCGGCGCAGCCGTCGATGGCCGTATTGTTTCCGTTCCACACGCAGGCATGGGTGTGGCGAGAGCCGAAGGTGTGGCCGAATTCATGGGTAACGACCATTACCGTCCAGGAGTAAGTGGGAAAATTGCTATAGGTAGAGTTGATAGAGCTGAAGCTCATGCTGTTGTCCCGGTTGGAAGCGCAGATCCCCGAAAAGCCCGCAGCGATACCACCGCTGGCCTGGTAGGAGAGCAACTGCGCCAGGTCGCCGTTCCAGCTGTTGCGGTAGGACTGGAACTGGCTCAGCATGCCGCTGCTGGTGGTGCTGGAGTAGGGGCTGTTCGTCGTCCAGGTGAATATCTCGGAAACCGCCGTGTTGATCGATTCATTGGCGTACAGGGTAGCTACCTGGTTGTAGATGCCGGTGACGAAGTTGGTGGCGCCGGCGGCGCCTCCTTTATTGGTGACAATATCGTCGTCAACTTCGAAGTAGAAACGCACGCAGTCGGAGAGGGCTTTCTCACTGGGCAGGGGCTGCAGCTCCTCTCTGGTATACCCTATGCCATCGTCGGGCGTGTCACAACTGAACCCAATGTCCTGAATGATGTCCCGGTCCTGATAAATGATGTACCGTCCCGGCTGCCGGGGATCTTCCAACTGGCCGACCACGAGATTGCCTTCCCGTTTGGTGCTGACCAGTCCCATCACATCGTGTGGAAAGAAGCTGAAAGCGGCAATGGAAGATTCACCTTTTACCACTCCCCGGTAATGGATACCGAGGTGAAAATCCGTGAGCGTCCTGCCATCGCTGGTGAGCACCTGGAAGTCGTCGGTAAATGGGTTGGCCTTTACCAACTGCACTTCGATGGGTGTTGCCCGGGAATGCACGGGCAGGGCCAGGGTTATACTTTCCGGTTCATCCTGAAGCAGCTGCGCCAGGGCGTACTGGCTGATCTCCAGGATATCGTATTCCTTGGGCGCATTTTCACCGGAGAGGGTGGCGCCGGGTACGGCCTGGAACAATGAAGCCGTGCCAAATGCTGCGCCTTCGTCCCGGGCGGCCTGTACCAGGTTGGCCGGGCGGACAGCAGACTGCCCAAAGGCCAGGGCCAGGGCAAATGTCAATAGGGTAGTAAGCAGAGTTTTCATGTACCTATGTGGTTTTGTTAGACAAATAGAATAGCCTTTTCACCTGCTGGCAGAGCAAAACCGCAGCAGCCGAATTTCGGGACAGGCTGAATTTGAAAGCACACGGCAATTTCGTGCCGAAACTGAATTTCAGGCCGTTGTTATTCGCTGTTCAGCCCATTGTTTTTTGTCGAGTGAAAAACCACGCTCCCAAGCCGGGAGCCGGAAAAGAACACTGTAAAAAAGGAGTTTAGCAGTTCTGTTTTCAGTTCGGAAAAGAGGGTAAATAAGAAGTTGGCGGGAACCGCCCGGTGAATATATTGTAAAAATCGTGATAAATCTAATAATAATTGGCGGTTGCTGCAATAGGGGCAGTTATTTTCCGGAAAAAATATTTCTCCAGAAATAAATAAATTGGCGGTACGGCAAAGTAGGAACCAGCTTTCCAAAATTTTATGGCGCCCGGCAGGAAGGGGCCCTATTTTTTATTGGTTTTTTCTTCAGGGGCAGAGAAGAGGTATTTCCGGTTCGTAAATTGTGGCTTGTGATACGTATATTAGGACACCCAAATTTATTTTGGTTCGGAGACACTCCTACTCCTCCGCGGAAGCATTTTCCATTGGTTACGTCTTCGACGCCAAATGAATTTGGTGTTCCGGGGCGCACATCTCAATAGCGTCAGGCATTTTTTAAATGCTGCTTCGCCAGCATAACAAAACCATAAAAATGAATTTCAAGAAGCTGAAAACTACTTTTGAGTTTACCAGAAACCTGTTCACCACCGGCGCCCTCACGGAGACCAGCCGGGAGGTTGAGGTCGAGATCTGCAGCAAGCTGCCCGGGGGGGCGCACAAGGTCATTGTGGAGTACGGTATGGGGCACGGCAATATCACCCGTGAGATCCTGAAGAAGGTAGCTCCCACCTCCAGAGTATACGCCTTCGAGGTCAACGAAAAGTTCTGCCGCCATGTTGAACAGGAAATACAGGACGGCCGGCTGACCATCATAAACGACAGTGCCGAGCACGTTAAACAACTGGTCAAAGAGCAGGCGGTGGACGCTTTTATCGCTTCCATCCCCTTCACTTTCCTCTCCAACGAAGTGGGCCGGAAGATCATCCAGGATTCTTATGACATGCTCGCTCCGGACGGATATTACAGCCAGGTGTTATACACGAGGTTCAATTACAAAAAATTTGTGAAGATCTTCGATGAGTGCAGCATTACGAAAATACCGAATATACCTACCGAGTATATCTATCATTGTAGAAAAACAAAGCCATCATGAGTAACAAATCCGCGTTCGGGAAATTTATCGAGGCCATCATCGATTTCTTCAAGTTCTTTCTTTCCAGGAAAAAGAAACCAAAAGAATGACGCTTCAGGATTTGTACGACGCCCCGTCCTTCATCCTGCTCGAGGCCCGCAGCGGCAGCTATGCCTATGGGACAGCTCTGCCCTCTTCCGATGTGGACATCCGGGGCGTTTTCTTCCTACCCAAAGCGTTGTTCTACGGCATGGCGTACACGCCACAGCTCAGTGATGATAATAATGATACCGTATTCTACGAACTGGGGCACTTCGTGGAGCTGTTGTCCAAAAACAACCCTAACATCCTGGAGTTGCTGGCCATGCCGGAGGACTGCATAATTCGCCGCCACTCCATCATGGACCGCCTGCGGCCGGAGGACTTCTTGTCCAAAAAGTGCAAAGACACCTTCGGCGGATATGCCCTCACGCAGGTGCGCAAGGCGCGGGGGCTGAACAAGAAGATCGTCAACCCCATGCCAAAGGAGCGGAAAACGCCGCTCGACTTCTGCTATGTGCTCTGGAAGGAGGGCAGCATTCCGGTAATAGACTGGCTGGAGCGAATGGGTTACCGGCAGGAAAACTGCGGCCTGGTGAACATCCCCCACTTCCGCGACACCTACGGGCTGTACTACGACGAAAGCGGCGAACTCGGCTTCAACGGCATACTCTGCAAGCCTGCCAGCAATGAGCTGTCGCTGAGCAGCATCCCCAAAAATATGCCGCAGGTAGCTGTTCTTTCTTTCAACAAGGATGGCTATCAAGCCTACTGCAAAGACTACCGCCAGTACTGGGAGTGGGTGGACGAGCGCAACGAGGCCCGCTATGAAAACACCCTCTCCCACGGCAAGAATTACGATGCCAAGAACATGATGCACACCTTCCGCCTGCTGGATATGGCCGAGGAGGCCGCCCGGGAGGGCGCCATCCGGGTGCGCCGCCCCAACTGGGAATTTTTGCTGGACATCCGCGCCGGTAAATTTGAGTACGATCAGCTGGTGCAGTGGGCGCAGGCGCGCATGGCGCGCATCGAGGCGCTCTTTGAGCAAAGTGGACTGCCGGAGGCCCCGGATGTGGCGAAGGTCAACCGTATTCTGGTGGGGATGCGGGAGGCGTTGTATGGGTAAATTTTGCATTTTACGATTAAGAGTTTGTTCAAAATTCAATTAATGGGCTCCAAGCGGCAAATTTTATCCTGCACTGCGTTAAAAAGCCTCGTCATACCTTCCAGGTATGCCTACGTTTTTTGCCTTGTTCAGAACAAAATTTCCTCGCTTTCGCCTCATCATCGAATTTTGAACAAACTCTAAAAAATCGGGGCCAATAATCCGCTTTATTAGAACCAATCACCTCTGCCCTGGAAGGAAGGCTCCTCCTGGCAATAATTCCCAGGCCCAACTTCCCCGAAAGCCCGGAAAATAAGAGATTTCCCGACCCGAAACCCCTAAAGAAAACCACCGTATAATTATATTTACGACACAACCTGATTCCACTCATGCCCCCAAGCGATTTCGACTACGAAGACATCATCGACGCCCTCCGGGAAGGCGACGCAGTGCTCTTCCTCGGCCCGCAGCTGCTGCGCGATGTGCAGGGGCGGGCGCTGGAAGAGGGCCTGTACGACGAGCTGGGCGCCCGGCAGGAGGATCACCCGCTGATCCGCACCTTCTATGAAGAGGACGGCTTTTTCCTGCTGAAAGAAGAGAACCACCGCCGCCGGCTGGTGCGCCAGGTCCGCCGTTTCTATGAAAAGGAACACTCCGCCGCCGATGAGCTGCTCCAGAAGCTGGCGCGAATCCCCTTCCCGCTCTTCGTTTCCCTGACGCCCGACGGGCTGCTGCAGCGCGCCTTCGACGCTCAGCGGCAGGACTACCGCTCCGATTTCTACTATCGCGGCCAACCCTATGAGCCCTACGTGGACGCCACCCGGGAACGCCCTCTGCTGTACGGCATGCTCGGCAGCCTCTCCCAGGCCGACAGCCTGGTACTGACGCATAAGGACCTGTTCGCCTACCTGGAGTCTGTCTTCGCCGGCAAGAGCATGGCGCCTGAGCTGCGCAAGCACATTCAGGACGCCCGCACCTTCATTTTCCTGGGGCTGCCCTTCGAAAAGTGGTACATGCAGCTGCTCCTGCGCGTGCTGTATCACATCTCCAGCCGCCTGGAAAGCCTGGAGCAGTACGCCAGCCATCCGCAGAAACAAATGAAGCACACCATCTTCGAAGAAGAGTTCAAAATAAAATTTGTGCCCGATGCCGGCCCCGATTTCATCCGGGAGCTGTACCGGCGTTGTGAGGAGGAAGGCCTCCTGAAGCCCGTCCCCGAGGAGAGCCCCCGCCACCGCTACCGGAGCCTCCTCCAGGAATCACAGGGCCTGCTGCGCAAGAACCATATCCTGCAGGGCATCGACAAGTTACGGCTGGTGCTGGAAGCCCACCGCCCCCTGAGCGACGGGCAGCTCGACGACCTCACTCTGCAGGAGCGCACCTACAACGAGCTCAACCACAAGCTCATCAACGGCATGGCGCAGGAGGCCGACCGCGCCGCCCTCAACCAGGCCATTTACCGCTGCATCACCCTCGTTTCCGACACCCAAAAACTGCTGGAGCTATGAGCCGCCGCTATCCCGGAGCCAAACCCTTCACCCGAGGCCAACAGGCGCTCTTCTACGGGCGCGACAAAGACATCGCCGAGCTGCACCGGCTCGTCAGCCTGGAGCCGCTCGTGGTACTGTACGGCAAGTCGGGCCTGGGCAAAAGCTCCCTGCTGAACGCCGGGCTGATCCCCAAACTGGAAGAGAACGGCAACAACAGCCCCCTGCTGCTGCGCTTCCAGGCGTGGACGGAAGAGAGCCGGCAGTCGCCCCTCGATAAGGTTACAGAAACGCTCAACACCCTGCCGCAGGATGCCGTCGCCCTGAGCCGCCTCGCTCCGGGCGACGGCTCCCTCTGGCGCCAGGCCAAAGCCATACAGTACGCCGAACCCCAGGCGCGCCTGCTGCTGCTCTTCGACCAGTTTGAAGAGCTGTTCAGCTACCCGGAGGCAGAGATCCGGGATTTTAAGCAACAGCTGGCCGAGCTGCTGCGCCAGCAACCGCCGGAGCGCTACGAGCAGGTGCTCGACATTGCCGCCGGGCGGGGGGAAGCCCCGCTGAGCACCGAAGAGGAAGCCCGCCTCTACGCCCCCCTCAACCTGCGCATCCTCTTCAGCATCCGCTCCGACCGCCTCCACCTGCTCGACCAGCTGTCGGACTACCTGCCAACGGTGCTCAAGAACAACTACGAGCTGCTGGCCCTCACCCCCGAGGCGGCCCGCCGCGCCCTTATCGTTCCCGCCAGCCTGGAGGGCGAAAACTTTGACTCCGAGCCCTTCAAATATACCGAGCCTGCCGCAAAGCACATCCTGGATTTCCTGAAGGACAAGGAGACAGGCCTGGTGGAGGCTATACAGCTGCAGATCCTGTGTACCAGCTTCGAGGACAAGGCCATCGCCGAAGGCATCCGCACCTTCGATCAGGACACCATTGGCAATCTGGAGGAAATTATCCGGAACTTCTACCATCACCAGTTGGAAAAGATACACGATCCGGAGGAGCGCCTGGCCGCTGCCCGGCTCCTGGAAGAAGGCCTGCTCGACAAGAGCCGCAAGCAGCGCCTCACCCTGCACGAGAGCCAGATCGGCGAACTCTTTGATGTCTCCCCCACCCTGCTCAACCAACTGGTGAACAACAACCTCCTGCGCCGCGAGCCCGACCGCCGGCAGGGCTACACCTATGAACTGAGCCACGACACCCTCATCGCCCCCGCCCTGGCGGCTCGCGAGCAGCGGGAAAAGGAAAAGGCGGAAGCTGAACGGCAACGGCAGGCCGAGGAACTCGAGGAGGAGAAGCGCAAGCGCAAGCTGGCTAACCGCCGCGCCTATCTGGCAGGGCTGATCACCCTGGCAGCCTTTATTGCCACCTACTGGGCCTTTAGCGAAAGCCGGCGGGCGAAAAAGGCGGAATCCACTGCGGAGTTTGCCAAGGAAGTAGCCCTGATGCAGGCGCAGCGGGCGGACAGCCTGCTGGACATCTCGGAGGCCCGGCTGAGGGAGATCGAAGCCGCCAAAGCAGCTACCGACACCGCCCTGCAACGCGCCGACAGCTTGTATAACGAGGCGGAAATGCAGCGCCGGCTGGCGGAGCTGGAGGCAGCGAAGGGGCGGCAATTGGAAAGCACGCTGGCAGGGGAAGATACGGAAGCCTTCGTTTATCTGCTGGAGCAGGGGAGGCAGCATTTTGAACAGGGGGAGTACCGCAGCGCGCTGACTTACTGGGCGAATGCACGGTTTCTGCGGCCGGAGGATGAGAAAGTGGAGAAATGGGTGGAAATGGCACAAATTGGAGCATATGCGGAACAAGCTTTCCGGGAAGGGTATTTAGAGGAGGCCGAACGAAATTTTGCTGTGATCAAGGCGGCGAAACCCGGCCTGAACCTTAAAAGCGTCAATACGAGGCTGATGCAAATTTCAACCTCATGGGAAGTATGGAGAGAGGCCATAAGAAGAAGGGGAAATGAAAAAAAACCGGAAGAAATAATCAACCTCCACCTTAGCGGGGATATTACTTCTATCCCTCAGTCCGCCAAGGGCATGGCCTCTTTGCGAAACTGCCGTATTACGAACAACAACCAGGAAGAAATTTTTCTGACTGCTCTGCCCAGGCAGCTGGATAGCCTGGAGTTTTTCGAAGTTGGATTCATTAATATACCTGCCTCCGTCTTTACACAAAAACAGCTGAAAAAACTGGAAATTTACAGAGCTTCCCGTATCGTGAATATCCCGGAACAAATAGGGGATCTGGCCGAACTTATAAAGCTGGAGATCAATGACAACAACAACTTAAAAGCTATACCGGAGGCCATTCAACGCCTGCAAAAGCTTCAACAACTCAGGATCTATGACAACGACATATTACATGGCCTTCCCGCTTCTCTAGGAAAATTGGCCGAGCTCCAACAACTGGATATTGAAAGCAATCACAACCTGATATATATCCCGGAATCCATTGGCCAATTGAAAAAGCTCCGCAAACTGATAATTGACAGCAACTGGGACCTGGATAGCCTGCCGGGGTCTATTGGCCAGTTGCAGCAGCTCCGTCAGTTGGAAATCAGCGATAACTGGCGCCTGAAAAGTATACCCGAGTCTATTGGCCGGTTGCAGCAACTCCAACAATTTGAGATCTATAAAAATGAAGATCTGACGAGTTTACCGGGATCGCTCGGACAACTGAAAGAACTCCGGCAGCTCGCCATCTCCTGGAACGAAAACCTGGAAAGCCTCCCCACATCCCTGATGGACCTTCCCATGTTAAGTAACCTGACAATCAGCTACGTGCATGAAAGTGGCAAACCTCATAATGCTCCTCAGGTTTTGGAGCAGATGCAAGGGTTAAAGCGCCTTACCATTGTCCACAGTGATAGCATAGGGTTGGACCGGCTTCTTCGGAGCGCTTCATCATTGAAACAGCTTCAACAACTGGATATTGGCTACAATCAATTCCTCAAAAGCCTCCCGGAATCTATTGGCCAACTCCGGCAGATTCAACAACTATTTATCTACGACAACCAAAACCTTCAGCGGTTGCCGGAAAGCCTGGGACAGCTTACATCCCTGCGCACTCTTGGTTTTACAGGGGGGCATGAGCTTTGGAATCAATATATTTCCCAACTTCCCTCTTCCATTGGGCAATTGACTAACCTGGATACGCTTAACCTCCGCCGCCTGGACCTTTATACGCTCCCTTCCTCCCTGGAAAACCTCAAAGACAACCTCGGCTATCTCAACCTCCGTGATACCCCCATCGTTAAGAATGAAGAAGCGATTGAGCAATGGAGAGAAAAGTTGCCCAATACGAAAATCGTAATCGACTGGGAATGGTAATTAAGAACAGTTCGAAGGAGTAACCTCACTCTATACTGGAACGCCCTCCGCCCCTGCTGTCCCGAAGAGCCTGCCGGGTATACCGCTCGGACTCCTTTCGAGGCAGAGGAGGTGATCTTGCAGCTCCTTTTGCACAAGGTGGCTTTATATCAATTACTGGCCTCCGATGAGGCTTTATCAAAACCTGCAATAAAAAATGAGAGAGCCAGGCGGCGCCAACCGGCCACCTGGCTCTCCTCTTTTTCTACGCTACCTGAAAATGATTATTCGATGATAACCATCTTCCTGGTAGCCGTGTATTCAGACGTCTCAACG
>CAYQKY010000133.1:0-24340 GCA_964418125.1 uncultured Phaeodactylibacter sp.
CAGAACAAAATTTCCTCGCTTTCGCCTCATCATCGAATTTTGAACAAACTCTTAGTGTATCCTTCGTGTTTTCGTGTCTTAGTGGCAAAAAAGGGCCGCCGTTAGGAGCAAATGTCCAGTAGTATGATTCGTGCCGCTTTCACTAGTGCCCTCGGAACGAAGTTCCGGGGCAGTTATCCCCCCCCGGGAACAAAATGCCGTTGTTGGTTGTTCGCTGGCAATCAACGGCTTAGAGGCTGCGGATGGACAATAACCAACAACTAACAACTGCTCCGGAACGAAGTTCCGGAGGCACTAGTATCCGGGGTTCTGGTCTTCCGGCCCGAGCGCCGGGTTCGTATTGATCTCATTCTCCGGAATCGGCCAAAGCAGCCTTTCGGGGATGAATGTCCGGCCGATAGATTCGAAGTATTCCATCACTCTGCCGGTCCGCTTGAGGTCCCACCAGCGCCTTCTTTCCAGCAGGAATTCATAATCCCTTTCTTTCAATACAGCATCCCGGAAATCCTCCCGGCTCATTCCGGCAGGATAGTCGGCCGGAGATGGAGAGAAGGGGTCATAACCGTATCCTCTTCTTTTGATCATATTCAGGCGTTCCAGGGCAAGCTCGGAGGGGCCGCCTTCTGCCTGGCTGGCCGCTTCCGCATAGATCAGGAAGGCCTCCGTATAACGGAAAATGGGCACACCGAAAGTTTGCATTCCATCCGGGGTGTCGATGAATTTTTTAAACAGGATCGGTGTCTGTTCCGGAAGGGGTACCACTTCCCCATTCTCATCGACATATTCTGTGTATAGGTTGAATTCCTTCCTCAGGTCATTATCATCCCAGCTATCGCCGATATAGGAATTTTGGATGGGTAACCAGGCAAAAAAGCCGCTTCCCTGAGGATTGTATACCGGGATACCGGCGCGGTGCAGGAAGTTGCACAGCTCGGATTGAGAGTTTTGTGAATGTTGAACGGACATGATGTCTTCGGAATGGGTCTCCGAACGGAAGATCTGGTAAAAATCATCGGGTTCGCTGACCAGTGCCAGAGAAAACTGCCCGCTGTTGATCACTTCTTCAGCAAGGCCCCGGGCCTCGGCCCATTGTTCGCGGGTCAGGAAAACCTGTGCCAGCAACATTTTGGCCGCCCATTTGGAAGCGCGCCCCGTCCCTTCCGGGCTTACATCCGGCAGGTCTTTCTCTGCTTCCCGGGCATCCGAAATGATCTGGGCATACACTTCGTCCTCGGAGGCCCTGGGCGCGCCGACCTCATCCAGGCCCTTGGTTTCCGTCAGGCGCAGGGGGACCGGGCCCCATCCCCGGACCAGCTCAAAATAAGCGTTGGCCCTCAGAAACCGGGCCTCGGCCAGTATTCTGGCTTTTAGTGCCTCATCCATTTCAATATCAGGAACATTGTCGAGTACGGCATTCGCCCGGTTTATCGCGGTATATAAACGGCCCCAGAGGTCCCCCATCCTGCCGATATTCACCTGATTGAGCACCTGGTCGTAAATGGAGATGGGCGCCTGTGACCCCCGGCCATCTGCCGCTCCACTGTGCAGCACCATAAAAGCATACATCCCCAGGGCAGGGCCGTAATATTCGTTTTGGAGAGAGGAATAAGCGCCGGCAATGGCCGCTTTTGCATCCGACTCGTTTTCGTAAAAATTAGCCGCCGAGATAAAACTTTTAGGATCTTCCTCCAGGAAACGCTCACAGGAGGTAAATGCAAATATCAGGATTGATATAAAGATTAGATTTTTCATTGCCTTAAAGTTTTTAGAAACCAAGTTTTAAGCCTACTGCATATGTTTTGGAGCTGGGATAGCCGCTTTCGTCCACCCCGATGATCAGCCTGGACCCTACATCCTGGCTGTCGGTTCCCCGCGTGTTGACATCCGGGTCGATGCCCGGATAGTCGGTGAAGGTCAACAGGTTGATGGCGTTAAAATAGATCTGTGCTGACCGCAACCAGGAGGAAACGCCCAGAGCTTCCGTCGGCAGGTTATAACCCAGGCGAAGGGACTTAAGGCGCAGGTAAGAGCCATCCTCAATGAACCGTTCGGAAACGGTGACCTGCGTTGCGCTACTTGGTTTCGGGTACTTGGCGTTGGGGTCCGGGTTATCCGGCGTCCAGTAATTGCCAAAAAGCTCGGCAAACTGATTTTGCCCTCTGTTGAAAGAGCTTAACTGCGTGCCGGCAGTGGCGAAGAAAATGTCATTCCCCTGCGAGCCTTCAAAGAATATATTCAGGTCAAAATTCCTGAAAGAGAAGTTGGAGCCGAAACCAAACAGGAAATCCGGATGTGGATTGCCGAGAATAACCCGGTCCTGGGTATTGATCACTTCATCCCCGTTCTGGTCGACGTACTTGATGAAGCCCTCTTCATCGAGGCCGTCTTCTTCGAGGCCGAAGAACATTCCGAAGGGCTCTCCCTCGCGGGCAATATTCAGCGGAGCGACAAAGGGCTGCCCAAGGCCATTGCCCAGCACGTCATCACCGCCGGCCAGGCTGACCACTTCATTTCGATTAAATGAAACCTGTCCATAGGCATTCCATTGGAAAGCCCCTACCAGGACATCGGCATCCAGGCTCAGCTCGATGCCCGAGTTTTTGATGGCGCCGATATTTCTCAAAATGGAACCAAACCCGACGGAAGGAGGCAGCGGAACGGAGGCCAGCAGGTCTTCGGTATTTTTCACATAGTAATCGAAAGTAAACCGGTAACGGTTATCCGCCAACCCCAGGTCAAACCCTACGTCCAGTTGTTCTGTGGTTTCCCATTTGAGGTCCGGGTTGGCAATGGCCGCCGGCACGAAGCCTATCACTTCTCCGCCGCCGCCGTATACGCCAAGGGTAGAGGTCAACCGGTTGAGGGTCTGGAAAGAATTGATGCCCTGGTTACCGGTGATACCATAACTGGCCCGCAGCTTCAGATTGCTGACCAGCCGGTTGCCAACCAGGAAAGGTTCGTCTGAAACCCTCCAGGCAATTGCGCCCGAGGGGAAATAACTCCATTTGTTGCCGGGAGCGAATCGGGAAGAGCCGTCGGCCCGGAGGCTGGCAGTGAACAGATATTTGCCTTTGAGGGTGTAGTTTACGCGCCCGAGCGCAGAGGCAAGAGACCATTCGGTAAATCCCGAAGAAGGCGTCTCCACTATTTCTGCCGCTCCCAGGTCATAGTTCTCCGTTGTGTTGTTACTGAAGCCGTTTACGCCAATCCCCAGGCTCTTTGACGTAAATTTCTGAACCGTGAACCCGGCCACTATACTAAGGTCATTATTCCCGCTCAGGGCGGGGTTGTATGTCAGGAGGTTCTCGTTCAGCCAGGAGTAACTTTCCGACCTGAACTCTGAGGCGCTCCCCCTTTCTCCGGGGTAGATAATGGGAGTAAACCCTTCATTAGCCCGAAGGTTGAAATCGGCGCCCCATATTGTTTTAAAGGATAATCCTCTGGCGATGGCAAAGTCAAGATAGGCATTGCCGATAAAAGTATTCAGAACCCTTTTGTCCTTTCGGCTGGCAAAATACATGGGGTTCCGCGTACTGGGGTCTAAAAATGTGTAGATCTGAGAAAGGTCGGTCGGCACTCCCTCCTCATCGTATACCGGCAGCGTCGGAGGCGCCGACAACGCTCCGGAGAAAATGTTTTGGCCGAAGTGGCCATTATCCACAACTTGAAAATCCTCGGAACTGCGGGTCAGGTTCAGGTTGGTTCCGACCTTGATGATCTTATTGACCTCCGAATCCAGGTTAAACCGAATAGAAGCCCTTTGCACACCGCTACTGATGATAACTCCCTGCTGTTCGAAAAAATTACCGGAAATGGAATAATTGGTATTCTCACTCCCCTTGGTAAAGGTGATGGTGTGGTTCTGTAATCTGGCAGTCCGGTAGATCACATCCTGCCAATCCGTACCGGGATCGGACGGAATATCAGTGAAGAAGGGGGTCTGCCCGTTATTTTCCAGAAAATCATTCACCAGGGCCGCATACTCCGGCGACTCCAAAAGGTCGTATCTGTTGATGACCTCCTGAGCGCCAAAATAGGTTTCTACATTGATCCTGCCGGCCTGGCCCTGGCTCCCCCTTTTGGTCGTAACGATCACTACCCCGTTGGCGCCTCGCGAACCGTAAATAGCAGTAGCGGAAGCATCCTTCAGAATGTCGATCGAGGCAATATCCGACGGGTTCAGGAATGAGATATCTCCGGTGATCGGATAGCCATCGACCACGTAAAGGGGTTCGTTGCTGCCGATCATGGAGTTGTTCCCTCTGATCCGCACCTGAATACGCCCGCCCGGCCTGCCCGAGTTCTGCGAGACCTGCACGCCGGCCGCACGGCCCTTCAGTGCCTGTGAGACTTCAAAGGTAGGAAATTCGGAGATTTCTTCGGCTCCCACTTGCGCCACTGAGCCGGTCAGGTCGCTCTTTTTAACATACCCATATCCAACCACCACTACTTCGTCCAGAGCCTGGGCATCATGAGCCAGTTCTATGTCAATAACGGTTTGGTTGCCCACCCTGATTTCCTGTGTCCGGTAACCTATGAACTTAAAAACCAGCACCGACTCTTCGGAAGGGACTTCTATGGAATAGGCCCCGTTTATGTCCGTCACAGTTCCCATGCTTGTTCCTTTCAAGATCACATTCACACCCGGCAACCCCTCCGGGCTGTCCTCACTGGTTACTTTCCCGGTTACTGTAATGCTTTCCGGGAACAACCTGCCGCTATCGCCGGCTATTCCGGGAGGGCCGCTGAAAGCCATCAATGATGTAACCATCAGCAGCTGTAATACCACTGCCCGAAAGGTGGGCGCGCAGCCCTTGAGCTGCCTGATGTTTTTGGTTGTATACAGTCTCATAACTAGCACTGATTAATAGTTTGAAAATCATGAACTTTTGCCCGCTTTACTCCAGAAAACCGAGATGTTTCCTGCTAAGTTATTCCATTGGCTTAAACGTTTAAGCCAATGGATGAAAATTCAAGGCTCAGGCCGATTTCAATTCATCAGCCGGTGCGGGGCGCGATTCCAGTTTTGCCTCGCAAAACTGGGGCCTCCCTCGTTTTCACCGTTGATCTGCTCAATGAGAACTCTGACTGCCTCCCGGCCAATTTCTTTAATTGGCTTGGCTGATATGGGGAATGAAATGTTCAAAAAAGCCATAGGCTATGCTCTGGCCAAAGGCTCCTGCTTTAACGTTAAAGCGAATTTAAGTAATAAATCGGAGAAAAAAAATCTTTTTGCGTTTTTGCATTTTAGGAAAATTATTAGTTCTCAAACAGTGCTTCCGCAAAAAAAACCTTCTGAAACCTGCCCTGCTTCTGGCCATTGCCGGTACAAGAGCTGGCCATATTCACCGCCCCATCTTCCGGGGGTCGATGCGTACGTATTTAATGCTTCTTCGCTGATAGGTATAAGTGATATGCACCATCCCGTCGGCAGACTGGATCACCGCCGGATAGGAGAATTCCCCTTCCTGGCGTTCCAGCGTCATTACCGGCTCCCAGTTTTCACCGCCGGTGGAAACAGCCAGGTTTAACATAGCGCGTCCGGCGGGAAATTTCTTGCCGCGAGTAGTATGGTTGTACACCAGCAACTGCCGGCCATCCTGCAGGGTCACGGCGTCCGTTCCCGAGTTGGGGTTGGGCAGGGAGGTAGCTTCCATTTTGCTCCAGGTATTTCCCCCGTCGGCCGACCAGCTCTGGGCGATCACATTCTGGCGGGTCCGGCACAAAACCTGCATCCTTCCTTCTTTATAAGTGAGAATGCTGGGTTGGATCGCATCGAATTCGACTCCATCATTGATCGGCCCGATGACTTCCCAGCTTGTACCCAGATCGGGGCTTCGCTCGAAATGCACTTTCCAGAAGTCCTCCCCGTCCACCTCGGTTTCCGTGCTGGAAGGGCAAAGCAGCGCCCCATCCGGAAGTTGCACCGGTTTATTCTTCACCGGCCCGATGAGCGGGCCCAGGGGGCCTTCACCCAGTTTCCGGGGTTCGGACCAGGTTCTCCCTTCATCCTCTGAAGTCATCAGCATGCCCCACCATTCCCGGGGGGAAGGGCCTATTTTGTAAAAAAGCAACAGGGGGCCGGAATCCGGCTGGAAAAGGACGGGGTTCCAGCAGGGGTACCGCAGGGTGTCCGACTGAACCCCATTTGCCACTTCCACCGGCTGTGACCAGCCGTTACCGCCCTCCTTACGGGACACCCAAATGCCGACGTCCGGGTTGCGCTCATGTGTTCCTCCGAACCAGGCGGCAACCAGCCCTGAAGAAGTTTCTTCTACGGTGGAAGCATGGCACTGCGGGGTTGGCCGGTTGTCTAATGGATAGATCAACTCCCCGGTTACATATCCGTTCTCTCCTTCCGCGGCTACTTTGTCCATATCAAAAGTTTTGGATGATTGCGGCGCGCAGGAGAAGCAGGTGATCAGCAGGAGCAATATTCCTGCTATCCGGCCTATCAGGGGCAACCGATAAGAACATGGCTTCATAATACCCGTTTAAATACTTGAAAATTCAGTACAGCGGGCCATAATTTTTGCAGGCCCGGTAATCCGCGCTCTCGGCGTCCATTCCGAAAGCACCCCAGTCTTTGGGGCGGAAGATCCGTTCGTCCTCCACATTGTGCAGGCAAACCGGTATCCTGAGCATGGAGCACAGGCTGATCAGTTCGTCGCCGTAGTGGCCGTAGCTGAAAGCGCCGTGGTTGGCCCCCCAGTTGGCCATTACGGAATATACGTCCCGGAAGGCGCCTTTTCCCGTCAGTTTGGGAACGAACCAGGTCGTCGGCCAGGTGGGGTTTGTGCGTTCATCGAGTTTTTTATGAACGTCCGGAGGGAGCTCTACGGTCCATCCTTCTGCGATCTGCATGGCCGGCCCCAGCCCCTTGACCAGGTTGATCCGGCACATGGTCACCGGCATATTGCCTCTGGTAACAAAGTGCGAGGAATACCCGCCGCCCCTGAAATATTCGTACATTGCCGGCGGCCAGTCGGTAGCCTCCAGGCATTTCTTCATCTCTTTTTCGGTTATTGCCCAGAACGGCTTCATGGCCGGCTGGCCGCCGATCTCCTGCCGGCCGGTTCCATCCAAAGTGGAAGACCCGGAATTGATCAGGTGGATGATGCCATTTTCTGCCCTTCCCTCCAGTTTGTGGCCGGTCACTCTTTCCACAGAAGAGGGGCTCCAGAAGGTACGGACATCGGAGAACATCTGGGCCTGGTTGGTAAGCAGGTAACCGAACAACATGGAAATGCCGTTCAGGGAATCGTTCTCCGTCGCCATAATGTACGGAGTCCTCAAACCATTCCAGTCAAAGGAGGAATTGAGAATGGCCTCCATAAAATCCCCATTGGGCATGTAGTCGGTCCATTGCCGCTGGCCCTGGAAGCCGGCCGCAATGGCATTGTGGCCCAGGGCTTCCTCCCCGAACCCCATATCCGCCAGTTTGGGGTTGCCGATCATCAGGTCCCTGCAGATCAAAGTCATCTTGACTACCGTCTCCCATTCTTCGTCCATCCTCGCGCGGGGCTTGTGGCGGGCCTCTGGGTTATAGTTCTTTCCTTCCCGGCAATTGGCCTTCGTCCATTTCAGTGCTGCCTCAAATTCTTCCCTGTCGTAGATGCCTTGCTCTAATCTCCGGTTCACCTCACTCATATCCACATATTCATTGCGCATGCCCAGGTAATTCTGAAAGAGATCTTCATTGACCGCCGAACCGGCAATTCCCATGGAAACAGAGCCAATGGATAGATAAGATTTGCCTTTCATAGTGGCAACGGCCAGCCCGGCCCGGGTAAATTGCAGCAGGTACTTCTGCACATCCGCCGGTATTTCTTCATCGCCGATCTCCTGCACTTCTTCACCGTAAATGCTGAAGGCCGGCAACCCTTTCTGGGCATGCCCCGCCAGCGCGGCCGCCAGGTAGACCGCCCCCGGCCTTTCGGTACCGTTAAACCCCCAGATGGCCTTGGGGCGCGTAGGGTGCATATCGATGGTCTCCGTCCCATAACACCAGCAGGGCGTTACGGTAATGGAAAGCCCCACCCCTTCCCTTTCGAATTTCTCCTCACACCGCTGGGCTTCCGGCACTCTGCCGATCGTCGTGTCGGCAATAACACATTCGACCTCCTCGCCGGTGAAATATTTCAGGTTGGAAGAGATGAGTTCGGCTACCCTGCGGGCCATGCCCATAGTAGTGCTCTCCAGGGACTCTCTTATACCGCCCAGCCGGGCATCGATGACGGGCCGGATACCCACTTTGGGCATTGGCCCCAGGCTGTAATGTCTATTCTTCATTTGTCAAGTTTTTCAGTAATGTCTGTTGATGCCAGGCGATCCAGCCATTTCCTGCAAAAGCTGGGGTTGCCGCTCTCCATAATGTGGACAACCCCAGCCACACTACTACTAAATCTAAGGCCTTGCTATTATCCGCTTCCGGCAATCATCTGAGTGCGCTTATCTCCTTATCATCCGTTATCTTTTCTTTTTCGGCAAACTCACCGAACCTCGAGTACCTTTCGTAGAGCACCTTATACTTTTCGGCATTCTCCGGTATCGGCCTGTATTCCTTCTCAAACCCTGCCCCCATAGCGTCCTGGGCTTCCTGAAAGGAAGAATAAACTCCACCGGCCACCGCCGCTGCCATAGCCGCGCCCAGCGCGCAGGTTTGTTCCTGCCTGGCAACAACTATCGGGACATCGAGGACGTCCGCCATGATTTGCATAACGAAATCCGATTTTTTGGCGACTCCCCCCAGGGCGATCACACCGTCGATACGCACCCCTTCTTTTCGGAACCGGCCGATTATTTTTTTTGACCCGAAGGCCGTCGCTTCGGCCAAGGCCCTGAAAATGCGGGGAGCATCGGAGCCGAGGGCCAGCCCGATTATCCCTCCCTTCAGGTTTTGATCGGCGTCGGGCGTACGGCGCCCGTTCAGCCAGTCTAAAGCAACCGGGCCGGACGCTTCAACCGGCAGCTTCCTGGCTTCTTCGGATAACTCGGGAATAAGCTTTTCGGCCATCTCTTCCAGCAGGCCCTGCCGGGTTGCCTCATCGAGCAGGGGGCTATCGGCCAACAGGCGCCGGGCGGGCCACATCAATACTTCCATGAACCAGGCATATATATCGCCAAATGCAGACTGCCCGGCTTCCAGGCCAATCATTCCCGGCACAATAGAACCTTGTACCTGGCCACAAATACCGCGAATGAGGCGTCCTCCCAGCTCTTCTTCGGGCGCCACCAGCATATCACAGGTGGAAGTCCCCATCACCTTGGCCAGATGGTAAGGTTTTATCTCGCTTCCTACCGCCCCGAAATGAGCATCCAGCGCTCCGACACCGACAACGATGCCTTCCGGTAAGCCCAATCTGCCCGCCCATTCTTTCGATAGCCTGCCGGCGCTGGAATCGGAAGTGTATGTGTCCTTATAAAGCCTGCTCCCGGCTCCTGACAGAAGCGGGTCCAGCCGGGTAAGAAATTCTTCAGAGGGCAACCCTCCCCATTCAGGATGCCACATGGCCTTGTGCCCGGCGGCGCAGCGGCCGCGCTTCAGGGTGAGGGGGTCCGTACTACCTGTTAACAACGCAGGTACCCAGTCACAATGTTCAACCCACGAGTAGGCTGCATCCCGAACACTTTCATCATGGCGAAGTATGTACAGCATCTTCGCCCAAAACCATTCGGCAGAATATATACCTCCTACGTACCTGGTATAGTCAACACCTCCCCATGACCGGGCCAGTTCATTGATCTCCTCCGCTTCCCTGACCGCAGTGTGGTCTTTCCAGAGCAAAAACATGGCGTCAGGGTTTTCTTCAAACCCCTCTGTCAGGGCCAGAGGGGTTCCCTCCCGGTTGACGGCTACCGGAGTGGAGCCCGTAGTATCAACCGAAACCGCCACAATACGCCCGATGGCCTGCTCCGGTAGCATAGACAGTACTTTACGCACCGCCCCTTCCAGGCACTCCAAATAATCAAGAGGGTGTTGCCGAAACTGGTTCCGCTCCGGGTTGCAGAAAAGGCCGGCCTGCCACCTGGGGTACCGGCATTCAGCGCTTGCCAGAATATCTCCGCCCTGAGTATCAGCGATGATCGTCCTGACCGAATCGGTCCCGAAGTCTATACCGGCAGTGTATATTTCTTGTTGCTTACGCATATCTCGGATATCAAAAATGCAGGGATCAAACTCCTTTCCTCATTGCTTTCCCTCCAGGCCAGATCATTACTGCCCGATATCGCTCAGCCCCGGAGAAAGGCTTTAACGTTTAAGCATAAGGGGAAAAATTTTCCCTTCGGCTTCTGAAGCCCCGAGCGGGCCATTTGATGCCTACGCTCTTCCTTCCCGCCGCTTGTCAAAATGCTTTTCTGTATCGGATTTATTTCCCCAGGTTGCTTTAACGTTAAAGCAATAATAATTAAAATTCTCGTAATGGAAAAATTTTTTTTCTTTTTTCAGCTTTTTAAAAAATTATCAATGGAAGGGAAAGAAGGTTCAACCTGCCGTGTTTCCCACTTGCCCTCTCGGCATGACCCGGCAAGCAGGAGCCTTTTCTACTCCTCAAACTCCTTCAAATACTCTACCGCCTTCTCATACACGTTCATCCCCGTATACCCCAGCTTCTCATCCAGCACGGTATAGGGGGCCGAATGGCCGAAATGCGTCAGCCCCACCACCTGGCCAAGGGGGCCGGCCAGGCCCTGCAGGGTAGAGGGCAGCCCGGCGGTAAGGCCCATAGTAGGCACATCGGGAGGAAGAACCTCCCACTGATAGTCCACCGGCTGGTTGCGGAACAGGCCTTCGGAGGGAGCGGAAACTACGCGTACCTTGAGCTTTTTCTTCTCGCGCAGCAGCTCCGCCCCTTCGATCAGGGTGGCCACTTCGGAGCCGTTGCCGACCAGGATGAGGTCTGGCTGGCCACCTTTGGCCTCCTGCACGATGTAGGCGCCTTTACGGGCCTGCTGAGCGTCTTCATACCGCGTAGAGCCTGGCTTTGGCGGCAGGCCGGGGATATTCTGGCGGGACAGGATCAGGCCGCTGGGGCTATGGATATTCTCCAGAGCGATCTGCCAGCAGACGGTCGTCTCGTCTGCGTCGGCGGGGCGGAGGGCCAGAAAGCTGTTTCGGCCGGAGTGGTTTTTCAGCTGCTCCAGCAGGCGGATCTGGGCTTCCTGTTCTACAGGTTGATGGGTAGGGCCGTCTTCGCCCACCCGGAAGGCGTCGTGCGTCCAGATGAAAATGACGGGCTGCTCCATCAGGGCCGCCAGGCGGATGGACGGCTTCATAAAGTCGGAGAAAACAAAGAAGGTAGCACAAACCGGGACCACGCCCCCGTGCAGGGCCATTCCGGTGGCCAGTGCGGCCATGGTCAGCTCGGAGACGCCGGCCTGCAGGAAGGCGCCGCTGAAGTCGTTGCGGGCAAAGGTGGTGGTCTTCTTCAGGAAAGCGTCCGTTTTATCGCTGTTGGACAGGTCGGCAGAAGCGACGATCATATTTTCCACCTTATCGGCAAGGAAGGACAGGACGTTACCCGAGGCGTTGCGTGTGGCGCTGCCGGCTTTCTGCTCTATGCTGCCAAAGTTGAGCTCCGGCAGCTTGCCATCCAGGAAATGCCCCAGCCTGGCCGCCTGCTCCGGGTTGGCCTTCTGCCATTCGGCGAAGCGGCGGCGGCGGCGGTTGGCCGCCTCGTGTTTGTCTTTTCTGACTTTGGCGTAATACTCCGCCACCTCCGGAAATACCTGGAAGGGGTTCTCCGGATCGCCGCCCAGGTTGCGGACGGTTTTGTCAAAGGAAGCGCCCGCCTTGCTCAACGGCTGGCCATGTGTCTCTACTTCCCGCTCGAAGGATTTCCCCTCCTCAGTCACTGCGCCTTTGCCCATTATGGTCTTCCCAATAATGAGCGAAGGCTTTCCGGTTTCGGCCACCGCCGCCTGCAGGGCTTTCCGGATGGCATTCTGATCATTGCCCTCTATGGTTTGCACATGCCAGCCCCAGGCCTCGTATTTGGCGGCCGTATCTTCATCCATTACTTCCGACACTTCGGAGGAAAGCTGAATATCATTGGAATCGTAAAACATGATCACATTGCCCAGGCCCAGAAAACCGGCAGTGCGGCCGGCGCCCTGAGAGATCTCTTCCTGTATTCCACCGTCCGAAATATAGATATAGGTTTTATGCCCGGCAACTTCTCCGAATCGGGCCGAGAGGAAACGTTCGGCTATTGCCCCCCCGATCCCGAAGGCGTGCCCCTGCCCCAGCGGGCCGGAGGTGTTTTCCACCCCCCTGGCGACATCCAGCTCGGGATGTCCGGGCGTAACGCTGCCCCACTGCCGGAAGTTCATCAGGTCTTCCGTGCTGTAATGGCCGAAAAGGTGCAGGATGGAATACAACATGGGAGACATGTGCCCGGGGTCCAGGAAAAAGCGGTCACGGAAGGGCCACTGAGGCTCTTCCGGGTCAAACTCCATAAATTCAGTGAACAGAATATGGATGAAATCCGCTCCGCCCATAGCGCCGCCGGGATGGCCGGAGTTGGCGCGCTCCGGCATGGCGGCGGAAAGTATGCGAATGTTATCAGCAGCCCTTTGGGCGATGGAAGTCTCTGTTAAAGCCATTGGTCCTTTTTTTCAAAGTTGTTTTGTTTCCGCTACAAAAAAAAGACTTTTATCCAACCCTGTCTAAAAATGGATACTTCAAATGCCGCCCAGGGTAAAAAAAAAGTACGTCAATGCTACGCCACCTCCCCTCCTTCAGTTTACTTTTTCCTGCAAGCTGCTCAAAAAACTGATCCAGGAGTTGTTTTTAAAACAAAATGTATCTATTATTGTATGCAGAAACAAAAAATTCGAAAATGGAAAACACATTTGTTTTCGAAGAACTCCAGACCGTCCCGGTAGTCAGCCTCAATGACATGAGCCCCTATATGCAACTATCGGAGGACAACCAGCTCAATTTCCCCATTCCGGGAGAAGAGTTCAACTTCGTACGGCTGGACCTGAGCCGGGCGGTTATCCGCAACCCGGCCCATACCTTTTTCATCCATCTTACGGAGGACACCCTGGCCGGGGCAGGCTTTACCATCGGAGATATCGCCATCGTAGACCGGCAGGCCAGCCCACGCAACCGGGATGTAGTCATTGCTTATCTTGAAGGAGAGTTCACCATCCGGCGCCTGAGGCTTAACGAAGAGATGCCCTTGCTTGAATCTGATGAAGAAGTTACGGAAATTGAGCCGGATACGGATTTTAGTATCTGGGGGGTGGTGAAGGATGTTATACGAGTTTGAACCTTAAACTTTAAACCGTTATGGATAAGAACGTAGTAGGCTGGTTTGAAGTCCCTACCAGCGACATGGAAAGGGCCATTAAATTCTACGAAGCCGTATTTGGATACAAACTGGACCGCCATCAGATGGGGCCATTGGATATGGCGTGGTTCCCATGGGTAGAAGACGGGGCCGGCTCTCCCGGAACCCTGATCTACCACAAAGACGCCTATAAACCTTCCATGGACGGCACCCTGATCTACTTCACCGCTCCTTCCGGCGACCTGAGTAACGAACTGGCCCGGGTAGAGCCCAACGGTGGCAAGATCCTCGTTCCGAAGACCCAGATCTCCGAAGAACACGGCTACATGGCGGCCATTCAGGATACTGAAGGAAACCGGGTGGCGCTCCATTCGAGGAAATAATAAGGAATGAATAGGGCCTCTGCCTTTAATCATTCCCTCATTCCTTCATTCCTTCATTCCTTCTCCATTTCCTCCACGCCCTCCATACCATAAACGGGCAGAAGACGGCGCCCAGGAGGAAGCCGGCTTTCTGGCCCATTATGGAGCCGTGTACCCAACGCGCGTACCAATCAGTGGAGGAAAGGGAGGAAAAGAAGGCTTCGTTGCCTGAGGGTTGGTAAAAGGTACTTTCTACTGCCCCCCCGGCTGCCCAACCCAGAACGATGAAGAGGCAGACTTTACCCATCTGCCGGAACGCGAAGGGGAAGGTGCAATGAAAACTTGTGGCCCAGCCACAAACGATGGCAAAGAAACCGGCAAAGGCAAAACCGTAGGCCAGGCCGCCGAGGCCGCCCTGAATGAGGCTAGCCGGGCGCACCTCCTCCTGGCTCCAGCCCATCGTTTCCTGGAAATAGTGGGGGCTGATCAGGGTATTCAGCCAGGCAGTAAGCAACCCCAGGATTGCCCCGAGCAACAGGCAACACAAGGCAATATTGAATAAAACGTCCAACCGCTTTGGCGATGGTTGTTTCAATCCTATATCATCAAGAACCTGCACGGATCTTCGATTTTTCTATTTCGGGCCCCGGTTCATCCGGGGGCAGGGTACGGCCCTGCTCTTCCTCCGCGGGCGTTTCTTTGTCCGGCTCGCCCTTTAATTCCTGCCGGCGCTTGAGGTATACCGATGCCAGGATACCGGCGCCCAGCGACAGGGCGATGACGGCCAGAGATAACCACTCCGGAATTTCCAGGTGGTGGACCAGTAACATCTTTACGCCCACATAGGCCAGTATGAAAACAAGAGCATGCTGCAAATACCGGAATTTGTCAATGATCGATGCCAGGACAAAATACAGGGAGCGGAGGCCCAAAATGGCAAAAATGTTGGAAGTGAACACCAGGAAAGGGTCAGTGGTGATGGCAAAAATGGCGGGTATACTGTCAAAGGCGAACATGATGTCGGTGGTCTCCACCACCAACAGGGCTATAAAGAGCGGGGTGGCGGCAATGATGTGCCTCCTGCGCACGAAAAAGCGCTCCCCTTCGAAGCTTTTGGTCACCGGGAAAAAGCGCTTTACCCATTTGATGACCGGGTTCTTGTTGGGATGTACGCCCTCATTGGTTGTCCACATCTTATAGGCGGAGTAAAGCAGGAACACTCCAAAAACGTAGGTGAGCCAGCCGAACTTTTTGATGAGCACCACTCCCAGGCCGATCATCGCCCCCCGGAAAAAAAGAGCCCCAAGGATACCCCAGAACAGCACGCGATGCTGATACTGCCGGGGCACTTTGAAGTAAGCGAAGATCATCGCGATGACAAAAATATTGTCCATACTCAGCGACTTCTCCACCAGATATCCGGTCAGGTATTTTAACACTGCAGTTTGGCCGGACATCCCCTCGCCGCTCGACACCCAGTTGTTTTGATAAGCAAAGTATATAAAAACACTGAACAACAGAGATAAAGTCACCCACAGTGCCGTCCACCCCATGGCCTCGCGGGTGGTAATAGCATGGGGGATTTTATTGAAAACCCCCAGGTCGAGGGCCAGCAATATAAAAACCAAAATAAAGAATCCGATCCAAATTACCATTCTACTCTGTATTTCTACTGTGCCTTTAGACTGCAGGAAAGGCCCGTAGCCACTTTTTTCAGGGAGATAATTCGGCCAGGAGCCTGATTTCGTGGAAGTAACCGAAGCGATTCTCCCTGCTGAAAGGCGAGCATTTTTTCATTCTACTAAGGAGATACGTCAGAACCTGGGCATTTGTTTTCATTTGAAGACATGGAAGTGTCATTATTAGGCCTTACCCTACAAAGATGAGAAGATTTGCCCGAATTTCGAATTGCATCCTGAATAATACCATTTTGGGGGCAGCCAACCCGCCAAACTGTTCTCTTCTGCTTCCGCTTATGCCCCTTCTCAGTAAGAAAGGTAGGCATAGACGCTGGCGCCATACCCCGTCACGATCAGGTTGCCGCCTTCCGGCTGGGGGGCCAGGGCAAAGGGCACGTCGCTAGCCAGGGGAAAGCCCGGCAGAGGAGCCCCTGCTTCGTCAAGCAGGGAAGCCTTTCTCGCCTCCCGGTGAAGAATACCAATGCCCTCTTTACCGGAAAAGGAGATGACGAATGCGGTATCTGCCGGCATATCGAGGGTTTCCTCAAGATGAGTCACTAACTTCAGGCCGTCGTAATAGCGGACAACGAGTTCTTCCTCCCGATAGGCCAGATAGTCTTTGCGTTCATCTCCGGTGAGGTTCACGAAAAGGAAGCGGGCGCCCGGCTCCAGGTCTGGCATCAGTTTGAGGCGAAAATAACCGCCCTCGAAGTTCACAATATGCCCCAACCCCCGCTCGTCACCCATGGCGATGCGTTCCATCTCGCCTTCGGCCTGGAAGAAAGGAGGCGACTGAAAACTGGCGCCGGTCTTTACGGGCTCGAAGCGAAAGCCTCCATCCCGGCGAAAAACATGTAAGGTACCGGCATCACTAAGGGCCAGGATATAGTCTTTACCGTCTTTCTGAAAATGCACCATAGGCTGCCGCACCAGGCTATCCAGTTTTTCCTGAGGGCTCCAGCCCTCCAGGGGCAAGCCCCGGTAGTCGTACCCATAGGCCTTTCCGTTGTTGCAGGCGATGAAAAAATGGTAACGTTGGCGGCCTTCGAAATCTACCGCCAGGAGGGGGCTGCTGGCCGGGGCCGGCAGGTTCATCGGGAAATTGGGCGCCGGCTCCCCCCGGGCATCGAGCACCTGCAACCGGCCCGGAGTAACGAAGGCCATCCGTTGCCGCCCCCGCTGCCGGGAGGGCAGGTAGGCGATCCCCCCGAGTACCGGCCCTTCCAGCTGGCGCTTCCACAGGCGTTCTCCCTTGACAGAGATCAGGTAGAGGGCATGCGCCTGATCCTGAATGAGAAACCCCTGCTTCCCTCCCTCCAGAGGGAATGGATAGACAGCCGAGGCCGCCATAGTGTCCAGGTTGACGATCCAGGCCATGCCGGAAGCAGGCCGGGCATTGGCGGCCCCTTTGGGCAATATCCGTCCCGCAATGTCGCCGTCGGGCTCCATCACCACCATTACCGCCTCAAAGGGGCTGAGCATAGAGGAAATGGCCTCTTTGTGTTGTTCCAGATATACCGGTAGGCGCAGCCTCAGCAGGCTGGTGTCGGTATAGGCCCAGACTGCCTGCTGCCCTGGCTGCAGGCTCGCCCACAACCGCAAAAAGGGCTCTGACTGTACCAGCGTCTTTCCGGCCAGGACACTGCTGGCCAGCTGTTCCAGTACGGCCCTGGATGGTGAAAAGGCGACGTATTCGCCAAGGATGGTAAAGAATGGGTTGCCCATCTCAAAACCCAGAGGGCGAAGGAACGTATCGGCCCTCAACCGGGTGATCCGGAACGACTGGAAGTTGTAGGACTGAAGGGCTCCCAGTTCCCGGACAAGGCCATCGAGCTGGCCGGAGGCATCCGTATCCGGGCGTATGGATATCAAAAGGAACTGGTTATCGGCTTCATCCCCGGGAAGGGCCATGGAAGCGAAGGCCAGTTCTTGCCCCGCCCAGGAAGACAAATAACCGGCGGCGCCGGGAGAAAGGCTATCCACAGGCCTGCGGAAACACCAGGCGAGGTTATCAGGCAGATAATTCAGCAGGGCGCCGTCTGATTCTCCACCGGAAACGGCACTGCCGGGACGCTCCCGGCCCTCTACAGTGCCGGTAATGTCCAGAGTGTCGCCCCGTTTTTCAAAAGACAGGTTCAGCCCTTCACAATAAGGCTCAAATTGCCTCAGGGCATCCCTCAGGGGCGGCCCCCAAATACCGGCTCCCAGGCCGGAGAGGTTGTCGACGCGCAGATAGAGGTGCCGGGAGCTGCCGGGCCGGGGTACCGACCAGTCTGACAGGCCTTCCTTGAGCTGGGTAATGGCAGCCTCTACCTGCAGGGGCAGCCGCCCCAGGAGGAGGAGGTTGCGGCAGCGGGCCAGGGCCATCATCGTGCCTTCGGGCGAGGAGAGCTGCCAGATCGGCTCCCCGCGAAAAACGGTGGCTTCACTTTGATAAACGGATAATGCTTTTTCCAGAGGAAAAGAAGAGGCCTCAACCGCCAGCGACAGGGCAAGCTGGCCGCCCCCCAGGTTCTGCACCATCCACTCGGCGCCTGCCGGAATGGCGGCGCCGCCCTGCTGAAAAAAGTACTGAAAAGCCGAGAAATCCTGCCGAAGTTCGGGAAATGCCTGAAAAAAAGTGGATGATTCTACCGAATCCATAAGGGAATCCTTAGCTTTATAGGCCGGAAAGCTGAACACCGCCGCCGTTGTCCCGGGAACCGCGTCAGCAGGGCGGTAGGGATAACACCATAACCGGTAAGCAGCAGCCCCGAGGAACAACGCCAGTATAGCCAAACTAATGGCCCACCATCGGTATTTTGGCGGAATATGGATTAATGAATGCACCATTTTCATCAGATTGCAGTATAAGCAGTAACGAAACCGAACCGGCAATAAATATAAAAACATCTGCTAATGAGAAAAACCTTTCTTCGACTAGGAAGTTTGATGGCCCTGCTTGCCGTGGCACTGGGGGCTTTTGGGTCCCATGGTTTACGGGGTGTTCTTTCTTCTGAAGAATTGAACACCTTCGAGATCGGCGTTCGCTATCAGTTTTTTCACGCTCTTGCTACTCTTGCGGTAGGCATTATCCTTTATTTTCGGAAAACCCCGATGCTGCTCCGGGCCGGTTGGCTGTTCGTCGGTGGAGTAGCCCTTTTCTCCGGCTCCTTGTATATATTATCTGTCAGTGATATTTTCGATATTCCCGCATCATTCATCGGGCCAGTGACTCCCATTGGCGGGATCATGCTGATGCTGGGATGGGCCGCATTGATATGGTCTACTTTTGAAGAAAGGGAACATTCCCACCGCAGGCGAAAGGAAGAGGGACAGGAAGAAAAAGAATACTCACAATCTCCCAGCGCCTAACCTAAATGTTTAAAAGCTCATACAAATGCCTGCGCGCCAGCCGGGGTATTTACAACCGGAAAAAACCGAGGCCTGCTGGCCGGAAAGAGTATGGAAATTCTTTGTTATTCACAGGAATCCGTATAATTTTGCTTTGTCTAAAGCCTTTGTTATAAATTCAAAACCAACCAACATGAAAAACTTCTTTATCCTTGTTGCCGTTGCTTTCCTGCTCTCCAGTTGTGGGGCTTATGTAGCCTCACCGGTTACCGGCTTCATCTATACTGACCTCAAAGCCCCACTCATGGCCACCTCCAACCCGGTTGCCAGCAAGGTGGGCACCGCTGAGGCCACCTCTATCCTCGGGATCGTCGCCACCGGCGACGCCAGCATCGAAGCAGCCGCAAAGAAGGCAGGCATTACCCGGATTTCCCACGTTGATTATGAAGCAAGCAGCGTTCTTGGCGTATTTGCCAAGTTCACCGTTTACGTCTATGGGGAATAACCCGGCTTAACCCATATCAAAGAATTAGCCTCTGAGCCGCTGCTCATGAGGCTAATTCTTTTTTTATTCGCGCCCCACAACAACAGCCCCCCTCATGATGAAAAGCAAAATCCTGATCATAAGCCTGGCTGTAATCCTGATCCTTACCCTTTTCCTCCTCAGCCGCCGGCAAGGGGCCGCCGCCCGGGAAGCGGGAAAGATCACCCTCAGTTATGATATATGCCTGAAGGCCGGTTCAGGGTACCGTGAAGTGGAGAATGACACCCTGGCCCGCCTCCATTACCTGCGCCGGTACTGGGCGGACAGCACCAACCAGTATTTCTCCAAAACCCTGGCCAGCCCGGAAGGAGACACCCTCTTCGTCTCCGTGTTCAACAACGCCGCCCTGAAAAGATCCCAGGAGCTGCTCATCGCCGCCGGTTTCGAAACCCTCCGCAAAGAACAGGCCCGGGCCGACGGAATCCCCATAATCAAAATACTGGCCCGGTCTTCGGAGGGGAAGTTCTTCCTCCGTTACCTCATTGATGCCGGCCGGTTCAGGGCGGCCACCATGGCCGATATGCCCGGCCGCGACAGCAGCCGGCTGCTCCAGAAGTTTGAATCCGGAACGTTCATTCAAAATATCGAAAAATGCCTTTGAAACTATTCCTGGCCATCGCCCTTTCCTGCTGCCTCGGCCTGAACGCCGGCGCCCAGAGTTCATCCAAATACCTCAAAACACTCACCCAGGAAGGCTATACCCTCTACTTCATTAAACCCGTATCCTTTAAGAAGGGGAAAGCGCGCCTGGTGCCGGACTTTACTTTTCAGTATGGAGAAACGGCCCCGCAAATGGTGGAAATGAAATTCTCTCTGTATTCCAAAACGACGGCCCGTGAAATGGAGCGCCTTTCCTTCCATGCCGGAGAACAAGCCCTGGGGCAGTCTGAAGGTTCGGAACTGATGTTTCTCGAAAAGGCCAAAGGGCGCTGGCACGCCCGCTTCGCCACCCGCATCCCCTACCCCACCCTGATGAACATGCTGCAGGCCGGCGAAGGACTGGAGATCCGCTTCCACGGCCCGGCGATGAACATTGCGTTTCCGGCCGGAAGGAAGTGGCGGAAGGCATCGGAAGTGATAAGGGAGATCCTTCTTGCGGAAATAGTAACTGACAAGTGAAAATCGCTGAAGGGCGCCCTTTTGCCTGTCACACATAGCCTGGATTCGGGCGAAAAATTCCGGATCATTGCCTTACTTTTCTCCAAACCTGCATTGCCTATGAATAAACTTCTCCTTTTAACCAGCTTTGTAGTGAACATCGTTGCACTTCAGGCCCAGGTGTTCATCGGGCCCAGGGCAGGAGTCCATTTTGCCCGGGCGGATTTCGACATCGACCAGGGCCTGGAGATAAGCGATCAGGCTGCTCTGCTTGCCGGTATGGCCCTGGAATTCCAGTTAGGGGAAAATTTCAACCTGCAACCCGAACTCTCCTATCTCACCAGAGGATACCTCCTCGAGGAACTCATTCAGGGTTTTAGCAGAGAAACGGAACTCACTATGGAATATATAGACCTGGGGGCATTGCTCAAAGGCAAATTCGGGGGGCCGGAGTTCTGCGCCTATCTCGCTATAGGAGCTTTCCACTCCTGGGCGCTCAGCGGAGAGATCAGCACGGCCCAGGATGGCAGCGTGTCATTATCCTCCTTTCTGCCAGCCGGCAATTTCGATGGCAATGACATTACCCTGTCGGGTGGGGGCGGCCTGCAGATCGGGCTGGGGCGAAATATTCTCTTCTTTGACGGACGCTACCTCCGCGGCCTGAAAAAAATGGAAAACGCCGGGGAGAGTTACCCCTTTACCAACCGGGGGCTGAGTGTCAGCACAGGATTGCTGTTCCGGCTGTAAAACCGGCCTTCTTCCCCCGGTAAGCATTAGACGGCCTCCTCCTCTTTCCGCCGGTTCTTCCACCAGACAAACCCAATGGCGCCTACTAACAGGTAGGGCATCGCCAACATGAACAGGATGCCGTTGTTGAGCCCCCGGCCTTGTGTACCGCCATTCTTCAGGTTGCTTTCCGCCGACATGCGGCACATGGGGCACTGGGCCTGCACGGGCGTGCTCGTCCCTACGCTAAGGGTAAAAGCAAGAGCGAGGATGCTCAGATATTTTGTGATTCGGGCCTTCATATTTTTGTTTTTCACTGTTCTTCAATTGCTAACGCTGTGCTGAGTGGTTACCCTTTGGACAACTCAGGGTGAAATTGCCGGATCGTTTCTGAGGCCAAGCGATGGCAACAATCTAACAATCAAGCCATATTACAATATAACTTCCTTTACGGATAGTACGGCATCAGCATGTAATACGCGGCCGGCCCCGTGGCCGCCACGTAAAGCCAGACGGGGAAGACCCACCTCGCCATTTTGCGGTGCCGGGCGTACTGGCCGGTATAAGCGCGTATAAAGGTAAAGAGAATAAAGGGGAAGATCAATGCCGCGAGCACGATATGGCTCAGCAAAAGGGCCAGGTACCACGTACGGGAACTACCAACGGCCGCCAGTTCTTCCGCACTCAGGCTGCCATCGTGGTTCAGGTCGCCATAGATCGTTTCCGGAGTAGTGAAATGATAAGCGACATATGACAGCAGAAAGAGCACCGACAAACCAAAGGCAACGTAAATGGCGCGCCGGTGGGCCTCTATGTTCTTCTGCCGGATAAAGTAATAAGCTGCCAACAGTACTACCGCGGTCAACGCATTGACGGTAGCGTGAAAAGGGGGAAGAAAACTGAAGTCCCACCCTTCCGGGATGGGGATCTTCACCCGGCGCATCAGGCCCACCAGCAGCAGGACGGCTGCGGTGGCCACCCAGGCGGCGATATTCAACTGTTTGGCCAATTGCAGGTTTCGCTCCATGGTTCTTTACTTTTCTACTTCGCGTTCAAAAAGAAGTTCCTTATCTTTTTTGGGTGGAATATTGAGGGTCATGTGTTTGACCAGGCGTTTCATGCTTCCTTCTTCCTCCATATCGTAAACTCCTCTCACCATCAGGCTGTCGGCAAAAAACAGGAGGCTGTTGTCAGAGAGGCTCATCCCGCTTTCTTCAAAAGGGATATGGCTGCCTTCTGCCAGGCGGCCGACTTCCTCCGGGCTTCCCAGCAGGTAGAAATTCTGCTCGTCATCCACCAGCGTGTGGGTGGTGGCGAATTGCTCCATCCTGCCGCGGTTAGCCGTAATCGTATCGGCAAAAGCAAGGAAAAAAACATCGTCCCGCTCATCGAACTGCTCGTGTAGTTTGGCCAGCTTTTCCGCGTACAGGTTCTCGTGCCGGCCCGAAAAAAAGTAACCGACCACCAACCCTTCGGCAAAACGTTCCGCGTTGATGAGGCTGTCGTTGTAATTGTACAGGGCAAATCCCGGCATTTTGCCGTAGTCCTTCATTTCCTGCATCGCCTGCAGGCGGTAATCCAGCCCGGTCCGAAGATAGTACCAGGACCCGAGCGGAAAGATGACCAGGAGAAGGAATACTCCCGCCAGTTGAATGAGCCCCATTTGCCCTATTATCTTGGTTTTTGCCATGCTTTTATTTTTCCATTGAAAACATTCCTGGGAAGGTATTGTTGTCGGGTAATTGTCAGATAATCACCGGCCTGTAATGCTAAAAAAAACAGGAGCCATCCCGGTAATTTGACGGTATGGCTCCTGTTTTCTTTTCTCAGAAGAAAGAATACGCTCAGATCGTGTCCTCCAGTTTCAGGATATACGCATCCTGCAGCATGCTCTCCTGCTTTTTGAGGCGCAACTCGTCTACCTCCTCGGTATTTTTCTCTCTGATCTGCTGGCGGCGGCTTTTCCAGGAATTGCCTTCCTGGAAAAAGGCGATGACCGCCCAGATCAAAAGCACCGTGGGTAAAAGCACACTCAGGGCAAGACCCTTCACCTCATAACGCATATGCATGAACTCATAAATGATGAAGTAGGCCTTGTAAAGAGAAAGGCTGATCAGCAAAAAGCCAATCAGGTAGTGCAACCAGTCTATATACTTCAGGCCGTGGATAATGTGGCCCTTGGCCAGCAGAGAGAAGAATACTTCGACCAGCGTCACTACCGCGAGTATAACGAGCCCTTTATAGACGACTTTCTTGGCTTCTTCGTAGCTTAAACCTGCCATAATTCAGCTTGTTTTTCTTGTTTACAAATGATGGATTAAAGGAGGTAGAATACCAGGAATACAAACACCCATACCAGGTCTACGAAGTGCCAGTACAGGCCCATTTTTTCTACCATCTCATGGCCATTCTGCCGCCTGACATACAAGCCGCTGGCAGCGTTGATCATAATAATGAAAAGGAATACCACACCGGAGAATACGTGGAAGCCGTGGAAGCCGGTAATGAAAAAGAACAGGGCGCCAAAAGCTTTGGGGCCGAACTCTTCCATCCTGATCTCGCCGGCGTTCGGGCCTTCGGTTATTTTGAACTTCCGGTGGATGAATCCCTGCTCGTCCACAAAATATCCGGGGTGGTCTCCCTGGCTGTAATCCAGCTCAGCATGTTCGCCCTCGGCATGCTCTCCGCTTCCGTGCCCTTCTCCTTCATGGACTTTGTGGATGAGGTAGCTCTCTCCGGCCTCGAAGGTTTCATCCGATTCCTTTCCATCAGGAGTGAGGTAAACGCCATTTTCGGTATAAGTACCAAAGGGGTTGGTGGTAACCGTCATATGCTCTGCACCGATGAGGTTGCTCCACTCCCAGGCCTGGCAGCTGAGGAAGCCGGCGCCACCGAGGATGGTCAAAAACATCCAGAAGACCACTCCGTTCTTGTTTTCCTTATGGCCCTCCTGTACGGCGCGCACCATCGTCACCGAGCTGACGATCAGGAGGAAGGACATTATGGTCACGAAGATCAGCGGAGCGTGGTGTATGCCGAAAGGCGCCGTGGAAAATACAAAGTCCGGAACCGGCCAGGTGGGGCTGCTGAAACGCAAAGCCCCGTAAGCGATCAGGAACCCGGCAAAAGTAAAGGCATCCGACAGAAGGAAGTACCACATCATCAGCTTGCCGTAGCTCGCCTTGAACGGCGCTTTCCCTCCCGACCAGGCATCAGCCTGGTTCTGCACTTCTTTTTGTTCAATAACGGTATCAGACGTCGCCATCAGTTATCTTTTGTTTGGTTATTAGACGTTTATGA
>CAYQKY010000134.1:0-1184 GCA_964418125.1 uncultured Phaeodactylibacter sp.
TCAAGGGCATTCTGGGCGATATGGTCGACGTCAACGCCAATTTCTCCACCGGCCATGTCAAGATCATGACGCGCGCCTACGCCGACAACGTCGACCAGATGCCCAACGACCTGGCATTGGTGGAAGTGGATAAACTCATCAGTAACCTGAATGCGGAATTCCCTGCCATGGAGTGGGTGGAGCGCATCCACTTCGGCGGGCTGATCGACGTGCCCGGCGAAGATGGGGAGACCCGCGCCCAGGGCATGGCCACCGGGCAGGCCATCGACTTTTTCACCCCCGGCAGCCGGGAGCCGGAGCGAATGAACATCCCCTCTTCCATCATAAAGGGCAGCCTGCCCGATGAGCCGGGGGAGGCGCTGATCAGCAATGACTTTGCCGAGCGCTTCGACATTGAGATCGGCGACCCCGTCACCCTATTCGGTTCCACCATGTACGGCGGCATGGCATTTACCAACTTCACGGTGGCGGGCACGGTGCGCTTCGGCATGCGGGCACTCGACCGGGGCGCCATTCTCGTCGACATTACCGACGCCCAGGCTGCCCTCGATATGGCCGATGCGGCCGGGGAGGTGCTGGGTTTCTTCAAGGACGGCAAGTACCACCGGGAAGAGGCTCTGCAGGTGAAAACGGCCTTCAACGCCCAATATGCGGATGACCCCGACGAATTCGCCCCCATGATGCTGCGCCTCAACGACCAGAAGGGGCTGGATGAGTACCTCGGCATGATGGACTACGTGGCCGGCGGCATGACCTTCATTTTCATCCTGGCCATGTCAATCGTGCTGTGGAATACCGGCCTGCTGGGCGGGCTGAGGCGCTACAACGAGTTCGGCATTCGCCTGGCGATGGGGGAAGAGAAGGGGCACATCTACCGCTCTCTGATCATCGAAGCGGTGGTAGTCGGCATCATCGGCTCGGTGATCGGCACCATCCTCGGCCTGGGCGCCGCCTGGTACCTGCAGGAATATGGCCTCAACTTCGGCTCCGCCGTACAGGGCGGCGGCATGATGATGCCGGAAGTGTTCCGCGCCGACATCGAACCGGAGGCCTTCTATATCGGCTTCATCCCGGGGCTGGTGTCCATGGCGCTGGGCAATGCGTTGTCGGGGATCGGCATTTACAAACGACGAACGGCGGTGTTGTTTAAGGAATTGAGCGTTTAACAATTTTTGAGGTGCGAT
>CAYQKY010000134.1:1284-24266 GCA_964418125.1 uncultured Phaeodactylibacter sp.
ACGAACGGCGGTGTTGTTTAAGGAATTGAGCGTTTAACAATTTTTGAGGTGCGATGTCCCTCACACTGACGGCCATCAGGGCGTGCCCCCAGATGCCACATCAAAAATCAAACGTCATAAATCGCAAATCATAAATCATAACCACAAATATGAAAAAGATAACCATCCTTTTCCTCTCCTTCCTCCTCTTCGGCCCTATGGCCGCCCAGGACGCGGACGCGATCCTGAAAAAGGTGGATGAAAACATCTCCGCCGACAACCGGGTGTTCGAATCCGAGATGATCATCCACGGGCGGCGCGGCAGCAGGACGATCACGTCGAAGACCTACTCGGTAGGCGACAAGGAGTCCTTTACCGAATACCTTTCGCCGCCCCGCGAAGCGGGCACCAAGATGCTGAAGCTGGAAGGCCAGCTGTGGATCTACTCGCCTTCCACCGACCGTACCATACAGATCTCCGGGCACCTGCTGCGGCAGTCGGTCATGGGCTCCGACCTGTCGTACGAAGACATGATGGACGACCGCAAGCTCACCGACATCTACTCGGCTAAACTCACCGGCGAAGAAGTGCTGGACGGCCGCAAAACTTACGTCCTCGAGCTCATCGCTAAGGTGGAGGACGCGGCCTACCACCGCCGCAAGGTGTGGGTCGATACGGAGCGCTACGTGCCCCTGCGGGAGGAACTGTACGCCAGGAGCGGGCAGCTGCTGAAGCGCACTACCCTGTCTGAAGTGCAGAAGATACAGGGGCGATGGTTTCCCACCGTCGTCGTGTTCAAAGACATGCTCAGGCAGGGCGACGGGACGGAGTTCCGGATGACGAGCATACAGTTCGACCAGGAAATCCCGGAGTACATATTCACCAAGGCGGCGCTGAAGCAGTGAGCTCGTGGCGCGATCATCCTGATCGCGGGCCAACATACACTATTCCAGCAGCCAGGTATTCATGGCTCCAGCCTGCCCACGCCGGCCTTTTTGTTTTTGGCCCAAACCCAGAACAACCCGTCGCCCGGTAACAGGCGTACATAACTAAACCATCCGGAAGCCGGCGTTCCATCGTGACGTTCAAACCGGAACTCACGTCCCTGATTTGTACTCCCGACATAAAGCCATGCGTCGTATTTGTTTACCCTTCTGGCCTGCTCCTGAGACAGGCCGGCTATCATATTTTTATTGTAACCTGCCAGGGAAGTTCGGGAAAGGAAGATATCCTCTCCTTCATGCACCGTATGTTCAGCAATAAGGTGGCCGTCATAGTCGTAGAACCGCCGTTCATTGTTCCACGAGAAACAGAAAAATTTCCGGCCGTAATCCTTCCTGAGGGAAAAACCGGCATCCCTGTTTCCCATAAAGGGGATCAGCACTTTCTGATCTTTATCCACCACCGACCACTTGCCGCCTTTGAGCACTGCGAACCGGTTATCGTCCAGATAATTTGCATCGTCATACGGGCCGCTGAAGACCACCTGCCCATCCTGGCCGATAAGCTGGCATTGCCCTTTATTCTGGATATCCAGAAAACCACTCCCACCAAAGTCGTGCTTCACATTTTCATTGGCCATGGTATACAGGATGTTCCCCTCGGGGCCCATTATCCCCTTTTTACCGTATCTGTTTTCTATGACCCAGCATTTGCTCCAGAACACGCCCTTTACCCTGACGACCTCTTCGGGCAGTTCCATCGGTTTGCCCTGATAGAAAACTATCGCCGGCTGCCGGTTCCCAAAAAAGATGGCCAGGTTCTTATTTGCTAAAAAGTCAGTGTAGTTCTGGGCGGGAAGAATGACGTCCTTCAGCTCCAGGTCCTTTACGTGTAGCTGAGGATCCCCGATCCCGCTATATTTATAGCCAATGATCAGGCTTTCATTCCTGGCCGTGTTATATGAAAACGCTTCCGGCAGTTTTGAAAGCTTATCTGCTTCAATATCATAAAAATAGTCCTCCTGTGGCGACCCGTGCCTTCGAATGATCAGATACCGTGCATTGTCAAAAATGATAAACCCTCTTTTCATTACGAAGGTTTTCTCCATCGTCCTCAGGTCGGCTACGAAAATGGAATCATTCTTTTCTTTATAGGCGATATGATCCCCCTCCCTTTCTATACTGTGGATGTTGTCGATATCCAGGCCCAGGCCCTGCAGGGGGGTAAGAGAAAGGGCGTCACTCCACAAATACGGTTTATTATCCACCTCAACGAACAGCTCTTCCCGGGGGGCGGCCTGAATGCTGGCCGTGATACTTACCGGCAGGAGCGTTATCTCTTCCCCTCTGACGACGATGCAGTTTTCACTGTTGCTCAGAATGAGGAAATCTTTCACCTCATATATTTTGGTGTAAACGGTATCAACAACCCATTTCAGTTGCTGAGCACGGGAAGGATTCGGGAGAAAGAACCCGAGAAGTATTCCCAGGATGATAAATTTCTTCATGGCAAACGTATCAAAGAGATTTTCAGTAATCCATTTTACGGAGGCGCTCCAAAAACCGCGCCGCCTCCCCATCCCTGCTCAGCACCTCCACCCGCTTCTCCCTCTTCACCGCTTCCAGTTTCCGCAGCAGCGGCCCTCGTTTCCGGATATTGAACGTCGCCACGTAGTGCATGAACTCCGGGTCGAACCGCTCCCGGCAGCCCGCGGGCATGTCGGGGCGTTCCCGGCCCCAATGCTTCCAAACCCTCTTTGTCACCCGCCACAGGCACTTCCAGGTAGGATAATCCAGGTAGATGATGGTATCCGCCCGTTCGATGCGGATGTCGACGGTGCCGCCGTAGTTGCCGTCGATGATCCAGCTTGGGCGAGCGGCCAGCTCCTTTACGGTGGCCCGCCATGCTTCATCTTCCGGCTCCTGCCATTCCGGCTTCCAGTAGTGCTGGTCGAGGTGAATCAGCTCCAGCCCGGTGGCGGCATGCAGGGCCTTCGAGAAGGTGGACTTGCCGGCGCCGCAGCATCCGAGGACCATTACTCTTTGCATAGTTTTTTTTCTGCTTAGGTGGCCGGAAAACTACCATAAGTGCAATCCAGTTAAAATAGTTTCGCTTTTTTTCTTCATTGGATCTTTCTATCTGGCATCCTGCTCCAGGATCATCTCCCGAGCCTCCGCTCCAAACCCCGAAACCACTTTGCGGACGACTCCATCCGCACCGATGAGCACAAATGTCGGAAAGGCGTATACGGAAAAATCTTCGTTCATCCCGCTCTCTTTTGAGAATGCGGTAAAAGGGAATCCTTTTTTGTCCAGATAGGGCCGCAACGCCGTTTTTTTATCCACCGGGCTGCTGTCGAAAGCTTTTTCCTTTGTCAGCTCAAACGGGGTATAGGCAAAGAACATCTTACCCGAAAAATAAGCGGGATCCGCTTTTATCTCATCTGCCTCGTGCCGGACGATCATCTTTTCCCCGTGCCGGTACTCCTTGTAATTGAACCCGTCAAAAAGGTATTCATTTCCCCGGTTACTGACGAAAAAAGCAAAGCCGTGAAGACTGCTGTCCGGCCGGGAATATATAACCCGCCCGGAATCCTGATACTTCGTTTCGTTGAAACGGTTGTCCCAGGTTGCCTTATATTTATAATGAACGGCCCGGCTGTCTTCGATCTGCCGGACAGCCCCCGCGAGTACTTTTTCGGAGGACGGTTTTTTGCTGCAGCCAAACATGAGGCCGGCAACAAGCAGGAGGGACCCTATGGAATGAAGGCTCGCAGGCTGTATCATCTGGATATCTATCAGTTATGGATTTGAGATCTTTATCGAATATCCCCTGTCTTCCCCTCACTCTTGCAGAATTTGCGGAACACCTCCTCATTATACATTCAGGAATTCTCCATTGTTCTCCTTTCATCGTCCTACGGGCGCCCTCCGCCTTCAGAAAGAGAAAATATTCCTCCAAAACTGACCCAAGTCATTGCGCTTCCCATAAAGTTTAAATAAATTTATGGAATTCACAGGGGTATGCACTCCTTGTGTAAGTACTTGTTTGAAGGTAGTGCTTCGGAAGCGAAAATGCCCGGTTTTAGGTTCTCATGAGGCTCATTTTTGAGCCCATAGCAGCGCTGTGGGCAAGAAAATAGCCGAAATGAGGTTCTGAAAGGGGGCATTTGCAGCCCAAATGACTACCTCCAAACAAGTACCAAACCCATTTATTAACCAAAGAACCCACTCTATCATGGCATTTAAGTATTATATGGCCACTGTATCCTGGGACCTCAACCAGGACATTCCCACCGCTAAACCAGAGGGCTTCCGCTGGAGGTCCAGCAAGAACATTTACATGAAGCTCGAAGGGCTGCCTTCCCAGCACTTCATCCAGAATGTCGCCAAGCACCGCGGCGTTCCTGCCAAGGGCTTCCAGGTAGATGCCATCAGCGAATTGCCGGATGACTACGTAAAAGACTGGACGAAACTCAACGTCTTTACCAAGGAACAGCCGGTAGACCGGTAACCCCCTACAGGAACCTGAACGAACGACAACACGGCCCTTCCGGGAAACCGGCAAGGGCCGTGTGATTCTCCCCCTCTCCCACTCACTCCCTCACCTGCTCCAGCAGCCACTCCCGTTCCGTCAGCACTTCGGCCTTTCGGATATCTTCCTCCAGCTTCCGCCGCTCTCCCGGGGCATAGGGCGGCAGGGCGATCAGGCGCTGCACAAAGCGGATGATGTTGAGGTAATTGCGGCGATGGTAATCGCTGAAGCCCTTGCGCAGGATGAAAGTGCGCAGGCTTTCCAGCTGTGCTTCCAGCAGTTCGTATTCTCCCAGCCCGTAGTATGCCTTGATGAGCAGGTTCCTGGCGATGAGGTTGTGGACCAGGTCTCTGAAATCGGCCTGCTCCAGCAGCCCGGCGGTTTCCGACAGGGCGCCCCGGGCAAAAGCCAGGCGGGCGCGGATGAAGCGCAGGCTCAACTCCCGGTATTCCTCCGGCAGGTAGCGCTGGTATTCCCGGACGATATTCTCCACCTCTTCCAGCTGGCCCAGCCGGATGCCGGTGGCAGCAATGTTGTAAAATGTAAAACGGGACAGGCGGCCGCCTTCCAGGAAAACCCCCTGCTCCAGGCCCTGCCGGTACAGGGCCCACCCCTCCCGGGCGAACTCCTCACTGCCGGAATTCATCTGCCGGATGCAAAAGTTGATGGCCAGGAGGTATAGCCCCTTCTTTTCACCCAGAGAAAACAGCGGCCCGTGCTCCAGCAGCAGCGCCCGAAAGCGCTGAAAGGGCGGCAGGCTGTAGCCCTCGCTCAGGAAGCGGTAGCAGTTGTAATAAATTGCCACCGCCGGGATGCCCAGGTAGCCCAGAGGCAATGCCTCTTCCAGCATGGCATGCAGGAGCCCGAAGCGGTACTCCCGCCAGTAGACCGCGCTGTGGGTCAGCTGGGTGCAGGCGTACCGGAGGCGGGATAGCAGGTAAGATACATCGAGCGTGTCGGTGATCTCCTGCAGGTGGAGCTCCGCCGTGCGTTTGGAAGCCGACTCGTATTCCAGCCATTCATCCTGGTATGCCAGCAGTTTCTCGTAGTGGCCGGGGTCGCGCAGGGGGCTGCGCTCCAGGTGGCGGCCGGCCTTTTTCATGATTCGTTGAAACTGCCGCTCCAGGCCCCGGCGGCGGTAGATGCCGGCCAGGGCCAGCTGCGCGTCGAAGCCGTCCTGCTCCCTGCCCTCCACCAGCCAGAACTGCTCGATAAGCTCCGCCAGGCCGCTCATCAGCGACCGGGCCTTCTGATCGTCGTAGGGCTCGCCGGGATAACAGTGTTCGAAAAGCAGCTCCCGGCCCGGCATCGGCCGCCCCGCCCCCCTGCGCTCCGCCAGGTAATCGAAAGCGGCGAAGACATCGCCACGGGTAGTGAAATAGGGCGACTGCAGGAAGCGGCGCAGGCGGCGCAGTTCTCCATTGCTCAGCGTATCGAAAAGCGCGTATAGTTTGTATTTTTTCATGTCCTCTGTTTTGCGTCAGGCGGCTGACAATGTTCTTCAGGCAACTTTTCAAAATAGAGCGCACAAAAATCCCGCCATCTCTTTTAAAGATAAAAGCTTTACCGGATAAAGCGTAGCTAAGATATTCACAAAATGATTTTCCTGTACTTGAATGCCTGCCTGGAAAGCGGAATATTTGAAAGAAACCTCACTGGCGTACTCTCTTTGAAATTTCCGGGAGAAACTCCTGAAACGGTATTCGGTATTCGGTGTTCGGTATTCGGTGTTCGCGCTTTGGGGCTGTCCAGGGCCGTCCGAACTCCGAACTGCCGAAAAACCGAATCAACCCCAAAGAGGCAGCTCGCCCGGCTTGCCGGGTGGGCGCCTCCAAACCGGGGAGGGGTAAATTTACATGATTGAGGCATAGGCATTCGATGATAGAGACGGGAGAACCTGGGGATATTTCCATTGCATTTCTATTGTCTTTCTATCACATTCCCCCCCCATTTCAAAAAGGCCAGTGCCCGGACATTCCCCATCACTACGTAACCGAAGAAAAATGAAATTCCGAACATCAACCTTAATAATAGTATTGGCCTTGCCCATTCTTTGCCATGCCCAGCCTTACCAGAAACTGGTGCTCGAAAATGCCCACTGGACAACAATCGCCTATCTGGATGGTGTAACGGATGTTTTTGGCTACTCCATACAGGGCGACACCATAGCCGGCGGCACCCCCTACAAAAAGGTGTATTTCCTGGATCTGCTGCCGGATGAATTTGCCGGGCCTTATTACATCGAAGACAAACGGCTCTTCGGGCTCATCCGGGAGGATACGGTGGCGCGGAAGGTGTATGCTATAACTTTCGAAGCCTTTGGCAATGAAAACTGCCCGGTGGAAGAGGAGTTTCTGTTGTACGATTTCTCGAAAGGGCTGAACGACACCCTGGATGAATGCATCAATACTGTCCTCGAAGATTATCCTCTGGTTATTGACTCGGTAGACTATGCCGATCTCTGGGGCGCCGAACGGAGGCGCCTGATGGTGAACAGATACATCACCAACGGCGAGGCGCTGATCGAGGGTTTAGGCTACAACACCGGCCTGTTCCTGGAGGGGATCTTCTACCCGCATACCCTGAACTGGTTCGTCTCCCTGTACGATTATTGTGTGGGAACCGAGGAAGAATGCGGGCTGATCACCGGCGTTCAGGAAGTGAAGAAAAAAAACATGCGCCTTTTCCCCAACCCCGCAGGGGAAGCCATTACCATTGAATTGGACAGAACCACACCCCGGGCCCTACACCTCCGCCTGCTCAACCATCTGGGGCAGCCGGTGGGCGGGCGCTCCCTGCCGCCATATTCTGAGCGCATCAGCTGGGACGTCAGCGGCCTGCCGGCGGGCCTGTATTTCATCGAAGCCCGGATGGGAGGGGAAACGCCGGGCATCAGAAAATTTATCAAGAGCAGATAAAACATCGTTTATTCATCATTATGGTGATTTGGCTCCTGGTGCGGAATTTTGTAAGCCAACTTTCCCCTTCCAAGGGGAATGAGAAGGGGTTCCGACAGAACAAGCCTGCAAAATTTCGCACCGGGGGCATCCATAACCTCATGCTGATAGTTACAAAACATCAATATATGAACCTCCGAACCTTTACCCTACAGTCATTGTTCACCCTTGCCCTCATCCTTCAAAGCCTGCCCGCCCGCAGCTGCAGCTGCGCCGGCCCGTACGATACCGTCTTCTGCGCCGCCGTCGCCCCCAATACCCACATTTTCTATGGAAAAGTGCTGGAGCGCACGCACCCCTACTACATGCGGGTGGCCGTGCTGGAAAACATCTACCGGCCTATCGCCCCGGACACCATCACCATGATGGGGCAGGATGGGGTCAACTGCGGAGAGAACCTGGACCTGCTGTCCGTCGGCGCGGAATATGTCCTGGCCGTATACGACGAGCCCATAAACGGCCAGGACACCTTTCTGCTCGGCGGCTGCAGCAAGAATTTCTACCTGAAGCAAGGTGATACGGTACTGGGGCAGATCACACCGGGCATCCGCGACATCAGTTACACCAGCCTGCGAGATAACATCTCTGATCTTCTGGGCTGCACCCTTACCGATCATTCCTTCGTCTCGGAGGCCAACCGCTGGAATATATTGACCGGCTGGCTCAGCATTCAGACCGGCAACGGGCGTTTATTCACAGAGATCTACCGCTTCCAGGACACCATTCAGCGCAACGGCCAGGTGTACCACAAACTTTGGGTTACCGAGGGCCCCAATCTTCAAAGTTGGGAGTACTCCGGCTGGGCCTTTCGCGAGGGGCCGCCCGGAAAGGTATATAAGTACTGGGAGTTCAATCAAGAGGAAGTACCGGCCTATGACTTTACACTGGAAGAAGGCGAGGAGATAACTTTCGGAGATTTTGGCGACCCCTTCGTCGTCCGAAACGTAGATTTCATTAGGCTGCCCGATGGAAGCGTCCGCAAACGGATGCTGGCCTCACCAAGCCTCAACACCTCATTCACCGTTTACTGGATCGAAGGCATCGGCAGCGAACGCAGCACCTTCGAACCGGCCGGTTCTTTCGTTGTGGATGCCTACATCGAGCTGCTGTGCTACTACCAGGAAGAAGCGCTGCTGCATGTCACCGATTATGCCCGGGAACCAGAAGGGTGCTATCAGATAATAGTGAATACGAAAGAAGCTAGCGCCCCGCTCAGTTGGAAAGTATTCCCCAACCCGGTGTCCGAACAGCTCAACATCACTTTTCCACAACCCGTGCCCGAAGAAGCAACACTCCGCCTGCTCAACCACCTGGGGCAGGCCGTGGGCGAACGACGCCTGCCTGCCTTTACCGAACGGGCAAACTGGCAGATGGCCAGCCTCCCGCCGGGGCTGTACTTTGTAGAATTGCGGATGGAGGGAGGATTGGTGGGAACCAAAAGATTTTTGATTTTTGATTTTTGATTTTTGATTTGTGATGTCCCTTGCAGGGCTTCCGGCCGTTGCTGCCCCCCCCGTGGCACATCACACATCAAACGTCAAACGTCAAAAATCAAAAATCCCTACTTCCACTGATACAGCACCATGGCCCGGAAGGCGATCGACTTGGCGTCGTCCTTCGGGGCGCCCTGAATGGCCAGGTCCGCCTGGTTGAAAGAGATGAGGAAGGTGGGCGGGTAGACGTTGCGCTCGCCCGGGAAGAAGGCCATGGGGTAGCCGGAGACGGTTTCCAGCTCGTACTCGGCGCCCATATTGCGGGCCTGCCACTCGGCGGCGAGAGTTTTGAACTTTTCGACATTCTTCCCGATATGGCTCTGCAGGACGTAGATCACCAGGTTGTCGTCCTTGGCGCGGCCGGGCAGGGTGAAGGTGCAGGCGGAGAGCTCCCCGGCATTGGCGCTCGTGGCCACGGGGTCCTCTACCGGCTCCCGGAGGATGTCTTCGAGCTGCTTCAGGGTCAGCATTTCGCAGGCGGAAGGCAGGGTGGCGCCCTGGGGCTGCTCCGTTCCGCCACAGGCGGCGAGCAGGAAAGCGATGATGACTAGGCTGCTGTATTTCATCAGACTGGATTTTTTCTGCGAAGATAGTTATCCGCCGTTTTCCTGCAAGCTAAAACGTTACCCCGGTTCGCCAAATTTATTTGGCTCGGAGACGGCCAAAAACGTTACCCCGGTTCGCCAAATTTATTTAGCTCGGAGACGGCCACCCCAAAATAAGCCCCATTCCATCATACTCTTGCTTCGAAAAATCGGTTTTAGGCCAGGGGGTTATTAACTTTGCAGCCAAAAAAGAAACCATGAAATATTTCTCTCTTGCCCTACTCGCCCTGCTGACGCTGGCCTGCGGGCAACAGGCTTCGGAATCTTCCTCCGCCACCCAGGGCGAGCGGCAACTTGAATCCCCGGACATACAGGTACAGATACAGGGCGCCCCGGCCGGCACGGCCTACCTGATCGGCACCTTCGTCGACCAGACGTACCGCACCGACTCCACGCAGATCGACGCTACCGGCTCTTTCCGCTTCAAACGGGAGGAACCCTACCGGCCCGGCCTGTACTACGTCTTCTTCACCAACACTTCCGCCTTTCAGATGATGGTGGATGCCGACCAGACGTTCTCCATTACGGCCAACGCGGCCAACGTGGTGGGCACCATGCAGGTGGCCGGCAGCCTGGACAACGAACTGCTGTACAAGAACCTGAAGTTCGAAGCGGAAATGCAGCCGAAGTTCCAGGCCGTAGCCCGGAAAATGCAGGGCCTGCCCGAAAGCAGCCCCCAGTACCAGCAGGCCAAGGCCGAGCAAGATGCTTTAGTGGCCCAGCGCAAAGCCCACCTCCAGGAGATCTTCGACAACCACCCCGACGCCTTCTTCACTAAGTTCAAAACCGCCGGCCAGAACCCGGATATCCGCGACATCCGCAAGCCCGACGGAACCATCGACACCACCGCCCAGGTCTATTTCTACCGCACCGAATTCTGGGACAACGTCGACTTCAGCGACGAGCGCCTGCTCTACACGCCGGTCATCTTCAACAAGCTCAAACGCTATATGAAGGAACTGACGCCCCAGCACCCGGACTCCCTCAACCAGGCCGCTTCCTTCCTGGTGGACAAGGTGCTGGGCCACCCGGAATACTTCAAGTTCTTCGCCAACTGGATCGTCCTGCAATACGAACCCACCAAGACCGAACTGATGGACCCCGAAGCCGTCTTCGTCCACATGGCCCAGAACTATTTCACCTACGACCGCGCCTTCTGGTCGGACTCAGCCGAGATCTACGCCATACAGCTGCGCGCCAACGAGATGGCCGGCAGCCTGGTGGGCCACAAAGGGCCGAACGTAACCGCCTCCGGGCCCGACGGGAAGACGTATTCCCTCTATGATATCAAAGCCCCCTACGTCGTCGTATACCTGTTCAACCCCGACTGCGAGCACTGCCAGGAGCAGAGCCCCAGGCTGGTGCAGTTCCACAGGCAATGGAAAAACCAGGGCGTAGAGGTCTTCGCCATCGGCGTGGATACCAATACCGAGGAATGGAAGGCCTACATCAAAAAGACGGGCATGGACGCCTTCGCCGCCAACGTGTTCGACCCCACTAACCGGGCCATCTACGGCAAATACTTCGTAGACATCACCCCGGAGATATACGTCCTCAACCCGGATCGCACCATCATCGCCAAGAACCTGAAGGTGCATCAGATCGGGGAGGTGATCGAAAGGGACCGGAGCAGGAGGCAGTAGGGGGTATATGGTTGGATTGTTAGATTGTTTTATCGGCTCAGGGGGGCATGGTTGGATTGTTCCATTGCTAATAGCCTCTTCCCAACCATTAATCTACCCGGCTTCAGATGTTGCTCTCCCAAAGCGGTAACCGGCCTTTAGGAACACAATGGCATCTACCCCATAATCCTCATCCCGGAAAAAAGACAGGATATCCGCATCGATCCCGAAGAGCGGCTCGATGATGAACTTTTCCCTGATCACCCACTTATACCCCGCCTGAATGCCCAGAGAAGATTTCCGGAAGGTATACCAGTCGACAGATCGGTTGAAATTGCGCTCCCAGTACTCATCGTAGGCCGGGTCGCGGTAGGTTTCCCACTGGTTCCACCAGTAGATACCGAGGAAGAAGCGGTCCGCGCCACGCCTGGGAGCGAGGTAGGACTTGCCGGAGAGCAGGAGGTTGAGAAAGTGCCTGCCGAAATGGGCGTATTGAGGGTTGTAAGGCGTGCCGGGCACATGAAGAATGGTATCCAGAGAAAAACCTCCCCACTCGTACCCTAGGCCAATTTCCAGGCCCCATTTGTGGTTCGGCATGAATTCGTAAGCCAGGTGTACCTCATCGGTAAAGATGGGGCCGAACAGGTCTGCCTTGAGTTCGTGGCGGGATTGGCCGAGCAGGATGGCGGGCAGCGCCAGAGACAGAAAGAGCAGGAGTTTCTTCATCAGAGTTGTTGTTTATGCGTTAGTAAGATCATTTCACCCTTCAAAATAGGTATTTCCCGCCATTTTTTTGCCGGCCTGTTCCTGAACAAACAAATCAACCAAGGATCAGTTACATCAGTAAAGGCCACGATGAAATTTTATTCTACCCTCATCTCATTACTCCTCCTCCTTCCGTTTTTCGCTCAGGCACAATTGAAGATCAGCCTCGAATCCGGGCTTGCTTTTTCCCAGTACAATGACGTCCGCGCGCCGAATGGCGAACAAGAACGTGGCACTTTATTTTCCCTGGACGAAGATTTCACCGAAAACACCCCCACCGAATTTGTCCGGCTCGAGCTGGCCTATCTCATCAGCAACAGGCACACCGTTGAATTGACAGCCGCTCCCCTTCAGCTGGAGTATCAGAACGCACAGCCCGAATCCATCGATTTTTCGGGAACCACTTTCTCCGGCGAAGGTATCCATGGCACTTACAAGTTCAACACCTATCGCCTCAGCTACCGCTACCGGCTGATCCGGAAGGCCGATGTCTCTCTGGACTTGGGAGCTACTATTCTGCTGAGAGACGCCCGCATTGCCCTCCGCCAGAACGGCATGGAGGCCGAGGAAGTTGACCTGGGCGTCGTCCCCCTCGTCAGTTTCGAGTTCAATTATCAGCCGGCTGATAAGCTGTCTTTACTGCTGAAGGGCGATGCGCTGGTGGGCCCCCAGGGCAGGGCCGAAGACATTTTTGGCGGCGTGCTTTTCCATCTGGTTGATGACAAGTTAAGGTTGAAAGCAGGATACCGGTTCATCGAAGGCGGGGCTGATGTCGAGCAGGTGTACAATTTTGCCTACATCCATTTTATTGACCTGGGGTTGGTTTACCGGCTGTGAGCAAATAAGTTTTGAGCCTCCAAGGTAATACTGGCCTCACGGCGCTTGCACCACCACCTTTGCCGTCATCATTTTCCCGGCCGCATTCCTTAAAACGGCCCAGTACACGCCCGGCGGCAGCCCCCGGGTGGGCAGGCTGTTCGTGTCGCAAATGAAATTATCGACCTTCCTCAGGAGGCGGCCCGCTTGATCGAACAGGAAGAGCACCCCACTCGCCCCGGGCGCCAGCAGCCGGACGGGCGTTCCTGCCCTCACCGGGTTGGGCGCCGACAACAAAAGCCGTTGGCCTTCCGAGATCGGGCCGACGCTGCTAATTTCCTCCACCACCGTCACAGCCGTATTCGTAATGATCGGCGGGTTGAAATCGAAGTAGATGGCCGCCTGGTTGCGGATGCTGTCTCCCGGCATCAAACTGTTCTCAACGCGGATATCGTACTCGATAAACCCGTGGCTGGCCGCCTCATTGCTGCTGCTGTCGGGCAGCTGAATACCGTCGAAAACGAAGGCCAGCTCCCGCCTGCCCTCATGCTGAATGGCCATGGGGTGGCTGGAGGCGATACGGGCGATACTCCTCAGGTTGAGCTCTTCGGGAATGGCGTTGCGCACCACCACCCGCTCGGCGGGGTAGGTGCCCGTATTCTGAAAGCGGATGCGGTAGCGCAGCACCTGTTCGTTCATCACCTCTTCCGGGGATAAGCCTTTACGGTCCACCTGAATGTCATTGGGATCATAAGAACCAACTACAATAGCTTCCAGGATAGCCTGGTTATTGGCGGGGGCTGCGTCGCCGTCCGGGAGGGTGGCGGTAAGCGTGCTGAAGGCCACGATTCCCAGCGGCGTCAGCGGATCCAGGGTGAAGTCAACGGCGATCACCCCATCGGCCAGGGGCGGCAGTACGCCCAGTTCAAACCGGATGGTATTGCCGTCGATCTGTGCCGGGGCCAGGCTGGCGCTATCGTAGTGGAGTTCCGGGAAGAAGTCGAGGCTTAGCGTGGCGGAATTGATGGTGTTGGCCAGGTTCTGGTAATGTAGGTAAAAGCGGATGGGGAAGCCGGGGCGGTGTACCTGACCGGTGTGCAGGCTGACGCTGAGATCCGGCCCCTGGCCGTTGAGCTGAAGCGCGAAATCGAACGGGCCGTCGTCCGTGGTGTGGCGGCTTCCGGGGACGGCAATGAGGTTGGGGTTTTCCAGCACAGGGCCGAAGGCGCCTTCATCGATAAAGGAAAGCCGGTATTCCCCTTCGAGATCAGAAAAAGTGAGATCCTCAGCGTTTTCCAACAGGATTTTGACGTTGGGAACGGGAATCTCTACGGCGTCCTGCTGCCCGTTGGCATTTTCATCGAAGAAGACGCGGCCGATCACCTGCCGCAGGCGGATGTCCTCAGGGCGCAGTTCCCAGAAACCGTGGCGGCGCGTACCCGCGATAACCCGCCCGCCGTGCACTTCAATCTGGTTCACCTCATCGGTGGGCAGGCCGTCGTTGTAAACGGCCCAGTTGCGCCCCTGGTCGGCGGAAACGGCAATGCCCACATCGCGGAGAGCCATGATATGGTAGCCGCCAAGGGCGACGATGTTCTTGACGCCCTGGGGGGAGTTGAGGTAGGGCAGAATGATGTCCGGCAGGTCCGTAGCGGTAGCCTGCCAGGTATCTCCTCCGTCATGGGTGACATAGAATTCGATAAAGTCACTGCTTCCCCGCCCCAGCAGCAGGAATAGCGCCCCTTCAGTACTCACCAAACGAGTAACGAGAAAGCCGCCACCGAAGGGATAGACATCAAGATCCAGGCCGTTATTGACGAGCGCCCAGTCCGCTTCACCGTCCCTTTTTCGGATAACGCCATCGGCCACTATTGCAAATACGGCCTCTTCGTGGCGTTCGTAATCGTAACAAGGTACAGGGATAAGTTCCGAAAGGCTCTGCCAGCTCTCCCCGAAGTCATTGGAGTACACCTGCAACCAGCCGGCATTGAAGTAGAACAGCTTATCGTCCGTGTACTTCAGGTGGTCGCTGGCCAGCCAGGGGCCATCGCTGCTTTCCTGAACGACAGTGGATGTACCGTCGGATGCAATACGGGTGATACGATGCAAGAGGCTTATCGGATTGGACAAACTTACAAGTTCATTGACAAACAGATAGCCGCCGCCGCTTACCATTTCATCCAGATTAATATCGCTCAGCACGGTATTTTCCTCCTGGATGCCATCCACATCTATGGTTGCCATCTTTAATATTCTATCGCTATAAAAGTACAAACCGCCTTCACGTAAGGCAAAATCCTCCACAGTCAGCCCCTTTATCCCCGAATGGCTGGGGATCAGGGTTTGAGAAAGGTCCGGAGAACGGTAAATGCCCTCTGTCTCGGCGAGCAGGCTGTGGCTTTCGAGCGGCAGGAAATCGACGAAGTTGGAATTCAGCGGTGAGGCCTGCGTCCAGGCAACTCCCTGGCCCGTGCTCAGGTAGAGGCCGCCGTTGTGCAGCGTAAAAAGGCTGTCGCCCCGCGCCCAAAAGCCTTCATTAGCGCCCCTGAAGGTGCTGAAAGAGGAGGAGGACACCCAGGTTTGGCCGTCGTCCAGGCTACGGTGAACGGTCTCTTCATTGCTTACCAGGAGCAGGCCGTTTTCATAGTACACCCTTACGAAGTCATCCTGGGCTATGGCCAGGTTCAGGCTGTCCCACCCGGAAGCCATACTGTCGGAACGCCAGAGCCCTCCCTGAACACCCCGGCCGAAGAAAACGCCCCCGGCGGCATGGATCAGATCAGGCACGAAGGGCCATTCGCCTTCCTCCACCCGCGTCCAGCTTTCGCCCAGGTCGTAGGAGAGATAAAACGCTTCGGATTGGGGCGGCGGAATAAAGTGCACCGTTTCGTAAATGAGCGCTTCGCCGTTGAAGTACAGGCCGCGAAAGGGGGTATTGGCCGGCAGGAGCAGCGGCGCCCAGCTTTCGCCCAGGTCATTGCTGATGAATATCTTAATGTCGCTATTGTCTAGCGGCCGGATGCGGCAGATGACGGTTTGCCCTTCCGCCTTGACAGAGATGACAAAGCTCCGTTCCAGTTCGCCGGAGAAGCAGTTCGCCCAGCTTTCGCCTTCGTCGTCGGAGTAATACAGGCCGGCGGCGGTGGCGGCGAAGATGCGGCCGTTGGCCATTACCAGGTCGCGGGGTTCGGAGCCGGAAGGGCTTTCGAGTGGGCGCCACTGGCCGGGCAGCAAAACGGGAAATAGCAGGACGCAGGAGAGCAGGAGAGCGGGTAGTTTCATAGGTTGTTGGTGTTTATCACATTCGGCGGCGTTAGCGTCTTACCTGGTGTTTTTGGCATTAATTTCCGCTTGTACTCGTTTAAGATTGTATTTAGAGCATGTTTGGAGGCCAAACTCCCATCCCTTTGCACTTTTGTGTTCCTGTAAGTTCATCCCTACGAGCCTCCAGCCCCTCTAAAACTAGCAATGAATTCCGGCCAGAACAAGCCAATCCCATACTTTTTTCTAAAATGGCCGTTGATGATAAGTAAGCCCCGCTACGGTTTTGCAGCCATGACGCCAAATTAACCAATAACCACACTCAGTTCGCAGCAGGGCTGATAACCGCCTGGGGCACTAACCTTGCCCATCACGGCGGCGGCGGCTCCCCATGCTTCCGCTTTTTGCGAAAGTAAGAGCGCAGGAAGATATTGTGCCGCATGGCCCGCATGTTCTCATTGAAGCGGGCGGTGCCCTGCTCGATGTTTTTCATCGTCTCTTCCAGGCCGCTGGCAAAGGCAGTGTCCCGCAGCAACAATGCGGCAGCCCCCTCCCCTTCGGCCAACTGTTCCATGGCTGTCTTCAGCAGGGCGCCGGAAGCGGAGATCTCCTCGGCGGAGCGCTGCAGTTCGGCCAGAAAAGGTAATGCTTTTTCCGCCAGGGTGTCGATCTGGCTGATGGAAGTGTTGATGTTGGCAATGACGGTAGTGTCGTACAGCAACTGGTTCAGCAGGCCGGAGCCCTCCTCTACCTCGCCGATAAGGTGCTGAAGCTGGCTGCCGGTGGCCGACAGGTAGCGGGAGGTGGCCTGTAGGTTGTAGATGGCCTCCTGCAGGCCAATAGCAAGGGTAGTGTCTCGTAGCAACAAGGCAAGCGTGCCCTTTCCCCGGGTCATGTAGTTGGTAATGCGCAGCAGGTCATTGGAGATCAGGGCGATATTCTCGTTGGTCTTGCCCAGCGTATTGAGCAGTTCTTCCGGTTTGACGCGGCTGTAGGAGGCGATCACATCTCCTTCCTCGATCATTGGCGCCTCTCCCTTTCCCGGGCTGATGTTGACCAGCATGCTGCCCACCAGGCCGTCCGAACCGATGCTGGCCACCGCATCCTTCTTGATGTAGGGCCGCACGTTTTCTTCTATCCTCATCCTTACCTCTACCGTGCTGTCATTCAACAGGATGATCTTCTCCACCGTCCCCACGTTAATGCCGGAGTACCGAACGTTATTGCCCGGCTGCAGGCCGTTCACATTGCTGAAAATGGAACTGGCGTGGAAATTTTCGCCGAACATATTCTCCTGTTTCCCAATCAGATAAACGGCCAGAATGAAAAGCGCCACTCCAACAGTGATGAAGAATCCGAGCTTTACCGTGTTTTCCGTTCTTTTTGCCATAATTGAATAGTGATAAAAAACGAGCCGTTCCGTTGAGGCTCATCTTTCCGTATTTTTTTTATTTGAAAAATGCCTGGACCCGCGGGTCCGTCGATTTTGACAATTCTGCATAAGTCCCCTCCGCATAGTTTCTGCCGTCGATCAGGATGATCATCCGGTTGGAGATCACCCGCGCGCAGTCCATGTCATGGGTAATGATCAGGGCGGAGGCCTGGTACTGGCGCTGCACTTTCAGCATCAGTTCGATGATCTCCTTGGCGGTGATGGGGTCCAGGCCGCTGGTGGGCTCATCGTACAGGATGACCTTCGGCCGCAGGATAAGAGTGCGCGCCAGGGCGATCCGGCGCTGCATGCCCCCTGAAAGCTCCTCAGGCATAAGGCCGATGGTATGGGCAAGGCCCACGCTCTCCAGGGTTTCGACAATAAGAGATTCCACATTCTGGCCTTTCATTTTTTCCGGGTGCCGCCGCAGAGGAAACTCCAGGTTTTCCCGCACCGTCATGCTGTCGTACAGAGCGCTGCCCTGAAAGAGGAAGCCCACCTCGGTGCGCAACTGGTCCATTTCGTACTGGTTCAGTTTGGGAATGGACTGGCCCAGCACCTCCAGCACCCCGGAGTCGGGCTCCAGCAGGCGCACGATGCACTTAAGCAGCACCGACTTACCGGAGCCTGACTTGCCGACGATCACCAGGTTTTCTCCCTCGTACAGGTCGAGGTTGAAGCCGTTGAGCACCTGTTGCTCTCCGAATGATTTGTACATATCTTCGATGTGGATCAGTGATTCCATAGTATATCTACAGGTCAAAAAAGATGTCCGCTACCAGTACCGCTATAAAGTCGAGCACGAACAGTAGCATGGAAGCCACCACCACTGCGGTATTGGCGGCGCGCCCCACTCCAACCGTCCCTTTCTGGGAATTATACCCCTTGTAGCAACCGATCAGGCCGATGGCAAACCCAAAGAAGAAGGTTTTGATGGTAGCCGGCAGCAGGTCGCCGAAGCTCAGCTGCCGGAATACTTTATTGAAAAAAAGCAGGAAGGAAACATCGCCTTTCATATTCTCGACCAAAAAAGAACCGAACAGCGCGATCGCGTCGCCGAAAATGACCAGCAGGGGGATCATCAGGGTAGTGGCCAGGATGCGGGTCACCACCAGGTATTTGAAGGGGTTGGTGCCCGATACTTCCATGGCGGCGATCTGCTCGGTCACTTTCATGGAGCCCAGCTCCGCCCCGATGCTGGAGCCGATCTTGCCGGCGCAGATCAGGGCGATGACCACCGGGCCGATCTCACGTATGATAGAGACGCCCACCATGGCGGGCATATAGGCCTCGGCGCCGAAGTCCTCCATCGTCGGCCGGGTCTGCAGGGTAAGCACCAGGCCCATGATCAGGCCGGTCATCCCGACCAGGAACAGGGATTGATTGCCGACGATGTAACATTGGTGCAGCAGTTCCCGCCACTCGAAAGGCCGCCGGTACACCTCACTGAAAAACCGGCGGGCGAAAAGCCATACCTCACCGGTTTCCTTCAGGTACCTTCTCAGGCCGGAACGTTGGAAATAGGTGGTTGCCATTGGTTTTGGTTATTCGTCATAATAATAACAATCTGAGAGCCGGCTTGTATCGCAGGGGGGGGGATTGGTTCATTGGTTCATTGGTTTATTGGTTCATTGGTTTATTGGTGCATTGGTGAGGGCCGGTAACCATTTAACCATGAAACCCTCTTGGACTTTGGACGTTCTGACGCGAAAGGCATTTTCGGAACGTCCAAAGTCCAAAACCCATCCAACAATTACCGTTGGGCAACGCACCGAACCTACGAGCCACGAAAAGCCTTCCGTGCAAGGCTGCTACATCCCGGGCTACAACAGCGCTACCCGGTCTGCTGCCAGCAGGCCCGAGAGCACGGCTCCATCCATATAACCGCCGAATTCCGGTGATGTTTCCGTGCCGGACAGGAAAAGCCGGCCATTCATCAGGGGGCGGGCGAAAGCCGGGTGGCCGCTGTTCTGATGAGGAAGGATATAGCCATTATATTTGTGGTGGGTAAAGGGTTCATGGGCCCAGGGCCAATCGATGTAGGAGAGGTAGTTGGCGGCTTCCAGGCCGAAAAGCTTCACCAACTGGCGCAGGACCATCTCCCGGCGGCCATCCTCGCTCAGCTGGGCGGCGCCGGCCGACAGGAAGCCCTTTAGGGCAAAGGCAGTCTCTTCAAAATTGGTGTGGTCATAGATCTCGGTGGCCGGGCCGGCCTGGCTGTAGGCAGTGCCGGCGAAGCCGTGTTCCCGCCAGAACGGCTTATCGTATTCCACCGCAAACTTTACCGATTCGCTCATCCAGGTATGGGTCTGTGCCATTACGCCCAGGATCTCCGCAGGCAGGTGCGGAGTGAAGCGAATCGTCTTCGCCAATAACCCGGGCGGCAGGGTAGAAACGGCAAGGCGGCAGTGGTATTCCTTTCCGCTCCGGGCTACGATAAGCAGGCCGCCCGCTTGCTCCCGGATCTCTTCCACCGGAGTGGCCAGGTGTATATTGTCTTCCCCGATGCGGGCTACCAGAGCTTTGATCAGGGTACTGCTCCCCCCCTGTATCCGGTGGTAAGGCTCTTCCGATTCCGGCAGTTCGAACCGCTGGGCCGGAGCGAAGGACATGGATTCCAGAAGCGCGATTCCCCGGCTGTGCTGGTCAAAATATCCCACTCCCAGTTCCAGTAGCAGCCCAATGAGATGCTGGTGCTTATCGCCAAACCAGGTGGCGCCCATTTCCAGAGGGGCGCCCCGCCCTTCTCCCTTCACCGTCCAGATTCGCCCGCCGTAACGCTCCCTCGCTTCCAGGACAAGCGCCGGAACGCCCATCTTTTTCAATTCGTAGGCGGTGGCCAGCCCGCTCAGGCCGGCTCCGATGATGATGATTTGGTGCATTGGCTCGTGGTTTCATGGTTGAGGCCGGTTGATAAATGCCGGTAACTAAATGATGGCCCAGACCTTCGCGAGATCCGAAACATCTGCTACGGGATCTGTTTGAGGGCCAGCCGCAGCAACAGCACCCACGGCAGCCCGTGGATCACAAAATCAAACCAGTCAATAAGGCCCATGCCCACGGCGCCGCCGCGTATCCATTTGATCTTGCCCCAGATGTGTGGTTCGGGAAAGTAGGGCGCCAGCCCGAGGGTGAGGCACAGGGCCAGGATAATCTTCCAGTTGTCGAGGTATTTGGCCATGGTTTTGCTTTGCTTCATAAGATTTTCCAGGCCTCGAAGGCCTGGAAAATCTCAATCTCAGAAATCCGGAAATCTGCTTTACAGTGGCAAATATGCAATACTTTGGGAAAACGAATACCTCTGTCTTTGAAGAAATTTCCCAATAGGCTTTACTATTCAGCAATCGTTTATTAGCTGTTGACACTAAACCCCATCAGAGCTTCGTTTGAGCCCTGCCTCCACCAGTATGTTGCCGGCCCAGGCAACCTTTTCAATAAGCTTACGGCGTTCCTTTTCTGAGGCGAGGGAAGACAGGCCGGCCTCAATAAGCCGAAAGCCCGGCTTTACCTCCGTCAGCGCCTGCCCCGCCCCGTATTCCAGCCCCGTCCAGAAGCTTTTCCAGTAGGCTTCGCTCTCCAGGGCGAGCAGTCCGTCGCATTCCTCTACGGCCGAAAGCAATTCTTCCTTAAAGAACGCTTCCGGTTCCTCGCCGGCATCATCGGCGATACTCCGCGGGATGCGGTTGAGGTCCTGCCAGCAATTGACCTTGGCCCGGAGCAGGCCTTTCACCAGCTCGTCAACAATTTCCGGTTCTTCCCCGTGCCGGTAGCTGATGAACAGGGTTTTCTGCTTGCGGAGGTTCTGTTGAAATTCGTAGAAGCGCTTTCCCTGTTCGGAACTGAGTTTTCGGGCGTGCTGGAAAACCATCCCCAGGTAGCCGTATCCTCTTTGTTTTGCCGAATCCAGGTTGCGGGCAGCCTTCTCGGACAATAACAGCCGGAGTAGCTCCAGGCAATTGTTGATGGGAAAATAGCGGCTGTAGCCCTGATCGCCGAGGAAGACGTATCGCCAGTGCTGCTGTTCTCCTTCCGCAGAAAAATAGGCGGGAATCATATGGCGTTTACCGGCTTCCTCTTCCCGATCCATGCTGTCTTCTACAACCAGCATGGTATTCAGAGAGGGGAAAGAACCATATTCACCATAGTAGGGGATGGTGAAAATCCAGATGATATCACCTTTACGCAGGTACTCATAGGCCTTCCTGATCCGGGTGGCGTAAGCATAAGGTTTCAGCAGGCTACCCTTATGGAGGCGGCCGGCCCTGGCCTCTTCTCTTCTCCAGTCGAGGATGGTCCTCCAGGGCACATAGGCGAGAAAATGGCGGGTATCATCGGAAAGGGAAAACGACGGGGTTAGCATATCAATGCGTTTTAAGTTGATCAACGCTATAAGATAATTAAAATCAAACACTTATAGCAATGACCATTATCATTTCACCGTCTACTCATCCCTCCCGCCGTAGTCCTTGCCCGCCGTTTGCCAGAAGGTCAGGAAGAGGGCGGCGATCACCGGGCCGAGCACAAAGCCGCTCAGGCCGAACCAGGCGATGCCGCCGAGGGTGGCCAGCAGAACCAGGAAGTCGGGCATCTTGGTGTCCCGCCCTACCAGGATGGGGCGCAAGACGTTGTCGATCAGGCCGATACCCAGCGCGCCGACGATCACCAGGGCGATGGCCTTGCCCCACAGGCCCTGCCAGGCCAGGATAGCGGCGGCCGGCGCCCACACCAGCCCGCTCCCCCCGATGGGCAGCAAAGACAGGACGGTCATCACCACCCCCCAGAACAGGGCGCCCTGAATACCCAGGATGGCAAACATAACCCCGCCGATGCTGCCCTGCACAATGGCCACGATCAGCGTCCCTTTCAGTGTAGCGCGCGATACGCTGGCGAAACGCTCGATCAGCATGCGCTCCCATTTGTTGCCCAGCGGCAGCACGTTGATGGTGGCGTTGAGCATCTTCCGGCCGTCGCGCAAAAAGAAGAACAACACGTACAGCATCAGAAAGAACTGGGCGGTGAACGCGATGGCATTCTGGGTGTAGTTGAATACCCGGTCGGCCAGAAAGCCGGTGGCGGTAACGGCGAAGTTACTGACTTTCTCCCTCAACCCGTCAGGAGACAGTCCTACTACCGAAAGCGCTTCCTCCAGGCGGGGCGATTGGGCTTCGACGAAGTCTACCACCTTCGCCAGGTCCCACTCTCCGGATTGTATCTTCTGGTAAATGTTCACGCTCTCATTGACCAGGGCCATCAGGATCAGAACGGCCGGCACGACCACAATCAGGATGATCAGCAGGGAACAGATGGCCGCCGCCAGGTTCTCCCGCCCGCCCAGGCGCCAGCGCAGGATGCGGTAGGGGCGGTTGAAGGTAAAACCCAGCAGGGCCGCCCAGAACAGGGCCAGCAGGAAAGGCTTGATCATACCGATAAAGGCGACGGTAAGGCCGATGAGCATCAGCCAGAAGGCAATGGGGCGGATGTAGGGGCGTACGGGCATGGTGGGTGAAGGTTAGATTGTTAGATTGTTATGCGAATCCAGGGCTAAATGGCCTGTCAACGGCCCAGCGGGCCGCAAT
>CAYQKY010000135.1:0-24194 GCA_964418125.1 uncultured Phaeodactylibacter sp.
CCTTTGACCTGATGCCCGGTGCGCAGGAAATAGATGTATTCCAGGCTGTTGCCCCAGCCTTCCAGCCAAAACATCAGGCCGTTGCGCTGAGCAGCCGTGCCGGCGAAATGAAGGATCAGGTCAATATCACTGTACAGCCCAGCCGTGGCGTTTTTGGCGCTGCCGAAAAGATAGACCCCTTTTACGCCGAACCTTTCCGGGTCGAGCCGGGCCGCCAGCTGTTCTGCCGCGCTCTGCCGCCATCTCCAGTAAAAGGCGGTATCCTCGCCGCTTTTCGGCAATACTGTCCTTTCCTTTTCAGCGGGAGCTCCCGAAGGCTGTGAAAACAGGGCAACCGCTTTATCTTCTTCCGCGTTCATCAGCACCTTCAAGATATGGCCGCCGGTGCAGGCCGGCACGTCGATGACCTTGATAGCCTCCGACAAATGGGCTGATTCGGGAACCAGGCCGGCCAGGATATTGGGAGATTCTTTAAAAAAAGATTCATTGAAAATATTGCCGCGATCGTCGGGGTACAGGGGCAGGTATCGAATATCGGCCTCAACCAGGTCCTGGAAAAAGTGGGTGCCAAAAGACAATTCCGGAACGTATTCCCTGCGCATCCTGGCAATCTCGATCAGCATGGCGGTGTTATTGATGTCGGAGTAGGTAACGCTTACCCCGAGTTTGATATCGCCCCGGCTGCCCCAGCGCCCGGGCCCCATCAGGATGAACTGCCTTTTGGGCAGTATCTTGTTCAGGCGCCCTACGGTTTTGCCTACGGCTGCCAGGGCCGCATAGTCGGGCAGCTCGCTGTATTTCAGAGGGTCAATGTAAACGATATGTGAAATATTAGACACAATACCGTTGGTCACATGCTTGCTGGCGGTAAAGGCCAGGCCGTCTTCCGGAATATCATGCGGAATTTCGGCAGGCTTGTCGATCCTGCCGAAACTTTGGGGGCGGCACTGCAGCAGATAGAAATGTTCGCCGTCGTGGGCGAACTCGATATCGACGGGATAATGCAGTTCCTTTTGAAGGACAGACATAATCGACCGGAGAACCGGGATGAAGTCCGTGTTTTGGATCAGGCCGTTGAACGTGACGATGTAGTTTTCCTCCCCGAAATGCATCCCCAGCCGGTGGGGTTGCTGAATGTGGTTATCAGCGATCCTGGACACGATCTGATGAATGGCCGGGTAATCTCTGCCGTACTGCCGCAGCAATTCCTGGATGTCGAGTGTTTCCAGCTTCCGTTTGTCCAGGTTGATCACATCGATCTTTTTCGGGGAGTACCGCACGATATCCTCGATCGTCACATTGACGCTCAGGCCGGGTTTTCCAGGGGCCACCAGCACGGGATAATCATCGCTCAACCGGTCTACCGCCCGGGTGCCCAGGCCGGGCACCAGCCGGGCCAGGCCATCTTCTTTTTCGATCCTGCCCGACCATTTGTAATTGTTGTCTGAAAAAGCCACACCGGCAAAGGCGGGAAAGAAATAGGGCCCCACTCTCTGTCCAACCACTTCCTGGATCAGGATGCCCATTTCTTCATCGTAATCCAGCAGCCCCCTTTCAATGCGGTATTCCATGGGGTCGGGCCCGAAGGTAGACGCATACACTTCCGCGATGGCATCGGTGAGTTCTTCGAGCCTTTCCTTTTTCGTTCCCTGGTTGGAAATGAACAGGCTTTTGTATTTGCCGGCAAAGATGGCCTCCGGCTGGTCCTCCAGCAGGCTGGTGCTTCTGATGACCAGCGGGACATCGGCGAAGTCGTCCAGCATCTGGCTGAGGGCTTTCAGCATCTCGGAGGGGAAAGCGGAATTTTTAAAGACCAGAGATACAAAGGAGTACTCCTTGCGGATCTGTTCGATGCCCTTGAATTTCTGTTCTACGATATCTTCCAGGTTGTTGTATTTAATAAAATTCAGGATGCCGTCAGAAGTGATATACCAGGTTTTAGGGACGAGAAACTTTCTGGAATAATCGTCGCTGAATTCAGATCTGTTCAGGATCTGCTGAGACAGGAACAGCCCGGAGCTCTTTCCGCCGAGCTTGCCGTGGCTGTCTACGGGATGGATAACGCGGTTGACCAGGCCATGGATATCGTCCAGCTCAATGAATTTTTTGGCGGTTTTGATAAATTCATTCTGGCTGCTGAGCAGGCGGCGGATCAGGATGATCCTCAGGCTCTTTTCCCGGTTGGGCGGCAGTTCCAGCCCGTTGGCTTTGAGGTGGTAGTAGCGGGCAAGGGCAGCGCTGATCTCCTCAAAGGACGAACCCGTATTATTCAGGGTATTGACCAGGAAAGCCGACTGGTCTTCCTTTATCCAGCGGCTGATATTGTCTATGATTTCCTGTTCACCCAAATGTTTGCTGGCCAGTTCGAAGATCTGGTTGCTGCTGGCAATGAAATCCTTCATGGGCCTGGCCTGATAGGGGAAATTGGACTCTTTCTGTACGTCCAGCTCATCTCCGGCTCCGGTACTGAACAGGCCGAACAGCCGCTCGCTTTCCGTTATGCCTTTCCAGCACAGGTAATTCACCATTTTCTGGGAAATGCGGATGAGCAGCCTGGGGTCGGTCTTTTTCAGGATATCCAGAACAGCCGCCCACTCGAACCGCTTTTCCTGCAGCCGCTTCTCGGTGCCTTCGAAAACGGATTTGAGCTGTTTGTGCAAAAAATAGCTGCTTATTAATTCCGCTATGCTTCGTATCAGTTTTTGCTCTTCCTTCAGAAAGGGGCCATAGTCACAAATGGGCCTTTTCTCTGTATAAAACACCTGTACTTTGCCCACCTTCTCGTCATAGGCTACAATATCGGATTCCAGCAGCCACTCCGTTTCCCGGAAAGCGGAGGACTGGGCCTGCATCTGCCGGTAGATTATTCTGGCCACGCAGATATCCGGATATTGCCAGCCGGAGGGAATGGCCTGAATGATCCCGTTCAGCACGGCGCCGGCGTCTTTGCCTTTATCGCTCAGCAACTCCTGGATCTCATACAAACAGTTGAGCTCCTTGGCCCTTTCCTGCAACTGATTGATCAAACTATCGGAAATATGATCCTTGCTCATACGCATTTCATGATGACCCCTCTTCCCGTTTTTCCGTCTGCTTTTATTTTCAGCGGCGCTCCGGCCACCACATGCTTGACGAAGGGGGTTTCTTCAACGGTTTCCAGGTGTGATATCCATTCCAGGTCAAAAGCGTACCGGGGGGGATAAGGGATCGAAAAATAGAACACCCGAAAACTCGTCACATTGTGAAAGAAGTGCGAACCCTGGCTCATATCCTGGCGCTGGTGTTCGCCGGCAGCTTCGACGATAACCCTGGCGCCGGAGATCTGGCTCCAGTCCACCGGGATGCCGGCCCAGGGGTCGGTGGTGCCCCAGCGGCCGTACCCGATAAGCAGGTAGGGCCGCTGGGCGGCAACCAGCGCCCGGTTGATCTTTTCCAGTTCCCCGGCAATCTGAAAGGCCTGTTTGGGATCCGCTTTTTGTACTTTTACAAAAACGATATCGGAAATATTGTCCACCTGGCCGTTGCCCATAACCCGGCCGGAGGCAATGGCTGCCTGCGGGGTCCGCAGATCCTTCTCCGAAATATTCATTTTCCCGCTTGAAACAGCCAGAGGGCGAACCTGCAAAAACGCGAACCGGTGCGGCGCCTCATCTGTATCTTTGGACAAGGCTACCGCAAATTCAACTTCAACCGGCGTTTTGAGGGTGCTTTCGCAGATTGGCATCAGGCTTTTAAGCAGCTCATTGAGCGGCAGGCCGGGCTGGCTCAGGATCGGCGCGAACGTCAGGATTAAAGGACAGCCCTCCTGCTGCCCCGGCCATAGCCGGCCGCTTTGAGGGTCGTAGCTGGAAACGAGATGGGGCAGCGTCCCGTCTTTCTGAGCTTCCGTAAAATGATACGCTGACAAGTATTCCGTTTCCCGGATCGGATCGTATTCGGGCGGCGTGCCCATATTCACGGCCCAGAACTTCAGTTGTGTTTGCTCCAGCATCTCTTTCATGCTCCGGAAAGGAGGAGGGGAAGCCGGCAATGCGGGAGAATAAGCCCAGCCACCCCCTTCGTCCACTATCGTTTTGCCCAACCCGAGGGCCAGGTTTACCACACCCTCTTCCGGATCTGCGCCGGGAGCAGGATAGAAGTTGTAGGAGCGCAGAACGCCGGATATTTCAGGATAAAACCTTTCACCGTATTTGTTGCCGGCCATCTCCTGAATAATGACCGCCATTTTTTCATCCTCCGTTCGATGCCGGGTTGCCTGCATGTAGCCTTTTGCCGCTTTAAAAAAAGTAGAGGCGTATACGAACTTGACCGCTTCGGCCAGCTTCCGGAACCGCGTATCGACATCCAGCTGGTTGTTCGGCGTCATTTTCGTCCGGTAAATTCCGGCAAAAGGCTCATGCATGGCGTCTTCCAACAGGCTCGATGAACGAACGGCGAGCGGAAGTTTGACCTCCGTAACGATCATCCTCAGATCCCCGAGAATGTGGAATGGCAGATCTGCCTGCTGAAACTCCAGGGCAATTTTCTCATCCGGTTCATCCGACAGCGCCAGGGGCCAGAGCGCATTACTCTGCATGAAGTCATCAAAAACATCCGTCCGGATAACGATCATCTTGGGAATGTCGACGGCGAAGTCCGGAAACAGGCTCCGGTCCAGCCGGGACACCAGGGCCGAATGGATAAACTCCAGGCCTCTGGCCTTGCCTCCAATGGCGCCCGTCCCCAGATAGGAAATGGGATGATCAGATTGTAAGAATGCTTTGCTGAGTTGCATAAGCTGGCTTTTATATCCACCCTCTACTCTGGCAGGCCCGCACGACCCGGTCGACTGAAATGACATAAGCGGCGTCCCGCATTCCCAGCCGGTTGTGTTTTGAAAAATCGCTTACGGCGGAAAATGCGGTGGTCATCTTCATATCCAGCTTGGAAAGGACTTCATCCTTTGACCAATAGTAGTTCATGTTATTCTGCACCTGCTCAAAATAGCTGCAGATCACCCCGCCGGAATTCGCCAGGAAATCGGGGATAATGAATATTTTCTTACTCTCCAGGATCGGGTCGGCTTCCGGCGTAGTCGGGCCGTTGGCCCCTTCGGCAATTATTTTAACCCGGCTGCTGATCTTTGGGGCATTCTCTTCGGTGATCTGGTTTTCCAGTGCGGCGGGCACGAGGATGTCCACCTCCTGTTCCAGCCAGGCCTCGCCGGGCAGCACTTCGTAGCCCAGATCCCTGGCTTTCTCCTTGCTGATGCCGCCATAGATGTCTGTAATAGCGGTGAGTTCCGTTAAGTCGATGCCATCTGTTTTGCGGAAAGAATAACTTATCTTATCGTCATTGTCCCAGGAAGACACACATACGGCCCGGCCGCCCATTTTCTGGTATAGTTCGATCGCATACTGGGAGACATTCCCGAAGCCCTGAAAACTGGCGGTGGTGTTTTCCGGATTGATATTCAATTGCCGCAAAGCCTCCCGCACGGTAATGATAGTGCCGTAACCCGTGGCTTCCTTCCTGCCCTGAGAACCGCCAAGGCCGATAGGCTTGCCGGTGATCACGCCCGGATATTTCGCCCCCGTGAGGGTTTCGTACTCATCCAGCATCCAAAGCATGTGCTGGGCGTTGGTCATCACATCAGGAGCGGGAATATCGGCGTAGGGGCCGATATTCTTCACGATTTGCCGGATCCACCCCCGGCAGATCTGTTCCTGTTCGAAAGAGCTGAGATTGTGAGGGTCGCAGATGACGCCGCCTTTGGCGCCTCCCAGGGGTATGTCGGCAACGGATGTTTTCCAGGTCATCCACATGGAAAGGGCGCGCACGGTGTCGACGGTTTCCATAGGGTGGAAGCGAATGCCGCCTTTGGCCGGCCCGCGCGCATCATTGTGCTGGATACGGAAAGCCCGGAATACTTTCTTGTTGCCGTCATCCATGTGAATGGGGATGGCGAAGTGGAATTCACGCATGGGGTTGCGCAAAAATTCACGGGCGGATTCGTTCAGCCCGAGCAGATCGGCCGCACGGTCAAATTGCTTTTGGGCCGTCAGGAATGGGTTATATGACGTTTTGACCATTTATGAAAATTTTCGGTTAGGAATCTACCCAGTTAACAAAAAAAATTCTGCCAGAATCAAATATTGAAAAATAGCTTTTTTTTGTCAAAAAATATCGTTTTCCCCTGCTTTCAGGGCTAATAAAGATAGGTTATTTTTTACACACTTGCTGGCGAAAGCCCCACTATTTTTGGGCATTTTCACCGTCTCTTGGCCGCCTGGACGTTGCCCGGCAGGGCAGGGCGCTTCGGAGGAGAACCGCCGATGCATTTGCCCTCCCGGTTGAGGGCCGTATCGACATCTGCCGCGCTGTCCGGTGCAGTATCAATTCCCTCATTCCGGCGGAAAGAGCGCCGGAGGTATAACCCCGTCCTGATATTTTGGTTAAGTTCACTTTTTTTGGCATTTTCGCATCCTGATCTAAGGCTAATGATGGAGAATATAAAAGAGTTAAAAGCTCTGCTGAGTTATCCAAAAGACATTGTTATCACCACCCACCGCAACCCCGACGGCGACGCCATCGGTTCTTCGCTGGGTATGTACCACTTCCTGAACAAGCTGGGCCATACGGTGCGCATGGTGTCGCCATCCGAATATCCGGATGTGTTCAGCTGGATGGATGATATTGACAGTATCATCATTTACGATATCGAACCGGAGCGGGCGCAGGAAGTCATCGAGCGGGCGGACCTCATTTTCTGCCTGGATTTCAACGCGCTGGACCGCATCGATAAGGTGGGGGAGCTCATTGACAAGGCTAAAGGCGCCCGCGTAATGGTGGACCACCACCTCTATCCGGAGCCGTTCGCGGAATTCATGCTTTCCGACACTACCGCCAGTTCTACCTGTGAGCTCGTTTTCGACCTCATCACCGGCCTGGGCTGGAAGGAGCACATGGACCACCTCATCGGAGAATGCCTTTTCACCGGCATTCTGACCGATACCGGCTCGTTCAAGTACAGCACTTCCGCCAAGCTGTACCGCATCGTAGCGGAGCTGATCGAGTTCGGCGTCGATGATTACAAACTGCAGGACCTCATCTTCAACAGCATGAAGGAAAAGCACCTCCGCCTGCTGGGGCACTGCCTGCACAACCGGATGGAGATCCTGGAAGAGTACCAGACCGGAATTATTACCCTGACCAAGGAAGATTATGCGGATTTTGACATACAGCGGGGAGATACCGAGGGGATCGTCAATTTCCTGCTCAAGATAAAGAATGTAAAAGTGGCGGCGTTCATCACCGAACAACCTACCATCGTAAAAATCTCCCTTCGTTCCAAGGGGGATTTTTCGGTGCAGGAGATCGCCAAGCGCCATTTCAAGGGCGGCGGCCACAAAAATGCTTCGGGAGGATATTCCTTTCAGACGCTGAGCGCTACTGTCCGCCGGTTCAAGAAAGTGCTGCCTTTTTATAAGGACCAGCTGACCGCCTGAAGGCCATTACTTCGGATCAACATCCATCAACTATGCGAATTGTATTGATCTTCGCTTGTTTGTACATCCTGGTTTGGGTTTCCTGTCAGCAGGAAGAGCGCCGGCAGTTTACCAAACACGGCTACGAATACATCAACCATACCAACCTCGACGGCCCCAAACCTCAGCCTGGAGAATATGTCTACTTCCACCTTCAGATCAGGAACGGCGACAGCATCACCCATTCTACCCGCGCCCAGGGCGCTAATCCCTTCCTGCAGATCCCTTCGGTAGATAACCCCCAGCGCCGGCCTTCCCCGGTGGAGGATGTCCTCCGGGAAATGTCGGTAGGTGATAGCGTTACCGTTCTGATCCGCCTGGATTCCATTCGCGCCAGCAAACCTAAGGAATTTGAAGGCGCGGAAATGTTCTTCTACGATGTCGTACTGCAGGACATCAAGTCGGTGGACAGCTTTCAGGAAAACGCCCGCCAGCAGCGGGAAGAGCAGCAGAAAGCGGCGGAAGCCGCCCGGGCGAGGTACAGGGAGGTCGCCGCTCAGGTACGAGAAACACTGGAGCAATACAAGGCCGGAGAGCTGGATGAGGAACTGCACGAAACGGATTCCGGCCTCAAATACATCATCCACGAGCAAGGCCAGGGAACGGAAGTGGGGCCGAAGGGCAACGTCAGCGTCCATTTTTTTGGCGTCCTGATGAACGGAAAAGAGTTCGACAATTCTTTTAAACAGGGAGACCCGCTTCGCCTGCCGGTAGGAGAGGGCCGGGTGGTCAGGGGATGGGATGAAGGCATGACCTTGCTTCGCCAAGGCTCAAGGGCCACCTTTTTCATACCCAACGAACTGGCCTACGGGGAAACAGGCTCTTCGCCCGATATCCCACCCAATGCCGACCTGGCGCTCTATGTAGAAGTGGTGGAAGTATACTGACCTGTATCTTTTTTGACACTTATTTGTTATACTATATCGTATTGTTTAACCAACGGAGAGTTTTTACTCTCTTTAAACCAAAGGAGGCGTTATTATGACAGCCGATCAACTGAAGATGTTGAAGGACCGCCTGGGTGTTCTTAGGAGGTATCTTTGACGTCGATGAACGTCAATTTCAGATCGAAGAAAAAGAACAGCAGACGCTGAACCCCAATTTCTGGAACGACCCCCAGCGGGCAGAGGGTATCCTAAAGGAACTCAAGAGCCATAAGGCCTGGCTGGCTTCTTATGAGAAAGTAAAGGCAAAGATCGACGATGTAGAAGTGCTCTACGAATTCCTCAAGGAAGGCGAGGGCAGTGAAGAGGAAGTCGACGTCCGTTACGAAGAAGCCGTGGAGGCCGTGGAAGACCTCGAGTTCCGCTCCACCCTCAACAAGCCCGAAGATGAACTGGGCGCCGTGCTGGAAATCAACTCCGGCGCCGGCGGCACCGAGGCCTGCGACTGGTCGGAGATGCTGCTGCGTATGTACACCATGTGGGCGGAAAAACAGGGCTTTAAAGTCTCGGAACTCAACCGCACGGACGGCGATGTGGCGGGTATCCGCTCTGCCTCGATCGAGATCAAAGGCGACTTCGCCTACGGCCTGCTCAAGGGCGAGAACGGCGTGCACCGCCTGGTTCGGATCAGCCCGTTCAATGCCCAGGGAAAGAGAATGACCTCTTTTTCCTCTGTCTTCGTGCACCCTATGGTGGACGACCGCATCGAGGTGGAGGTCAACCCCGCCGACCTGGAGTGGGACACGTTCCGCTCCAGTGGAGCCGGCGGCCAGCACGTCAATAAGACGGAATCCGCCGTGCGGGTGCGGCACCTGCCCTCCGGCATCGTCGTGGAATGCCAGCAGGAGCGCTCCCAGCACATGAACCGGGATAAGGCCATACAGATGCTGAAATCCCGCCTGTACGAACTCGAGCTGGAGAAACAACAGGCGGAAAAAGAAAAGGTCGAGGCCGGCAAGATGAAGAACGAATGGGGCTCCCAGATCCGCAGCTACGTCCTGGACGACCGCCGGGTCAAAGACCACCGCACCGGCTATCAGACCAGCCAGACGGAAGCCGTCCTCGACGGCGATCTCGATGATTTCCTGAAGGCCTTTCTGATGAACAGCACGGTGGAAAGCTAACCGGACGGGCCACCTTCAGGTGGCCTGTATAAAGAAGAGATGCAGCGTGTGAAGTGCCTGCCCTATGGAATTATGCGCTGTGCGAATTCCATAGGGCCTGCTCTCGTTTTCTACCCGGCCTCCAAAATTGTACCCCGCTTCGTATATATGAATAAACGCATTCCTTTCCTGCTCATACAGTCCGCCGCTGTCGCCGTATTCCTCGGCCGCGCCTGGCAGCATCTTATCTGGGACGCCCCGTACCGGGCCCTGTTCTGGGACGAAGCCTGGATGAAGGATACTGTGGAATTCAGCCTGGGGATAACCTGGCGGGAATACGTCACCAGCCCGCAAACCGATGCTTTCATTCAGAACCTGATCACCGCCACCGGCTGGTTCTATGTGGCTTGTGCATTGGCGGCTCTCTTCGTCAACCGCCTGGGCAGGGGAGGGCGGGTGCTGCTCTGGCTGGGCGCCGCCAACCTCATTCTTCTCGCTGCGCTGTACTGTAAGGAAAATTTCTTCTTCATCGGGCAGTTCTTCGAATACACCCTCCAGTGGGGCGCGCCGGTGATGCTCGCCATCCTTGCCAGGGATCCGGGAAAGCCCTGGAGCAAGCGGTTCACCCTCTTTGTTAAGATCGCCATCGCCCTCACCTTCACCTGCCATGGCCTGTACGCCGTTGGCTTCTACCCCCGCCCCGGCAGCTTTCTGTTTATGGTGATGAACATCCTGCCGGTTGGCAATACCGGCGCAGTTTATTTCCTCAATACCGCAGGTGTGCTCGACTTCCTGCTCAGCATCGCCCTCTTTCTGCCCGGCCGCTGGGCGCTGGCCGCCCTGGCCTACGCCTCCTTCTGGGGCTTTGCCACTTCCATAGCCCGGGTATGGGCCTATTTTTACTGGGAATTCTGGGATAGCGTCCTGATGCAGTGGCTGCACGAGGCGGTAATGCGCTTCCCGCATTTTCTGGTTCCGCTGGCGTTGTTGATATATTTGTTAAAGGCTAACAAGGGGAGCTATCGGAAGAGCCTGGAGGTATGATGTCACATTTTTGCCGGTTGGGGTGTTGAACTATTGAAGTAACCGAGGCAAATAGTGCTGATGAGAGCCATGTTCGTCTTCAGCCTGTTACTTTTTCCATTCCTTTGCTTATGCCAAAGTAGCAATATAAATATATCTGTCCCGGAGAAAATTTCCAACGAGAAAGGCGGGTTATGGGGCCTGAAAGGAGGGTATTCCAGAACTGTTCTGGCTTATTCAGAAGGCGGCAGGCTGTATCCATTGGATAATTATCATGTTGGTTTTCATAGTTTATACAATCCCGGCTACTCCGGGCTGGGAATAACAGGCGAAGTTTCATTGACTTCTAAAGGGACGGGATTTAGTAATTATGAAGTGATTTACCGCCTTAAGTACCTTTCTTTCGCCGCAGGGCCTGTGTTGAAATATGATTTCCTTTATTTTTCGCCAGGGGCCTACTGGTCGCTCCTTTTGCAAAGGGAAACACAATTAAACAGGGCCTCTGCGATACAATTGTTTGATATCGAGGAAATAAATGATCAGGACTGGGGCCTCTCTTTTTCGGCAGGTTGTTTTATTCAGCAGATGCTCACGATCGGCATTTCCTATACTATGGGGCTGAGCAATGTTATCCAACTGCCTGATCATTCTCCCGGCGGCCTGCCGGGGGGGAATATCTGGTTCAGGAACAGGGCTTTGAACCTGTCGGCAGGCTTTGTGTTTGGTTATCCCAAAAAGTAGAAATGGGGGTGTATTAAAAGCGTGTAGGATAACCTCGTAGGTTTTGAAAACCTGCGAGCGTTTACGCTTTTAATACACTACCGTAGAAATCACAACGCCAAAATCTCCGCCATCCGGATCAGATCCTTATCCGGCCGCTTGGGTTTGACGATGGCCTCCTGGAACGGAGTATATTTGATCTTGTTATTGACCAGCCCCACCATCATGTTCTCCCTTCCTTCCAGCAGCCCTTCCACGGCGTGGAAGCCCAGGCGGCTGGCCAGCACCCGGTCGAGGGCGGTCGGCGAGCCGCCCCGCTGCAGGTGGCCGATAATGGCCACTTTGGTATCATAGAAGTCGAACTGCTCCTTGACCATTTTTGCTATCTCCTGAGCGTTGCCGGTCTGGTTGCCTTCGGCCACGATGACGACGCTGAACAGCTTTTTGCGGCGGGCGCCTTTTTTCAGGATATCGATGAGCTCTTCGATCGGGGTGTTGGTTTCCGGAATGACTACGCTGCCGGCCCCGCTTCCGATGCTGGTGTTCAGGGCGATGTAGCCGGAGTGCCGGCCCATAACCTCCACGAAGAAGAGGCGGTTGTGAGAGTCGGCCGTGTCCCGGATCTTGTCCACGGCGTCGATGGCTGTATTAATGGCCGTGTCGAAGCCGATGGTATAGTCTGTTCCGAAGAGGTCATTGTCGATGGTGCCGGGGACGCCAATGAAGGGGATGTCGTATTCTTCGGAAAATATATTGGCCCCGGTGAAGGTCCCGTTACCGCCGATGGCCACGCAGGCGTCGATGTCAAAGGCCAGGAGGGATTCATAAGCGGCCTTGCGGCCTTCCGGCGTCCGGAAGCGTTCGCTGCGGGCCGTTTTGAGTATGGTGCCGCCCCGGTGGATGATATTACCCACATCTCCCCGTTCGAGGCGTTCGAAGTCTCCGTCGATCATACCTTCATACCCCCGGTAGATGCCATAGACGTGAAGGTCGTGGAAAGAGGCGTTCCGGACTACCGCGCGGAGGGCGGCGTTCATGCCAGGAGCGTCGCCCCCGGAGGTAAAGACTGCAATGCGTTTGATCTCCTTACTCATGGGTGATTTATGTTGTCCTGCCTGCCCGTGTTCTTAAGCGGGCGTAGTAAAAGCAAGGCTTACAGGATGGTGAATCAGATCTTGGTATGGAAAGAAACCAGATTGTCAATGGGTTTTTGAATGAAGATGCCGGAATGCATGGCCCGCTCTTCCAGTACTATGCGAATGGAGTCCTGAAAATAATAGGCCACCGAGCCGATAAAGTGAATGGGCAGGGCCAGGTGGTTTTGGTACTTTCGGACGTGGCGGTCGATGAATTCGGCAAAAGAATTGTACAATAAACGCTGAATGAAAGGATGCTCGATATTCTGGCTCATGAATTTGGTGAAAGAAGCCAGGTATACATTCGGCGTTTCTTTACCATAAATATTGCCGAGCATTTCCTGCTTTCCCCCCGGATAGGCTTCTTCAAGTTTTTTCTTCAGGCTGTGGGGCAGTTCGCGGTAAAAATAAGCCCGGATCAGGCTTTTGCCCAGGTGGGTGCCGCTGCCTTCATCGCCGATGAGGTACCCCAGGTTGGTTACATTATCGATCACATTCGTACCGTCATACAGGCAGGTATTGGAGCCCGTACCGAGGATGCAGGCAATGCCGGGCTCTCTGCCGCAGGTCGACCGGGCGGCGCCCAGCAGGTCGTGTTCCACTTCTATGTTCGCATTGTAGAATATCCGCGACAAAGCGTTGTGCACCACTCCCTTGAGCTTCGCATCCCAACAACCCGCGCCATAGTAGAACACCCGGGTGGCTTCAGCCGGGCGGACACTACCGTCAAAAGCTTCCTGGAGCTCCTGATAGATCTTGTTCTCCGAATGGAAAACGGGGTTGAACCCCATCGTACTGATGGTTTTCGTCCCGGCGCTATTGATCATCTTCCAGTCGGCCTTCGTGGACCCACTATCGACAACTACAATCATGGTTCAACAGGTGCTAAATTGGCAGCCAAAGGTAGTGTAAATTTTACACTAACTGAAAGGAGTCCTTCAAAAAAGTGCCATTTCTGCTTTACTTCAGCTTGCTCACTGCTTCTCCAATGCGTCGGATCGCCTCCCGGAGTTCTTTTTCCGAGGCGGCATAGGAGATGCGGAAGCAGTTGTCGGCCCCAAAAGCGGAACCGGTAACTACTGCAACGTGGCCTTCATGGAGGATGTATTCGCAAAAGTCATCGGCATTATTGATCTTCATGCTTTCGGAGCTCTTCCCGAAATAGCTGCTGATGTCCGGAAAGATGTAGAAAGCGCCCTGCGGCTTGTTGACCTTCATGCCGGGGATCTGGCTGAGCAGGCCGATCACCATGTCGCGCCGCTGGCGGAAAGCCTCTCTCATTTCATAAGTAGGCGTCATATCGGAGAGCAGGGCATGAGCGGCAGCTTTCTGCCCGAAAGAGGTGGCGCCTGAAGTGAACTGCCCCTGGACCTTGGAACAGGCTTCGGCGATCCATGCCGGCGCGCCGATGTAGCCCAGGCGCCAGCCGGTCATGGCAAACCCCTTGGAGAAGCCGTTGACGGTAACCGTCCTGTCCTTTACCTCTTCGAAGGCGCCGATGCTGGCGTGGTTGCCGGTGAAATTGATGTATTCGTAGATCTCATCCGAGATGATGTAAATGCCTTCGTGGGCGGCAATCACCTGAGCAATGGCCTTGAGTTCGTCTTGCAGGTATACCGAACCCGTCGGGTTGCAGGGGGAAGAGAACAGCAGGATGCGGGTCCGTTCGGTAATGGCTGCCGCTACCTGGTCGGCGGTGGCTTTGTAGTCCTTTTCAATATCGGCGCTGACAATGACCGGCACGCCGCCCGCCAGCTTGACGATCTCGGCGTAGGAGACCCAGTATGGCGCCAGGATGATCACCTCGTCGCCCTCATCGAGCAGGGAAAGGCAGATATTGGCGATGGACTGTTTGGCGCCGTTGGACACGACGATCTGGTTCAGGCCGAACTCCAGGCCGTTGTCCCGCTTAAATTTGGTTTGAATGGCCTGCCGCAACTCCACCAGGCCGGGAACGGGAGTATATTTGGTAAACCCGTCGTCCAGCGCTTTTTTGGCAGCTTCCTTGATGTGGGCCGGCGTATCAAAATCAGGCTCCCCGAGGCTGAGGCTGATCACATCATAGCCCTGGGCCGCGAGGTCGCGCGCCATTTGCGCCATTTTGATGGTGGCGGATTCCTCCATCTGCTGTATTTTCCGTGACAGGTGTTGAGTGCTTGCCGTTGCCATGTTCACTTTGAGTTTGGTAAAACAAGTTTTTCCCGGATACTTCCGGAATCAAGAATTCGCGCCTGCAAAAGTATGCTTTTTAATAACCTCCTGCACTTTTTTTATATAATCCTTATCAAAAAACCCTCGCAAACTTTGGGATTTTTCAAGAAAGCGAGTGCTCAGAAACAAAAAATGCAAACCACCCCTTTTCGGAAGGGCGGAAAGGAGATTGTATCCAAGTGTTCAAATTTTTCTATATTCGACGCCGGGTAACTATGGCTGATAATAAAAAGAATAAACCAAGAATTCCTTTCATGAGTAAAAAGAGAAAGAGCCCGGCAGGTAAAAAACAGCGGGTGAGGCCATCGGCGCCTCAGCCCCCAAAGGCAGCGCCGAAAGTGGAGCCGGAGAGCCCTGAGCAGGCAGCACTCTATAAAAAGGTGTTCAGGTTTTCGGTGGTTGGCATTCTGGTGGTTACCATCATTATGTCCTTGTTCAGCGGCATAAACGGAGATGATGAATTCCAGAACGATTACTCTGAAAAGCTGGTAAATTATTACCTCTCCTTTGGCGCGGACACTTCGGCCTTCTATATTGAGAAAGGGAATATGCACTATTACGGCGGTTTCTTCGACCTCGCCACCGGGTTGGTGAACCGGGCCCTGGGCTTTGACGAAATGGAAATGGCCTACCACCATGTACGACACATTTTCAACGCCATTATCGGGGTATTGGCCATGTTGTTCGTCGGCCTGCTCGCTAAGGAAATTGCCGGATGGAGGGCGGGCATCCTGGCCCTCTGGTTCATTTTTCTTTCTCCTCGCTTTCTGGGGCACTCCCTGATGAACCCCAAAGACATTCCCTTCGCGGCCGGTTTTGCCGTTGCCACTTATTATATGGTGTTGCTGTTCAAAAGCATGCCCCGGCCGAGCTGGAAAACTGCCCTCGGCGTGGCCCTGGGCATTGCCCTGGCATTGGCTACCCGGGCCGGCGGCCTTTTGCTCTTCGGTTATCTCGGCCTTTTTGCCGCCGTGGATTTCTTGCTTAAGTATGGGTTCAAAGGCCTCATTCAGGAAAGCAAGGCCCTGCTCACTTACCTTACCTACGGCCTCGGCATAGCCGTGGTGGGGTACATCCTGGCCATACTGACCTGGCCGGCGGCCCTGGCTGACCCTATCGGGCATCCTCTGGCCGCTTTGACGGAATTTTCCAAACTGGGGGTCAAGATCCGCGTCTTGTTTGCCGGCGAGAATCTCCTTTCGGACGATACCGCCTGGTATTACTCGGTGCTCTGGATCGTGAAAACCATTCCGCTGTTCACCCTGGTTGGTTTTGCAGGCAGCCTGTTTGTCCTGCCCACCATCCTAAAGCGATACAGTACCACCGCTGTGCTTCTGGCCTATTTTGCAACCCTGTTCCCGGTAGCCTATATCATCTATAAGGATTCCATACTCCATGACGGCTGGCGGCACCTGATGTTCATCTATCCGAGTATGGTGGTGATAGCCGCCCTTTCCTGGGTAGTGCTGGAGAGCTTTTTCAAAGATCAAAAGACGGCCCGGTATGTAATTTGGGCGGTGATCGGCCTTTTGGCCGTCGACGCGGTGCTTTTCGTGGCGCGCAACCCCCAGTATCCTTATGTGTACTTCAATCCAATTGCCGGAGGGATCAAGGGGGCTTATGGCTGCTATGAGACGGATTACTGGGGCGTTTCCGTCCGGCAGGCCATCGACTGGATGGAGGATGAGGGAATACTCAGCCCTCAGATGCAGGATACCGTCGTCCTCGGCACTACCTTTTTCTATAACACCAGCCGAATGACACGGGAGCGGTTCAATGGCAAGGTGAAGGTGAAATACGTACGGTTCAACAGCCGCTACAATGAGGCCTGGGACTATGGCCTTTTCCCTTCCCGTTACATTCGGGGCGCCCACCTGCGCTCCGGCAATTGGCCCAACAGCCGGACGATCCACACCGTCGATGCCAATGGCGTGCCTTTGCTGGCCATTGAGAAAGATGCGGACAAGTTCGCTTTCAGGGGCCAGCAGGCCATGGCTTCCGGCAACCTGCCGGAAGCGGTGGCCCAATTCCAAAAGGAAGTGCAGGCACATCCCGATAACGAAGTAGCCTGGACGTCGCTCGCCAATGCCTATATCAGCATGGGACAGTATGAGCAGGCGCTGAATGCCGCGCAGAAAGCACTGGCTGCCGCTCCGGATGTGGAGAGCGCCCTCCTTTATGAAGGACTGGCCTACCTGAACCTCGGGCAGCAACAGCGGGCCCTGGGCTCCTTCGAACGCCTGACGCGGGTGAACGAGGAATACTACGCCGCCTATTACTACATGGGGCTTGCTTATGAATCCACCCAGAACTACCGGGCTGCTTTCGAGAATGCCCAGAAGGCCATACAGGCCAATCCCGGTTTTAAGCAGGCCTATCAGCTTGCTGCCAGAGCCCTTCAGGCCCTGGGGGATACGCAAAATGCTGCCCGTTACCTGGAAGCCGCACAAAAGCTTTAAGTTTGCAGGCCGGATCAGAAACAAAATCTGATGAATTACAAATTACTGTTTCCAACATATCGCAACCGATATCTCTTCATTCAGCAAAACCTCGAACGCCTTTCCCGGGAGCACCGGTTTGAACGGGCTTTGAACCTTGGGGCAGGGGAAGGGGATTACGATAGTATGATCGCCCGTTACTGTGGCCACCTGATATCCTGTGATATCAATGAACAGGATATCAATTACGCCCGTGCGCTCAATGCAGCCGTACCCAATCTGGAATACCGGGTGGAAGATGCCCTGAACCTGAGCTTCGAAGACAATACCTTCGACCTGCTCATTTCCGTCGAAGTGATCGAGCACGTGGGCCGGCCTGAACGGATGGTGGAAGAGATACAACGGGTGCTCCGGCCTGGCGGGCTGGCATTGATCACTTTCCCTTCCCTGGATTTCCCATTTACCTACGACCCCATCAACCGCCTGCTCAGCTATTTTACGGACAGGAAGATCTCACAGGGCGCATACGCCTTCGGGCATGAATACCTTGTATCTAAAGACGACTTTCGCGCCTGGGCGGAAAAGAACCGCCTCGAGGCCATACAGGAGCGGAACCTGAGCGGTTATCTCGTAGGCCTGCTGGAAATGTACTGGACGGGAATCGCTCAGAGCATTTTTAAGGCCAATGCTACCAACCTTTCTGCCGGAAAGGAAAAAAAAGTAGCCCTCCGGCCCTCCACCAAAGGCCCTTTTCTGACTATACTTACGGATGGGATCATTAAGATAGATGACGCCATGTTCCGCAAGGCCAGCCGCTCCGTCGGCAAAGGGTTTATTATTCAGAAAAAAGGATAAACTGGCTTTCCATGAAAGAAAAACTGCAACAACTTCAGGATAAGATCGCCGAAGCTATGATGGGCGGTGGCGCTGACAAGATCGAAAAGCAACATGAAAAGGGAAAGCTCACTGCACGGGAAAGGGTCCATTTCCTGCTGGATAATGGCTCCTTTGAAGAGATCGGTATGCTGGTCACGCACCGCAGCAGCGATTTCGGCATGGAGAAACAACGCATACTGGGCGACGGCGTGGTGACCGGGTATGGCACCATCGATGGCCGCCTGGTTTATGTCTTTGCCCAGGATTTTACAGTTTTTGGCGGCTCCCTTTCAGAGACCCATGCCGAGAAGATCTGCAAGGTGATGGACCTGGCCATGGAGAACGGCGCCCCCCTTATCGGCCTGAATGATTCCGGTGGCGCCCGCATACAGGAAGGGGTCAGCTCTCTGGGCGGATACGCCGATATATTTTACCGGAATGTAATGGCCTCAGGTGTCATTCCTCAGATCTCCGCCATCATGGGCCCCTGCGCCGGCGGAGCCGTTTATTCCCCGGCTATGACCGATTTTACCATTATGGTTGAAAACACTTCCTACATGTTTGTCACCGGCCCCAATGTGGTCAAAACGGTGACCAATGAGGAGGTGACGGCTGAAGAACTGGGGGGGGCAAGCGCTCATTCCACCAAATCCGGCGTTACCCACCTGACGGCGGGCAACGATATTGACTGCCTGGCAAAGATACGCCGCCTGCTGAGCTACATGCCCCAGAATTGTGAGGATCGCCCTTCCAGGCTGCCCTTTGAGCTGAAAGACGAGGTCCGGATGCAGCTTCGGGGCCTCGTACCGGAGAACCCCAACTATCCTTACGACATGCGGGATGTGGTGGAAGGTATTGTCGATAAAGATTCCTTCATGGAGATCCACGAAAATTATGCCGACAACCTGATCGTGGGTTTTGCCCGCCTGGGGGGGCGCAGCATCGGCATAGTAGGCAACCAGCCCATCAGCCTCGCCGGCGTGCTCGATGTAGACAGCTCCAAGAAAGGCGCCCGTTTTGTTCGCTTCTGCGATTGTTTCAATATCCCCCTGCTGGTGCTGGTGGACGTGCCGGGATTCCTGCCAGGGACTGACCAGGAGTGGAACGGGATCATCGTCAATGGCGCCAAGTTACTGTATGCCTTCAGTGAAGCGACTGTTCCCCGCGTAACCCTGATCACCCGGAAGGCCTACGGTGGGGCTTACGACGTGATGAACTCCAAGCATATCGGCGCCGATATGAACTTTGCCTGGCCATCAGCCGAGATCGCGGTAATGGGGGCAAAGGGAGCTTCCGAAATCATTTTCCGCCGGGAAATAAAGGCTGCCGATGACCCCCAGGCCGTGCTGGCGGAAAAGGAACAGGAATACCAGGAGAAATTCGCCCATCCTTACCGCGCTGCCGGACGCGGCTTCATCGATGAGGTGATCGACCCGAAAGATACCCGCCGCAAACTCATCAAAGCTTTTTCTATGCTGGAAAATAAGGCGGCGAAGTTGCCAAAGAAAAAACATGGGAACATCCCGTTGTAACTTTTATTGTGTATAAGTGTATAGGTGTATAGGTGCATTCGTTTCAGGCTTTCGGCATGCAACTCCGTACAGCTTGCCTTTACAACTATACACCAATGCACAAATACACCAATGCAAAAAAAAATGCCAGACCGCGCCCTTCAATACAACCTGATCGAAGACCCCAAAAGCCTGGATGTTTTTTACCGGGAACACAGGGGCCTTTCCTGGATGGCCTTCGATACCGAATTTGTCGGAGAAAAGCGTTACCACACCCTGCTTTGCCTCATTCAGGTGAACTCGGAAAAGGGGCTTTTCCTCATCGACCCCATACGCCTTAAGAACCTTGACCCGTTTCTGGATCTTGTGACGAACCAGAATATCACCAAGATCACCCATGCGGGAGATAATGATTATCGTTTACTGAACAATCTTTATGGCATAGTACCGGCTAATGTATTTGACACCCAGGTCGCTGCCGGCTTCGTAGGATACAAGTACCCGGTTTCCTTCCGTAAACTGGTTGAAGGAGAGTTAAACGTCCACCTGACAAAGGGCTATGCCGTGACCGATTGGGAAGGGCGCCCCTTCCAGGCTAAACAGTTGAAGTACGCCCTGAACGACGTTTTGTTCCTTCCTGAACTAAAGAGCCGACTTGAAAAAAAGCTGGAAAAACAACAGCGGGTACACTGGGCTGCCGAAGAGCTGTCTCTTCTGGAAAAACCTGAATATTACTACAAAGACCCTCATGACGAGGCTATAAAGAGCAACCTGATGCGCTCGCTCAAGACAAAGGAGCGGGTCTTTCTGGTCCGCCTCTTCGCCTGGCGCCGGCAGGCCGCCGAACAACGCGACCACTCCAAGGAGATGGTCCTGCCCGCCAAATACATCAGCCATATTGTACGAAGTATTTCTTCGGGACGGGAAGCACTGAAACACAACCGCCGGGTACCCCGGCGGACGGCAGAAAAGTACGGCGCCATTTTCGAAGAGTTCTACAACCGCCCTGTTACTGACGAAGAGCGGGAGATCCTCAAGCGCATCCCCTCCGATATAGACGACGATCCCAAAGAGCAGATCATCATGGAGATGCTCTACCAGGTGATCAAGTATAAATGCCTGGAGGAGGATATTTCCATCAATATGGTTGTCCCACGTGGCGAACTCAAGAAAATCCGCGCCGACGATGATGATGCCCTTGACCTTTTATCGGGCGGCTGGCGCCAGGAAATGCTGGGCGCCTATTTCCTGGACTGGCTCTCAAATGCCAACCGCATGAAGGTCGACCTGCTGGATAACCGGATCGTTATTCATCCGGAGGAGCAGTGAAGGAACGATGCTGTGGATCCTTCTTTTGCATTCACAGCATCTGCTCACCGTAGGCCCCTCCTCTGCAAATTCCGCTTATACTCCGCCACGTTACTGTTATGCGCCGGCAGCGTCTTGGCAAAGGCATGCAAGCCCGAGCCGTCCCCTTTGGCGCAGAAGAAGATGTAATCGTGTTCTTCGGCATTGAGTACGGCGTCGATACTGGTGATGGAGGCCATGCTGATGGGGCCGGGGGGCAGGCCGGCATAGAGGTAGGTATTGTAGGGAGAGTCGAATTTGGTATGGTAGTGGGTTACCCGGGGCGTATCGAAATCACGGCGGGCAAAGACGGCCGTAGGGTCTGCCTGCAGGCGCATACCGGTGCGGAGGCGGTTGAGGTATACGCCAGCCATACGTGGCTTTTCCTTATCGACGAGGGTCTCCTTTTCCACGATCGAGGCCAGGGTGTATACTTCCTGGGGCGTCATGCCCAGAGCATCAGCCTTTCGCTGTCGGTTTTCTCTTTCCCAGAATGCATCGTGTTCCTTGATCATACGTTCGACGAAGCCTTTGGGGCTGGTATTCCAGTAGAATTCATAAGTGTTCGGGATGAAAAGGCTCATCAGGGTTTCGGGCGTGTAACCGATGGCCGCCATGTAATCTTCGTCCTGGAACAGGGCCAGGATATCCACGGAATCCGGCTCCAGGAAGCGGGCGGCTTTGGCGGCTACGTTTTCGGGCAGGCGTTCGTTGGTGAGGATGACGTCGACCGGCGACTGGCTGCCCCCCCGCAGATGGCGGATCAGCTGAATGAGGCTCCAGCCGGGTTGCAGTTCGTAGCGGCCGGCGCGCATAGGGTTTCGATTGTAATTCATCCGGTCTGCCAGCAGGGTGAATGCCTTCTCATCTTTAAGTACTCCCTTTTCCTCGAGGATGGCCATTACCTCTTCGAAAGAGGAGTTGGTTGGTATTTCCACATAGTAATCCTCCAAACCATGGGGAACGGCGGGAGCTCCCACGAATTTGTAGTAAATGAAGATCCCGACGAGAAGCAGTACCAGAGCCGATACTCCGGTTATGATGTGAATGGCCTTCATAGACATAGCTTGGATTGCTTGATTCCTGATCTGCGTGTTTTATTCGAACTTCCTTCTTCCTTTTTGCTTTTGGTGGCGTTTTCTGCCTGGGTAATTGTTAGATGGCTCCCTTCGGCAAGCTCAGGGTGAAATGGTTGAATTGTTTCCCCGCAATTCCCAACTGGGTTTTTGAACGGCTTTTTTCACTAACGTTCTGATAGGGTAAATTAATATGTATTGAAATAAAAAACGAGCAGCCGCTTGCCTTCATTTACACCTTTATACTTAAGCGCCTTTACACCTTCAATTCAATACTGCTCTCTCTCATTCGGAAAGTCCTTTGACCGCACATCCTCGATATACTGATTGACCGCTCCTTTTATGGAGTCAAACAGGTCGAGGTAGCGGCGCAGGAAGCGGGGCTGGAAATCCTTGGTGATGCCCAGCATATCGTGTGTGACCAGCACCTGCCCGTCTACTCCGGCCCCGGCGCCGATCCCGATTACCGGTATCCACAGTTTTTCCGCCACTTTGGCAGCCAGTTTGGCAGGGATTTTTTCCAGGACAATGGCAAAACAACCCAGTTCCTGCAGTAGTTCGGCATCTTCCATCAATTTTGCCGCTTCTGCCTCTTCTTTTGCCCGTACGGTGTAGGTGCCGAACTTGTAGATGGACTGAGGGGTCAGCCCCAGGTGCCCCATCACCGGTACGCCGGCGGAAAGGATACGCTTGATGGATTCCTGTACTTCAGAGCCCCCTTCCAGTTTGACGGCATGCGCCCCGGCCTCTTTCATGATGCGGATCGTCGAATCCAGTGCAGCGCGGGAGTTGCCCTGATAAGACCCGAAAGGAAGGTCAACGACAATGAGCGCCCGCTTTACGCCCCGGACTACGGATGCACCGTGGTAGATCATCTGGTCGAGGGTGATAGGCAGGGTGGTTTCATGCCCGGCCATTACATTGGATGCCGAATCGCCTACCAGCAGAACATCGACTCCGGCTTCGTCGAGGATGCGCGCCATGGAGAAGTCATAAGCGGTCAGCATGGTGATTTTTTCGCCTCGCGTCTTCATCTCCTGCAGGACGTGGGTCGTCACCCGTTTGATATCTTTGTTAACAGACATGGGGCTGAATTTTGTGGCTGCAAGATAAGTAATTATTCTGCTAAACAGGGGTACGTCTTATACAAGTCACTACCAGAAAGAATGAGGGTTGGAATTGTTGGGGCAAAAATTATACCTTTGGGGCGCTAAAAAGACTGCGATGAAGAAAAACCTCATTTTCACCCTTCTGTTGCCTGCCTTTATCTTCAGTTCCTGTTCCACCGATTTTGAACTGGAAGCTGAATGGAAAGACATCTCGATTGTTTACAGCTTCCTTTCTGTTCAGGACACCGCCCATTACGTGCGGGTGGAAAAGGCTTTCCTGGAGCCGGGCGGCAATGCCCTGGAGATCGCCAAGGTCCCGGATTCGATCTATTATCAGGATATTACGGTTGAACTGCTGAACCTTACCAGCGGTAAGTCTTTCATCATGGAGAGAGTGGATGGAAATGAAGAAGGATACCCCAAGGAAGACGGCATTTTCGCCACCGAACCCAATGTATTGTATAAGCTGCGTGCAGAGGATGCCGGCCTGGAGGAAGGAGACGAGGTCCGGGTCGTTATCAACCGCGGCGGTATTGACGAGCCGGCGTTTGCGGAAACCCGCATTTTGGGGGAAATTGAGACCAACCGCTTTAATCCTCCCGAAACGATCCGCCGAACCCGGTATAATATTCCGGTGATCATTGCCTGGACGCCGGATGAATACGCAAGGATCTTTGACCTTCGGTTCATCTTCCATTATCTGGAGCGCCTTCCCGGCGAGTCAAATTTCTCTCCGAAGTCTGCAACCTGGGTCGTAAACCGCAGCGTTTTCGCCCCTGAAAATAACGGCGGGCTGATCGACTATGAAGCTGGCTGGGAAAGCTTCTATCAGGCCCTGGCCACGCAGATCCCGGAAGTCGAAGGTGCCGAGCGCGTATTTGACCGGATGGACTTTCAGGTCACCGGCGCCGGGGAGGAATTGTATCAGTTTGTGAGGGTCAGCCGCGCCAACACCGGCATTACCAGCGCCCAAAGTATTCCAACATATTCCAATGTGGAAGGAGGGCTGGGTATAGTGACTTCCCGGTATACTACTGTACGCGAGGGCCTCATATTGGCGGACGAGGCGCTGGACTCGCTCCAAACGGGCATCTATACCCGCAACCTGAATTTTCAGTAAAATAACGTCAGTTCGGGATGCATTCGAGAATATATAGTCTCAAAACCCTGATTT
>CAYQKY010000136.1:0-24099 GCA_964418125.1 uncultured Phaeodactylibacter sp.
GTCCTGGGCGCCACCGTCGCGCTGCTGTTGGCCACGGTGCTGATCTTCCGCTCCCTGGGCGCCGAATTTCTGCCGACCCTGGAAGAAGGCGACCTGGCCATGCAGATGACCATTCAGCCGGGCAGTTCTTTACAGGAAAGCATACAGTCCTCCACCAAAGCGGAGCGCATCCTGCTGGAGAATTTCCCCGAGGTACAACACGTCGTGTCCAAGATCGGCACCGCCGAAGTGCCCACCGACCCGATGGCCATAGAAGACGCCGACATCATGATCATCATGAAACCCAAGGAGGAGTGGGTTTCGGCAACCAACCGGGAGGACCTGGTGAGCCAGATGAAAGAAAAGCTCTCCGTAGTAGCCGGGGCGGGTTTTGAATTCACCCAGCCCATCCAACTGCGGTTCAACGAGTTGCTTACCGGCGCCAAGACCGATATTGCCGTCAAGATCTTCGGCGAGCAGATAGAAGAGCTCAAGCGCCTGGGGGACCGGGCGGCCGGCATTATCGAAGGCATTCCGGGGGCTGCCGACGTCCGGGTAGAACAGACCGAAGGGCTGCCTCAGCTTCGCGTGCAATTCAACCGGAAGAAGATCGCTGAATACGGCCTCGATATCGAGCGCCTCAACACCCTGGTGCGCACGGGTTACGCCGGAGAAACGGCCGGGGCGGTGTTTGAGAATGAGCGCAAATTCGACCTGGTGGTCCGCCTGCAGGAAGAATTCCGGCAGGGCCTGGACCTCAGCCACCTGTACATCCACCTGGATGACGGCCGTTCCATTCCGATGAGCGAAGTGGCCAGGGTGGAATATACCGAGGGGCCTATGCAGGTCTCCCGGGAAGACGCCCGCCGCCGAATCAACATCGGAATCAACGTACGCAACCGGGATGTGGCCAGCCTGGTTGCGGATATAGAGGCGGCGCTGGCGAAAAACCTGGCCCTGCCGCCGGGATATTACATCCGCTACGGCGGCCAGTTCGAGAACCTGGAGGCCGCTCGCCGCCGGCTGGGCGTAGCGGTTCCGGTATCGCTGGCCCTGATCTTCGTATTGCTGTATTTTACGTTCGGCAAGCTGAAGTACGCCCTGATGATATTTACGGCGGTGCCCACCGCCGCTGTGGGCGGCGTGCTGGCCCTCTGGATCCGGGGCATGCCGTTCAGCATCTCGGCGGGTGTTGGTTTTATTGCTCTGTTCGGTGTGGCGGTGCTCAATGGCATTGTGCTCATCAGCCACTTCAACCGCTTGCGTTATGAAGACGGCATGACGAACATCCGCCAGGTGGTCATCATCGGCAGCCTCACCCGAATGCGGCCGGTGATCATGACCGCCACGGTGGCGGCCCTGGGCTTTCTGCCTATGGCACTCTCCACCTCCAATGGCGCCGAAGTACAAAAGCCGCTGGCTACGGTCGTTATCGGCGGGCTGATAACCGCCACCCTGCTCACCCTGGTCGTCATGCCGGTATTGTACTACCTGACAAACCGGAACCTGAAGCGCTCCGTTCCTCCGGCTGCCGGAGCAGCGTTGCTCGCTCTCCTCTTCTTCAGCCAGCCGGCCTTTGCCCAGCAACCTGAACTCACCCTCGAAGTGGCGCTGCAGCAGGCCAGAGAGAACCACCCCACCCTCAGGAACGGGGCCATCGAAGTGGAACAGGCCCGGTTGGGCATCGATGCCTCTGCACCCATCCCTTCCACGGAATTTATGCTGGGTGTCGGGCAGTTCAATACCTCCGATGTCGACTACCAGTTGGGCATTACCCAGCCGCTCGGCATTCCCGGCCTGAACAAGCGCCGGCGCGAAGCCGCGCGGGCACAGCTTGCCCTGGCCGCCGACAGGCTGGAACTGCTCGAACATCAGCTGGTTTATCAGGTGAACAGCGCCTGGCAGGAATGGCTCTACCGACGGCAGCGGCTTTGGGCACTGGAACTTCAGGAAACCCTGTATGATACCCTCGTGGAAAAGGCCGCCCTGCAGTACCGAACCGGAGAGGCCGGGCAGATGGAACTGACCCTTGCCACCAACCTCCAAACCCAGGCGCGAAATGCCTGGAAACAGGGGCGGATCGAAGAAGAACAGGCTTTCATCCGCCTCCTTCAGCAGTCCTTCGCCGAGGGTTACCGCCGGCCATCGGACAGCCTGAGGCTGCTGGCTTTTCCTGCGCCGGACAGCGCGGCGGCGCCGCAACTCCAGCTCGCTCCTTTCGAGCGGGAGGCCGAGCTTGCCCGCAGAGAGGCCGAAGTAGAGGCCCGAATGCTCAAACCGGAGCTCAGCCTGGGAGCTATGCAGCAAAACATACGCCCCGACTGGCCGTTGCACGCCGTGAACGTGGGCGCTTCCCTGCCCCTGTTCCCCAAGGCGCAGCGCGCCCGGATTGACCAGGCAAAGCTGGAAGAGGTGAAAGCCGGGAACAACCTCCGCCGTCAACGGCAGTTGCTCCAACAGGAACATCGGTTGGCGCTTCAGCAGGCACAGTACCTCAACCAGCAACTGGGGGAGGAAGGGCAAAACCTCCTGGCCCAGGCCGCCCTCCTGCGGCAACTCGCCTCCACCCGCCTGCGCGCGGGGGAAACGGACTATTTCCAGTTTGCCCAGAGCCTGGAGGCCGCCCTGAAAAATGAGCTGCAGTACATCGAACTCAGCGGGCAGTACAACCAGGCCGTCCTGTATCTCGAATTTCTGTCAAAATAAAAAACAAGGGCCGGATGGCCCATAAAAAGATATCAATATGAAATACATCAAAATAAGTGGCGCTGCCATCCTGCTTGGTATTGCCCTGAGCACCTGCCAACAGCAGACGGAAACTGCTGCCGGCCAGGACAATGGAAGCGCCGGCGAAAAAAACTCCATTTTCCTCTCAGCTGAACAAATGGAATTGTCTGACATCGTTCTGGGACAACCCGAGGTCCGGGAGATCGCTTCCTACATAGAATGCTCCGGCATTATTGATGTGCCTCCATCCAATATCCGTTCGGTGCACAGCCCGGTTACCGGTTTCATCCAGAAAGTCAACCACCTGCCCGGAGAATACGTCCGCCGGGGAGAATTGCTCTCCAGTATTGCCCACCCGGAGCTCATCCGGATGCAGAGGGGTTTTCTGGAAAGCACCGGCAGGATCGCTTTCCTGAAAAAGGATATGGAACGCAAAGAGGAACTGGCCAACGCCGATGCCGCCTCCCGCAAGGCCTACGAACAAACCCTCACCGACTATAAAGTTGAGGAAGCTCATTACAACGGGCTGAAAGCAGAACTGGAGTTGATTGGCATCAATGTCAATGCCCTGGAAGAAACCCGGCAGGTGCAAAAAAGCATCAGCCTCTATACCCCCGTGGCCGGCTACCTGACCAGGGTCAACGCCAACCCGGGCAAGCTGGTGGAGCCCAATATGTTGCTGTTCGAGATCCTGGACAACAGCCACGTTCACCTCGAGCTGGAAGTTTTTGCCAAGGACCTCGGCCTGCTCAGCGAAGGGCAGCAGGTAGTGGCCAGTATTCCCGGGAGGGAAGAGGAGCTCTACGGTAAGGTCCACCTCATCAACAAGGCCATCGACCTGGAGCGAAAAACCGCCAAAGTCCATGTGCACCTCGATGCGGAACCTCACAACCTCGCCATCGGCGCCTTCCTCTATGCCCGCATACGCACCGATTCGCGGCAGGTGGCAGCCGTCCCCGAGACAGCTATCGTGCGCTCCGGGGGCCAGGCCTTCGTTTTTGTGAAGGAAGGAGATGCTTTCCGGAAAGTGGAGGTGGAAACGGGGCAGTCGGATGACGGGTTCATCGAAATCCGTAAGCTGGACCTTCAGGAGGGGCAGCAGATCGCTTTGAAAGGGGCGTATTATATCAATGGGACTGAGGAGTGAAGGAATGAATAAGGCGCTCTTTTATTCAATCCTTTATTCCTTCATTCCATTATTCGTGAATTACTTTGCTGGCGCCGCTCAGCCGGATATCGGTGGAGGGGCTGCCTTTGTAGTAGATGCGGCAGGCGCCGCTGGCGTCTACGGTGAGGTTTTCGCTGGCCAGTATCCAGGCCTTACTCGTCCCTGAGGCTTCGATACTGGCTGCTCTTGCCGGCAAGGTATAGGCTTTCAGGCGGGGGTTGCCACTGAGTTGCACCTCCATATTTTCAGCCGCTCCCGTCAGTTTCAGTTCGGCGGCGCCGGAAAGGTTGATTTTCAGGTTTTCCGCCTCGCAGCTGAAGGAAACCTCGGCAGCGCCGGAAACGTCGGCGCGAAACTCCTGGTGAGCACCGAAGGGCAGCACATTGGCGTCGGCAGCGCCGGAGATGTTAAACCCGTCGAGTTCCGGCATGGTAATGGTAATGTCTACCCGGCGCCGGTTGTTGCGGTAGCGGTTGTAGCGGATCTCCAATTCGCCGTTGCGAACGTCGAGGTCAAGGTCGTCGAGGTCACGGGTGCAGCCTTCGGCGGTAAAGGAAAAGGCCTCGCCCGGTTGAATCAGCAGGCGGAAATTCTCGCCGGCGTCTACGCGGGTGAACCCGGAGACGGAAAAAGAACGACGTTCGGAAGCCGGGCAATCCGAAGAAGAATAGCCGGTTTCGTCACAAGAGGAAAACAGCAGGGCGGGCAGCAAGAGCAGAGCGGCCCAGTTGATCATTTTTTTTGCTTGGATCTTCATAATGCAGATTGTTGTGGTTTTACATCATGAGTAAAGAAACCGGGCCTTTCCCCTACACACTTGCCGGTTATCTTACCGGAAGCCGGCGGATAACCGATCAAACCCGTTTTCCGGCCGATAAACGATAAAGAGTTTCTATCTTTCACCCAAAAAGAGCGCATGGCAAGAAGAAAAAAGCAAAACCGCGCGGAACGGCGGCAGGCCGAGCAGCGCCGCCGCCGCAACCTGAAGTGGCTGACAATCGCCCTGTCAATTGCCGTATTGGGCGGGTTGATCTATATCGCAATTCCTAAAAGCAAGGAAACACCAATGGGGCCACAATTCACCAAACAGGGAGATCTGCAATTCATCGAACAGGAAAGCGGGCAGGTGATCAAAGCGATCGATATCGAAGTGAAAAAAGACCCGCTGGAAAGGAATACCGGCATGATGTGGCGACAGTCTATGGAAGAGAGCCAGGGCATGCTGTTCATCATGGACCGCCCCGAACCCCAGTCCTTCTGGATGCGAAACACCTACATCCCGCTGGATATCATTTTTGTCGATGAAGGCTTTAAGATCCTGAATATCCGCGCCAATGCGAAGCCTCAGAGCCTGGAGGGCCAAACTTCCATCGGGGATGCGCTTTACGTGGTGGAAGTTATCGGGGGCTTCTGTGCGAAATACGGGATAGAAGCCGGTGATGAGATCAGGTTCCAGTTACAGAACAAGTAAGAAAACAGGATGAACTACAGAGGGCTATCCTCTTCTTTTTGCAGTTCATTCCTGCTAATCGGCGATTCGGCCGAAAAATGTGGCGGCATGTTATGCCTTCGGTTATCTTAGGCGAAAAACTGACTGAACTATGTGTCACCACCATTCTTACCGGGGCAAGCACCGGCGCGGCCCGGTCTCCGAGAAGATGAAATTTTACCGCCATCTTCGTTCATACCTCATCTTCAACTTTGTTTTTTTCATGCTGATGCTGATGGGAAGCGGCGTCTCCGGGATCTGGAAGGCCAGTTTCATCTGGGGTATTTTTGTCGGGATCCATTATATCAAGGCGTTCGGATGGCCAGGCGCCAACGGCTGGTTTGGCGAAGACTGGGACGCCTGGATGGAAGAACGCGAACGACGACGCCATCAGGAAGGGCCTGAACCACTGGAAAAGGAACCCCGCGGCCCGAGCTGGAGGGAAAAGGACCTCGTGTAAGTAAATGGGCTGAACGAGTGAATTTTACCCGGCTGAGGGGTTGTGACAATCAGGGCATCCGCGCTTTTCGGGGAGACAACCGCCAACTGGCCGAAACCCTGAACGAACAGAGCCGCTCCGGAATTCCGGAACGGCTCTGTTCATTATTGCGAAATTTATCTTATCGTTCAATCAATACCCATCGCCCCCTTCCTGTTCGACACCCTGAGGGGGGTCCATCTCCACATCTTCAGGCTGGGCTACCCGGAACTCGACGCGGCGGTTCATATAGCTGCTGGCGGAAGGCACCAAAAGTTCATTCTGGCCTCTCCACTGCAATACCAGGCGGCCACGGCCGATGCCGTGATTGTTTACGAAGTGTTCTATGACCGACTTGGCGCGTTGATAAGAAAGGATATTATTACCGGGCACCTCACCCGTGGCGTCGGTGTACCCGGTCACTACGAGGCGGATATTCGGATTCCCTTTCAGCATTCGGGCGATACTCGCCAGGTTGCCATAGTCGGAGTACTTGATATTGCTGCTGCTGGTGCCGAAGTGGATCATGGGCAGGAACCATTCGGCAACGGCGCCGCCGCTGGCGCTGCTCTCATCGCGCAGCTGGTAGTTCTGCAGTTCTTCGGCAATGATCTCACGGACTCTGGCTTCTGAAACGCCGCCGCCTCCGGGGCCGCCGCCGATCGGATTGACCACTACGCCCTCTTCATTGACGCGCTCACCCGGGCGGGGTGGGAAGTAGGGCTCTCTGTCCTTGTAATCAGGCACGCCGTCGCGGTCGCTGTCCAGCGTACGCCCCTTGGTATCTACCGGTACATCGGGAGGCGTATTGGGCTCCTGGTCTATGGCATCGATGACGCCATCGGCATCGGAATCTTCCAGCGTCAGCTTCGATTGTTCCTTGACCTGGGCCAGGTCGTTCATAACTCCCTCCAGCGGGTTGACCCAGTACAGCGGTTCAGAGTGAGTGCCGGAGTTGCCGATATTGATGTTGACCTGCAGAGAGGTGTAGTTGATCACATCCCGGAAAAGGGAACGGCTGGTCGGCCCCTGGCCGAAATTGAAACCGTCAACCAGGTCGGAATTATTGCCGAAACCAATGTGAGCCTGATGTTCAACTCCAATATTGACGCGGGGGCTCAGGCGGAAAGATACGCCGGCGCCTCCGGCAAAGTGGGGCATATTATTCTTCTTGCCTTTCCTGAAGACCTGGTCTTTACTTTGCTTTGTTTCCGCTTGGTACTGCGTGAAGCCCACGCCCACCATACCGTACAGGTTGAATTTGCGCACGGATTGGTTCCAACGCATGGAGTTGGCGGAAATGACTCCGAAAACGGAGCCGGAGATCAGCTGTGTCTCAAACTCGGCGTAATCTTCAACATCGCTATTCAGGCCGGTCGCCATACCGTAGAAGCCATCGGCCCGCAGGGAGAAGAGGTAATCGATGGATTTACGGACATGGAAGCTGGCCCCATATCCGGGCCTTTGCGTTACGTCACCCGAAATAAATGCGTAACCACCACCCACTCCAACTTCGAACATATTGCGGGGTGTAGGCGATGAGCTGTTATTTGATCCTTGGGCTTGAAGGCTACCCGATACCCCCAGGAAGAGGGCCACTGCCAGCAGAAGGGTATTTCTCTTCGTCATAGTCATAGGGATTAATAGATTAAAAATTTAGTTGTGGTAATAAGGGAGGTTTGACGGAACTCAACCGCCAAACCTCCCCGATTCTCTGCTGCCAACCCGGCAACACAAATTATATTGAGGTTTACGAACCGGGCTATTCCCTCTTCAGCAGGCGCTGAGGCGGTGCAAACAACAGATCCGGCTCTTGTTTACAAATTACTCAAATCGGTTAAAGATAGTAGCCTTCCGTATTTACTTGCCGTTTAGAGGCAACTACTTCATGTTTATACTTAACATTGCAAAAAGTGTTTCAAATTTACCGCTAATTTTTCCGCAGAGCAAATAAATCCGCCTTTAGCCCGGACTTTTGTGGAAAAAAAACAGGACTTCCAGAGCCTGCTTTTCAATGCATTACACTTTTTCACAGGTTTTAATATCCTATGTATTGGTTTCGACGAAGGCCCGGGCTGCCGGCCACACAAAGACAGCAACGGCGGATAGGATAACCGGCAAGCCTCAGTGCAACTGCCCCTCAAGAGTTTCTTCTAAAGGCATCAGTTTATTCAGGGCGATCCGGAGGGCTTCGCCCGCTATTCCTACCGGGGAAGGATGCCCCCTATATACCTCCATTAAGGCATTCCGGGCCGTCCGGGATACATCGCTGAAGATGGCCTCGTCAGTCATTTCGGCATTTGGCTGCATGAAGTAGGCAAAAACCCTGGCCATCCCGCAATTGGCGATGAAATCGGGGATGAGGCTGGCCTGCAGGTCGGTATATTCCGCCGTCGGGCCGAAAAAAATGCCGTCATCTTCAAAAGGCACGTTGGCGCCGCAGGCGATCACCTCCAGCCCGCCGGCCAGCATCTCGTCAACCTGCTGCCGGGTTACCAGTTTGGAAGCCGCTCCCGGAATGAAAATATCAGCGCCCAGCTTCCAGATGCGTTCATTGGCTTCCTCGAAGGATATCATATCAGAGGCGGCCAGTTGGTTGCCGGCTTTGGTGACGAACAAGTGCTTGATATCTTCCAGGCCCATGGGCTCCGGCCGGATCACCCCTCCCTCGCGGTCGATGATGCCCAGTATCTTCGCTCCGTGCAGGGTCAGATAACCCGCAGCTGCCGAAGCGACATTGCCCCAGCCCTGAATGATCGCCGTTTTGCCTTCCAGGCTGCGGCCGCGAAAAATGTCGTAATAATGATGAATGGACTCGGCAACGCCGAAGCCGGTGATGAGGTCGGCTACGGCGTATTTGTGGTTATCCGGAACATAGCGGGCGTCCTCTACGATCTTGGCACATCCGTTGCGCAGTTGCCCGATCACTTTCACCTTTTCCCCACTTGTCGTATTGAGGTGGCCGTTCACTATGCCTTCCTGCGGGTGCCACAGGCCCAGCGCCTCTGTAATGGGGATGACATCCTTAAGCTCATCCACATTCAGGTCGCCGCCAGTGCCGTAGTAGTTCTTAAGGATCGGGTAGGCTGCTTTGTACCAGCGCCGGAGCACCTCGTTGCGGCGAGGGTCCCTGGGGTTGAAGTTGATCCCCGACTTGGCCCCGCCGATAGCCGGGCCGCATACGGAAAATTTGACTTCCATAACTTTGGCAAGAGAGACGACTTCCTCGCGGGTCAGGCCTTCCCGCATGCGGGTGCCCCCCCCGGCAGCGCCGTTGCGAAGGGAGTTGATCACGATCCAGCCCTCTGCTTCCGTGTCCGAATCATGCCACTCGAAGACGATCTCAGGCTGCTTATCTTTGTAGTATTGCAGTAAGGATCTCATTGGTATCGGTTTTATCTGGTTGAAGATTTTTTGCCGGGGAAAGCCGCGAACCGGCAATTCGCGGCTTTCCCCGGGCGCTTACCAATTGGTGGTGCAAAGGTAAAGAAATAGTTAGCATGCTAATTAGTTCGGGCGGCACGAAATCGCGTGCAATGCGAGTCATTACCGGCAATCAACAATCCGGCAGGGAAACCATTTGACAAGGTACCCAGGAAGCAATACCTCTCCTATCCCCTCAACCTTGCCATCTGCACGTACACCCAGGCCACCACGGACAGGCTGCTCATCAGATAAAAGGCGAAGGGAAAATTCGCGGGGTCGTTGCCGTAAGCCCAGGCAGAGGCCAGGGCGCCGAAGCCGATGCCCACTTCCAGAGCGATATAGGCGGTAGACATTGCCCGCCCCCGGTGGAGTGCCGGGCTACGGTCGATCACCCAGGCGAAAGCGGTGGGCCCGACGATCCCTGTGGAGAAGCCCAGAAAGCCCGAAGCCACCAGAAGCATGGCCGGCGTATCGGCGTTGCCCATCAGGGCCAGGGCGCCGGTCGACAGCAACAAGGCCACCTTCAGGACCGGTACCCGCCCGTAGCGGTCGGACACCCGGCCGGCTACCAGCCGGGAGAGGACGGATAAGGCGGTGAAACTGGTAAAGAAGAAACCCTTATTGGCCATCCCCAGATGGGCGCTTTGGTCGGGCACTATGGTCAGGATCGTACCGAAGCTGACGTAAGACAGGGCGATGACAACCGCCGGGGCCAGGGCCGCCGGCTCGATGATATCGGCTTTGTATACTTTCAGCGCATGAGCGCCGAAACGCTGTTTGTCTTCCAGGGTTTCCCGCAGGCCCATCAGAATGAGAATGGAAAAGAGCGCCAGGCCCGAGGAGGCAAAGAACATCACATTCAGCGAGAAGGCGCCGGCCAGCCAGCTTCCCACGGGAGGAAAAATGGAGGACCCAATGTTCATGCTTACCCCCAGGATGCCCATCGCCTCCCCCCGGCGGTATACCGGTGCGATATCGGCGACATAAGCCGAGGAGGCCGTCGGCTTAAAACCGGTGGAGAAACCATGGAACAGGCGCAACAGCAAAAAACCTGCTACGGAAGTGAGCAGTGGGTACAGCAGGCTGCAGCACACACAGACCAGGGCGCCGAAGATCATGACCGGAACACGCCCCACCGTATCGGTAAGCTTGCCGCTAAAGGGGCGGGAAAGGCCTGCCGTCAGGGTAAACAGGGCAATGATGAGCCCTTTATAATCCTCGCCTCCAAGAGAGGCCAGGTAGGCCGGCAGTTCAGGAATGATCATATTGAAACTCCCCGCAAAGAGCACGTGGCTCAGGCACAGCAGCAGGAATTCAGGGGTATACAGCCGGGCTTCCGTCGTTTGCATGGCCGCAAAGATAGGCGCAAGAAAAATATAAAATGTAAAATATCAAACCGCAAAATTTAAATTGCCTGTGGGGAGCCGCTCCTGTGTGCCTCCTTTTACATTTCAAATTTTACATTTTACATTTTTCATTTCTTAGTTTTGTTCCTTCATCAGCACTTAGAATACCTTATGTTTCAAAACTGGCTGCAACCCCTCGGAGATTCCGTGGAAGAACTGGAGGATTTTCAGTTTGGAAAGCACATTCAACGGTATACCGGAGAGTTGCCAAACCTGCAGGAAACCAAAGTGGCCATCATCGGCATAGGAGTAGAGGACGCCCGGGCGGTGCGCCATGAACTGTACCGGATGAGTTACCCTTTCCGGGGCCTGGAGATCGCCGACCTGGGCGATGTACGCAATACGGAGATTTCGTTCATCATCCCTTTGATCCGGGAGCTGCTGGACAGCCAGATCTTCCCGCTCATCCTGGGCAATTCCGCACGGCAGGCGCTGGCCCAGTACAAGGCATTCCAGAGCCTGCAGCAACTGATCAGCCTGGCCATCGTCGATGAGCGCATACCCTACAGCCGGGAAAAAAAAGACGCAGAACGGTACTTCCTTCAGGAGATCCTCGACAGCAAACACTCCCGCCTCTTCCACCTCAGCTTCATCGGCTGCCAGGCCCATTTTGTGCCTCCGGGCACCTTCGAATACCTCGACAAGCGCAACTGCGACTATGTGCGCCTCGGCAAGGCCAAAGCTGACCTGGCCGAGCTGGAACCCCTCATCCGCGACTGCGACCTGCTGAGCATCAACCTCTCGGCACTCAAACAATCGGAAGCGCCAGGCCAGGAAAGGCCTACCCCCAGCGGTTTCACCAGCGAGGAAGCCTGCCAGGCCACCCGCTACGCCGGCATGAGTGACAAACTCAAGGCACTTGGCATTTATGGCTTTCGCCACGAATCCGACCGGAACGGCCAAACCGCAAATACGGTTGCTCAGATGGCCTGGTATTTCCTCGACGGGTTCTACAACCGCAAAGGCGACTTCCCCGCCTCCACCGACGGCCTTGCCGAATACATCGTGGATTTTAAAAAACTGGACTATCAGCTCACCTTCTGGCGCAGCGACAGAAGCGGCCGCTGGTGGATGCAGGTGCCGGTAAAAACGCGCTCCCGCTATCAGCGGCACCGCCTCATCCCCTGCTCTTATAACGATTACCTGCTGGCCTGTAAGGATGAACTGCCGGACCGGCTGCTGAATGCCCTGAGGAGGTTCGGTTGATTGAGTTGATTAGGGCCAACCCGACCAATCAACCAATCAATCTAATCAACCAACACCTCCTCCAGCCGGATACCCCGCGAGCCTTTGATCAGGAAGTGGCAGCCCTGGAATTGCTGGGCGTTGAACCACTGCTTCAGCTCCTCCACGGTGGCAAAATGGCGGAAGCCGGCCGTACGGGCCGCCGCTTCGAAGAGCGAGCCTACGAAAACGGCGTCGTCAAAGCCTTGTTGAGCAGCTAACTCGGCGATGCGCTCGTGCTCCAGCGGGCTGTCCTGCCCCAGTTCGAGCATGTGGCCGAGGATAGCGATCTTGCGGGGGCTGTCCATCGCGGCAAAGGTAAGGATGGCTTCCCGCATGCTGGTGGGGTTGGCGTTGTAGGCGTCGAGGACGAAGGTATTGCCGCCCCGCTCCAGGATCTGGGAGCGCATATTGCCGGGAAGGTAAGTTTCGATAGCGCGGACGATCTTTTCGCAGGGCACCTTGAAGTATTTGCCCAGGGCGATGGCCGTCATGATATTGCCGAAATTGTAGGCGCCGATCAGGCGGCTGTTGGCCTGGTATTTGTTACCCTCCTTGTCGATGAAGGCGACGCGTACGAAAGGTTTGGTGTCCAGCAGTTTGACCTCGAAGTCCCGCTCAGCCAGGCTGGGGTTTTCACTCCTGCGGTAAAACACCTTCTTTTCTACTGGTTCGGCCAGGCCTTCCAGGAAGCGTTCGTCCCGGTTGATGAAAGCCATGCCGTCGGTTTCCGCCAGGAAACGGTAGAGTTCGGATTTGCCCTTTTTGACCCCTTCTATTCCTCCGAATCCTTCCAGGTGCGCTTTCCCGATGTTGGTGATCAGGCCGTGGGAAGGTTCGGCGATGCGGGAAAGGAAATCGATCTCCCCCTGGTGGTTGGCGCCCATTTCAATAACGGCCACCTCGATATCAGCCGGCATGGCCAGCAGGGTAAGGGGGACGCCGATGTGGTTGTTGAGGTTGCCCTGGGTAAAATGCAGGCGATAATGACTGCCCAGCACGGCGGCCACCAGCTCCTTGGTGGTCGTTTTTCCGTTACTGCCGGTGATGCCTATGACCGGGATAAAGAACTGGCGCCGATGATGGCGGGCCAGGCCCTGGAGGGCCGCCAGGCTGTCTTCCACAAGAATGTACCGTTGCCCCTGCACTACCGCGGGGTCGTCGACGATGGCGTAGGCAGCGCCCGCTTCGAGAGCAGTGGCGGCAAACTGGTTGCCGTCGAACCGCTCTCCCCTGATGGCGAAGAAAAGGCCTCCGCTCTCCACACGGCGGGAATCGATGGCCACTTTGGGGTGGCTGAGGTATAGTTCGTAGAGCTCCTGTGTTTTCATAGTTCTTTTCTTTTCCGCAATTTGAAAAAGAAACCGGTCTTAACAAAAAAAACCTCCACTTCAGCATTGCCGAGGTGGAGGCTTTTTCCTTTATGGAAATACCGGGAATACCCGGGTATTCATCAATATCTTCTCTTACTGCGCTTGCGCTTGGTGTTGAACTGGTGCCCTCCTTCATTCTCATTGCCGCTCGGCGATCCGGTGCGGGTCATGGCACAACGGAAGCCGATGGTGCGGGAGGATTTGTCCTCATCCAGGAAACGGCGGGCGCCGGGCGACAGCCAGAAGGCGCGGTCTGCCCAGGATCCTCCTTTGTACACGCGGGCCTTGTCACTGATCAGGGTGTGCTTGCCATAGTCATAGTAGGCCTGTGACTGCTTGTCGCCATCCAGATAATTGTAGACCATACCGGTCTTATAGTTTTCGCGGTTGGCGGCCTCTTCGTCCGTCACATATTCGTAGCGCAGGCGGCCGAGGCTATCCTTTTCTATCGGGCGCCCGTCTTCATCGAGTTTCATCTTCTGGAACTTGCCCCCGCGGTAAGGGTTGAGGTCGTGATTCTCCACATCGCTGAGGGTAGTGCTGGTCAGGGGGCGGTAGAGGTCGAGCACCCATTCGTTGACGTTGCCCGCCATATTGTACAGGCCGAAGTCATTGGGCAGGAAGGAACGCACCGGAGCGGGGATATGAGCATCGTCATTCAGCTTACCGGCCATACCCATGTAGTCGCCCTTACCGCGCTTGAAGTTGGCCAGGAGGTCTCCCTGGTACTTGTCGCGCTTCTGATAGCGAACGGTATTTCCATCCCAGGGGTAGAAGCGGCGGTCGGAGATCCGCTCGTCTTTTTCCGAAGTCTGGTTGCCCTGCAGGGCCAGTGCGGCGTATTCCCACTCTGCCTCAGTCGGCAACCGGTAATCCGGCAGTACGATGCCGTCCTCAAAACGCACGGGGCGCTCGCCGCCGGTGCGGAGGTCTTTGAGGTTTTTGCGTACATCGCCCTGATACTGGCCGACCAGATAAGCTTCGGTGTTGAAGTTGTCCTCATCCTTCTGCTCGGTATTGGGGTTGAGGATGCCCTTTTCGATGAGCATCATCTCATTTACCCGGTCCGTACGCCACTTGCAGTACTCGGTAGACTGTATCCAGCTGACGCCAACCACCGGATAATTGTCGTAAGACGGGTGGCGGAAGTAGGTTTCCACGAAGGGCTCGTTGTAGGAGAGTTCTTCGCGCCAGACCAGGGTATCGGGAAGGGCGTCATTATAGACTTCCGGGTAGGATTCGCCGAATACGCGGTTGATCCAGTACAGGTATTCCCGGTAATCGATATTGGACACTTCCGTTTCATCCATGTAAAAGGAAGAAACCGTCACCCGGCGCGGGATGTTGTTCCAGTCATAGGTAACATCCTGTTCGGTGATACCCATATTAAAGGTACCGCCTTCTATCAATACCAGGTTAGGGCCGGTAGGCTGGCCTTCGTAATCCAGCTTTTCGAAGCCACCCCACTTGGTATCGTTGTATTTCCAGCCCGTGGTGGCGGACCGTTCCTTACTACCGCAAGAACTCAGTACAAACGCTGCTCCCAGGAGGATAGCACCAAACTTCAGCAGATTTTTCATTGTAAGAGCTTGTTTTTGAGAATCGACCACAATTATAATGTATTAGATCAGTGAAAATCCAAACCAACATTTACAGGTAATGCCCTCCGCCATCTGCAGTTTGCTGCGTAACGATGGCAGCCAGTCCACAGCAGAGAAGCAGAACTTCCGGGGGGTTCCCTGAGGGGATCCCGGAAAAAAAGGGCATCGGAGAATTGGTTTAATTCCGTGGGCGAGCCACAGTTTTCCTTCAAACGGCTGCAAGTTACAAAAAATCAACTTGCATTAGTTAAACATTTTAAAACAATCGTTGTACCGGGCGGTTTTTTTCCGCCGCCGGGCCCCTTCGCTATCGTCAAAATTAATGGTTAACGAAAGCTCGTGGGTGCCGCTGGTACGCTGTAAAGTTAAACCATTGACGGTGAAATCGAAACTATATCCGAAACGAAAGATACCGTATTTAACGCCGGCCAGCGCTATTGCTGCATCGGCATTGCCAATGGTGTGCCGGTACCAGGCGCCGCCGAAAAACTTTCCGAAGCCGAAATAGGCGCCGCCATTGACCTGAGCGAACTCTCCCTGTTTAATAATAAGGAGGTTCGGTGATATGAACGCCTCAGCTTGCCGTTTATTGCCTGTTTCGAGAGGGATTTCTACGCCGCCGTGCAAAGTGAGGCGTAAGGGCATGCCAACCCCCAGGTTGTTATTGATGTCGAGCAGGCTCTGGTCGGGGCTGTTAAGGTGTTTCAGGGACAGGCCGCCGTAGGCCCGCTGCCCGTAAACCAGAATGCCGGCCCCAATGTCAAATAAACTGCGGTTGAGGTTTTCCGGCGGCAATTCTTCCGAGGGGTTGGCCGAACCGTCGGGGCCGGAGGGCCCGGTGAGGGGGTCCAGTTGGTCGGGAAAGATGAGGCGGTCCCAGTCGAGGCGCGACTGTATCATGCCGGCCTCGATGCCAAAACGGATGGCCATGGTGCGGTTCAGTTGCACCCGGTAGCCATATATGGCGGTGAAGCGGTTGGTCTGGTAAATGCCATTGCCGGCGTCATCGCCGAGAACCATCAGGCCGATCCCGCTGTTGAGGGATTCTACGGACTGTTCATAGGCCACCGAATACGTTTCATAACCGCCTTCGTAGGCCGCCCATTCGTTGCGGTAATTGGCGGTAACCCGGGGGGAAAGGGTCGTTCCCGCAAAGGCGGGGTTGATCTGCAGGGGGGCGGCGAAGAACTGGCTGTAGATGGGGTCCTGCCCCCGAAGCGGAAGCAAAAACAGCAGAAACAGAACAAGTAGCGGTAATTGTCTGGCCATCGACGTATACATTATGGTGGTTCTTTGACAAACGGTGTAATTTGTATGCTTTAATTTTGCAGCGGCCCGGTTAGCCGACAGTTCAGCTTTTCAGAAAGCGCAATACCCCGGAGGAAGGTGCGTTTCTATTAAAGCTCGACGTGGTTTTTCATTCCGGCAGAGAAAAAGCTGATGGCGGAGAAACCACCATTTCATAAGTATAAGGAATAAACGAACTCCTGCCTTTGTTCAGGATAACACAAACCATCCTATGACGGGAGGTTGACAAAATTACTCTCTACAGAATATCATTTCAAACTCGTGCAAGATATGAATAAAATAATTGCCACAGCAGCCCTTCTTTTGAATGTTTGCCTGGCGTTCTCCCAAACCCCGACGATCATTCGGGAACAGTTCAAATGGGAAGAACGGGCGGGAAAGGCCCTTCTGCAGGGAAAAACCGTATCCTACTGGCAGTTCGAAGGAGGCGTTGGCAGTTCCGAACATCCCAGTCTTCAGTTTTTCATCCGGCGCTTTCCGGTGTCGGGTTATGGCCAGCTCCGGGTAGAAGTTGCCGGCGCCCGGTTTGAACCCTTTGACAAGGGGCCGTCGCCGGACGATGAGTACCTCAGCGAACAACTGCAGTTCGAAACGACGGTGGAAAAAACGCGGGAGGGGTACTTCGGCAAAGTGGCTTTTACTCCCATCGTACGCCGGGGAGGGCGCTTTGAACGCCTGACGGAAATAGAACTGCGGGTATTTCTCCAGCCCCGGCAGGAAGCGGTGGGCTTCCGGGGGCCCACCTCAGTGCCTTCCGTATTGAGCGACGGACTGGTGTATAAGGTTGCCGTCCTGAATCGCGGTATACACAAGCTCTCCTATGCGTTTCTGAAGAACGAGCTGGAGATCGACATCGATAATGTCGACCCCCGGCAGATCAAGGTCTATGGTAATGGTGGAGGTACGTTGCCCACTTATACAGGGGCCAACCGTATTGATGACCTGGCCGAGAACGCCGTTCAGGTTATCGGCGGGGACGACGGCAGCTTCGACCCTGAAGATTATATCCTCTTCTACGCAGAAGGGCCGGACAAATGGGAATACGCCGAGAACCTGGGGCAATTCGTGCTGGACAAAAATATTTACGATACCGAAAATTACTACTTCATCAAGATCAGTTCCGGCAACGGCCGGCGCATCCAGGAAGCGGCGTCCCCGGGCGGGGCAACCTATACCAGCACTACCTTCGACGATTACGCCCGGCTGGAAGAGGAATCCGTCAATATCTTTCACGAGTGGGTGAAAGCCCAGGGCTCGGGCCAGAGCTGGTTTGGCGGCCATTTCAAGGTAGCCCGGCAGTATACCTATAATAATATATTTTCCTTCCCCGGCCTCGTCAGTTCCGAGCCCGCAGTAATACGGGCATCTATGGCGCTGAGGGCCAACGCCAGGTCCCGCTTCTTCATCGATATAAACGGGGAAACGCTGGAAAGCGGCGAAGTCAACTCCGTGCCCTCCGTTGACGGAGGCGGGGACAATACCGCAGTTTACGCCAGAAGGGCAGTCCTGAACGACACGGTACTCCTGAACGGGCCGAATGTCGGCTTTACCGTGCGCTATCCCTACCCGCAGGGCGTCGCCGACTTCAGCGAGGGCTGGCTGGATTATGTGCAGTTCAATGTGCGGCGGGCGCTGCGCATGGAAGGGCCGCAGCTACATTTCCGGGACCGCCGAACGCTGGCCCATGCCGCCTCCACTTTCCAGCTCCAGAACGCCGGGGCCAATATTGAGGTGTGGGACATCACCGACCCCTTGGTTCCGGCCCGGTTGGCCGTTTCCCGAACCGGCAACCAGCTGAGCTTCACCGCCAATAGCCAAACCCTGCGCGAGTTCATTGCCTTCGATGTCAATCAGGACTTTCCCGTTCCGGAGGCTGCCGGGCCGGCGCCCAACCAAAACCTCCACGGCATCGATAATGTCGATATGGTGATCCTTTACCACCGGGATTTCGAGCAGGAAGCGCTCCGCCTGGCCGGGCACCGCGCCGATCTCAACAACCTGAATATCGAAGTTGTCGAGATTGAACAGGTATACAACGAGTTTGCCTCCGGCAAAAGCGACCCCACTGCCATCCGCGATTTTGCCCGCTTCCTCTACGAAAAGAGCCCGGGCTTCCGCTATTTACTGCTGTTTGGCGACGGATCTTTTGACACCCGTGACATCTACGGCCTGGGCGGCGACTTCATCCCGACTTACCAAAAAGAATCGTTCAACCCGGTGGAGGCCTACCCCACCGACGACTACTACGGATTGCTCACCGGCGACGACCCCAACGAACCCCTGGGCGGCCCTTTGAATGTCGCCATAGGCCGGCTGCCGGTCAAAACGCTGGAAGAAGCCGCCAATGCGGTGGATAAGATCATCCACTACGACTCCAGCGACAAAACGATGGGCGACTGGCGCAACCGGCTGGTCTTCGTAGGGGACGACAACGACTCCTCTCCCGGCAATTTCGACCTCGACCACTACGAAGATGCCGATGAGATCGCAGAGGGGCTCAACGATACCCTCCGCTATCTCAACCTGGAAAAGATCTACCTCGACGCTTTCCCTCAGGAATCCACCCCCGGAGGGGAACGCATCCCACAGGCCACCGAACAGCTCAACCAGTCGATCTTCAAAGGGGCGCTGGCGGTAACTTACATGGGGCATGGCGGCTCCAAGGGGTGGGCCCAGGAAAGAGTCCTGAACATCTCCGACGTCCTTTCCTGGGAAAACTTCGACAACATGCCCATCTTTATTACCGCTACCTGCTCCTTCACCGGTTATGACGACCCGGCTTTCGTCACTGCCGGCGAAGAGGTGTTCCTTAACCCTTCGGGTGGCGGTATTGCCCTGATGACTACCGTCCGGGCCGTTTATGCCAGCTCCAACGTCCGGATGACGGAAAACGCCCTGCAGTTTCTCTTCAGCCGGACAAATGGCCAGGTGCCAACTGTCGGAGAAGCCTTTCAGCGCGGCAAGAATGAAGTGACCGGGCCTTTCAATATCAACAACTCCCGGAAGTTTACCCTCATCGGCGACCCTTCCATGCCTGTTGCCATCCCCAAATACAAGGTGGCAACAACGGCCATCGACGAGCAGCCGGTTGAGGAGGTGCAGTTCGACACCCTGCGCGCCCTGCAAAGGGTAACCATTGAAGGCATCGTCACCGGGCAGGACGGGCAGCTCCTTACGGGTTTCAACGGCATCATCTACCCCACCATCTATGACAAAGCCCAGATCGTAAGCACGCTGGGCCAGGGCGCCAATAAGAACTACAACTACCGCATACAAAAGAATGTGCTGTTCCGCGGGCGCGCCTCCGTCACGGACGGCCGCTTCCAGTTCACCTTTGTGGTTCCGAAGGACATCAACTACCAGTTCGGCCCGGGAAAGATCAGCTACTACGCCGCCGACGAGGCTTCCATGGATGACGCCGCCGGCAGCTTCGAGAACATCATCATCGGAGGCACCGACCCCAACGCCCTGGCCGACGATCAGGGCCCGAAGGTGGAGGTGTTCATGAATACGGAAGATTTCGTCTTCGGCGGCATCACCAACCCCAATCCCACCCTGCTGGTCAGGCTCGAGGATGACAACGGCATCAACGTCGTAGGCAACAGCATCGGCCACGACCTGGAAGGGGTGCTCAATGACGATACCCAGAACACCTACCTGCTCAACGACTTCTACGAATCGGAACTCGACGACTACACCCGCGGAACGGTGCGCTACCCCCTGTCTAAACTGCCGGAGGGCCGCCACAATATCCGGGTCAAGGCCTGGGACGTGGCCAACAACTCCAGCGAAGGCTACACCGAATTCGTCGTGGCCGTCTCCGAAGAGGTGGCCCTGGAGCGGGTGCTCAACTACCCTAACCCGTTCACAGACCGGACCTGCTTCCAGTTCGACCACAACCTGGCCAACCAGGAGCTGGAGGTGATGGTGCAGGTGTATACCGTTTCGGGCCGCCTGGTCAAGACCCTCAATACCGTCATCCTTTCGGATGGCGCCCTGCGCCGGGACGATTGTATCGAGTGGGACGGCCGGGACGATTTCGGGGACCGCCTGGCCCGGGGTGTCTACCTGTACAAGGTGAAGGTACGGGCATCCAATACCGGCAGTACGGTGCTGAGCGGGGAGAGCGAGTTTGAGAAGCTGGTGATACTGAAGTAGGGCGGGATGGTTGGCCCCTCAATACATGCCGGGCGAATTGTTGAATGGCTGGATGGCTGAAGTGTTGTCGGCTGCCGGGCAACCGGCAACGGACAACACAGTTTCTCTGATGAATTGCATTCTAAAACCGAAACTCATGCGAAGCGCGCTCTACACGTTTTTTCTGTTGTTCCTTTTTCTGAACACCGCTCTTGCCCAGGAGCCCTCTCCCCTCAATGAAGGGCAGGTATTCAAGGTTGCCGTGGCGGAAAACGGCATTTACCGGATGAGCTATGCCTTCCTCAAAGAACTGGGGATGGACGTCGATAACATCGACCCCAGGACGCTGAAACTCTACGGCATGGGAGGCGGCATGCTGCCCGTGTTACTCAACGAAGAATATCCGGAAAAACTGGAAGAAATCCGAATTAATGTAGTGGGGGAAGAAGACGGCCGTTTTGACAATACCGATCACATTCTCTTTTACGGCGAGGGCCCCAGCCGGTGGCAGTTCAATCCCTCCCAGGATGAATTTGTCCTGGAGCCCAACATCTACGACAACCGTAATTTTTATTTTCTCAAGGCCGGCCCCGGCGAAGGGCTGCGCGTGGAAGAGGCCGCGGTTCCCGCCGCCGCCACCCACACCGTCACCTCCTTCGACGATTACGCCCGCCTGGAAAAGGACCGCGTCAATATCCTTCACGAATGGGTGAAAACAACAGGCTCCGGCCAGCACTGGTACGGCGATCATTTCAAGGTGGCCCGTCAGTATGATTACCCGGATGCGTTCCCGTTCCCCAACCGGCTGGAGGATGAGCCGGTAAGCCTCCTGGCCGTCATGGCGCTGAGGGCGGGCAGTTCTTCCTCTTTCTCCATAGATGCCAACGGTTCATCCGTTGAAAGCAGCCCTGTCGGCGCCGTACCGGCATTCGAAAGGGAGGACAATACCGCTACCTACGCCGTACGAAAGGCGCTCAGCCACAGGGTTGTGCTTACTGGTGAAGACATCAGCGTCGGAGTGCGCTACCCTCACCCCACAGGGCCCAACGACGGAAGCCAGGGTTGGCTGGATTTTGTGCAGGTTAATGTGAGGCGCGCCCTGCGGATGGAAGGGCAACAAATGGCCTTCCGCGACCGGCGCAGCCTGAACCACCCGGCCAGCACCTTTCAACTCCAGAATGCAGGCCCCGGCATTGAGATATGGGACGTCAGCGAACCGCTCGCGCCGGCCCTCGTCCCGGCAGAGCGCAACGGCCAGCAGCTCAGTTACCGGGCCCATACAGATTTACTGCGGGAATTTATCGCTTTTGATGCCCGACAGGAATTTCCTGAGCCGGAGCCTATCGGGCTCATTCCCAACCAGAACCTGTACGCCATCGACAACGTCGATATGCTCATCATTTACCATCCTGATTTTCAGGAAGAGGCCCTCCGCCTGGCACAGCACCGTTCCGGCCACGATGGCCTGAGTATTGAGTTGGTAGCCGTCGGGCAGGTATTCAATGACTTTGCCTCCGGCAGGAGCGAGCCCACCGCCATCCGCAACCTGGCACGGATGCTGCACCAGCGCAGCGAACGCTTCCGGCACCTGTTGCTCTTTGGCGACGGCTCCTTCGATTGCCGGGACATCTACGGTATCGGCGGAAATTTCATTCCCACTTACCAGTCGGAAAGCCTCAACCCGGTGGCTGCTTATCCCAGCGACGATTATTACGCCATACTGGATGCTCAGGTGGGCAGCAACCCGCTCAACGGGCCCCTCAGCATTGCCGCGGGGCGCCTGCCGGTAAGGACAGTTGAAGAAGCCCGCGCCGTTGTCGATAAGATCATCCGTTACGATACCAGTGAGGAGTCTCTCGGCGACTGGCGCAACCGCCTCGTTATTGCCGGTGATGATTACGACGGATCGGACGATTACCGGCACTATGTCGACGCTGACAATATTGCGGAAAGCCTGAACGATACGGTACGCCACCTCAATCTGGAAAAGATCTACCTCGATGCTTTTCCCCAGGAGTCCACACCCGGAGGGGAGCGCGTCCCGCAAGCCACCGAACAACTCAATAAGGCCATTTTCCAGGGGGCATTGGCCGTCGCCTATCTCGGCCACGGCGGCCCCAAGGGGCTGGCGCAGGAACGCGTACTGAACATTTCGGATATCCTCTCCTGGGAAAACGCAGACAAGATGCCCGTTTTCATTACGGCCACCTGTACGTTCACCGGTTATGACGACCCCACCTTCACCACTGCCGGAGAGGAGGCCTTCCTCAACCCGAAGGGAGGCGCTATCGCCCTGTTCACCACCACCCGCGCCGTATTTGTGGGAGGCAACCGGGAACTCACCCGCAGTACGCTCAAGCACATCTACCTGCATGAGGGTAACGAAAGGCCCACCGTTGGAGCAGTGATGCGGGACAGCAAGAACGAAGTAGGTGACAGCGACCAGGGCAACTCCCCGAAGTATGCCCTCATTGGCGACCCTTCCATGAAATTGGCCACGCCAAAGTACCGGGTAAGGACTCTCACCATCAATGGAAAGGCGGTTGAGATAGCCCGGACGGACACCCTTCGGGCATTGCAGAAAGTAACCATCGAGGGCGTCGTAGCCGACGATGAGGGAGAAGTGCTCTCCCACTTTAACGGGCTGATCTATCCTACCATTTTCGATAAAGCTCAAACCACTGCTACCCTCGGCCAGGGAGAAAATACAGTATTCCAGTACCGCATTCAGAAAAACATTATTTTCAAAGGCCGCGCCTCGGTGGCCAACGGCCGGTTCCGGTTCACCTTTGTGGCGCCCAGAGACATCAATTACCAGTTCGGGCCGGGGAAGATCAGTTACTACGCCGCCGATACATCTTCTCTGGAGGATGCCGCCGGCAGTTTCGGGAACATCATCATTGGCGGAACGGACCCCAATGCCCCTGCCGACGATGAGGGGCCAAAAGTGGATGTCTATATGAACAGTGAAGATTTCGTCTTCGGCGGCATCACCAACCCCAGCCCCACTCTGCTGGTCAAGCTGGAAGATGACAACGGTATCAACGTCGTGGGCAACAGCATCGGCCACGACCTGGAAGGAATGCTCAATGACGATACCCAGAATACCTACCTGCTCAACGACTTCTACGAATCGGAACTCGACGACTACACCCGTGGCACCGTGCGCTACCCTTTATCCGGGCTGCCGGAGGGCCGCCACAATATCCGGGTCAAGGCCTGGGATGTGGCCAACAATTCCAGCGAAGGCTATACGGAATTCGTCGTGGCCGCCTCTGAAGAAGTGGCCCTCGAGCGGGTGCTCAACTACCCCAACCCCTTCACGGGCCGGACCTGCTTCCAGTTTGACCACAACCTGCCCAATCAGGAGCTGGAGGCCCTGGTGCAGATATATACCGTTTCCGGCCGCCTGGTAAAGACCATTCAGGCCAGCATCTTTTCGGATGGCGCCCTGCGCCGGGACGATTGTATTGAGTGGGACGGGAGGGATGATTTCGGAGGCCGGCTGGCGCGAGGCGTCTATCTGTACAGGGTAAAGGTGCGGACAACCAATACCGGGAATACGGTGCTGAGCGGGGAGAGCGAGTTTGAAAAACTGGTTATCCTAAAATAAGAATCCGATTTTTTCGTATTGAATATGTGGCAGGAAATTTGCAGTACTAAAGGGGCCGGCGGTTTTTTGCCTTCTAAAGTCTACCAGGCGGCAGTAGGAATCGCCGAAATTCCGCCAACAAATACTATATTTGCAAAACTTTTTTGTTAAACAGTGAGGATCTCATGAAG
>CAYQKY010000137.1:0-24007 GCA_964418125.1 uncultured Phaeodactylibacter sp.
AGGCTTACCCTTGCAGCTGGCTGAAGCCGCTGCCGACTTTTTGAGGACGCCCTAAGATATCTCGATTTTTTACATGAAGCAAGAGAAATCACAAAAGACCTATGTGGCGAATCAGCCCCTTTTGGACAGGCGGAAGTTTTAAATAGCAGAGAGGGTTCACGCCTCTTCCGCTCATTGGTAGAAGTGAACCCGGAAGCAACATTAGAAGCATTAAACAGAGCTTTTGGAGGCTGGGAAATCGAAGAACTTAAAACAAAAGTAGGGCCCGGACGAAGAAACTTGGTTTGGGCACTGGAAAAACTAAGTTTCAGGGAGAATTTATTTGAAGAGGCAGTGAAACTCATATATAAATTTGCCGTCTCAGAAAATGAGAACTTTAGTAATAATGCCACAGGACAGTTCATCCAGTTTTTTCAGATTCGCCTTCCCGGGACAGAGGCTAGTCTTGAGAAGAGATTTGACATCATAGATTATGGACTAGGACAAACAGAAAAAAGATACAAAGAGTTGGCCTTTGCGGCAATGAGTGCAGGTTTAAATACTGATCATTTCAGCAGAATGGGGGGAGCTGAACAACAAGGAAGCAGCAAGGCTCTTATTGACTACGTTCCTTCTTCTGAGGAGGTTTTTAGTTATTGGGAAAAGATTATTAATAAGCTTACAGAGGTTGCCTGCAGTGAAGGGGATTTCCAGGAAAAAGCAAAAGCAATCATTGCGGATAAAATAAGGGGGCTTTGTTACAGAGGAGCTGCTAAATTGATCTTAAGCGCCGTAAAAAAAATCCACGAATGTGGGGGTGGAGTATTTTGGGAAGAGGGTCTAAAAAATCTTAACATTACACTTAAATATGAAAAAAGGCATTTAAACCCAGAAAACCTTTCTTTGATTGAGGAGCTTATTGATACATTCTCTCCGAATACTTTACAGAATAGATACAAACAAATCGTGATGGAATCTTCCTGGTACGAGTTAGATGACATGGACTTTCAAGACCAGGAAAAATATACTAAAGAAAAGATTGGGGAATTCGCCGAAGTTTTCTTCCCCTACTGGGAAGAAAACTTGGAATTATTTTTTCAACCTACCCAGCACAGTGGACAATACTTTGGGAGGAGGTTAGCGGAAAAGATAAAAAGTGAATCTGGTGATGAGGGGGTTAAGCTTTTTCAAAATAAGGTATTGGAGTATTTATATCAGCAAGAAAATCTTTCTGAGATTGATCCCAATGTAGTATTCGGTTTTCATTTGGAATTGAACGATGTCGAGACCTCAAATAATTTTTTCCTACCTGTTCTAGAAAATCCGAGAACTCGCCCAATGGGATTCCAAATAGCATCCCATATCCCTTTGAGCATCCAATCTATTTGGAAGCTCTTTGACCTGATTGATAAAGATATTCTGCCTGTCGACGGGTTTACTGCCCTTAAATTCAGCCGAAGGCTGGACGAGTTTTCTTTAGAGGATGTAATAAAAATATGCGATAAGATCGCAACTTATGGCATTTCAGGAAAATGGGTTGCTCTAATTGTTTTGCACAGTCATTGTTGGAGGAACGAAGATAGGTTTGAAAAGTGTTCTGCCCTTTTTAGAAAAATATTGATGTCCCAAAACCTTTGGATCGAAAAGGAGAAACAATACTCTAATAATGATGCCATGACCTGGCAGATGGCGTCTACCATACTGCTTGAAAAGGAAGAAAGAGACTTTGAGCTGGCCGAACATCTTTCTCGGGAAATAGCGGCTTTTATCGCTGACGAGACCGCTAATGTGTTTTTTATTGGCCAATACTTAAAAAGCGTTGTCAGAATATTGATCAGGGATTACTTTGAAATAGCTTGGACTCATATTGCAAATGGTCTATTAGAGCCCAGTACTTCCCGTTGGCACGATCTGATTGGATCGAGACTTGACACTCATTATTATTCAGAGGGTATCTTATTTGAGTATGGCGACCTGGACCGTATTTTCGAATGGTGCCAGCAGAACAAACCTATGGGCCCCCTTAGTATTGCCCGTATGATGCCACAGTTTTTAAATGAGGAAGAAAGGACAACGCTCTATCCCTTTACGAAAAGGATAATTGATGAGTTCGGAAATGTGAATGGGCTTATGGCACAGTTTGAAAATAATTTAAGCTATTGTGGAGTATGGGGCTCCGCAGTTGGACTTTTGGAGTCAAGGAAAAAATTGGTGGAGCCGCTAAACGATCATCACCATCTGGAAGTTCGGGCTTGGGCAAAAAAATTTATCGCCCGGCTGGAGGAGGAAATAAAGGCTGAGAAAAATAGGGGTGCGGAATGGGGGATTTGAAAGTAAATCACACATCATGATTCATTAATTTTAGAAACAGCTTGCTTCAATTGCAGTTCATCTTCATCTTTAAAGATGGCACCAGAATAACTCAATTGTTTTTTTTGCTTTTCTGAAAATAAATTTAGAGTACTTAATTGACGAAAATCAACTGCCTGCAAAGGAACACCTAATTCATTTAAGATATTTATTTCATAATTTCTAGGTTTTTTCTTGTTAATGACCCTAATTCTCCCATTGTCGTAACAGGCAAGAATCTTGTTATAGTTGTTAATATAATGGCACTCTAATGGGATTGCTCTATATTTAAAATATTGTATCCTCGCATTGTCAACAATTGACCATTCTTCTATTTTCCCATTAGAACTTGCCGATAGTAATATATTTTTTTTCACATCCAGGTCTAAGTAATTCGTTGAGGCATGGTCGATCAATTTAGAGGCTTTTAGTGACTTTATATAATTCAATTCAGGTATCGTAATCTCTTTAATTACACCGTCATCTGAACCTAATAGAAAAGATTCACTATCCTTCGAGAAAACTATGCAATTGGTATGAAGGGAGAAAAACATTCGTGTCTTTAAGGGAGTGAGTAAATTCTTAGCCCAAATATTTATTACACCATCTGTAGAAATAGAAATAAAACGTCCAGTCTCATCCATGAACCTTGCTAATTTGACTGGATGGTCATGTCCTATATAAATATTATTTCTTTTTCTATTTAGTCGTGACCATTCAAAGATCATGCCCTGATTTGATGCTGATAATATTGAAGTATATTTCTTATTATATTCGACATCATTTACTATCGACATAGGACCTAAATACAACTCTACACATTGCCCATTTTCAAGTGAAAATTCTTTGACCGCCCCATCTTCGGAACCTGAAAGGATAATATTTTCCCGGTCATTTAATTTTATAGAATTGATCCTTTCTTCGTGAGCTTCAATGACTTGAATACATTTTAAGGTTGGGACATGCCATTCTCTGAGACGCCCATCAGATGAACCAGAAATAATCGTCTGTCTTTGTTTACTATATGTGACACTATTAACAGAAGTTCTTTTTTTTCCTTTTATTTGAATTCTTAGCCTCTTACTTTCAGTATAAATCTCATTGATACTACCTTGATTATCACCATATATAACCCTTTCTCCGTCTTCAGAACAATCAATGAAAGTCACTTCATCCGGCAATGTTATCTGTTTCAAGAGTACTCCTGTCTTTACAGACCAAAATAATATTGTATTGTCTTCTCCTATAGCTGCAATTTCTTTTCCATTGCGTAGATATTTCACTGAAGATATAATTGTATTTGTAACATGACACCTCAAACACTGCCCATTCAATGTAGACCACTCACAAATATCTCCGTCAATAGAAGCAGATAGAATCTTTTTTCCATCTGCACTATACTTTAAATCACAAATTTCTTCATTATGTCCACGAAATTCATTTAAGACCTTCACCAGTTCTATAGTATCAGTTTTTTCATTTCTTTCTGTCCTATATTCCAAAATATTATTTCCTTCATCCGAAAAAACAATTTTATTCTTATGGAAATGGACATAAGGCTTGAATTTAGATTTTATTTTTATTTCTCTCTTTTTGTCATCAACCTCATAAAGCTTTCCATTTGCAGTAAAAATAAAAAATCTATCTTCACCAAAATTTACTATGGCCTTAATTATGTTTTCAAAACTTCTATTGTATCCTTTTTTGTGGACTGACCATTCTCTGAGATTTTGATTCTTTGTTAGAGAGATAAATTTGTGCCCACTTGAAGCAAACGCTAAGAATGAAATTTGAGAATATAACCTTGGATAATCATATAGATGAGTCCCATTTTTCCAACTCCAAAACTTGATCTCCATGTCCTCTGCTGAAGTAATGAAAAGGTTTCGTTCGGGATTACAACAGATATAAATTATTGATCCACTATGCGCATTGCTATAAAATTGGTCAGGTTTAATGTAAGAACCATCTAGCTTTGCAGGTAAATAATTTAGCTTGAAGTGCGTTGAAAGTGATACATTAAAAAATGGTATATCATACAGAATTAAATTACTTAGATTTGAACCAGCTAAGGTTTTTCTGCCGATGATCATTATTTCAACTAAGTTCGAAACCATATACCCAACTCTATTCGGATCTGTAACCTTTCTGCAGAGATTTAGTAAACCCTGAATAGTATTATTTCTTAACGGTAATCGCAGCTCGTTTTTTTTCTCACATAATTCCGGTTTTATGTAATGTTCACCCTCTAGTTCTGAGATTAATTCTTTTAAATACAGAGGAAGTTGTCTTTTTTTCCAGTCACTCGGAAGTTTTTTCTCTACTGATGATATCTTCCCAATATTAATAAGGTGGCAAGCTGCAAAAAAGTCCCTAAAGCTTTGATGCACAAAACGTATTACTTCGTCCTCTATAACCAATAGGTTTAGCTTCTCTACGAGATATTGACGAACTTTAAATGAACGGAGCTCTTTAGCTTCAATATTGATGGGATCACCTAAGCCTAGTAACAATCGCTTCCCTTCTAATTCAGGAAACACTTCTGTCAATTCATTTCGGTTTAGCTTAGTAAATGCTTCATCCAATAAGGTTTTGAAATTGAAGGAAGGACTAAGGGCTTTTCTGTTTGCAATAAAAAACTGTCCTTCTTCTTCCATGCGGTAAGCAAGATATGGAACCAAACAACGCAGTAGAAACAAATGCCAAATCTGTTCGTCAGAATCATATAAACAGTCTTCGAGTTGTTTTGCCAATTGAGCTTCATTGAAATTCCAAAGAAGTTCTCCATAGGAAGTGATGGATAAAAAGCTGAAGCGTTTATCCTTCTCATAATTAAGAGCGATGCTGCTTGAACCTGCATAAAGTGTTAGCATCATCGGGTTTTTTATAAGATTTTTTAAACCTTCGCTGCCAGGCATTGGCAACCCGATTTTTCCGAGATATGATTCGATCTTTTGTGCAGGCAGAGGTAAAAGCTCTATGATCTTTGAATGTTGTGCCCATGTAAAGTTTTGAATTCCGATATATCGTGAAGTTATTATCATTTGTACCCCCTTAGCTTGCTCAGCAAGACGATTGAGTTCTAGTAATAATTGATCTTTCTTTACTGTCACTTCGTTAAAACCGTCAATCAATAGTAATATTCTGGGGGAACCATCTTGGCTTGGAGCCTTGAATATATCCCAAAGAGTATTCTTCCATTCATCAGTCAGAGTATCAACAATTCCACAATTTCTTACAATGCTGCGAAGGATAAATTCATGTTTTTCACTTCCAACTGCAGCGTTATATTCATTAAGCGCTACGAAAATAGGAATAGTTGAAGTATAGCTTAGAGTACCAGCCGGTGTTGTCAATAAATCCTCCCACAGACGAAAAAGGGAAACAGTTTTCCCCATTCCGCCTTCCCCGAGAACAATTGCATGCATTTTCTCCTTTGTCCAAAGGGATTTTATTGCCTGATGAAGGGGGGTTTCTTCCTCTCCAGATTTTACATGTGTATCAATCAATTCAGGCACGTTGGTACTGGTTAAAAGCAGCTTTTCGATTCTGAGAAGTTTGAACCGCCCATTTCTAAGACGGTCAAAATGAGAAACTGTCCCCTTATGCAAATACTCGGATAATTTCCTGATATTAGGAGTTGGAAAAGTCAAGTAATGATCTAAGTTTTCATAATTGGCGCGATGAAAGAAAAATTCTCCCCCCTCGTATTTCTTCCCCACCAAGGTCCCACACCAAGGCTTTTGTGTTGTATTCTCCGAGACTCTTTGCATTACTTCTGCACCTACCCAGTGAATAGATGTTTTAGGTCTATTATTTTCCTTTAGAACCTGCTGTAATGTCTCTGCAAAAGGGCTTTTATCAAGTACTGGTTCTAAACGTCCTGCTGTAAGCACATATCTGGAAGGAATTTCTTCGGGAAACTCCATCCGGTCAACATCAGAAGGAATTTCAACTTCCATTTCTGCAAATTTTTTTGAAAAGCAAGCATCTACGATAAGAACAATGTGATGTGCCCTAACCTGAGATAGTATCTTTATAACCTCACTGACTGAAACCAACTTACGCAGATCGGCGGGACGATTTGGCATCGGGGCCTCTACTGAAGCCCAATATCCTTCATCAAGGCTTAGGTCGTAGTGCCCATGCCCAGAAAAATAAATAATAAGGTTATCTTTATTAGTAATCCGAGGTTTGCCACTTTCATCTGGCTCTAACAAACGATAAAGTTCGTCGAAAATTACTTCTGCAGTTGCATTTTCATCATAAAGTGACTGAATAAGATCTTGGTCATTGAACCCATAATTTTCCTTTAACAAATCAAAAAACCTTCGGCAATCGTTTATGGGATATTGCAGTTCGGGTAGATACTTATATTTATTTATTCCAATAAGAAGGATTCGATTACGACGCAGCTTATCTCTTCCAGTATTCCTATCTGCGAAAAATATTGTCCCGATTCCCTTTTTATTACTCATTAATAATCTTATTTCCGATATACTGAACTACCCCGGCCTTATTCAAAGGGTCTTCAGGTAATTGTATACCTAACCAATCATCATTTTTAACATTTTCAGAAACTATGTTTCTTTCATCTTTCCTGAAGTTGCTATTACCAGCTTCTAAATATGTCGCATACTCAAACAGCAGTTCTCGTTTTAGAATGCCACAAAAACACGAAATCCCACGAAATTTAGTGCGGATTTCGTGTTTTCGTGCTTTTGTGGCAGGATTTTAGGCATCATTTTGCCAAAGCGAGAATCGCTGATACTCAAATTCACCAATTGCTGTCAAAATGTAAATTCCAGAGTATCTGGTCTCCTATCCTAAATCTGGAGGTTTATTACCATTGAATAACTTACAATAATTCAAAAGTTAAGATAGGTGTTTTGAGTGTTTTCTTAAACTATTTCCTTTCAATTCTATCCGGTGTGTTTTGGGGATGACCCTATCGAGGATAGCATTGGTTAGGTTTATCAGAGTTTTATGCCATTTACCTGCGGTAATGTATGCACTAGGGGAACTTCATCTAGCCGCACTCTTGCCGGTGATAGGTACTTCGGCAGTTTTCCGGCTCAATGGCAATAGGCGTATCTTTTCAAGCCAGTTAGTCCCTGTGTGATTGATTGGACAGAGAACCTTTAAATTGAAGCAAACAAATGATGTTATTACACGTAAACCCCTTGGATTAGCCGCTAAATAAACCTGGTTTTAAATGGAACCCAAAGAATTCTCCCAAGAGATTGAAGCGTTAAATGATGCTCCCTTCAAGGAGGTAGCTTCATTCCTGCGCTCAAAACAATTCCGGAGATCTCAATGCCATGAAATCTTCTGGAAGTCCCCTCTCCCGCTTAAATGGACAAAAGAGTTGCTTGCCCTCCCTAATAGCCTTGACCTGCTGTTTGACTATTTCTCTAAACCAGAAAATGCGCACGCCTCTTTTTTACAGGAAATGGCGAAGCAGAACCAACGGCTCCTCGAGAAGGCAATAAAAATATCCAAAGCCTATGAAATCCAAAGCCATTGGGAAAGCTTTGAGGTTTTCAGGACAAATCAAAACCAACGATTGCGGATTTTCTATAAGGAACTCGATTACATCAGAAAACTGACCAGCGACTGGCAGGAAAAGGCGGAATTTCATGAAGGCGTAATCCGGGGGCTGGACTATGAAGATATTTTTATACACACCATTTCGTACTTTGAAAAGTTCAAACGGAGTGAGCAGACGATAAGCAATCAGAGTCACCTTACCAGCACTGAAATAACCTTATGTTACACACTGAACAACTTGCTCAATATTAAACAAGCAACTATAAAGGAGACTGGCGGGTCAATCAAGAGTAAATACACTATTTCAGCCTTTCAAAAAGCTGTCAAAGACACCCTTCCACCATTAAATACGCCTGAGGGGTTCATTCAAGGTAAGTATTTACCGGAGGAAGCCATATCCCCGGAAAAACAACTGATAAGAGAGGCCATCGAGTTTTACTTCTCTTTCTTTGCGGTTGGCTATCAGATCGACCGGTATTTGTGTGGGTATGCGGATTTCGAGACCATCGATGAATTGGATGCGACACTAAAGACCAATGAGTCCTTTGCGGTACATTGGAGGAATGATAGAAAGAGCTGGTTCCAGGAAGTGTTGGCGATGAATAAAGCAGGTCAAAAAGAGGCGGCTAGGACATATCTTTCTTCTACTGAGGAGATGTATGAAAAACAAAATTACCTATCAGCCCACTCCGCTATAGAGTATTGGAAGTACTTAAAACTCCCCCGCACCATTGTGACAAAGGAAGAAGGGGAAATCGATTTTGAGCAGGTATTCACCTTGCTTATAGCCTTTTCAAATTACCTGATGCCGGAAGGAAGGGTTATTATTACCTCCCAAGAAGATAAAAAGGAAGGAAGTCCTGTATTTCCCTACTTTATCGCAAAACGCAATAAGCCGGAAAAGTTTGGTCATCTGTTCGGCGATGGTTATTTGTATGTTATTGAAGAGGAAAAGCTAGAAAAAAATATCACCCAATACTTTGGTTGGAATACACAGGTTGTCAGAAACTTACTTGATTTTCTGACAACAGACCTGAACTCGAATAACAGTTCTAAGATCGACTTCCTTTCCCGGCCATTACTGAAAATCGGGACTCAGTATATCTGGCTTTCCAGCTTACTTCGAGACAGAAGGTGGGATGTAATTATGCACAGGCAGATGGCAGCAAAAACGTTGTTTAATCAACCGAATCAATCAAAAGAAATTGAAATGGGGCTAGCGGATAGCTTTAAAAAAGCCGGTTTCAATGCTGTAGCCGGTTGTGAATACAATAAAGGTAAGGATGATGAAGGGGAGGTTGACACATTGGCCTTCAAAGACAACGTATTATTCGTAATCGAACTAAAAACCACCTACTTGGAGGAAAAACTATTACGTTATGCTTGGTATCACGCCATGAAGTTTGAATACAAAGCCATCGAACAGCTGACGAGACACCTGGAATATATCGAGGCAAATTTTGAAGCGGTCAGAAGCATCCCGGAACTGGGGATTGATTGTGAACTGGAAGAACTAGAAATTATCCCTCTAATCGTATCGAATATCTTTGAGTTTGATCACCTTTGGATCAAGGGACAATATCGTAAGGTCAGCCTTTTTGAACTGTTGGTGATTCTCCATAATGATCTATATGAGTCTCTTCATAATAGATTGGCTTCCTTTTTATCTGGGGAAGAGGCAGATTTCCTTGCATCATCTGTAATTCAGTCCTTCAATCAAAACAATCCTTATTTCAAAAAAGGCGTGCCTGGACAGGCTGCCAAGGAAGAATATAGTTTGTGGTCAGATTCGGAATTTTGCTCGCCCGAAGATCTTGTGAATGCCATAAGGGAGGGAAAAGTGTGGAAAGGGTTAGATGAAATGATGGATCCTCCATCTGGAGGATCTTTCGAAATTGGAAGATTTGATAAAGGCAGGAAATGGCTGGGGTAAGGTCCACTTTATAGATCATACATTTTAGGATCGAGCCTATACTTCCCCTCCCCCGTATCCATCCACACCGAGCCATAGCGCTCCTCATCCTCGGCGGCTTCCTCCGGTGTATCGTAGTAAACCGGGAATTTTTGGTCCCCTTTCAGGTATTTGGAGTAGATGTTCATCTCCGGAAATAATTCGTGGAGTTTCTGGGCTTCCTCCAAGGTCAGGAAGAGCGGTTCGTTCATGATGAAAATTTGTCTTGCTGACATGGCTTACGATTTGGGGGGATAGAGGAAACACTCCCCTACCCCCGTTTTCGTCAAAAAATTTCCACTTCTCCCACATAAGTATTCCCAAAGAAGGTGGGTTTACTGGAGAGGTTCTTGCAGGCATAGGCCAGCATGCGGTGGAGGATATCGGCTTCATCCAGCGGCTCTTTGTCCTCTGCCGCGGAATGCGCCACTGCCTCTTCCAGGAAAGCATTCAGTTTTTCCTCCAATTTTTCCGGTAAACCGAGGAATTCCAGGAAATCCGCTTCATCGGTTTCCTCTCTGGAGGCTTCCCTTTCTTCCAGTAGCTCCAGGACGTTTTCCCGGAATGCCATAAAGGCTTCCTTGAAAATCCTCTGAGTTTCTTCGGCAAAGGCGCCCGCTTCCAGGACCTCGCCCTCCCCTGCCATCCGGTGGCAGGCATCGAGGACGTGCATTTCGCAGAATTCGCTGACGGATTGCCCGTTGCGCTCGGCAAATTCGGCGATTCTAACTTTGGAGGCCGGGCTGACCTTGAAGGATACCGCCACTTTCGGGGCTTTTTCTGTCTGATGGTCGTAATTCATAGCTTTATAGATTGATGGTTGTTTGAAAATTCAGTGAATACCGGGGAGTTACTCTTGCATTACAGTAGTTTTTTTCTGCTTTTCCTTGATCTGTCGCAGCAATTCGGTGTAGTGGTTGACCCAAATTCGGTTGTTTTCAATTGCTTTGAGGGTGCGTTTCGGGGTTTTACGGCCAGCGCGGTCGTTTGCGAGCTTCTTTTGCAAGTGGGAGGCGTAGCGCTTCTTGTACATGCGTAAACGAAGGTTTACCCGCCAGAGGCTGAGTTTGTCTTCGTGTGCACTAAAGGGTGCACACTTACCGGCGCTGGCCGTTAGACCTTTCCCGCCTTTCCATTGAGAGGCGTTTCGAGTAATTCATCCAATAATTCATCGTATTCGTTTGGGCAGGGTGGTTTTTCCTCGTTTTCCGGCGGTGGGGGATCTTCCCGATCTTTTTCGGGAATTTGTATGAAGGCGCCTTCTCCGGTAGGCAGTACCTCAAGAGGGGGGAGGCGTTTCAGTTGCCGACGAATCCAGTTTTGGGGGTACCTGGTGAGAAAGGTCAGGATCAAAGTAAATAGATCCCGGAAAACGGAGGAGGTGAACCATTCGGCTCTGACGTAAACCAGCGGTTTTATCCCGGCTGTCTGCAAAGCGATGCAGACCCAGGTACGGGCGGCGACAAAGCCAAAAACGGAATACTGGGCATAGCGCTTGAGAAAACCAGCGAGCCATTCGTTTCTGGCGGTGGTGACAGAGTCGATTCTGGCGTTATCATTGCGCAGTTTCGCCTTGTCTTTGCCGACATCGGCTCTTATTTCGGCGATTCTTTTGTCTCTGCTGTCTTTGAAGGCTGCCAATTTTTCCTGGAATTCCCGCTCTAATTCCTCTAATTTTTCGGCGCGCTCCACTTCTAATTCCCGGATTTTTCCGCTCAGGCGGTTGATCCGGCTGGTATACTTCCTGCCGGTTTTCCGTTCTTTTTCCCGGAATTCCCCAATTTCGGCGGTTTTTTCGGCGATTTGGCTGTCAAACAGCCGGTTTACCGCCGTCTTTCGGCTTTGGTGAGCGGCAGTAGAGGTGTTCAGGTCCTCTTTATAGCTTTCTTGCGCCAGTTCTACCTGCTGTTGCTCCTGAGCAGTCAACGGTTGAGTGGGGGTAGTCTGAGGTTTGGGGGCGTTTACCCTCAGCTCGTTCTCTGCATTGGTTTTGCTGACCGTGGCGCTGACGCCAACCAGAAAAACCAGGATAACAAGCGCAAGAGAAAACTTGATCCAGTTAGAAATCGCCGTCTTGCCCAACTGGCCGGTTCTCTGGAGGTAGTCGCCGTAAAAGGAATTGACGACGTAAGTGACCAGGGCGAAGACACAGACCTCTAAAGTGAAAGCTAGGAGAAAAGCCAGTACGCTGCCGATCTGGCCGGCGTAAACGGGAAAATGGCTTTCCAGCACATCGGCCAGGAAGCTGGAAAAGCCAAAGTATTCCGTCCAGCCCGACCAGAGCTGGCAGAGGATGCCGAAGATGGAAAAACCGATGAGCAGGATGCTGTCATGGTTGAAGACTGCCGAACGTTCCAAGGTATCGGGTTTTGTTTTTTCAAAAAGCATTGTTTTGAGCTTTGCGGTTTTCCAAAATTTCCTGGCCGGCTCGCCCGCGAAGGGTAAGCCGGCCAGGGGTTTTGATGATCAGTTCTCCCAGGGCACTTTTACTTCCTGAGGTTGAGGGGTAGGGGAGGCGGAAGCTGCAGCCGTAGCAGGTTGTTCTGCGGGCTCTTCCTGCTCATTGGAGGATTTCCCTCCAAGGAGCTGTAGGTTAGTGATGTTCAGGCTGAAGTCAGGGACGAATTGGCCGGCTTTGTTTTGGTACACCTTCACATCGGGCAGGCCTTCCAGGTAAACCAGCTGGCCCTTGCGGAGGTACTGGACGAGTTTGGTATCCGAGTTGCGCCACAAGGTGCAATTCACCCAGATCGTCTTTTCATGGTTTACGCCTTTGGAATCGCGGTACTTTTCATTGTGGGCAACGGAGAAACTAATGGCCTGTTTCCCGTTCCACTCTCTGATGATCGCGTCGGCGCCGAGATTGCCGATGACTGTTGTCTTTAACATGGTTGAAAATTTTTATGGTTGAAAAATTAGTTATGCAGCCGGTTTGAACCTGCCATACATTTGCATCTCGAGGATGGCGTCAAGGGTGTTGCGGGCTGAATGGAGGTATCTTCGTCGAACGTTTGGCGAAATTTTGATACAGAATTCATCGTCCGGGTCGACATAAACCTTTTCGAGGTTCACTAGGAAATAAACGTACTCCTCTCTAAGGGCTGGCTCTCCCGTCTCTGGATTGGTAATCTCCGCTTCGCCCGTTTCCTCCAGAATCTCCTTCGCCTCTTTGGCAAAATCCTCAGGCTTTGAGTTAATATTCAATAGTTTTGCATCTGGGTGGGCGTTTTTTGTACCGGAATGGAAAGCGCCAAATTTCCGATAGAGGGGCTTCCCTTTTATGGCAGGTAGGATCTCACAAATCAGACTAAAATTGAGGCTTCCATCTTCTTTCAATGCCATAGGCTGGAAATGATATTTCAGGCATTCCATGATTCCTGAGAGGAAGGTTTCAGTACTGTCTGATGGCTTTACATAGCGTTTAAAAAAGCCTGCTCGCTCGCTGTAGTGGAAACCTGGTTTAGGTTCATGGCTTTTTAAATACAGGCTTTCCAGGCCGATAAATGTAGCACCTGAAGGGTCAAGTTGGTTAATATCATATGGTGTTAGGAGCTTGTTACTTCTTAGTAAAGCTTCTTTATCTCCAGCACTAAACTTTTGGCGAATTCCGCTACCCGCAGTCTGCCGGTTCCAGGCTTGCAAAATGAAGCGGTGTAGCCGATTGCGGTTTTGAAGTCCTTTGTATACCAAAAGCATCGAGTGAATATGGATATGAAGTCCCTTCTCATTTTTTGTCACTTCTATCCCAAACTCGCCAGCATACACCAATTCCTTCCAGACTTTCTTTTTTCGCATGAAATTAAACTCCCGCATGAGTTCATCTGCATACCATTGTTTCCCTCGGAAACCTCCAGCTTCATTATGAGGGACGGTAAGGGTCAAATGAAAGAAATCGAAATGCTGAAGGAGGTCCGGGTTTTTATCAAAGAAAAGGCGATATTTTCGCCTTAGATCTTTGGCTCGCTTGGCATTACAGACCGCACAAAGCTTATTTTTACAAGTGTGCGCCCCTATAAACTCCTTTGCTCCGTTGACAAGATGTTCACGGAAAAGAGCATGGCGACAGCAGTTGTTTATTGCATATCTAAAATCCATAAGGTATGCCATACTATCGTCATCAACATCGTTAGCTTCTAGGTACTCATGTAATTCCTTGTAATTCAGTCGATTTTGTTTTACCGCACGAGTCATCCATAGGCATCGCTGCCGGTTGTGGTAAGCTCGGGATTTTAAGTTATCATTTGATTGAATGCCATTATCGGTGGCCGGGCTACCGGTCAATGGGATGAATCCAACGGTGGGTTCACTGGCTGTTATTCTGACGGTGTCTTGATTATCAAGGAAGGGGTATACTTTATTCATTACTGTCAATTTTGCCGTGAACAAATGCATCAAGATCACTCAGCCTAAACCGAATGACTTCCTGTATGAGCATCACCTTATTTTTTTGGGACCGGTATAATCTGCTCTCCTGGCGAGGAAGCAGAGAATTCAGGTTGGGTAATAGAGGAATGAATTTAAGCTGTATGGTACTGAGGCGAGTCCGGCTATTCACCTTCCCGATTAAGTCCTCCAACTCAATGAGCCGTTTCTTTGCAGGATCTGGGATATACGCCCGATGAGATTTCCGAAAAGAAGTAATGAATTTCCGAATGGCAATCCTGGAGGATACAACCAAGCTGCGCTCCAAGTCCCTTTTTACCTTTTGGAGATCTTTTCCAGCAACGACGATAGTGTGGGGCAGACCTCCGTGGTGAATAGATATTTCCAGTTCACCGAAGAGGTTTTGCCCCACTTCAATGGTCAGAATTTTCATAGCTTTTCCGTTGTCTAGGGGAGTTTTTTCTTGGGCACCCGCAAAACACAAATGGAATAGATGGGCGGAGTAATTAAACTCCGCCCAAAACGAACGCTTTGCGGTTCGCCCCCCCACTTGTTCGTCCAACTCCCCAGGAGGACCACGTGGGGAAATCTTATCGTAAACCGAAGTTTACTCTATTGATTATCAATAAATTAAAATGCTGGAAAGCTTGAATTTGGCGGGAAAAAGAGGTAAATTTGTGTTGCTTAAATTTTATTTCCTGCCCTAAGCTTCCTTTAGTTTGGGGCATTTTTTATGCCCGTTCCGCAACAGTCGATCCCACTTCAGCTACCTCCGTAGGTTCAAAGATCGCATCAAGTTCAGAGCGTTTGACGTAAACTTTGCGCGTGCCCGGAATACGGTAAAGGGTGATGACGCCATCTTTGACCAATTGGTAGAAGAAAGTCTTCCCAAGTTCATACTCTTCGCGGGCGCGCTTGGCTGAAATTAAATCTTGCCGATGGCTTTCAGGAAGAGGCCGGTTCATACTTTGCAGCTTTCGGCTCAGCTGTTCAATCTGTTCGTGCAGGTCGTTTAGAGTTTTCATAGCTTCGAAAAGTTTGTTACAGTTCAAAACTACATAATTAAGTTATTGAATAAAAATTTTTCAATAACATTTTCTAAAAAAAAACACTCTCCTCATTCTACTTGAGTATATCCATTTGATTATCAATAAATTCCATATAATCGTCGATTTCACCTTGCTCAGGAGGGAGTTCCTCGATTAGCTCCTTCTGTACTTTATTAGGCGGGTAAGAAAGCTCTCTTTGGATGTATTGGAAATCCACCCCATCGCTTTTTTCGAAGTAAGCTTTCATAAAAGATCGAAACTTTTCCCTGTGGGTTCCATATATCCAGTGATAGAAAAGGCTTCCAAAGGTCATGTCTGTATCTTTATCGGAGTAGGGGAGCGAAAAAAGGAAGGCTGCATTGAAAGCTCTCAGTTTGGTCTGGATGGAAGGCTCCAGTATTTCCTTCCAATCTTTCCGGACACTTTTCAATCTATGGAATGTCTCTAACAAATCTGTTTCATCAAAGACGCTCAAAAACTCCGAATAGGTAAGTGTATCCGCCAGGCAAGTCTTTAGGTCCTCCAGTATAGACATTTCCATAGCCTGGCTTACAGATGTGCTGAGAAACTCAAGCTTTTCCTTTATGCTTCTAAGGGAAAATTTGTCGCCGTACTTTTTATAACCTTCTCTTATAATCCGTTCAAGGATGTTCTCGTTGAATTTAACCTCCCGGGCAGTCCCACCGAAATGGCCCTGACGGTCGTAGTCCCCATCTATAAAGTTTTCCAGATCTTCTCTGGTCCAAAAAACCGGTAACCCATCATGGGTTACTTCCTTTAGCTGTATATTCTTCCTATTGAAGGTGATTTGGAGATATAGAGGATAGAATTTACCCTCCTTTGGCTTTATGCGATCGTCAAAGAAGTATTTGAAGGTTATTTTTTTCTGTTTGGGACTTTCAGTCTTCCCAGTTGACATTATTCAGTGCTTTTCTAAGATATTTTCTGCTCAGGTGCAGATACTTCCGGGTGGTAGAAATATTGGAATGCTGCAACAGATCCTGAACAATGGCCAAGTTATCTACCTTATCGGCAAGTATCGTCGCACACGTATGCCGGCCACAGTGGGTCGACAGTTTTTCCTTTATGATGTCCCGGCATTCAATTCGGCTGGCCAGTACTTTCAACTGGCGGTTGACGAATTGATTGGTATAGCCCATGAAGAGAGGAAGGTCCTTAACCTTGGAGAAGGCGCCGAAGATGGCTTCCTGCCTCTCGATTGCCTTCAGCAGGATCTTCTCGGGCTTGCTGTATTTTTCCCCTTTCTCCCGGAACAAGTACCGCAGGTTAAGGTCATTCTGCTTTATTGTTTTATCGGAATCTTTGGAAACTACGACGCCATTCTCTGTTTCAATGACGTCGCCTACCCGAATCCTGGACCCTGTTTCATATCTGGAAGCAGTGTATAACAGGTAAAGGAAGAAGTCGCGGCAAATTTCCAGCGTTTCTTCCTTTTTGGTGAACGTCAGCTGTTCCAGCTGCTGGAGTTCTTCCGGGAGCAGGATGATCACTCGGGAGTTTTCCTCTTTGATCCGGAACCGTCGGTAAGGGTTTTGCCCGTCCTCCAGAAGTCCGCAGTAGATGGCCTGATTGATGTAGCGCTTCAAAACGCGGTGGTGCTTTGCGGCGCCATTGACGCTATAGCCACAATCGCGAAGGTACTTATCGTATTGTTGGACAAAATTGTAGTCCAGGTCCTGAAAGTACACACAGGTACGATACTCACAAAGCCTCTTGAAAACGGTCTTGTGGCTTCTATGTGTCCCAAGGGCGAGTGTGGACTTAACGATATCCAGCTGTTGTTGGTAAAACTCTGTAAAGCTGATGTTGCGGTCATCCTTCTCGAATTCCACTAACCTTTCCAGAGTAATGGGGATGCCCTTCTGTTTGAGATAGAGCTGGTAATCCTTAGCGGCTTTTAGCATGTCCGCCAGATAGTTGTTGTGCTTACCCACCATTGGGTGGTTGCGCACTTCTTTTCTCCGCTTATCCCACTGAGAAGGGTGGAGGTAGATTCCGGTCTTGTACCATTTCTCCTTTCCCGCCAGATAGATCCTTAAGCATACCACAGAAGTTCCATCTTTACGAAAGCGATTGGTACGGTTCCCGTACAGGAAAAATTCAAAAGTTGCAAATGGAGTGCTCATTGCCTCTATGTTTAGTTTTTAAAAAATGCACTAAATCGAAGCTATGATGCACTAAATACGCACTAAATCTGAACAGAAACAACTAAACCAAAAGGACTCAAGCGAACCATTGCGGCATTTCAAACGGTTGATACTCAACTTTTTGAGTAAAAATTCAGTCCGCAGCGAACGGCTACGGACCGAATTAAGTGGTCCCACTTGGGCTGGAATGGGGTTTTTAAATCATTGATAATCAGTGTCTTTAAACGCGATTTTCAGATTTTTTAAAATGGGTTAAAAGTTTTTGGGGTTGTTTGGGGTGTTTTGGGCTTTTTTGCCGGAAAAATTTGGCTTTTTGTCCGGCTTGAAACCGGCGTTTCTGCTTTCAGAACCAGGTCTCATTGGGTATAAAGTTAAGGAAATTTATCCATCTCTTTCATTTTTTCAGTTCAACTTTCAATTGAGCCACATCGATCACTTCAACTTTTGGGAAGTCCACTTTCTTCAACACGTTGAAATGGCGGTCATGGGTTACAATAAAGGTAGCGTTACCGGCAACCGCGCAATCAACAAATTTATTGTCATCAGGATCTTCAGAGATCAAATTCCACTTGTAATATCTGGTAACCAATTCGACATTCACGGCATTTTCAATAATCTGAAGGATGGTATCTGCCACCTCATGGCCCATATGTTGTTCAATGACTTCTTCGTATTCTGCCAGAATATCAGTAGTAACACAAAGCTGGAAGTCTTCAGAAATGAAGCTTTGAAAGATCCAGTGGTAATCGGATCGGGGCGAAATGGAAACCAGCAATACGTTAGTATCGAGAACTAGTTTCAAGAGAGGGGATTATTTGGATTGGTAAGGAGTCCGCATATGGGTTTCTAAAAACCGGTCCATATCTTCATTAGTCCAGCCCTTTTCTTCCCAAACCTGGTCAGCCAGATAAGTGGCTTTTTCAGCCAGGTAACGGACAATCAGGCGTTTAATAGCCTTCAGGTCCTCTTCGCTGAGATCCCGGGAGAATAGCTTCAGCAACTCCAGTTGCATGTTCGATAAAGGCCTTTTAACTGCTTCCATAATGGCTAAAATTACAAAATTCCACCAACTTATAATCGACTGTTATAATGGCTAAACGGTTGGTATAGCATTGAAGTTCCGTCAAGGAGGAATTGATACTGGTTTGGAACCGCTGTAAGATGACAAACAAGCGGGCATCCCGGTGAGGCGCTCCCTTTTTATACGCCCTGTTCTTCTTCGGCATAGATGTCCCAGTTTAGATCTTCGAGGTTGCCCAAAAACGGAATGGCGCCAAAGCGGCCGTTCAGATAGCCCTTCTGGATGTTCAGGTCGAAGCGGATATCGAAGTCGCTGAGCGGGTACAAAGCTGTCTCTCCCGAAGGCTTCTTCTCGGCAAACCAGATCTCATCCTGACGGAAGATGGACTGGTCCAGCAGGTTGGACTCGTGAGTGGTAAAGAGAAACTGCCCTTTGGTTTGCTTGTCCTTTACGAATTTGGTCACCAGCTCTTTCAGCAGATAGGGGTGAATGCTCTGGTCGATCTCGTCAATAATTATGGTGGACGGGAAATGGATAGCCTGGAAGATGGCGGGGATCAACTCCAGGAGCCTGAGGGTGCCGTCCGATTCCTCCTCCAGGGTGAAATCAAGAGATTCTCCCTTTTCATTCTTATGCTGAGCGATCAACCGTTTGACTACTACCTTGCCGTTCTCCAGCATGGCCAGGATCTCTTCCCCTACCTTTGCCGACTTCAACTGGACAAAACGGTTGCCTGTCTCATCCTTCAGGATCTCTTCTTTGATTTTTCGGGCATATTCCTCATCGTCCTTTCCGAAAAACTCGTCAATATCGTAGGTTCTGAGTTCCAGCTTGTCGATCCCCGTTTTCAGGGAGCTGGCCAGTTCATTGGTGAAGGACTGGAAGCCGGGTTGGTCCAACATACGCCCGAGTAGAAACTGGGGCTTTGTTTTCGGAAAAATAACCAGCAGATGCCGGTCGAACCACTGATAGGCACGCCGGATGTATTTAAAAGCGACCTTAGCCTTTGCCATGAGCGTGATCAGCGGCTGGTCGTCTTTTAGCAGTTCTTCCTCGTAGAGCTTGATCCGCAGCCGGTCTTCTTCCGTGTGGTAGTAATTCGGATGTACCTCGATCTTCGTCTTGCCTTCCTGAACAGTACGGTTGAACACCAACTCATCCTTTTTGCCGAAATGGGTGCGGTACAGCCATTCTTCGGAAATGGACCCCTTTAGTATGGCAATTCCATAGCTGTAGGACTCTCCCTCCATGACGAACTCCCCTTCAAAAGTTGTAGGCAGATCAAGACACTCCTTCTTAAGTCGGAAAAGGTGGATGTCGTGAAGGTGGTCCCATTTTCCTTCCAGGACGATCTTTTGCAGCAAGCTGATCGCTTTCACCAGGTTGGATTTCCCCGCCCCATTAGGCCCATACAGGGCGGCGGTTTTAAGGAGTTCCATCCCATTAAAGGTGTAGATGTGCTCCTTAAACCTACGCGGCGAACCGGTCAACGTGTTGAATTCGGTTTCTTCACCGAAGGACAGGAAATTGGATACGACAAAACGGATTAACATAACTCGAAATGCTTGTAAGCTTAAAGTTATGTGATTTTTTCACTTAAAGCAAATCTGTTTACTTTCAACCAGTGGAATCGAAAGGTTTTTTGCTTTTTTGAGTGAAAAACACGCGGTTTTTTGGGGTTACTGATTCCATAGTATAGGTATAGTTAATTTAAGATACTTCCTCATGCGAATTGAAAAGAAATGTTGACTCAAGAGGATTAGCTTTCCTCTTTTTCCTGAAAAAATCCCTAATTTCCCAGAGCAAAAAATGCCTCATGCCAAAATTTGCCATCTATTTCATTCCCGAGGGGCCCTTTTATCAAGAAGGGACAGCCATTCTGGGGTATGACATCAGAGGTAAAAAATTGCAGGCCTCTCCTGCAAGCCCCTTTCCCGAGGAATGGGTGGAAAAAGCTCGCCCCTATGGATTTCACCTCACTATTGGCGACGCTATTGACTTTGAATGGGAAACACTTCCCCTCATCGAGAGGGAGCTGGAAATGCTGCTGTCTTGCTTCAGCCCAGGTGCTCCTTTTGAATTGAAAGCCCATCCGGAGAAATTTCTTTCCAGATTCGGAAATGAGAAAGAGGTTATCGTTTTACGGTATACCCCTAATGAGCAACTTCTTTTTTTTCACACTATGGCCATTGCCCGAGTGAATCCTTTAGGTGAAGGATCGGTATATTCAGAACGTGTCCAGGAAAGCAGCGAGCCAGAAAAAAATTATAATTACCATCGGATTAAGCAATTCTACAGCCCCTACATTTTAGACCAATATCATCCTCATTTCACCTTATTCAATCCTTATGGGGGAGACAATTTTGCTGAACTGGAGCCATTTCTGCTTGAGAAATTTGAAGCCTATAAAAAGATCATCATCCATTCCGTTTGCCTGGCTATTCAGTCCGAACCTGGCAATAACTGGGAGATCTACCGGGAGATCAGTCGATAGGCACATTGAGGAAAGTGTAAAAATCAACAATTTATGAATGAGTTGAATAACCTTATCACCCAGCACTTTCGAAAAGAAGGCCTTGGAGACATACACGAGGAACTGGCTCGCATCGTAATTGAAGAAATATTACCCTGGAAAGTTGAAGATACCGGCCACCCCGGCCGCAGCCAGATCATCATTGGCTTCGCCTTTGGTTTTGTGTGCGATCCCAATGGAAACCGAAAACCCGGGAAAATAAACAGGCTTCTGGCTGATGCCGTCCTAGAATACTATAAAAGAAAACCAAGGCCAGTTTACCTGCAATGGGAAATAGCCGAAAGCTTGCGAGGGGAAATAGAAGAGCGCCACCTTCATGTGTTGTATCCCACCATTGGCCTGTCAGGAGAAATCGAATACCTAAGCACTCAAGGTGTGTTGGAAGCAGTAGCCGGCAAGCTTGGGATTGGAAATTTGCGGAACGCTGGCTCTGTCCTGATTGTCGCTCATCGCGACCACCTCCCGCGCTGTGTCCACTTAGCCCGGCGCATGGGATTTCAGGCAGTGGCTGTTCAATCTCAAATGCCGGCAGAATATGACCCGTCATCCGCCCAGTACTGGACCAGAGACCGAAAGACTTATATCATCAGTGACCTTATTTCCCGATTGGCTGCGCTGCGGAATGAGTAAACAAAATATCAGAACATGAATTTTGGAAATTGGATACCTCATCTGTTCTACGACCTGATAGGAAGGATTATTCCTGGCTCTATCCTTCTCTTCCTGGCTTATTTTGTCCTTCAGCCTTCCAGTATCGATGGCAACTGGGCAAGCCTGAAAGGCTTTTTATTAGATGAACATTTGAATGGCGCCATAGTCGTAATGGGCGCTATTGCTTTTTCCTATATTATTGGCATCCTTCTGGGAGGGGTTATGTATCTTTTTGACCCACAGTTTTGGAACTGGGGAAAAGACAATACCAATGAACCATCTCCTCAACCTGAAGAAGCCTATGGGAGATTCAACACTTTACTCTCCCGATTTTTCTTCCCCAGTATTCCTCTCAACGGAGGCAGTAAGCTAAGTGAGGCTGAAGCTTATGATTTTATCTTAGCCAACCATGGAGAAGTAGGCGCCAGGCTTGCTAAGTTAAGTGCTGAAAGGCACCTGGGGAGGACTATCATGGGGGGAACTTTCATTCTAATGCTATGCAACATTCTTCTCAGGTTCGATGGTAACTGGATTCGTATCATTGAACTAACACTTGTCGGCGTATTGCTATTCTTGAGTTTATGGACGGCAAGAAAAGAAACACTATTGGCCCTTTTGGCCAAAGGTGGGGTATTTACCATATTTTTCCTGCTGCCCTTGTTTCTCAAGCCCCTTAGTAGTGATTTCTCCATCCTTCACATAATCCTGACTGCCGGATTTATCGCTGCACTTACCTTCCGGAGGCATATCAAGATCCGCTCTCAGTTTTTAATCCGAAACAACATGAAATGGTTGTTGGATGCCGAGCAAAAGGAAGAAAAAGCAAAGAAAAAAGAAAAGCCCTAATTGGCTTTTTCAAAAAACCAACGACAAACAAGTCACTCCCCCATCCATCTTCCGGAATTCCGTCATCTCCAACTCGATTATGGGATAGCCCAATTCCGCTATTTGCCCCTTTACCTTCGGGAAACCAGTGGGCGCGAGCACCGTGCCATTGGCCAGCAAACAATTGGCGGCATAGGCTTCCTCCTCCCCCACCCGGATAACCTGGTCCGAAGCAAACCTTCCCGCAAATTCATCGATGGCCATAAAGGTATTCTTCCCGATATACGTCACCCCCGTCTTCAGGTGCAGGACGCTGCGCACCGTGACCTCTGAGGAAGTATAGCCGCACTCAGAAAGCATACCCGCCAGTTGCCGCGCCCCTTTCGCATTAGTCCGTTTGGACCTGCCGATGTAAAAGTGGTTGTCCACTCTCAAAATATCGCCCCCATCCACCGTTCCAGGAGGCTTTATGGCGGCCAGAGGCCTGTATTCCGCCAATACCTCCGCGACGGCTGCCACTTCTCCCCACCGGCTGGCGGCTCCCGGGCGGCAAAGGATGGCCAGCTCTTCCGTCACGATGGCGGTGTCCTCCACAAAGCAGCCATCGGGATAGCGTTCGTCGGCGTCCAGGAGGATCAGCTGCAGGCCGCATTGCTGGAGGGCGGCGCCATAGGCGCGGTGGTGCTCCAGGGCTTTTTCGTAGTCGGGCTGCCCCAAGCTGGCGGTGGTGATGCCGGTGGCAAAGGTGCTGGCGGGCGGGCGGAGGATGGTGGTGTTGAGCATGGCAATGAAGTTTGAGAAGGCTGAAATTGCATCATTTTGTCCGACATACCTTTAATATTTCCCTTATTTTAGCGGACAGGCGAAAGCGGCCCTCTTGAATAGGCACTTCCCGAAATACAAACAGAGTAGAGGAAACCTGATATTTTGCCCAGCCGCCCCTGACTGACAAGATGAATAAATAAATAATGGAAGAAAGCCAGGAAATAACAATCTACCAAATAGCCGATAAAGGTACTGCCCTGGAAGTAATGATAGAGGAAGAAACGGTTTGGTTAAACCAGGAGCAACTATCCCTATTGTTTGACAAGACCAAACAGAATATCAGCCTTCATATCAAAAACATATTCAAAGAAGGAGAACTCGAGGCAAATTCAGTTGTCAAGGAATACTTGACAACTGCCGCTGACGGTAAAAAATACCGGGTAAAACACTACAACCTCGACGTCATCATCTCCGTAGGCTACCGGGTTAAATCCCGGCGGGGCACCAACTTTCGGATCTGGGCGACCCGCGTCCTGCGCAACCACCTACTTGAAAACGCCCGGAGGGAAGCGGCCGGCAAATCTTACCAGGAGAAATACCGGCAACTGGTCCGCACCCTCGATGTGGCCGCGGCTACCGCTTCTACTAAAGAGCTTTCGGCTACCGAATCCAGAGGCATCCTCAAAGTGCTGCAGGACTATGCCTACGCCCTGGAAACCCTCGACAAATACGACCACCAGCAACTCACCATCGAAGAAAAAGCGGGCCGGGAAGTCAAAAAGC
>CAYQKY010000138.1:0-23891 GCA_964418125.1 uncultured Phaeodactylibacter sp.
CAAGTAACTGGCCTAAAGGATTGATTTTCAAAGCCAATAATCCCGAACTCACGTTGGTTAGAAAATTCAGGCCTTCCCTTCCCTCTTGGTTAGGTACTATGCCCTCTGCTGACTCCTGGCTTCGTGGATTCCTTCAGTATTCGCGCATACCTCCGGCAATGGCCCATCGCGCCAGGCCTCCCGGGGTAAGGCTCATCGCTTTCATCCGCTGCGGCTGGATATACTCCCCTGCTCTCCGTCAAACTATTGGGATTAGGCGCTTCCATGTACGCTTCCCCGAGCTGGTGAGCCTACTATCCAGTTTCTGTTCGTCCGCACCTGGACTTTGCCGCCGCCTTCCTTCAGATTTCCGGTCGCCCGGAACACCCTTGGCTTTGGCTAGGGGGTTCCCGTCAGATGGGGCCCCTGGGGACTTGTCTGATACCTTTGTATTTTACGCACCCCTTAGCGATGTGCCGTGCCCGGCACACATGGGCTACCGCCGCTACGCGGCTTTTTTTAACCTAACAAAGTAGAATTAGGAAGAGGGGCAAAAAGATGTCACCTCGACGCTAAACACATACGGCGCCCGGGCGAGCCAGCTATCGGCCCGTCATTCTTTAACTACCGGCTGGGTGAACTGCGCCTCGCCGTCCCTAACCTGGAGCAGGTAAACACCAGCCGGAAGCCCCGCCAGGCTGATCTCTATATCTGCATTTTTCAGCGCCCCGTATTGCCTTTCCACAACTGCCTGCCCGAAGGCATTCAGCAAGCGGACAGACAGATTGACGGCAGGTTCCGGCAGGTTGAGCCGGACATTGAGCCTGCTCCTGGCCGGGTTCGGGAAAACGGCGACTCCTGATTGCAGCGCTACGTCATCTACAGCATCCAAAAGATCACAGGTTACACAGTAATCGAAGCAATAGAAAGGCGTGCTGATGTTTTCGTCACCCACTTCCAGCACCCGGTTGAAGCTGCCGGCCCCTCCATCTACGCCGCAATCCTCGGTAATATTCATCTCATCCGTACCAAACTCATCGCCGTTGAGGAATTTGTACTCGAGCGTCTGGTTCGGGTCGACGGGGAAAGAGACGGACCAGGTGCCGTCGCCATTGTCGTCCATCGGCGTGGCGGCAGGGTCCCAGCCCTGAAAGTTGCCGGCAACGTGTACGCCTTCCGGGCTTACCATATCCACTTCCGACATATCGACATTCAGGGTAACCGTGACGAGCCCCAGGTTCTGCTGGGTGAATTCAACACAGAATCCGCCCTCCGCTTCGGAATCAGGGCCAAAGCCGTCAATCATAATATAGAAGGTAGTGCCTTCTTCCGTCTGCAGTTCGAGGGAAGAATAGAACTGGGCGCCCCCGGAATTAAAATCTTCATTGCAGGCCAAGGCAGTGAGGTTGCCGCAACTTCCGGAATAGATGGCCATCTGCGTGTCGTCCAAATCGATGGGGTCGTCCCCACAGCCTCTGGCTTCGATCAGATAGGTATTGCCGTCGCCCGTGAAAGTGAACCAGGTGGTCCTTTCCAGGGTGGGGTTGGCGCCGGTTCCGTCGGGTTCACCAAAGCATTCCCACCCGAAATTGGGATCCTGCCGGGTGGAAGTATAGTTGGTATTGTCATAGGGGCCGGCGGAAACAGTATTGCCCTGCCCCTGGCCGAGGAGGCTTTGAAGGCCGATAGCTCCGCCGCAGAGGTTGCCCGGGCGGGGAGGCAGCTCCTGGAAGAGAACGTCGTCCAGGTAGAAAAGGACATCGGTATGGCCATAAAATTCAACACTGCCGATCTGTGTTACGCCCGTAGTGGCAGTGGGGGTAGCGTTGGCGGGGAATTCGTAAATGACAAGCCCGTCGACCATAAAAGTGATCCAGTTGTTGTCCAGGTCGATGAAGTGCTGGAAATGCATCCAGGCGCCTGGCGTCCAGTTGAAGGTTGCCACACCGGCCCCTCCGGCATCGACGGTGGCGGCGCCGTCGGCGAACCACTCCACCTGCATGCCCAATTCACTGCCCGGATCGTCCTGGTATTTCTGCGTATTGTAATACCCCAGGCTCCCGGCCGGAACGTACATATACCACTCGAGCAGATAGTTGCCTTCGGTGCGGTCGCCCAGCAGCAGCAGCTGGCTGTCCGGGCCGTCAGCCGATATTTTCAGCGACTGGCAGCCGGTGCGGGCAGGGCCCGTCCCTTCCTCCAGACTGACGACGACACCGTCATCGGCCGGGCTTCCGGCCCGGGGCGCCCAGTCGGCGCTCTGAGCGCTTACCGGCCCCTGGCTGTAAGCCTCAAAGCCGTCACAGATAATGGCGCCTTCCGGGCAGGGCCCCAGCGGGCGCAACACGATATCGTCAATATAGAAGAGGTTGGGGCCGTTATTATTCGGAAAGAAATTAAATGAGCCGATCTTGAAGTCCGGCCCGTATTCCCAGTTCCATACATTCACCCCGTCGATGGCCAGAGAAGCCTTGTCGTTGTCGAGGTCGATACGGTGCACTACGTCGAACCAGGCGTCGTGCGGAAAGCTGAAGCCGGCAACGGCGGCCTGGTTTTCAATGATCTGGCCATTGCCGCCTGCATTAAAGTCTGCCTCCAGGTTCCACTGCGTGTAGTTGAAAGGAAGATCATCCTGAATATTATAGTAAGCATAACGGCCGGAAGGTATGTACATTTTGAAGGCCAGATACCAGTTACCTTCCGTCTGCTGCCCCAGATCCAGCACCAGGTCGGTAGGGCCGTCCTGGCCTTCGGCCTTTACGGAATGAGGAGGGCTGAAGGCCTGCTCGCCGGAGACAAAGGCATCTTCGGAGGAACCGGGGAGATTACTCCAGGTGGTCCATACCGAGGACTGTTGCCCGACGTATCCACCAGCGGTATAATTGTCCAGGTTCTCGAAAAGCACCGGGGGAGCCGCGCATTCCAGAGGCGGGCATTCGCCCTCACAGGTACTGAAGCACACCTTATCCAGTTCGAAGTCCGTGTTGGCATTCACGATCAGGGGGCGGATCTCGAAACCGAAGCCGGACGGCAGGCCGCAGACATCCGGCACGGATTCAATGTTGGCGAGGTCCAGCGCGCCGTTCATAAAAGCGTAGCCAATGGTGTCGAGGGCCGTCAGGGCAACCGTTCCGGACCAGGTATTGTCGCCGTTGGAGGTGAGGGCAACTACGTTCACATCATCGACGGTGGCGGCATCGGAAAATGCCCAAACCATGTTGACGCCATCGCCGCCGACGACTTCGTTGGCCATATCCACGGTAAAGGTGACATTGACTTCCGGCAGGGTTTCCTCCACCAGCTCGAATTCGAAGCCGCTGAAGTCCCAACGGTCATCCCAGTATATCCAGTAGCGGGTGCCGGCGCGGGCCAGAAAACTGGCCTCTGAAGGGAAGTCCATAATGCCACAGTCGTCATTTTCGGCGATAATGGTAAGGTCGGTAAAGGAACAATCCGTACCGGTGAAAATATACAGGCGGGTGTCTGTATCCGCTGGAGACAAGCCGCAACTGCGCACCGTTACGTAATGGTCGGAGGCAGGAGTGTAGGAATACCAGGCGGTATTCGACACGTCCTGAAACAACTGCCGCCCGCCGTAGCCGCCGGTAAGGGGATCCACCGTATAGGTACCCGGGCCGATCTCAATGGCCACCTCACAAGTCTCTCCCGGATCGACAGGAAGAACGGTGGGAGAAATGGTAGCTTCCAACCCGTTGGTAAGGTTGAGGCGCATCTCGGAGCACTGCTGGTAGGGGATCATGACAACCGGTATGCCGATCGCCCCCGGATTGGTCGGGCCCATGATGACAGCTTTGTAGGGCTGGTAAACGCCAACCCGGAATTCCGTATTGCACACGATCACACCGGCAGCCCCGGCAGCCTCCGCATTGGCCGCTTTTTCGAAAAAGTTGCATTCGCCCCGGTCGATCAGGGCAATGGCGCCGGTGAGGTCATTGGCCACCGAGCCGCAGGCCAGCGCCAGGCCAGAGGTATCGACCCCTTCCACCACCGGCCCGGAAACCGGATCGGTAAAATCCTCCGGCCCGAAAACGGACTGAATAGCTTCAATATCCATCTCCGCTCCGGCAGGAGCAGTCACGGAGACCGTAGCGTCGGACTGTGCGTAGAGAGTAAGCGAACCGAGAAAGAGCAGCATGGCTGCCGGAAGTGTTTTTGAGATTAAGCTGTTTTTTTTCATGTCAGGGGGTTGAGATAAGTATAAACCAAAAATTCACCACAACAAGAAAAGGCCCTCCTTCACCATTTGAAGGAAGGCCTTTCCGTCTTTACAGAGCGATCAGCGGCCGTTCAGCAGCGATCACCGGTATGTTTATTCTACGATAACAGCCTGTGTGAACTGAGCCTTACCGTCCATAACCTGGATCATGTAAGCGCCAGCCGGCAGGTCTGATACGTTGATCTCGATGTTGGCCGTTTGCAGGGAGCCGTAGTAGCTTTCCTTAACCACCTGGCCGAAGGCATTCAGCATGCGGACGGACAGGTTGCCGGCAGCTTCCGGAAGATCAACGCGAACGTTGAGCAGGCTGCTGGCCGGGTTCGGGAAGATATGTACTCCGGCTTCCAGTGTAAGGTCATCAACGCTGACTTCCTGGCAAGTGATGCAGTAGTCGAAGCAGTAGAAGGGCGTGGCAATGTCTTCCTCGCCAACTTCCAGCACGCGGTTGAAGCTGCCGGAACCTCCGTCGACACCGCACTCTTCGGTGATGTTGATTTCGTCGGTGCCCCAGGCGTCGCCGTTGAGGAACTTGTACTGGAGCTCCTGGTTCGGCGTAACAGCAACCTCAACCGACCAGGTGCCGTCACCATTGTCGGTCAGTGGCGTAGCGTCCGGGGTCCATCCCTGGAAGTTGCCGGCGACGTGTACGCCTGCCGGGCTTACCATATCAACCAGAGACATGTCGACATTCAGGGTAACCGTAACGAGAGGCTCCATGAAGATCAGTTCCCAGTCAAAGCCTTCGAGGTAGAACTCATCGTCCCACTCGATGTAGTAGGTCGTACCGGCAGTGACTTCCAGCCCGTCAATGATAGAAGCCGGGCTGCAGCCTTCGTCATCGGAAGCGACCAGTTCGAGCGTTTCGAAGTTATCGCAGGTACCGGTGTAAACCCATACGCGGGTGTCTACGGCGGCGTCACAGGAAGTGATGGTAATGGTACCGTCTGCTTCCGGCGTGTAGGAATACCAAGCCGAACCGGCATAGGGCGTGGTGGAAGAAGTAAAGGTATTGATATTCGGGCCGGCCACAGCGGCATTGCCATACTCGGTTACGGAATGAACGCCCGGGTCAATTACCGCAGCAGACTGGCAGAAGAGGCCTTCAGCCGGTTCTACAGCGTCGAAGGCGAGCACCCAGCCCGAACCGGTGGCATCCCAGACGTCGTCCCACATGATGTAGTAAGTGCTGCCGGCGGTAGCAACCACCTCGCGGTAAGAAGCGTAGGGGTCGCCATTGCTCTGCAGGCAGCGATCGTCGTTTATACCGACGATCTTGAGGTCATCGCAGGAACCTTCGAACACCCATACGCGGGAGTCGGCAGCGCCGTTGCAGGAAGAAACCGTGATGATACCGTCCTCCGTAGGCGTGTAGGTGTACCAGGCAGCCTTCAGGCCGGTAACCGTAGTCAGCGGGTTGCGCAGGTCATGGCCGCCGCCGAAACAGCTCAGTTCATCGAAGCTGTGCGTGCCCGGAGCGATATCCGTGGCCGTGTAGCAGTACTGGCCTTCGCCGGCTTCCGGGATCTGCCAGAAGTTGACGTCGTCTACGTAGTAAAGGTTAGCCCCGTCGATTGGATAGAAGTTGATACTGTTGAGCTGATTCAGCGGGAAAGGAGCGCCGCCATTGGTCACCCCTGTGCTGAACTGCCACTGTTCAACAAAGAACTCGCCGACGATCAGGCGAGCTACATCGTTATCAATGTCGACAAATATACGAATGGGGAACCATTCACCAGAAGGAAAATCAAAATCTCTTGTCCCGGAACCATCGTTGAGTTCCAGGCGGCCGGCGCCATCTTCAAAGAACACATCAAATGCCCAATATCCTGCGGCAGAGGTCGGCGCCTGATGCTGCAGGTTGAAATAAGCATTGTTCCCTTCCGGAATATACATATTCCAGTAAATGAGATAGTGGCCCTCCGTTTTGTCGCCAAAGTTCAGCAGTACATCCTGTCCGGAGATGGAACCGGCAACCTTGATCGACTGGCTGCCGCTATTTGCCTGTTCGGATGATACTTCGCCACCTATGCTGGCACCGGGCCATGCTCCCCACCAGCCTGTCTGGCCGGTTGCGTCGCCAGGCGTCAGCCCTTCGATATCATCAGCGAAGAAGACGAAGGGTTCGTCACAGGTGATCTCCGGAATGCAGAATTCATCGCAGGTGCTGAAGCAGACATTCGGCAGGGCAAAATCTTCTTCTGAATCAACGATCAGCGGGCGGATGTTGAAGCCGAAGCCGGAGGGCAGGCCGCAGTCATCGGGAACCGCTTCGATGTTGGCCGGGTCGAGGGCGCCGTTCATGAAGGCATATCCGATGGTGTCCAGGGCCGTCAGGCCGACGGTGCCCGACCAGGTGCCGTCGCCATTGTCCGTCAGGTCAACAACTTCTACGTCATCAATGCTGGCCGCATCGGAGAAGGCCCATACCATTTTCATACCGTCGCCGCTCACCGTTAAGGTAGATGCATCCACAGTGAAGGTAACATTTACAGGAACAGGGCAGAGCGCTTCACAGGATGCAAAGCACACCTTTTCCAGCTCGACCGGTTCAAGCGACTCGACGATCAGCGGGCGGATGTTGAAGCCGAAGCCGGAGGGCAGGCCGCAGTCATCGGGAACCGCTTCGATGTTGGCCGGGTCGAGGGCGCCGTTCATGAAGGCATATCCGATGGTGTCCAGGGCCGTCAGGCCGACGGTGCCCGACCAGGTGCCGTCGCCATTGTCCGTCAGGTCAACAACTTCTACGTCATCAATGCTGGCCGCATCGGAGAAGGCCCATACCATTTTCATACCGTCGCCGCTCACCGTTAAGGTAGATGCATCCACAGTGAAGGTAACATTTACAGGAACAGGGCAGAGCGCTTCACAGGATGCAAAGCACACCTTTTCCAGCTCGACCGGTTCAAGCGACTCGACGATCAGCGGGCGGATGTTGAAGCCGAAACCGGAGGGCAGGCCGCAGTCATCAGGCACTGCTTCGATGTTAACCGGGTCGAGGGCGCCGTTCATGAAGGCGTACCCAAGGGTATCGAGGGCCGTCAGCGTGGCCGTGCCCGACCAGGTGCCGTCGCCATTGTCCGTCAGGGCAAGGACTTCCACATCGTCAATGCTGGCCGCGTCGTTGAAGGCCCATACCATGTTCACGCCGTCGCCGCTGACCGTCTGGGTAGACATATCTACGGTGAAGGTCACATCCACTGCCGGCAGCGGGTTCAGGGTTACGGTAAAATCAAAGCCCAGGTTGCTCCAGCGGTCATCCCAGACCAGGAAAACCTGCTGCCCTTCCCGGACAATCAGGTCCAGGCTGGAAGCATAAAGATCACCATTGCCCAGGTCGCAGGCATCATCGTTAGATCCGAGAACGTTGCCGAGGCAATCAATTACGATCAGGCGGGTGTCCGCTCCACCCAGGCAGGAGTTGATGTTGAGGGCGCCGTCAGCAGCGGCAGTGTAGGAATAAAAAACGTTCCCGGTGGCTCCATCAAACAAGCCGCCAACACCGGAAATGGAATCAACTGTGTACGTACCGTCCGTAATTTCAATGGCATTGCCGATGTACTCATTCGGCTGAGACCTTGGAATATCGGAGGTAAACGTTCCCATCACTCCGGTTTCCACGCGAAGGGCCTGGCAGTCATTGTAGCTGATCATACCCACGGGTATGGTTATTCCACACTGGAATCCTCCCAGGTTGCCTATCGCATCCGGGTTGGCCGTGTCATTATTGCAAATGATCACACCAATAGCGCCTGCTAGTTCAGCATTGAACGCTTTTTGCGAAAAAGCGCAGGCTCCCCGATCGATCAAAGCGATCTTGCCGGTAACATCTGTAACGCCGTTGTCAATCGCAACGCAGCCGGTGTTCAGCCCGTCGACATCAGTCGCCAGGACGATCTCTCCGGTAACCGAACCGCCGACATCACCGAACAACACAGAACTGCCGCCAGCATAAGTGCCGGCGACCCCCGCAGGGGCGGTGATCTCAAGTGTGCCTTGTCCATAGGTTAGGGTAAAGGACATGCTCAGACAAACCACCAGAGCCAGTAGTTTGGAGAAGTAATTTTTTTTCATACTAAACGCATTTAGGTTTTATGAATTATGAGCGAAAAATTAAGGAAAAACTATTAATTCCCGTATTTCATCGAGGTTATTTTGGGGGTTTGGCCTGCCAAATGACTGTTAAATGGCCTTGGAGGCGTAACATTTTTTGGCTTTTTTCGTAAATGGGCGGATTTTTGGTGTATTGGTGTATTGGTGTATTGGTGTATTGGTGTATTGGTGTATTGGTGTATCGGTGTATTGGTGTATCGGTGGGGTAGCAGCCATCCAACAATCCAACAATCCAGCACTCCAACAATCCAGCACTCCAACCAACCATCCAACCATCACCTTACTACCACCGGCTTCGTCACCACCGCACCGTCGGCGGACAGGCGCAGCAGGTACATACCGGCGGGCAGGCCGTGGAGGCTCATCTGCTCGGTTCCGGCCATTGCACTGTTCAGGCGGATGTGGCGCAGGCTTTGCCCCAGAACGTCCATCAACTGAATGTTCAGCACATCGGCCGTTTCATCGAATTCGTATCGGACGTTGAGCAATTCTCCGGCGGGGTTGGGAAATACCTGCACCCCGGCGTCCAGCTCCGCTTCCGTCACATCCACCAAGGGGTCAAAGGTGAGGGTCCAGCCGAAGAGCTCGTCCTGCGGCGGTTCCGCCTGTTCGATGCGGCGGTCGATCCACTCAATGTAATATTTAGTGCCGGCCGTCACCGGGATGCTGTCGAGGCTGGCCATTTGCATCACGTTGCCTTCCTCATCGGCGCAGCCGTCGTCATTCAAGGCAACCAGCTCCAGGGATTCAAAGCTGGAGCAATCGCCGGTGTAAACGAAGAAGTAGGTGTCGGAAGCGGCCAGTTCGCAGGAGAAGATGCCCATGTAGCCATCCACATCCGGCGTGAAAGCATACCATTCCGATTGGGTGTAGGCGGTTGTGGAAGATACCGTATTGTTGATAAAGGGCCCGGCAACGGCGGCCTCGCCGGTAATTTCGAGTATGGTGTAATCACCGGGGCCGATCTCCCGGGCCGACTGGCAGAATTTGCCTTCGGCGGGTTCTTCGGTGGGCGTGAAGCCCAGCTCAAAGGCAAAGGTTGCAGACTCCCAGGTATCATCCCACATAATAAAATAGGTAGTGCCGGCTGTAACATAAGCTTCGCGATAAGAGGCCCAGTCACTTCCTCCCGTCTCGATCTCGCAGCGGTCGTCGTTGACGCCGACGGTCTTCAGGTCGTGGCACTCTCCGGAAAAGATCCAGCCGCGGGTATCCACCCCACCGCCACATGAAGCCATAGTCAGCACGCCGTTTTGGGACGGGGTATACGTATACCAGTACCCGGCGAACCCGACTGCTCCGCCTCCCAGGTCGTAACCGGCGCCGTAGCAGGCCAGCTCCGGGACCTGATTGAAGCCAGGCTCCGTCAGCTCAACGGCCGTATAGCAATACTGGCCTTCCTCCGCTGCCGGGATCTCGGACAGCAGGATATTGTCAACATAGAAAAGGTAGGATTCATCCGCCGGCCAGAAGTTGATGGAGTTCATTTGAAGAACCTCCGTGCCCCCCGAGCTGGTGCTGAACTGCCAGGCGTCGACGGTGTTTTCGCCTATCAGCAGGCGGGCTTCATCGTTTTCAAAGTCTATCAGTATCCGCACGGTAAACCAGTCGTCAGCCGGGTAGCCGAACGTTATTTCGTCAGAACCGTCGTACAGGTACAGCACTCCCTCTCCTCCTTCGAGAAAGTCTACTTCAAAAGCCCAGGAAACGGAAGCTTCGGTGGGCAGCTCGTGCAGCAGGCTGAAATAGGCCTGCCGGCCGCTGTCCACCTTCATATCCCACTGCAGGATGTAGTGGCCGGAGGTTTGGTCTCCCAGGAGCAAAAGGGCGTCGGTGGTACTTATCGAGCCGTCGATCTTGAAGGAATTGGCGCCGCCGTTGTTCTCCTCATCGGTCACGATAGCGCCGGTGGCATCCCCTCCGGGCCATACCGTCCAGTCGGGCGACTGCATGGTCACATCGCCGGAGGCATAGTTTTCAGCGTCATCATCGAGTACTACTACGGGGTCTTCGCAGGTAGGCTGGGCCTGAAGGCTCCAGGCGGCCAGGAAAAAGATAAAAGCAAGAGCGTATAAGTTCTTCATGTTTTTGGTATGTTTTCTGTTTGTTGAAGGTGATGGCTGGATGGCTATATTGCTATATGGCTATATTGTTTTTATCCAGACACGAGCCATTTAGCAATTCAACAATATAACAATATAGCCTCTCAGAATGCCACCCATTTCTGATCGCTCTTCGACGACTCCACCACTTTCCGGATGAACTGCATTCCCCGGACGCCATCGCTCACCGTGGGGAAGTCCTGGTAGAGCGGGCCCGGTTCTTTGCCCTGCAGTTTTGCCCGCAGGCAAAGGGCGAAATTGCGGTAGATGTTGGCGAAGGCTTCGAGGTACCCTTCGGGGTGGCCGGCCGGGATGCGGGTGTGGGCCTGCGCTTCAGGGGTGAGATCGCCCACCCCGGTGCGCAGTACCTGCACCGGCTTGTCCAGCCATTTGACGATCAGGCTGTTGGGCTCCATCTGATGCCATTCCAGGCCGCCCTTCTCTCCGTAGATGCGGATATTGAGGTCGTTCTCTTCGCCGGCGGAGATCTGGCTGGCGTGCAGAATGCCTTTGGCGCCGTTATTGAAATGCAACAGGATATTCCCGTCGTCGTCGAGCAGGCGCCCTTCCACGAAGGAGGTCAGGTCGGCACATAATTCTGTGATCCGGAGCCCGGTAATGTATTCGGCGAGGTTTTCAGCGTGCGTTCCGATGTCGCCCATAGCGCCGGCGATGCCCGAGCGTTTCGGGTCGGTGCGCCAGGAGGCTTGTTTCTGTTCGGTATCTTCGAGTTTGGTGGAAAGCCACCCCTGCGGGTATTCCACTACTATCTTGCGTATTTTCCCCAGTTCCCCTTTGTGCACCATGGCGCGGGCCTGTTTGACCATAGGGTAGCCGGTGTAATTGTGAGTAAGGGCGAAAAGCAGGCCGGTAGATTTAACCAGCCGTTCCAGTTCGTGAGCTTCTTCCATATCGAAGCAGAGCGGCTTGTCACAAACGACGGGGAAGCCGTTTTCCAGGGCCATTTTTGCCGGCCCGAAGTGGATGTGGTTGGGGGTGACAATGGATACGAAATCCATTCGCTGGCCTTCCGGCAGCTTTTTCTCCGCGAGGATCATTTCCTCGTAATTGCCATAAACGCGATCGGAAGGAAGGTAGAGTGCTTCACCAGAAGCTTTGGACTTCTGAGGGTCACTACTGAAAGCGCCACACACCAGTTCAATTTCTCCATCCAGTGCTGCCGCCATTCGGTGAACAGCCCCGATGAAGGCGCCAATGCCTCCACCGACCATTCCCATCCGGATTTTTCGATTCATAGGGTTGGCTAAAGTTTCTGTCTCATAGTTGCTCAACAAAGCGTAATAATAAGAAGAATTTTATTAATTCAATAGCTTTTGAGAAAGAGAACCATTCCTGGACTATGTTAAATAGCCGAATGAATGTGGTTGATTCGGGATTCGGGATTCGTTGGCCCGACGGACGAATCAACGAATCACGAATAACGAATAACGAATAACGGATCACGAATAACCGCCCCCCTACGCTCCCACCGCCGCCGCTTTCCGCCTTTTCATATAGAAGTACAACCCACCGAAAAGCACAATGAGAATACCCGGAAGGATGGCCATGAGTTGCAGGGTGCCCGCTCCGGAGACGTTCTCATCCATCACCCGGCCCATGATCGGCAGAACGATGGAAGTGGACAACATGCCCAGGCCGCCCATAACCGACAGGCCAAGGGCCCCGCTTTCCGGGATGTGCTCGGCGACAAAGGAGAGCATCGTCGGCCAGAAGAAGGTAATGCCAACGGCAAAAATGGCGGCCGCTACAAAGGTCATAGCGCCGCTCGCCATACTCAGGGACATCAGGCCTATGAAGGAAAAGATCGCGGAGAACCAAAGCATGCCCGAAGTGCTCAACCGGTGGGCGATGGGCCCGGCAAAACCCCGGCCTACTGCCATAATGCCATTGATGAACGCCAGGACCAGCAGGGGCGCCACTCCCGTATCCGCCAGCAGGGAACTGATGCGCTGATTGGTGCCCAGCTCAGTGGCGGCGGTCAGCAGCATGCAGAATGCGATAAACAGAAAAAGGGGCTTGCCCAGGGCTTTCCACATCTCCCCGGAAGTAACACCCATTTCCACCCGCTCTGTTCGGGGAAAGGGCTGCCCCCAGAACATCAATCCATAGATGACAAGCGGAATGAACAAGAGCCCCACCATCAGGTGCCAGCTCCAGCCGAAAACATCCATCACCAGATACCCCATCACACTGCCGATGACGATACCTCCCGGGAACCACACGTGGAACCGGTTCAGCATCTTCGTCTTGTCATTTTTGTAAACGCTGGCCACCAGGGGGTTGAGCGCCGCTTCCACAAAGCCGTTGCCGATGCCGATAGCCAGAGTGCCGAAGAAAAGGGTCCAGAAATCCGTGGCCAGCAGCGTGGCCAGAATACCTACCGCATGCGTAAAAAAGGCTCCCCATACGATGCGCTTCATCCCCAGGGCGTCGACCAGCGGCCCGCCGATAACCATAGCCACCGTGAAGCCCCAGAAAGCCGGCCCGAAGGCAATGCCGATCTGTTCCAGCGTCAGGCCGACTCCCTCCGGGCCGAATACGGTCTCCAGGCGGGCCCGGATGGCGAATGTCATGGCCGTTACGGCCAGGGCGATACAACTGGCAATAAATAAGCGGTTGCGGTTTATCTGTTCCATGTTGCTGATTTTATAAGTTGGTTAATCTTTCCTTTCTGTAAACCTGACGAGTTTGTCTCCACAGGGCCCGGCCGCGAACTTGTCAGGCTTTCTCCGGCGGCCCACCAGACAAAGTTACTATTCGAACACTTTTATCTTGATATTCCTGAACCAAACTACGGCGTCGTTGTGGTCCTGCAGGCAGATGCGGCCTTTTCTGGCCTTGCCGAAGCCGGGCATATCCCTGAATTTGCTGTTGCGGATCATTTGCTCCCATTTGTTGTTGAACATTTCAAAGTCCACCACCCGCCGGCCGTTGAGCCAGAACTGGCTTTTTCCGTCCCGGATGATGATACGCACCTTGTTCCATTCTCCCGCCGGCTTTACCGTTTCGTACTTCACCGGCGCCATATCGTACAGGCAGCCGGCGCGATGCGTCTCGAAGCGGGCATCCGGGTGGCAGGTGTTATCCAGTATCTGCATCTCCGGGCCGGTCTGCCAGGGATAATCGTATTGTTCCTCCTCAACGACATTGAACATGATCCCACTGTTGCCGCAGGGGCTGATCTTCCATTCCAGCCGCAATTCGTAATTCTCGAATTCCTCATCGGTAAGGAGGTCTCCGCCGTCTTCCGGGCGCAGGCTGCCGTCGGGCTGGCGCACGGCGTTCAGCTTAAGGGCGCCGTCTTCGGCGATCCAGCTGGATCCCGCCTTTTCCCGCTTCCAGCTGTGCCAGCCGTTTGTCGTTTTACCATCGAACAGTAGCCTCCAGCCTTCGGCCCTTTCCGCCTGAGTGAGGGTATTGGGGGCAATGAGCGGCGGGTTTTCCACAACAGTGCCGGGCTTCCCTTCCGGGATGTTATTCATGGTATACCAGGCTTCAGTAGACCAGAGTTCGCGCCCTTCGGCGCTGATCCAGCTACTGGGCAGGCGCAGGTAGAGGACGTGGCCCGCCTTCATGCCCGGCAGCTCCAGAAATACGCGGCGCCTGTCTTCCGACACGCTGGCCGATTGTATAGAGAGGCTTTCCAGCCCTTTCTTGGGCCCGCCGTATTCATGGGTGGGCAGGTACCACCACTGCTGCACCGTATAAGCGGCCGGATCCCAGCCGGTTCCCGGTTCCAGTGGCTCAGTAAATTCGACCTCCAGCCCGTTGGTACGGGCCCGGACGGCCAGCATCTCAAAGGCAGGCTGGCCGTTGTGCTTCAGCCGCTGCAGGCCGTACCAGTTGCGGCCGGTGTGCTGCCAGTTGCCGCCCGAGCCGATACCGCCGATGTAGAGGGCGCTGTCGGGGCCCCATACCAGACGGTTGACGCCGGCCTCCAGCCCCTGGATGAAACGGAAGACACAGCCCTGATAGTTGCCGGCCACCTTTTCCACAAATACCCGTTTGACCCCGCCGTGGGTCACCTCTCCATGGATCATCTGCCCCTGATAGGGGCCGTCGTTTAAAATGGAGGGAGTAGTTGGCGAATTGCCGATCTCGTCCTGCGGCAGCCAGACGACGGGCGGCTTGGCCGGCAGTTGTGCCACCCGGGCGGAATCCACCGCCCGCGACCCGAAAAAGTCGCCGGGGGTAAGGTGAAGTATCTTGCAGGACGGCAGCCAGTCTCCCTGGTTGTCGGCTATAAATATTTCGTTGTCGACACCAACACCTACACCGTTGGGCGTACGCAGCCCCTGAGCGATGAATTCCACATCGCCTTCCTGCCGGCTGATACGGATGGCCTTGCCCCGGTCTTTTATCTGCGGGTTGGCGCTGGCCCCTCCCGGCAGGATAGCGATGGCGAGGGCGGCGTAAAAGAACCCATCCTTATAGGCCAGCCCGAATGCGAACTCGTGGAAATTGGCCGACACCTCCCAGTCATTGGCGAGGGTAAAGTACTCGTCGATCAGTTCATCGCCATCGTGGTCGATCAGCTTGGTGAGTTCCTGTTTCTGCAGTACGAAGATAGTGTCCTCCACCACCTTCAGGCCCAGGGGCTCAGCCAGGCCGCTGGCAATTTTCTTGAACGACATCTTTGCGGGATCGCCGGTTTGCATGCCATCTACGATGTAGACCGCCCCTTCGGCATCCCAGGTGCTCACTACCAGGCGGCCATCGGGCAGAAAATCCATACCGCCCACTTTGGGCATGAAATCATTGGGGCGCGCCTGAGACAGGGTATAACTCGGGTGCACGCCCGGCACCGGATACCGGTCGCCGGGAATTCGGGCGCGCCGGGCCATGGGCGGCGTTTTGGCATCCGGCGCCGGCTGTTCTTCAGGGGCGTGGAAGAACTGGCTGCCCGGCACCAGCTCAAAAGCGGGGTCATCGAAGGAGCTCCATTCCAGAGAAATGAATTTGCCGCCGGCGCCCTGAAAATAGTCCAGTTGGATGGAATGGAGCCCCTGGCGGAGGGCAACCTCCCCGTCCTTTTTATCGGCGCCGTGCAGGCCGTCGTAGTTAACCACCTCCTGCCCGTCGATGAGCAGGCGGGAGCCGTCGTCGCTACGCATGCGGAAGAGGTAATTGTTGTCTTTTGGTATGGCGATGTACCCACGGTACCGCATACCGAAGTTGGCCTCCAGCCCCTGAAACTCACTATTTTCTATATACACCTGGCTAACGATGCCCTCGTACAAGGCCGGGCCAGTGAAGTTGACGTCCGCCAGCCTGTCAAGGGCCCGGTTGGAGGAATAGACCTGAAGCAGCAGGCCGGGGATGAGTTCCTCCTCCTCCAGCCCTTCGATGGCCCTGGTGAATTCCAGGCCTTCCAGGCTCTGGGGGCCGGGGCCGCCCTCCCGGGCTTCTTCTTCAGCGTCGAGGCCCATGATGTATTCCACCATGGCGGTGATATCGCCGATGTCAAGGTCCGGGTGGGGAGTCATGGCGGCTTCGCCCCATACGCCGGCGCCGCCGTTCTGTACTTTCCCGGCCAGCATGGCTATATTATCCGGGGTATTGGCGTAGCGTTTGGCTACATCGGCGTAAGCCGGGCCGATCGTTTTGAGGTAGGTATTGTGACAGGTTTTACAATCGCTGCGGGCAATGAGGCGCGCTCCGGGGGGGATGGCGTCTTCTTCTTCCTCCCCTTCCACCCGGTTCGGATTATAGACCAGGGGGTATTTGGTGAACCAGGCGGCCAGGCGGGTGGGTTCCTGCGCCTGCAGCTGCAGGCGCCCCTTAAGCGCGACAGCAGACAACCCTTTGCTTTCTACGGACTCTGAGGCGAGCACCTCCAACTGCCCGTTGGTTTCTACAGTGAGCAAAGAAGGTATGGAATGGAGGTTGAAATCGAAGAACAATGTGGCGCCTTCCGGCAGCCCTTCCACGAAAAAGGTCCGCTCGAAGCCTTTCTGTTTTCCTTCGGCGCGCTCCAGCCCTTCCGGCCGTTCGCTGATGCCGACGGAAAGGCCGTTTGCCAGTTGCAGGCTGTAGTTGATGTAAACCTGGCCGTCCCGAAACCGGTGCCCCCGGTAACGGACTGAAGGTTGCTCCGCCCTGTCTCCCAGGCGTATAGTCCACGGTTGTTCTGTTTCATTGACAAAATAGGCATCACCCAGGCTGCTCGGCTGCGGGCCGTGGACGGTGGTATAAACCGCGCCGTCAAAGTTGACATCTCCCCGCCATACTTTATAGCAGTTGCCATTTTGGGCACTGTAGGCAGCCCAGTACCTGTCAGCCAGAGCAATGGTAAGCATGCGCGGCTGGCCGTCCAGCACGGAACGGAATACCCAGGGGTCATTACCGCGGGCCAGCGGATAAGGATTATCCTCCCGGCTGCAACTTCCGAGTAAAAACAAAGAAAAAACGAACAGGTAAGCGGCTAAAAGCCTCATAGATAGTTCCACCATCTTTTCTATCAATCAATTGGATGTATATTGCGCCAATATCCGCAATTTTCACTTCAAAACATCCCGATCGGCAGAAAAAAATTTGGTCAGAACATTTTCATTCCCTCAATTCCACCTCCCCCCATCATCCGGCCCGGGTTCAAAATCAGAAAACCCGGAGAGGAAGGGGCCATCCTCATCCTCATCATCCCGATCATCTTCATCGAAGCCTTCCTCATCGTCGTAGCCGTAATCGTCATCGTAATAGCTCCCCTCTTCCTCAAAGAAGAACTCGTCATCATAATCCTCCTCGTCAAAGGCATCGTCATCGAAATCGCCTTCCTCTTCACTGAAGAAAAACCCGGGCAGTAGCGGCCTGGCAGGCAGCCCGCCTTCCGGCGCTTCGTCTTCTTCGGCCTGGGTCAGCCATTGTTCATATACCTTACACTGACAGAAGGCTTCTCCGAAGGGGCAGGTTTGCGGTTCGTATTCGCAAAAGTCGATCTGCCAGGCATTGTGCAGGAGAATGGGCACCTCTTTGCCCAGTTGAACGACCAATACCTCATAGCGCTTACGCTCCGGCAGGCCGGCGGGAAAATGAGGAATGAAGTTATACACATCCAGGCACTGAACGACGGCTTCCAAAAGGCGGCCTACCTGTTCATCGTTCAGGCGGCTTGAGGGAGGGAACCACTCCTGCCGCAGGCCGATCCATTCTCCCAGGATTTCACGCCGGGCCATCTTTTCTTCTTCATCAAGGGGGATAAAAGAGGGCCCTTCATCGGCGTCCTCGAAGGTAAGGACAGGGACATTTGCCACCGCCGCGGCGATATCGGTGAGCAGGTAATTGAGGTACTTTTCCATATCCCGATTTTTCTCCTGTCGGCAAGTTAATAAGTTTTGCCGCGCAATGCCAACAGGAAATGGAATTCGTGGTGTTTTTTCTGCTATTTCGCCTTTCGGTATTCGGTTTTCGCCTCTGGCCAGGAGGCGAAAACCGAACTGCGAACCGCGAATCCCGGTTGCCGCCCCTACCCTTTCATCAGTTCAATAAACGCCTGTATCTTCTCATTGGGCACCAGCACAGCCAGGTTGTAGTGCCGGACCTTCCAGCCTTCTTCTGTCTTGGTAAGTACGCCGGAGCCGCGGCAGGGCCCCATCCAGGTATCCAGCTTTTCCTCGAACCAGGCAGCCTGCCCGTTTTGGGAGAAGTACAGCTGCCTGTCGTAAGGGGTAAAGGCCCAGGCCGTATCGCGCTCGAAGGCGGCCTTGGCCCAGGAGCGCAATTCGTCGCGCAGCCAGCGTTCAGAGGCGTCAGTGCCGAGGTAGATGCCATCATCCGTCATACTGCCAAAAAAGGTTTCTTCATCGGCAGTGGCGGCGGCGTGGTGCCAGGCGTCGAGGAGGGTGTTGATGGCAGCTGCCTCGTCCGGCGCTTCGGCGGGGCAGCCCTCCCGGCGGCGGGTGTCGGTAATGTGGCTGACCTTCCAGCCCTCTGCGCTTTTGAAGAGCTGGAAGGCGTTGACGCCACAATGGCTGAGCTGATCGCCGAGGAAGAAAGTGTACTCCGTCCAGGCGGTGGCCAGCAGGCCGTCGATGCGGATATCGTAACTCCAGATCTGCTCGTTGAAGGTTTGCTCGTGGGGCGTCCCGATAGCACGAATGAAGTTCTCCACTTCTTCACTTACCAGGTGAGGCAGCCCGTCTTTACCGGTGTAGGCAGTTTGCAGGTGAGCGCCGGGCAGGAAGGCCTGGCGGACCATACTGCTGTCGCCGGCGCGCATGCCGTCGAACAGCATTTGTATGGGCGCTTTCACGGCGGCCAGCTCTTCTTTGGTTTGGGCGGAAAGAAAAACGGGAAACAGCAATGAGAGGAGAAATAATCTTTTCATTGTTGAAATATTTGTTGATGTGAATATCTTCCAAATCCGCGAAGAACAGAAAGGCCGGCCCTTAAAAAAAATGCGCCGGGCCCTCTCCTGTGCCTTCTCCGTCGGGCCCGGCGGCTTTGTGCTATGACAAAAAACACATTACCGGCAAAGGTAAGTCCGGAAAGAGCCTCCGGAGGTGGGAAATCTTGCGGAATAGGCCCTTCAAACGTTAAGGGCCCGGAGAAGAACAACTTCCCCATTTGATCCGGCCCCTTAGTTCACCATAAATCTTTACCTTTGAACGTTTTCATTGTATGAGAAAAGACAGGCCTTAACTGGAATATATGGACATTTACACCAGGAAATCCCGTTTGAAAATATACCTGGGGGTAGCCGGCGCCATCATCGTTGCGATATCGATGTTGTACACCAACTACCTGACCGGCAAGCTCGCTGAGGAAGAACGCAAGAAAGTTTCCCTCTATCTGCGGGCCATGGAAGACCTCAGCGACACCGATGATGAGGATGCCCAGTTTTGCGATTTCACCCTGCACTTCCAGATCCTGCAATCCAACACTACCATCCCGGTCCTGGTGGTCAACGACCGGGGAGGGATCGACGATTTTATCAACATGCGGGGAGACACCAGCGTCCTGGCGCTCAAGAAGGAAGTCGAAAAGATGGAAGAAGAGGGTTTCGAACCGATCAGGGGCTTCGCCTACTCCATTTACTACAAGGAATCTACGCTGCTCAAGCAGTTGCGCTATTTCCCGCTGGTGCAGCTCATCCTGATCGCCGCCTTTGTCGGGTTCGGGTATATGGGCTTCAACTCCGCCCGCCGCGCCGAGCAGAACCGGGTATGGGTAGGCATGGCAAAGGAGACGGCCCATCAGCTGGGCACCCCCATCTCCGCAATCGTGGCCTGGATCGAACACCTGAAAATTATCCGGGAAGACGACGAGGAAACCCAGGAAGTGCTGGGCGAGCTGCGCAATGACGTCAGCCGCCTGGAACTCATCGCCGACCGCTTTTCCAAGATCGGCTCCGCTCCCAAGCTGGAGGCAGTCAATGTGTACGAAGAACTGGACAGGTGCCGGGCTTACATGCAGCGCCGGGCTTCCCGGAAAGTGGCCTTCGACTTCCCCGAGCCCGACGGCCAGCCGGAAAAAACTGTCCGCATCAACCCCCACCTCTTCGACTGGGTGGTCGAAAACCTCCTGCGCAACGCCCTCGACGCCATGGAGGGCACCGGCAGGATCAGCGCCGAGGTGTACGACGACAGCGATTACGTCTACATCGACATCAGCGACACCGGTAAAGGCATCCCTGCCAACAAGTTCAAAATGGTCTTCCAGCCCGGGTTCACCACCAAAAAACGGGGATGGGGCCTGGGCCTGTCACTGGCCAAACGCATCGTGGAGGAATACCATAAGGGTAAGATCTTTGTGAAAAAGTCGGAAGAAGGAAAGGGGACGACGTTTACCATACAGATGCCGAGGGGGTGAGATGATGGTTGAGGGGGCTTATGGGGATATTGCTGTATATTGTTTGGCTTGCTGTGGGCTTCGGGATTGTTGGAAGCAGAGGCCATAAGATTCTTCCCTCCCGCTGCAATTTACCCCCCTCCTGTTCCGTTCTGCGAATACATGCAGCCGCATGGGCGTTCCCTTCCCCCCGTCCGCCCACCGCGGCAAAAACCAATGCCATGAAAGATGACTCCTTTCTCGGCCGCCTCAACCGTTGGGCGCGCAATTCCGTGACCCTGAAACTCTTTGTTATCGGTATTCTCATCCTGCTCCTCCTTATTCCGGTAAGCATGGTCATTTCCCTTATCCGGGAACGGGAGAATATCCGCAACGAGGCCGTCCGGGAAGTGAGCTCCAAATGGGGGGATGATCAAACCATTGCCGGGCCGGTTATTTCCGTACCCTACCAGTCCACCCGCCTGAATGAAGAAGGGAAGGCGGCCATCACCCGCGGATACGTTCATTTCCTGCCGGACAGCATCGACATCCGCGGGCAGGTAGATCCTCAAAAACGCTACCGGGGTATTTATATGGTCGTCCTGTATAATGCACAACTGGAGCTCAGCGGCCGGTTCAATGGGCTGAACGCCGAAGCGTTGAGTGTCCCGGAAGAAGACATCCAATGGGAAGACGCCCTTTTTACCATCGGCATCAGCGACATGAAAGGCATCGAGGAAGCCATCCCCGTACGCATCAACGACAGCACTTATCAGTTTGGGCCGGGCACCGTCACGAACGATATCCTGGAATCGGGCGCCAGTTTTCCCATACGCCTCCCACGGGAAGGGGCTTCGGCCCTCGACTTTTCCTTCAGGCTCAACCTCAACGGCAGCACCAGCCTGTACTTCACCCCCTTCGGCAAGGCCACTACGGCCAGCATACAGTCTTCCTGGCCCGACCCCAGCTTCGAAGGGGCCTTCCTGCCGGACGAACGCACGGTTTCCGGCGACGGGTTCTCCTCCAACTGGAAAGTACTGCAGCTCAACCGCAACTACGCCCAGCAGGGGGAAGGGGCATACATCGGCTCGGTTCCACAAAAGCCTTCCAATATATATACCGACGATTATAACCCTTTCCGCGCTTCCACCAACGCCTTCGGCTTCCGCCTGCTACTACCCATCGATGAATACCAGAAGGCCATGCGGTCGGCCAAATACGCCGCCTATTTCGTGCTGATCACCTTCCTTTCCTTTTTCTTCATCGAAGTGCTCAACCGAAAGCGCCTGCACCCGATACAGTACATACTGGTAGGATCGGCCATCATCCTGTTTTACATCCTGCTCCTGTCGATCTCCGAGCATTTCAACTTCGATACGGCATACCTGATCGCCTGCATCATCATCCTGGCACTCATCACCGGCTATTGCTCCTACATCCTGAGCAACCGCCGCCTGACCGCCATGATGTTCGGCATCCTGGCCCTGCTGTACGGCTTTTTCTACTCCCTGCTGCAGTTGCAGGACTACGCCCTGCTGCTGGGTAGTTTAGGCCTGCTATTGATCCTGGCCACGATCATGTACCTGACGCGGAATATTGACTGGTATGCGTTGGGGAGGGAGGAGGAAGGATAATACAATTTACAAAAACAATTGATCAAAGGCATTTCATCGGCTACCGTTTCTTTGCCTCACCCATTATTTTTTTAAATACTTTCTCCACGATCTCTCTCCTGCACCGCTGAAATACCCCATTCTCCCCCTCCGGCGCCTGTTCGTTCCCGACATTATTGACGAAGACATAGGCTTCCTCACCTGTCTCAAAGAAACCTACGAACCAGCCGATGTTTCGCCCGTCGGGCTGCGCCCAGCCGGTCTTACCGTAGAGCCGGTTTTCCGGCGTCTCCTCCAGGAGCATGACCTGCTTGACGGTGCGCTGGTATTCCTTTCGGAAGGGCAACTGCTCCCGGTAGAGGCGGATGAGGAAGCGGGCCTGCTGCAGGGGCGTCACCCGGGAATCGCCCTCCAGCCAGAAGGTGTCTATGTTGTCGTCTCCGATATCCAGTTGGCCATATTCGGCTTTGGTTGTCCATTCCCGCATACGCTGCACGCCCACCTTGCGGGCGATCTGCTGGTAGCAGGGCACGCAGGAGACGCGGAAGGCCTCGGCCAGGGTATTGTCGCGGTTCCAGTCGCTGTTCCAGCGCTCCGTTCCGTCCCAGAAGATGGTATCCTCCGGGCTTTTTATGACTCCGGTTTCCAACGCGATCAGGGAGTTTGGGATCTTGTATGAGGAGGCGGGAAGGAAGCCCTGCTCACAACGGGTAGCGTTGTAAAGGGAAAGAGAATCATTCTTCAGGTTGTAGAGGACGAAGCAGCCTTCCACACCATAGGATCGGTAGAGGGTGTCGAGAGAAAGAATAGCGGCGTGGTCGGGCTTCAGAAAAGGATCAACCTCCGAAGCCGGCCGATTCAGCCCATTCAGTGATTGTTCTTCGGCATTTGAACAGGAAAACAACAGGGCAAGCAAGGATAGAAAAGCTGTCGGGCGCATTTTTGCCTAAAGATAAGTTTTTCCATGCACCCGCTTGGCCCGGAAAAACTTATCTTTTGACTTACTCGATCGGCACGCCGTTCTCATCGGTGGTCAGCACTTCGCTCATGTAATCGAAGAAGGGGCGCATGCGCTGGAAGGCCAGCACCATTTTGTCCATGAGATCGGGGGAAGTCACTTCCTTATCGGTATAAGATTGCGAGGCCAGAAACTGTTTGTAGCGGAGCAGGTCGATATTGGGATGGTCCTGAGAGTACCCCTGAGGGGCCGTTTTGAGCTGCTCGCCCTGTAATTCACCGAATGTTTCCAGGAATTCGGGGGCGGCGATGATCTTACGCAACGGCTCGGCATCGACGGCCAGTTCCTGGCGGATGCGCTTAAGGTCGGCGGAGTTGGGGCCCCAGAAGCCGCCGCCAACAAAGGAGCCTCCTGGCTCAATGTGGAAATAATAACCACCGCGCAGCCACTTGGTGTCCCGCTTCATTGTGCCGCTGAAGTGGGTCTTGTATGGGGATTTGTCTTTGGAAAAGCGGACGTCCCGATAGATGCGGAACAAGCTTTGCTTACCGGTCATGGGTACGAGCTGGTCGTATTGCCCCATGCGGGCAAGCAAAGCCTCTGCAAATTCTACGGCCTGGGCGTGCTCTTTTTTGTACCAGTCTTTGTTGGCGTTAAACCAATCGCGGCCGTTGTTCTCGCGCAGCTCTTTCAGGAAATCGAGGGTTGATTTGGAAAAACAGGTGGTGGGCATGGCAGGTGATCTTTTGGATTTTTTTTGTTCAGAGTTTTTAACATTCAGAAGCAGTTTAAAGTTGACGGCAAGTATCCAAAATGGAAACCTCGACTTAATAAGGAACTGGTTATCAAAAATTTAATAAAAAACGAATGGAATATTCCCCGAAAAAAGGAGATGAAACGAGGCTGCGTACTGTCCTGGTTTTTGCCCCAAAAAGGCCATAACTTTGGCGTGAGCCGTAATTTTTGGCAATGCGGGCTAGTGGCCAGGCGACTTTAAGTCGACTGGCCACTAGCCCAGCCCCAGAAAAGAAAAAAACGCAGTTAGTTCTCGCAGCGGTTTTTTATTTTAAGGGGCCCAACATAAAATCCGAAGTCGTCAAAAGCGA
>CAYQKY010000139.1:0-23889 GCA_964418125.1 uncultured Phaeodactylibacter sp.
GTAACTGGCCTAAAGGATTGATTTTCAAAGCCACTAATCCCGAACTCACGTTAAAATATTAATCCATAGCATGGCGCTCTATGCTATGGATCAATATTCAGCTCTCCGCCTCCGGGAGAGATCAATCTGCCCCGTCGGCTTTTGCCACATCGATGGTATATTCAGCTATCTTTATCCCCTGTTCCGTACCCACGTCCGCATCAAAGGTCCAGTGGATGCCTCCGTATACCCTGGAAACCGCCGCTTCGAGGGCCCAGTTCCTGAACAGGTTGGCTTCACCGGGAAAAAGGTAGGCTAACACTTCGGCGCCTGCGGCGGAAAAGACGCTGTGGCCGGAAGTATAACTGGGGAAATTGGGCGTGCCGGCTATGGTTTTAAATCCAGGGATCAGGTTAATAGGCCGCGGATAGTGATAATAATATTTCGCATCCCAGCAGCTTATTCCTCCGTCCATCATGGCCATATTCAGGTAAGCAAGTGCACGGGTGGTGCGCAATGGGTTCAACCTGTATTTGATGATATGTTCTATAGCAATCCTGTTCCAATGCCCCGGTGGAGTATAGGTGCCCAGGCCATCCTGCCAGAAATTGGCGATCCTCCTCCATTCTTCAGTCATATTATCGGCATAGTTCTCCAGCAATTTCACATCGGCCTCGTATTCCGGTGAACCCGGGGTGGGGGGCGCAGGCGGCCTCACCTCTTCCACGGATGGCACACACCACATCTGTACCTGTCCGAACAAAGGGGTTAACCCCACCGGGCGGGGTGGGGCCTCGATGTTTTCCCATTTCCAGCCATATCTGTCGAATGCAGCGTCCTGCAGCGAATCGGACACCGGTTTCGGGCATTGGGCGTGCTTCATCCTATCGTTTGCCGCTCGCGCAAGGGCGATCTTCGCAACTTCCTCTCCGATATACGCTCCGGCAGTTATATCGCTTTCCACATTGACGCCCGCCAGGATCAGGCTGGCCATTTGCTCCTCCGCCTTTTCTGCCAGATAGTTTTTTTCAAGCGGGAACATGGCCGTCAGAATATCCCTTGAGGCCGCTGCAATAACAGCCCCGTCGGAGGGATATGACGGCAGGCTGTTTTCGGCATAGGCCGGAGAAATAGAATTGTCAACCAGATGGGGTGGCAGCCTGTTGTAGGTGAACTTGTAATGCCAGGCGGTGATCAAACCGTCAAATTGGGCCACGCCCAGATAGGACAGGGCCCGGACTGCGTATGGTGGATGAGCAAAAGGGAAGTTGGGCGTATTGCCCGGATTGCCCGGGTCGGGCAGGGTGTAAGTCCCGTCGGCATTGGGCCCCGGAATGAGGTTGTATTTGGCTATCAGCTCAAGGGCAATCTCGGACCATCTCAGGGCCGGATTGTTGGTCCAGTATTCAATAGTCGCCCTCTGATCACCGGTGAGGTTAGCCGCCGCCGTTTTTAAAGCGGCAAGTTCATCCTGATAAACGTCGGATGATACGTCCTCGGGGGCGGGTACGGATATCTGGCCCGGCCCGGACAGAAGCACCGGCTTCCAGGCGCCTCCGTTTTCATCCAGGCCGGAAAATTCATAATCCGAATAATTGGCCCTGACAGGCAGGTCCTTTTCACAGGAAACCGTTATCAGGGCGCATGAGCAAATGCATGCAAATAACAGGAATGGCGTAAATTTATGCCTCATAATGGTTCTTTTAAGTTCAAAGGTTAAACTGATAGGTTATTCCCCCGCCGAAGATGCTGGGCTTGCCGGTATTCCTTCCGTTAACCATATGGGAGAAGTAAGCTAAAAGGCCCAGGCCTTTCGGTTTGCTGAAATAATACTGAGCGGATGCTCCGAGCAGGCCTTCGTTTACCTTGTTGGTCGGCTGCGCGGCGTTGTAAGGCCGGATATCGTCGCCGCTTACCGACCTCAATCCCGTGTAGCTGGCCTCTATTCTTAAGGAATTGTCCAGCATCCATTTTCCGAAAACGCCCTGGAATTGCCAGGCGCTTGGAACGTCCATCCAGGCGGTGTAATAACTGCCGTTGTTGTAGTAATAATCCCTCTCAGCTTTCGTCTGCCCCCGCCACAGGTAGGCCAGAGCAGTACGCGCATACAGGCCGTTATCCCATTTATATTGAAGTATTCCCCTCAGGCTGAGCTCGTTGGCTCCAAAGCCAATACTGTAAGGCCGGTAATCGGAAAGGTAATTTGTCAGCGGCGTGGAAAATCCCAGCGTGGAAAGGAATGCCAGTTCTCCTTCCCCCAGCCGTTTGCCGGCGGCCAGGTATTTTAGTGCCAGGCTGAGGTCCTGAAACCCTTTGGCGCCGGCGAATTTCCCTCCGTTGGGTTCGGACGACTCCGTTTGAATATGGGGCGCTGCCACGATCAGGTTTAACCGGTCGAAAAAACCGATGGCGATCATGGGGAGGACGGTGTTCCTGTGAACGGTGGCAATGGTGCCGTTGCTCCTCAAATAGGCGCCTTCCCAGTATTTATCGAATGCTCCGTGATCATAGATCAGGGCAAAACAGGATTCCCTTTGTTTCATCATGATCGCATCGGTAGGGGTCTGGGCCCGGATGCCATTCATCAGAAAAAGGAAAATGAACAGGAAAAAAATGTAGTTTTTCATTGGTTGCCGAAAGTTGAAAAAAAATATGGGGAAAGCCCACGCCATGGCGCATGGCCAAGGCAGGGCTACCCATGGAAAGGTATGAAACTTAAAAATCTTCTTTAATTTCGATTGACCCCGTCCAGGTGGATGGCCGGGCTTTTGTTGATCCTGTATGTCAGCCCGACATTGACCAGGTAATCGGCAAAGGCGGCGTCGCCGTTGCGGGGTTGCCCGGTCTCTTTCTCCGTTTCCAGGTCGGTGACGCTCTGCGGGCGGTTTCTCCGCACTGCGAAAGGAACCGACAGGGACAGCGAGAAATTGTTCTTCATATAATTGATCCCCGGCTCGACGGATAAAACGCTGCCGGGCCTTCTGAATCCCTGGCTTCCTCCTATAAGGTCTTCTACCGGCACGCCTTCGTACCGCACGCCCAGCAACGCCCCGGCCGGTAGGTTGCCCATCGCATAACTCACTCCGGCGCGCAGGCCGTACTGGTCCGGGACAGACATGATGGCTTCATTGGCAAGTACAGGGCTGAGGGTTTCCCGAAAGGTTCGCGTCCCGTTGGTTTCTCTGGGGTTAAACAGGTAGAATCCGCTGCCGTAGGCATACAGGCCTTCGCTGAGTTTTTGAAAGAACTGCACATCCAGCGCCAGGCCGAAGCCGCCGTCACCGGGCTGGATGGACTGGTCTACCGGGCGTACCTGAGGGGTTTCGTCCGGGCCTACGTTGTAAAAGATATCGCTGGCAGCAAAATCGCCCGTGGGCAACTTTACGCCCAGCCCTAAAGCCAGGTTGCCATTGGGGTGCTTCTGCGGGGCAAATAACCAGTACCCCATACTGGCCCTTACATCGGCCAGGCCACGGGAGTAGGTCGTATTCCTTTCACTTCGCCCGTGTTCATAGAGCGAGGAACGGGTATTGGCCACAAAGGGAAGCGTCAGGTTGGCAAAAGCCCGCTGGCCGATGCCAAGCGTGATGTTGAAGTCCCAGGCATGAGCATGGTTGACCACTTCAGTGTTGTTGGCTACCCGGTCGGGCTCCTCGTGGGTGCCCCTGAAATGGCGGAAGGATTTGAAGTAGCGATAATTCATGCCAAATTGCCAGTCCCCATTGGTGAGGAACTGAGCATGGAAATTGTTGCTGCTGCAGGACGAAAAATGCCGGATGGCAACACAGCCCTGGGTGCTGGCTGCTGAAGAAAATAGCATTAACAATGCCAACGGTAAAAAGATGTTTAAGAGGCTTTTCATGTCAATTGAGTGTTGGTGAACAGGACAAATATGGGAAATGGGGTTTTTCTTTTGAGCTAATGCGGAGTTAGTAATGGCTAACGATTGGTTAAAGGGCTTAATAAATGGAAAACAGTAGGCCGAAAAAGTTTAAATTCCATAAATTTCTGTTATCCGCAATCGCAATGGCCAATGAAAAAAATGATTGTATTGGCCCTGGCCTTTTCCCTGGTAGGCCTGGGTGTGGTTCAGTACCGTTTTCTGATCATTGGGTTGAGCGCAGCCAATGCACGCTTCAGCCAGCAGGCCCGCAATGCTCTTCAAATGGCTCAGGAAGAACTTTACGCAGAAAATGAAATGAGCCTGTTGCTGGCATCAGTCGTAACCTCAGACCCCGGCAACCTCAATGTGAGCATTGATACCCTGCGGGAAGCAGCGGGGGGCTTTTTCCGGGATTACCTGAAAGACAAGCTGTTAAGCCAGGGGTTGGACATCGATTTTGCTTTCGCCATAACCGATGAACTGGAAACCCGTGCTTTCCTCCAGTCGGAAGCTTTTAACAACTTTAATTCGATCAGCCATTACCGCATTGCCCTGGAGGGGGTGATCCCCCAAAGATGTGGTTGTCGGCTCCTGCTTCACCTCAAAGCCCACAATCTGGTAAAGTACCTCATTTCACAGCTGAACCACCTGACCATTCCCTTTCTTGTTTTCTTTTTTCTGATTGGGGCTTGTTTCGTCTGGCTGGTCCGTTTTCTGGAAGAACAACGAAAACTGGATGAGGTCAAGAATGATTTTATCAATAACCTGGCCCATGAGTTAAAGACACCGGTCTTCACCATCGGGCTGACCGCTAATATGCTTCAGAAAACGGTCAAATCCGATCCGGAACGCCAGTACCTCGAAGTGATCCGGCGGGAAAATGAGGCTTTAAAGCTTCAGGTCAATAAGGTTCTGGAACTGGCTTCACTGGAGAAAAGCAGGCAAGTGCTGGATAAGGAGCGCCTGGACATCCACGAGGCCCTGGCGCCGACGATTGAGTTTTTCCGGCTCAAGATGGATCAGCAGAGCGGTTCTTTCAGCTATTTTCCCGAAGCTGTCATGGTCAGGGCCTGGATAGACCCTGTGCATTTGAGCAATGCTTTGCATAACCTTCTGGAAAACGCCCTGAAATACAGCCGGGAAGAGAAGGTAATTGAAGTCAGGACATTTAACAAGAAAAATAACTTCTGTATTTCTGTCCGTGATCAGGGCATAGGGATCAGCGCGTCGGACCGGAAGAAGGTATTCGAAAAGTTTTACCGGGTAAATAAAGGAGATGTTCATGAAACCAAGGGATTTGGGTTGGGGCTGAGTTATGTCAGGCAGGTAGCTCGACTCCATGGTGGGGCAGTGAAAGTGGAAAGCTCTGCTTCTGGTGCGGAGGGAAAGGGAAGCCTCTTTGTACTTTGCATTCCCGTAATTGGATAAAGGCATTGAAAATGGAAAGAACAAAGATCTTACTGGTGGAAGACAACCAGAGCCTGGGGTATATGTTGAAAGAGTACCTGGAGCTCAAAGGCTTTGATATAGTATTGGCAGCGGATGGAGAACAAGGCCTGGAAAATTTTCGTAACCAGTCCTTTGCGCTTTGTATCCTGGATATTATGATGCCGGGAATGGACGGGTACCGCCTGGCGGAACAAATTAAGGCAGCCGACCCAAACCTGCCCTTGATCTTCCTGACTGCCCGGTCCTTGAAAATCGATGTGCTGAAGGCATTCAACCTGGGCGCCGATGATTACATCAAAAAGCCCGTCGACGAGGAAGAACTGGTAGCGCGTATCCGGGCGGTTCTCAAACGCGCCGATACGAAGCCAACTGCCCCCCCGCCTTTTATTGCTCTGGGGAAATACCGTTACAATCACAAAAACCAGGAACTCATCCACGGCGAAGAAGTTAAGTTGCTCACTCCCCGGGAGGCAGAACTGTTGTATTTCCTTTGCCGGCATATCAATGAACTGGCGCCCCGGGAAAAGATCCTCAAGGCCTTATGGGGAAAAAGCGATTTCTTTACCCGCAAAAGCATGGATGTTTTTATCTCTAAATTGAGGAAGTACCTGTCCAAAGATGAGAATGTCCAGATCCAGAATGTACATGGAAGTGGATTCATTTTGAGGGCTCCGGCAGACAGCTCATTTTCTGGGCCGGAGGAGAAAATGGACGCCTGACAACCCCTGCCTTTTTGTCACCTCGCTGCTCTTCATGGCGGCTTTATCTCCATAATCTGTCATTTAATATCGCCGATTTGGGGCAGTTTTGTCATAAAAAAGCTTTCTCCTCCGTCTTGGCATACCCATTGATGGGTAGAGGGTGACATTAATTGGAACAAAATCTAAAATCACATAACATGGGTAAAATTATAGGGATTGACTTAGGTACTACAAACTCCTGTGTCGCTGTAATGGAGGGTAACGAACCCGTGGTTATCCCGAACGACGAAGGCCGCAGAACGACGCCTTCCGTTGTGGCTTTTATGGATAACGGAGAACGGAAGATCGGTGACCCGGCAAAGCGCCAGGCCATTACCAACCCGCAGCGCACCATTTCCTCTATCAAACGCTATATGGGCCAGCGCTTCAGCGAAGTGAAGAACAAAGGAGAGGTAGAACGCTCTGCTTATAAGGTAGTCAAAGGCGATAACGATACCGTACGGGTAGAGATCGACGGCAGAACCTATACTCCTCAGGAGATTTCCGCCATGGTCCTGCAGAAGATGAAGAAAGTGGCTGAAGATTTTCTGGGATCCGAAGTTACGGAAGCCGTAGTTACGGTGCCGGCATACTTCAATGACTCTCAACGCCAGGCTACCAAGGAAGCAGGTGAGATCGCCGGTCTGAAGGTCCGCCGTATTATCAATGAACCAACTGCCGCTGCCCTGGCCTATGGCCTGGACAAACGCAACAAAGATATGACCATCGCCGTCTACGACCTGGGTGGCGGTACTTTCGATATTTCTATCCTGGAACTGGGCGAAGGGGTCTTTGAAGTGAAATCCACTAATGGTGACACCCACCTCGGTGGTGATGACTTCGACCGGGTGATCATCGACCACCTGGCCGAGAACTTCAAGCAGCAGGAAGGTATTGACCTGCGCAAGGACCCCATGGCGCTCCAACGCCTGAAGGATGCTGCCGAGAAGGCTAAGGTCGAATTGTCAGCTTCTTCCGAAACGGAGGTTAACCTGCCTTATATTACGGCAGTAGACGGCGTTCCCAAGCACCTCGTTCTCAAGCTGTCGCGCGCCAAATTCGAACAACTGTCCGACGAACTGGTGGCCCGTACGTTGGAGCCCTGCCGCAAGGCAATGAAGGATGCCAATATGACAAAGGACGATATCGATGAGATCATCCTCGTCGGCGGTTCTACGCGTATTCCGCGCATTCAGCAGGCGGTTGAAGAATTCTTCGGCAAGAAGCCCAATAAAGGGGTGAACCCGGATGAGGTAGTGGCCGTCGGCGCCGCCATTCAGGGTGGTGTGCTCAGCGGTGACGTACAGGACGTGCTCCTGCTCGACGTTACCCCCTTGTCTCTGGGTATCGAGACCATGGGTGGTGTTTATGATGTGATCATCGAAGCGAACTCCACCATCCCGACCAAGAAGTCCAAGGTATATTCCACGGCTGCCGACAACCAGCCTTCGGTAGAGATCCACGTCTTGCAGGGCGAACGCCCCATGGCGAAGGATAACCGCACTGTAGGCCGCTTTATCCTTGACGGCATTCCGCCGGCTCCGCGGGGCGTACCTCAGATCGAAGTTTCTTTCGATATCGACGCCAATGGTATCCTGCACGTTTATGCCAAGGACAAAGGCACCGGCAAGGAGCAATCCATCCGGATTGAAGCTTCAACCGGCCTCTCCAAGGAAGAAGTCGAGCGCATGAAGGCAGAAGCCCAGGCTAACGCCGAGGCGGACAAACAGGCCCGCGAGCGCGTCGAGAAGCTCAACGCTGCCGATACGTTGATCTTCCAGACGGATAAGCAGCTCAAGGAATACGGTGACAAGATCCCGGCCGACAAGAAAGGCGCGATCGAAACTGCACTGAACGATCTCAGAGAGGCGCACAAGGCCGAAGACCTCGATAAGGTCGAGACGGCCAGCGAGGCCCTCAACCAGGCATGGCAGGCTGCCAGCCAGGACCTCTACCAGGCCACGCAGCAGGCACAGGCCGAACAGGGCGAAGGTGCAGGCGGAGCCCAGGAAGGGCCCTCCGGCGGAGCCTCCGGCGCTGATGATGTGACCGATGTCGAGTTCGAAGAAGTCGACGAAGACAATAAAAAGTAAAGACAGGATTACTGGATTTCAGGATGAACAGGATTTACCATACGTCCTGGAGATGAAGACAGCGAGGCCTGGCCCGTTTACCGAGCCAGGCCTCGCTATTTCACCCACTCGCCTCCTCACCCCTTCGGGTGTACCAGTTCCATCTCTTCAATCAGATGCCCGGCCCCGCCCAGTTTGTCAATGATGAATAGTACATAGCGGATATCTACCATGATATTGCGGCAAATGGAAGGGTCGTAGTAAATATCACTCATAGTGCCTTCCCAAACCCGGTCGAAATTGAGGCCTACGAGGTTGCCGTGGGCATCGATGGCGGGGCTGCCCGAGTTGCCGCCGGTTGTATGGTTGGTGCCGATGAAGCAGACCGGCATTTTGCCGTCTTCGCCGTACGGGCCGTAATCCTTACCTTCATAGAGCCGGCGCAACTTCTCGGGGACATCGAATTCGTAGTCGCCCGGGACGTATTTCTCCATGACGCCTTCCAGGTAGGTATGGGTTTCGTACCGCACGGCGTCACGGGGTTCGTACCCGGCCACTTTGCCGTAAGTTATGCGCAGGGTGCCATTGGCATCAGGGTAAAAGCGTTTCTCCGGAAAGACTTCCATCTGAGCCTGCATATAATCCCGCTGGAGTAAGTCTATTTCTTCCTGAATGCTGTTATATGCTGTCAGTGCTGCCCCTTCGTTTACCTCGGAAATGCTCCGGACAAAGTGGTAGGCGTAGTCTTCCTGTATTACTTTAACCAGTGCTTCCGGCCCTGCTTCGACAGCCTGTCGCATCACATCGGGGCGAATGAGGCGGCTTTTGGCGAACACCAGTTCGGCTAAAGTTTGATGGTCTTTATTGGCCTCCACGAACTGCTCAATGGCGAATTTCGACTGGTATTCCGGGCTGAGTTCGTTGAAATAGACTTCCATCAGGGAAGCAAAAACCTTGCGGTCGACGTCGGGCTGGTAATCCTTGTAAAAGCCTTCGATAAAGCCCTCTATCCTGTCCATCCTGTTTTCAACTTCCGGGGCTCCGCTGGATTCGTACATTTTCACCACGCTATGCAGGGTGTTGACGTAGCGGAAAAGCTCGATATTCCGGCCGGCGATCTCGCCTATATACTCCCTGGCCTTGGCGTAGGGCTCCTGTTCGGCGTACAACCGGTTGAAAGTAGGCAAGAGGTTGCCGTATCTGGCTTTCCATTCCGGTTTGCCGTCCACCCGCTTCTGGAACTCCTTTTCATAGGCCATGCGCTTTTCGATCGCGTTGGCCCGCTGAATACCCTGGCTTTCTCCGATCCATTTCTTCCAGGAATTGGCGATGCGCGATTGTTTGGACACGTATTGCAGGCGAACTTCCGGGTCTTTGCGCATTTCCGCATTCAACACTTCGAGCGTTCTGTCCCGGATCCCGATACGAATGGGGTTGATCACATTTACACGTTGTTCGATAGCGGGGGAGGGCAGGTATTCCTCTGTACGGCCCGGAAACCCAAAGACGAGGGTGAAATCATCGGCATCTACGCCATCCATTGAAACCGGGAGGAAGTGCCGGGGTTGGAAAGGGACATTTTCGGGCGAATATTCCGCCGGTTTATTATCCGGGCCGGCATAGATGCGGAAAACAGAGAAATCGCCGGTATGGCGCGGCCATACCCAGTTGTCGGTATCCGCTCCGAATTTGCCGATAGAAGCCGGCGGAGCGCCCACGAGACGGACATCCCGGTAGGTCTCGGTCACAAACAAAAAATATTGGTTGCCTTCAAAGAAGGGCCGGATCATGACGTCCTGGTACGCTTCTCTTTGGGCTTCATTCTTTACCCGTTCAGTGTTCCGGCTGACCCAGGCCTGCCGTTCCTTGTGGTGCATGTCGTCCGTTACGTTTTCCAGCACCTGTCCGGTTACATCTTCAATGCGGACGATGAAAGTGGCGAACAGTCCGGGGTTGGGCAGTTCTTCACTTTTCGACATAGCCCAGAAACCATCCTGATAGTAATTCTTTTCCAGGGTAGAATGGGACTGGATGAATTCGTCCCCACAGTGGTGGTTGGTCAGCAGCAGCCCCTGGCCGGAGATCACTTCTGCGGTGCAGAAGCCTCCGAAGTGGACAATGGCGTCCTTGAGGCTGCCCTGGTTCACACTGTAGATGTCTTCTACCGTCATTTTCATGCCCAGGCTTTGCATTTCCGCCTCGTTGAGTTGCTGCAGAAGCAGGGGCAGCCACATGCCTTCGGTAGCCTGAGTGGACCGGAAGCTGGATAAAACGAGGGCAATCAAGAATAGTTTTTTCATCATTTTCTGGCTGTGTTTTTGGTTAAGCGCTAGAATTATTGTGTAGAGTGTTAATGATCAACCTTTTTACCGAAACGCCATATGATGAGGAAAAGTATAGCCAGAGAACCCAACAGTAAGAGGTTACAGATCAACCATCCTCCTCCCAGGTAGGTCGACAGGCCTCCTGCGGCGAGGCTTACGCCTCCTACCGTCAGTGCATATGGCAACTGGGTGCGTACGTGGTCGATGTGGTTGCAGTCTGATGCCAGTGAGCTCAGGATGGTCGTATCGGAAATGGGGGAGCAGTGGTCTCCCAATACAGATGCCGCCAGGGTGACGGATATCACATTCAACAGAATCTCTACGCTCAGGCCGTGCTCTATACCTTGTGCCTGGCATATCGCCCAGGTGGTGGGGATGGCTATCGGATAGAGGATGGCCATGGTGCTCCAGCTGGAACCGGTGGAGAAGGAGATCAATGCTGCCAGGACGAAGATGATCATTGGCATGACAAAGGGGTTGACAGTATCCTGCAGGGCGAAAGTCAGGAAAGTAGCGGTGTGGAGTTCTTCGGTGGTGGCTGCCAGCGACCAGGCCATCGTCAGGATGAGCAATGCAGGAAGCATGGCTTTGAAACCGGTGATCATTGTGGAAATGCTTTCCGCCAGCCGCATGATCTTTGCTCCGATAGTCAGAGCAATGGCTGCTGCCACTCCGGAAAGCGATGCCCATAACAGGGCTGTATAGGAATCGGAATTGCCGACCAGCTTGCCTATCTTCATAAAGAAAGTACCTTCTTCGCCCAGCAATTGGCCGGCGCCGCGCCAGATGTCTCCCCAGCTTTGAGTAGGAACGTTGATGCCGTTGGCAATCAGCTCGTTGTAGGTAGCGGCCATCCCTGTGTCCAGCAGCCCGAACATGGTCATGAGGATTACGAGAGCAACCGGGATAACTGCATTGTACCACTTCAGCGGCGCTCCTTCCACCGGGTCGAGGTCTTCCAGGTCGGATTCCTCGGTGGCAGACATTCGCCGGGAGACTTCCCCCGTTCTTCTCGCTCTTATTTCTGCTTTGTACATCGGGCCGAAATCGCGTTGAAGAAAAACGATCATCAGGATAAAGGCCAGCGTCAGGATGGGATAGAACGAATATTTCAGAGAATCAATAAAAATAGCATAAGCCGTCATGTCCGTTTCAAAACCAGGAAGGCCGGCAATACCGTCATCGATATAGCTGAGCTCGGCGCCGATCCAGGTCGTTATGAATGCTACTGCTGCTACCGGCGCAGCCGTACTGTCTACTATATAGGCCAGTTTCTCCCGGGATACTTTGAACTGGTCTGTCACTTTGCGCATGGTATTGCCCACGATCAGGGTGTTGGCGTAATCGTCAAAGAAAATAGCTACTCCCAGCAGCCAGGTAATGAACTGTGCGCTCTGGGGAGAACGGGCATAGCGGGAGAAGGCCTGGACGACCCCCGCCATGCCGCCGTTTCGGGAAATGACGGCGACCATACCTCCGATGAGCAGGGAGAATACAATGATGGCCAGGTGCGAACGGTCATTCAGGGCATTGATGACATAGCGCTGAACTACTTCCAGAAAGCTTAGCGCAAAATAGTAGAAGGATTCGATCCTCATGCCGCCGGCGATGAATGCTCCTGCCCAGACTCCGATAAACAGAGAAATGACGACCTCCCGAAAGATCAGCGCCAGGAATATGGCCACCAGCGGAGGGAGGATAGACAGCCACATGGGAATCATGCGCAAGCGATAGCCACCTTCGGTTCTCTGGGATAGGTGGTATAGCCGGTAGTGCTTTTTTCCGTTTTTGATCAGCAGCAGCTTTCCCATTGCATCCGCTTCAGCGGGAATGCTGGCCCGCCCATCCCGGAAAAGGAGCGGTTTTTCCTCACCGTTGATAAAAACAGATGCCCGGCCTTGTTGTATGGAGGAGGTGAAAACCAGGCTGCCCTCTTCTGCCTTAAGGGTATAGTCTTCAAGTGGTAGAGGAGAGGGCCCGGAAGAAAAGGCAGTCGAATCCGTTTGGGAAAAGGAAGTGGTAAGTGTACAACAAAAGAAGAGAAAAGTTAGCCGGTAAAGGTTTTTCATTTTCGCTTTTTATAATTTTGACCCCCGAGCATACTTGCGGCAGGCTTCGCTCAGGCAAATCCCAAGAAACGAAGATTTCAATAATTCACCAAGTGGCAATGCCGCCGAAGCATTACTTCACTTCACCAAAATCAAGTTATGAAAAGAGCTGTATGGATCACCGGGCTGCTTCTGGCTGTTGTCGTTTCCGCTTTTTCCCAACCTTATCAGCCCCTCATTGCCCCTTTCAGAGTAAACGGTAAGAACCTGGCATTTCCTCTGGCCGGAGGCCTTAACAATCCCCAGTTCAATGCCATAGACCTCAATAATGACCAGATACAAGACCTCTACATCTTCGACCGTACCGGCGATGTACAGCTCACCTTTATCAATGAAGGCATACCCGGAGAACCGAGCTACCGCTATGCGCCTCAATATGTAGAGTATTTTCCCCGGGGGCTTAACGACTGGGTGCTCCTGCGGGATTTCAACCAGGATGGCGCCATGGACATCTTCACTCAGGCCCAGGGGCGGGCGCCTTTTCAGGGGATCATAGTGTTTTACGGTTATTACGAGAACGGCCACATCGCATTCGAGCGCCTGCCTTTTGACAACGAATACAGCCTGATCAACTTCCCCCTCCTCAACGGCACTGAAACCCAGGTCTTTGTGAGCCTGGTCGACTATCCTGCCATCGACGACCTGGACTGCGACGGCGACCTGGATATCCTCACCTTCAACTCCGCCGGAGGATACATCGAAATGTACGCCAACCAGTCCGTAGAGGAAAACTACGGACTGGACAGCCTCATTTTCGAACTGGTGGATGACTGTTGGGGCGGAATTTACGAAAGCAGCATAGAACAGGCGGTGGGCCTGGCAGAATCTCCCGGGGATTGCTTCAACCTCATCGGGGAGGGGGCTTCCGTATCTGTGCGCCATCCGGGGTCCACTCTGCTCACCTTCGATAGTGACAATGATGGGGATAAAGACCTGGTTCTCGGCGATATTACTTTCAGTACCCTCAACCACCTGGTCAACGGCGGCGCCTGTGAGCAGGCATGGATCGTAGATCAGGACACCAATTATCCCAGCTATGATGTGACGGCAAATATTCCCATCTTTCCGGCAGCGTTTTACCTTGACCTTAATAACGACGGCAAAAAGGACCTGGTGGCGTCTCCCAATGCCACCAACCTGTCGGAAAACTACAACGTATCCTGGTACTATGAGAACATCGGTACGGCCGAAGATCCTCTTTTTGAATTCCGGCAGCAGGGCCTGCTTGTGAATGAGATGGTCGACCTGGGTAGCGGAGCCTATCCTGCATTCCTAGATTATAATGCCGACGGATTGCTCGACCTCGTCGTTGGCAATACCGGTTTCTGGCAGGCCGGCGGACAGCGCGACGCCCGCCTTTTCCTCTACGAGAACATCGGAACGGCAAACGCCCCTGCCTTTGAACTGGTGAATGCCAACTTCCTGAACCTCAATATTTTTAATGATAACTATTCCTTCGCGCCCGCCTTCGGCGACCTGGACGGCGACGGAGATATGGACATCCTGGTGGGGGAGATCTTCGGCCAGCTTTTCTATGCCGAAAATACTGCCGGGCCCGGCAACCCGGTTGCTTTTAGCCCCTGGCAGTATGGGTATATGGGCATCAATATCGGCCAGCTTAGTGTCCCCTTCATCGCCGACCTCAACCGGGATGGCCTGCCCGACCTGCTCGTGGGGGAGCGTACCGGTAATGTCAATTATTTTCAGAATATCGGAACGGCAGGCAACCCCATGTTCAACTCCGACCCCACGGTAGCGCCGAATACGCCGCAACTGGGGAATGTGAGGACTTCTGTTCCCGGCGCAATTACCGGTTACAGTGCGCCTATTGTGCTGGATCAGCAGGGGGAATTTGTCTTCGTTACCGGTACGGAAGTGGGCCAGATCGAATTCTATAATGACATAGAAGGCAACCTGTACGGGGATTTCAACCTGGTTACGGAAACGATGGGGGATATCCGGGTAGGCGCCCGCACCCGCCCTGCGATGGCGGATATTGACAACGACGGCTTCCTGGAAATTATCGTCGGCAACGAGCGGGGCGGCCTGTCGGGTTTTCAGACGCCCCTCCGGCTGGACAGCGCCACGCCGGCCTATGAACCCGATCCGGAAAGTATTGTAAAGGTATTTCCCAACCCGGCGGAAGGACAATTAACTATTCAGATGGATTCGGAAGGCGCTAAGCAAGCCTGGCTCTTCAATGCAGCAGGCCAGCAGGTTGCCCAATGGGAATGGAGCGGGCCAACCTTCAGCGTGGATGTGAGCGAACTGCCGGCCGGGCTTTACTTTGCCAGGATTGTCATAGATGGGCAGGCCATCGGAAAGAAATTGTTGATACGTTGAGGCCTCATTGGCTATCCGTCTAAATTTGAACGGCTTCGTGCACCGTACCACCGTACACGCACAAAGGCTGCCATTGGCCCGTACACCCTGCATGCCCGCCTGGCCAGGCGCCAGTTGGCCTGGCAGGCAGGCGTACATGCCCTCCGGACTTTCTATCCGGCCTTAGAATCGTAGCCGTTCTACTCCTTTGCCAGCCCGGCCAGATCCAGCAAAAAAGCATACTCCATGGCTGTTTCCTTGAATTGCCGGTATCGGCCGGAGGCGCCGCTGTGCCCCGCCTCCATATTGGTGTGTAAGAGCAGAGCGTTGTGGCCGGTTTTCAGTTCCCGAAGTTTGGCTACCCATTTTGCCGGTTCCCAATATTGAACCTGTGAGTCATGCAGGCCGGTAGTAACCATCATGGAGGGATAGTCCTTGGCTTCGACATTGTCGTAAGGAGAGTAGGATTTGATATATTCATAATACTCCTTATGGTTGGGGTTGCCCCATTCATCGTACTCTCCGGTGGTCAGCGGGATGCTGTCGTCCAGCATGGTGGTCACTACATCCACAAAGGGGACGGCGGCGACGATGCCGCGCCAGAGCTCCGGCCGCATATTCACCACGGCGCCCATCAGCAGGCCGCCGGCGCTTCCGCCCATGGCGAAGAGTTTGTCCCGGCTGGTATATTTACGAGCAAGCAGGTGTTCTGCACAATCGATAAAGTCGGTGAAGGTATTCTTTTTCTTCAGCAGCTTCCCATCCTCGTACCAATGCCTTCCCATTTCTTCTCCGCCGCGAATGTGGGCTATGGCAAAGGCAAAACCCCGGTCGAGCAGGCTGAGGCGTACCGAACTGAAATAAGGCTCCATACTGTGGCCGTAGGAACCATAGCCGTAGAGGAGCAGCGGCTGGCTGGCGTCTTTCTTGAAGCCCTTTCGGTAAACCAGGGAAATGGGGACCTTGACGCCGTCGCGGGCCGTGGCGTATAACCTTTCGGAATGATAGTTTTCCGGTTTGAAATCGCCGATCACCTCCTGTTGCTTGAGCATTTTCAGCTCCCTGGTTTTCATATTGTAGTCGTAGGTGGTATTAGGTGTCGTCAGGGAGGTGTAGCCGATGCGCAGCCAGTCGGTATCAAAGTCGGGGTTGATGGAAACGTAGGCCAGGTAAGCCTCTTCGCCGAAATCGATGTAATGTTCGGGCCCTTTCCACTGCCGGATGCGCAGTTGGGTGATGCCGTTACGGCGTTCGGAGAGCACGAGGAACTCTTCGAAGAGGTCCATATCTTCCAGGAGAACGTCTTCCCGGTGGGGGATGAGTTCTTTCCAGTTCTCTTTGGTGGTGGCGTTCTCATCCGTAACCATCAGGCGGAAGTTGCGGGCATCCAGGTTGGTACGGATGTAGAATTTGTGGTGGTGGTGGGCTATGCTGTATTCCAGGCCCCGTTCGCGGGGGTGTATAATCCGTGGCGCGCTTTCCGGTGCGTCGGCGTCGAGCACCTGGTACTCCTGGCTGAGGGTGGCGTAGGAGCCGAGGATAATGTACTTTTTGGATTTTGATTTGTAGACGAAGGCCCGGTAGGTAGGGTCGTCTTCGTGAAAAACTTCCACATCCTGTTCTACAGGTGTGCCGAGCACGTGGCGGAAGATCTTGTGGGTGCGCAGTGTTGTAGGGTCCTTGACAGCGTAGAATACCGTTTTGTTGTCGTTGGCCCAGGCGGCGGAGCCGGAAGTGCCGGGGATAGTGTCTTCCAGCATTTCTCCGGTTTCCAGGTTTTTGAAGCGCAGGGTATAGATTCGGCGGCTGACGGTATCTTCCCCAAACACCAGCAGCTTATTATCCGGGCTGACACTACGGCCGCCGATGTGGTAGTAGCTATGGGGCTTGGCCAGCTCGTTTTCGTCCAGCATAACCTCCTCTTCCGCTTCAAGGTTGCCTTTTTTCCGGGAATATATGGGGTGTTCCTTCCCCTTTTCGTAACGGGCGATGTAATAATATCCGTTGTCCAGATAGGGCGCCGACTCTTCATCCGGCTTGAGTCGGCTGATGATCTCCTGGTACAGCTTATCCTGAAATGGCTTCAGGTGGGCCATCATTTTATCCTTATACTCGTTTTCTGCATTCAGATAGGCGATGACTTCTTCATTTTCCCTTTCGTTTAGCCAGTAATAGTCGTCGATACGGGTATCGCCGTGAATGGTAAGCGCTTTTGGTTTCTTTTGTGCCCGTGGGGCCTCCGGGATGGTTTTATCTTTCATTTTTTGTTCTTTTTTCTCTGAGTTTTTCGGGAGTGGCATCATGCAGGCGAATTTAGTGATTTTTCAATGTTTTAATTAAATATCGCAAGATCGGGCTAAAATGGTACATTTGCGCTGCCATGCGCCTTAGAACTTCATACCGACAGATCCTATCCATTTCAGCCCCGATCATGCTGGGGAGCGCTGCGCAGAACGTCATCGCGCTGAGCGACAGCGTTTTTCTTTACCACCTCAGCCAGGAGGATTTCGCCACCATCGGTTTTGTCGGGGTCTTTTACCTGGTCATCGCGGCGGTCGGCTACGGGTTTTCCCGGGGCGGGCAGATCATGATCGCCCGCCGGGCAGGCGAGGGGAACCTGCAGGATGTAGGGCGCACCTTTTACTCCATGGTGTACTTCGAGTTCGGGTTGGCCATCGTGATGTTCTTTTTTATGCAGTATGGCTGCTACTACTTTTTCAGCCTGATCGTGGATTCTCCGGTCGTTTTCTCCAAAAGCCTGGAGTACCTGGAAACGAGGTCCTGGGGTATTTTCTTCAGCTATACCGGGGTAGCCATCATCGCCCTGTATACCGGAGTGGCCCGGACGGCCTTTATTATTGTGGATACGGTAATTCTGGGCGTGGTCAACATCGCGCTCGATTACGGCCTGATCTTTGGTAAGTGGGGCTTGCCCGAAATGGGCATTGCCGGAGCAGGCCTGGCCAGCACCATTGCCGAGGCCGTCGCTTTTGTTGTCTTTTTCATTTATATCCTCTTCGACCGCCCTGCCCGTTCTTATCAATTATTCAAGCTGCCTAAAATAGATTTCGCCCTTATCCGCCAGCAGTATAGCCTTTCCATTCCCATTGTGGCCCAGGCTATTGTCGGGTTGGGAAGCTGGTTTGTTTTCTTTGGAATTGTCGAGAACCTGGGAGAACACGAACTGGCCATCACCAACCTGGTGCGGATGGTCTATCTGGTCCTTTCAATTCCTACATGGGGTTTCGCATCCGGCGTCAATACCCTGGTCAGCAATTTCATTGGCCAGCAGAAACGGCAGGCGGTTATTCCCATCATCTGGAAAACGGCCAAGATCGCCTGGTTTACGACCATGCTGATCACCATCCCCGTTGTCCTCTTTCCGCATAAGATACTCTATCCTCTGCTCGGCTCGGAAGACATGTCCCTCATCACCGATTCTCAGCCCATTTTATACGTGCTGGTAGGTATTCTTACCCTGTTTTCCATCGGCAGCGTGTTCTTCAACGGCCTGGCGGGCACCGGGGCAACCTACTACGGCCTGAAGATACAGACCTGGTGCGCGCTGGGGTATCTGGCTTACATCTATATCGAAGTGAATTATACCAACGGCGGCCTGCCCTGGGCCTGGGCGGCGGAGATCTTTTACTGGGTGATAATGCTGGCCCTTACGCTCTGGTATTTAAGGTCGAAAGATTGGCATGGGTTGAAGGTGTAGATTTTTGATTTTTGATTTGCGATGTTTGATTTGGAAGGCCATCGAATGCCCCAAATCAAACATCGCAAATGCCAGGTCAACTTACTTCTTCACGAACTTCACGGTGCGGGCCTGCCCGTTGGCCGTTATCCGCATGAAGTAGATGCCATTGGGAAGCATGGAGACGTCAGTAGGCTCGATATGCTTTCCGGCGGGTAAACGGCCCAGATACTGGCTGGAAAGTGTTTCTCCCAGCAGGTTGAGTACGGATGCCTGTACTTCCGAACTTTCTACCAGGTTGAAGGAGGTTATGACCTGGCCTTTTGTCGGGTTGGGGAATAAAATAAGTTCTTCAACGATAGCCGGCTCTGCTGTTCCGGTAGTGATGTCTCCCACAATCTGGAAAAAGAATTCGCCAGGAAGGCGGTCCGTCAACCTCGTTGTGACGCGGAGTAGCATTTCGACGGGTTCATCCGGCAGGCCGGTAACTGTTGTGGTTGCAAAGGGCTCCGTCTCACTGTTACCGAGGCAAGCTCCCGGGAAACTCACGGTGTCGAGCTGGTTGTCACAATCCATGAAAAGGTCAACAAAAAATTCAGCCCCTTCAGTTACAGCGTTTAACCGGAGTTCCAGCTCGGTATTACCTAATGTGTTGAATTTGTACCAGACATCAGAGAATTCTCCTCCATTTTGATTGGTGAGGCAGGGAGGGAAGGAGAAGTTAATGCTGGTAAAGGTTCCGTTTACGGTCGTTCCTTCGGTAAAGTCCTCGAAGTTATCGGCAGCATCCCTGGAAATGACGTAGGTCGAATCGGGCGCTGCGCAATCGTCGTTATCAGGCGGGACAGGCGGGACAATCTCCACCAGGTTAAAGGTGCCCTGTCCCTGTTCGCCACCGAAACCTCCCATGCGAAGTAAATATGTCTGTCCGGCTTGTACGCTGAAATTAACGGATGAGGAATAACTGGCGCAGCCCTGGCCGTCGTCGTTGCAGGCGTACAACTGATCAGCAGTTGGGGGGCAGTCGGCGTTGGGGCCGTACACTACCAGGCGCGAGTCAAAGCTGATGCTGCTGCAGGTCGACCATTGCACATAGCCGTCAGTTTCCGGGGTATAAGTATACCAGATATCCGAACCGGCCTGGGGGTCGTTGAACCCGAAACAACCATTAGGATCTCCGGGGTGCTCCGGGCCGTCCGTTGTGGCGTCGATATTGGTGAACTGAAAGTCTTCCACCAAACCAATGGCTTCTGCATTTGAGCATAAGTCGTTGGGGACCGCCGGGATAAACTCTGTGATGGTAAACGAGCCTGAACCTTCTTCGCCCGGGCCGCCGTCCCCGTATCCGCCAATGCGGAGGAGGTAAGTTTCGCCGGATACCACATCAAAAAGAGCCTCGGAAGCAAGGTCACAAAGGCCGGGGCCGTCATCATTACAAAGTAACAGGACGTCATCAGTAACCGGGCACGATGCTCCCGCCATATAGACAGCGATCTTGGAATCGTAATCTGTACTTCCATCACAAAGGCTCCAAACTGCCTGGCCGGTAAAATCAGCAGTGTAGGTATACCAGATGTCATTGAAAATGGAGTCAGGAGTGGTTCCTCCGGACGCGCAATCCGGATGGGCCGGCCCGTCGTCCGTCGCATCTATCGTGGAAAAATCCACCTGCTCATCGGTGGTAACGGCAATTGCGTCTTCGCAATTGTCATTCGCCGGCTGAGCATAAAGGGAAACAAAGGCCACCATGGCCAACAGGGTGAGTAGCGTTTTTTTCATACTAGGTTTGCATTTATTGGTAAAAAGTGATCCAGAAGCTGTTTGGATTTGGCACTTCGGCTTTTTTATGGCTCTTTTCCCGCCACTCTTCGTTCCGTCCTCACCTTGATAGCTAAGGCTATCAGGTTCCGGGCGTGCCTCGATTGGCGAAAAAATAGCCTATAACCAATTCCAAAAGCCAAATTCAAACAGCTTCTCAGGGCTACAAATATATTTTCTTTAAAGCGATATACCGGATTAATTTCCGGCGATTCGGCTAAATACAGGGAAAAATATTCCTTTTTAAAGATTCTTTTTACTCATTTAAAATTTTCTCACAATTTTAAACCTCAAAAAGAGCACACACCAAAAAAATACCGAAAGGTATTTCGGAAAGATCCGGAAGATGGTGCGAGGGTAGGGGATAGGCAGGCTGGCCAAGGTGCAGCCCCCGCGGGTATTGAAAAAACGGGCCGGGAACTACCCGCGCCAGCCCGTTTTTTCAATAAAAAGAACTCAAAAGCGGCCTTTTTTAAAGCGCTCGATCTCGCGGCGCTCTCTCTTGGTGGGGCGCCCGGCGCCTTTTTCGCGCTTTTCGGAGGCGCCCTTTCCGACAAACCAGTTGTTGTATTTATTCAGTTCCTCTTCAGGGGTGAGGTCTTCATAGCAGGCCTGGGCGATAGGGGCGCCTACCCGCTTCTGTATGAGGTCGACTACTTTATATGTGAAATTAAAGCCGTTCTTGCGCACTTCCAGCACCTCATCCCGCTGTATCAGCTGAGAAGGCTTTACCACAACGCCTTCGATCTTAACTTTTCCCGACTTGCAGGCGTCAGTGGCGATTGTCCTGGATTTGAAGATCCGTACGCTCCACAGCCATTTGTCGACTCTTACTTTTTCCAGTTTGCCCATATTCGATCACTGTTTTTGAGCAGCATTCACCCCTTCTCGCCATCTCCCACTCTCCAAGTCTCCCCCTCTCTCTAACTCACCCCTCCGGCAAAGGCGGATACTCCATATTCAGCTTTTCCAGTTCCTCTACGATTGTTTTGGCGACGATGTAGTTGCGGTACCAGCGTTCATCGACCGGGACGATCGTCCAGGGAATGCTGCTGTTGTTTATGGCGTATTCGTAGTAACGCATGTATTCGTCCCAATGTTCCCGTTCTTTCCAGTCATTGGGGTTGTGCTTCCAGTTCTTGTCCCGTTCCTGAATTCTTTCCTTCAGTTCCATCTCCTGTTGTTCATAAGAGATGTGGAGGTAGAATTTGAAAACGAGGGTGTGGTTGTCGAAGGCGAGCAGTTCTTCGAAAGCATTGATTGCGTTCATCCTTTTCTCCGCCCGTTTATCGTCGATCCATCCGTGGACCCGCTGGATGAGGATGTCTTCATAATGGGAACGGTTGAAGACCTGGATCATACCCCGGCGGGGAACCTGCTTGTGCACCCGCCAGAGGAAATCGTGGGCGAATTCCTCATCGGTCGGCTTTTTAAAGCTATACACCTGTATGCCATGGGCATGGCAGTCCTTGAATACGTGCTTGACCGCTCCGTCCTTTCCCGAAGCGTCCATTCCCTGAAAGATCACCAGGGCGGCGTGTTTCTGTTCGGCAAACATAACCTTTTGCAGATCGCCGAGACGTTCGGCGAGTTTTTCGGTTTCGTCTTTGAGTTTATCCTCGTCCACATCGGGGGGAGGAGTGGTCGGTATTTCGGAAAGCTTGATCATAATTCGGGTTTTTCGGGGATTAAAAAGATGCCCCCAGCCTTTGATGAGCAAATATGGCAAAAATTAAGGAATTGGCCCTTTTCCGGTTCAGGTAGCTTTTTTTCCCGTTCAGGTATCTTTTCTTAAGCCGCAAATGAAGCATCTCTATTTTTAATCCTGAGTTATTTATTTAATTCCTTGGTAAAACTGGCTATAGACAAATGAAGACACCCGCACTGATCCTATCGGCATTACTATTGCTGTGCTTTCCGGCAGGCATTAACGCTCAAACCTGTCAGGCAGCATTTTCTTTTGGAGAAACGGGGCTGACGATCGAATTTACCGACCAGTCGGCCTCGGCGGCAGGAGACCCTATAACCTCCTGGTTCTGGGACTTTGAAGATGGCACTACCAGTACTCAACAGAATCCTGTCCACACTTTCCCGGAGGCCGACAAATATGATGTCTGCCTAACTATTACAACTCAAAGCGGCTGCACCAATCAGTTATGCGTGCGTATAGAGACCTGCGTCCTGGATGTATCCGTAAACGTGGGGAGCTGTAATGCCAATAATGAGATACCGCTGGCCATTACCGTCAACGACATTTACGATAATGCAAAAGATGTCAATATTTCCGTAGACGGACAGTTGTTGCCGGGAAGCCCCTTTGCAATTGATGCCGCCACTCCTGTAACGGTCAATACTACTGTACCCGGCGATGGCCTTGGGCACACCGTTACTGTCCAGTCTGATGATATCGGCACCTGTAGCACAACCTATTCTTTCCAGGTGCCCGACTGTTCTTCCAACTGCTTCCTTTCCAGCATGAGCGTTAGTGTGGCAGGGGGGGGCACTCAGGTAGTTCAGGTAGGCGATAATTTCTTCGCACCACAGAACCTTACCATCAATATCGGGGATGTGGTGGAATTCCAATGGGTGGGCGATGGCCATTCCACTACCTCCGACGTAACTACCGGCCCGGATAGCTGGAACTCCGGTGTGATCGGATTTGGTTCTGTGTATACGGTTAACATAACCAACCCGGGCGTTCACCGCTACTATTGCATCCCGCACGGTGGGCCGAACGGGCAGGGTATGTCCGGGATGATCGTCGCCAATTGCCCTTCTTCGGGGCAGTTTTCTCTCCTCGTATCTTTCAGCACATCGGTTGCCGATCCTGCCGGCTATAACATATTGCTGGACGGAACGCCGGTTCCCGGTGGCCCTTTCTCTTACAGTGGAACCGGGCCTCAGTCCAGTACCATCAATATCGCTGGAGATGGCGCAGCTCATACCATTGAAATTCAGGATGTTGCCGACCCTTCATGCATCATTTCCCGAACCTATACGGCTCCGAATTGCGGCGCAGCTCCTGCCTGCAGCATTTCCGCCTCGGCAAGCCAGGCTGGTGGATGCAATGCCGCTGATCAGGTCCTGGTAGAACTGACGGTAAGTGCTATCAACGGAGGGGCGGCCGGGTTTAATGTCTATGTGGATGGGAGCCTGGCTCCCGGTGGCCCATTCAGTTATAACCCTACCGGCCCGGCGGTGGTGACTGTTGATGTTCCCGGCGACGGGCAGAGCCATACTATTGAAGCCCGTGATATTGATGATCCGGGGTGTAGTGGCTCCGCAATGATAACCACTCAGGACTGCAATATTAATTGCGTGATCTCTAATCTTAGTGTCAGCAGCGGAAGCAGCGTTGTCCATACCGTTCTGGTGGAGGACTTCGCTTTCACCCCCCGGGATATCACCATTACCTCCGGCGATATTGTAGAGTGGGAATGGATAGGCAGCGTAGCGCACACCTCCACCTCGGACGCCACCGCCGGCCCGGACAGTTG
>CAYQKY010000140.1:0-23855 GCA_964418125.1 uncultured Phaeodactylibacter sp.
AGCATACCGCTACCCGGAAGATGATCATTACTGAGTAACTGATTCCCCGATATTTAAGCTATGGAAGGGCTGCCAGGAGCATTTGGCTTTTGGCGGCCTTCCTGCTTTTTTAGCTGCAAAAACGGTTTCCGGATAGGCTTTTAGTGAGCAGCCTCTCTTTGGAGCGCATGGCCGCCCGGTTGCCAGGTATTAAAAAAAAGCGTATTTTACCAGCCTTTTTACAGACGTTCTACCCATACGTGCCAGTAAAGCGAAGAAAGAAGGCTGGTTTTTCCGGCCACTTCAGTGTAAAGAGCTGGATATGTTTGGCACAACAAAAGATCGGATCGTTTCCCCTTCAACAAAGAGGTTGCTTGTAAGGGCCTTCTTTGTGTTTTCCATTGTGTTAAGCCTGTGTGGAAAATGGAATTGCCTCGCCGCCCAGGGCGTGGACCATTTCGTTGGCCATTATTGGATCGGCCGGGAAGAGGGCCTTCCCGACAGCAATCCTTTGCGCCTGTTCCAGGACAGCCAGGGTTATATGTGGATCTGGAGCGGTACGGGTGTTTACCGGTATAACGGCCGAAGTTTCCAGCCCTTTCTGCAAGAGAAGAATTTTTACCCCCGGGCCGGCAGCCATTTGCATTTCTTAGGATGTCGGGACGGCCTGGTATGGCTGGTGCATTCGAGAATAGAAAGGCGGCCGGGGGCGTTGGCCTGGCACGATGTTGACATCACACTTTTCGACCCCGCTTCCAAACGCACCTACACCTTCGGGGAATATTTTGGCAACTGCCTTCCATTTGGCGCCGAAGAGGTCAGAGGCATCGCCCGGGGAAGAGGCGGCGTGTTGTGGTTCGGCCTGGAAAGCGGCAGGGCCTACAGCTATCGTGGCGGCCGTTTATTCCTTCAAGAACTGGACAATGGCGGCGCCCTTCCTTTATCTTTTGTTCTGCCTGCTTCCGACACTTCCTTCTGGGCGCTGGGAGAAGGCGTCTTGATGGAAGTGGATAAGTGTGGCGCCCTCCTGGAAGAAGAACCTTTTCTGATGAAGCCCGCACCCGATTCTCCCATGATGCCGGTAGGGAAGGGCGTTCTGCTGTCTTTTGACACCGGAGGGAAAGATGAAAAAACTTACCTCTTCAAAAAAAAGGGAAGGCCGTTCAGCCGCTTCATCGATGGCTACCAGGAGATCACTGACAAAATCAGCAAAATTGATTTCGGGCGCCGCGAACAGCTCTGGGAGTTCGGCAAAGATTCCATCCGGATAATGGAAAGAGGAGGCGGAGAGGCGGTAGCGTTTAGCAAAAGTAGATTGTTGCCGGGTGAAAAACCCAATATCGCCAACGCCATGATCGACCGGCAGGGAAGGGCATGGGTTTGTTCGGAAGGCAAAGTCCTGGTGATATGGGTACATCCACAGCTTTTTTTCAGCCTGAGTGAAAATATCGACAACACCCGGGGGATCATTGAACTGCCGGATGGCAGCCTATGTGTCAATTCCTATTCCGGACAGAGAATAATAACAGAAGGCCGGGCCATAGCTGCGCCCATTCGCCACCCGTCCATGAAAGCCGGCTTAGGGCTGGAATTAACGCCCGATGGTAGTATCTGGAGCGGTGTACATGGCCCGGGGGTACTCCGGATGGAATGGCCCGGGCAGGGCTGGCGCGTATTTCCTCTCGAAGACTCCGTTTACCGCATTACCACCGAAAGCCGGGTGCTTCATTATGATGATGAAAACGGGCGCCTCTGGTTAGGCGCCGCCACCGGCCTGGCGTATTATGATGAACGGACCGGCGGATTCAGGTTCTGGTACCATCCGCTTTTGGATAATGTGGAGATCAACTGGTTCCACGAAAATGAAGAAGGCCTGTGGATGGCGACCGGAGAGGGCCTTCGCCTGCTGGATGGCAGCCGGGAAAAAGTTTCTGCATTCACCCGCTTCCCTTTTCTGAACTTCACTTTTCTGCATGAGGACCAACAGGGGGATTTCTGGCTGGCCACCAAAGGCGGAGGAATGATCTATTGGGACAGAGAGAATGATGAGGCCAGGCAGTATACTGTAAAACAGGGGCTATCCGATAATATCGTTCATGCCATTTATGAAGATACTCTTGGCGCGCTCTGGCTGCCCACCAATAAAGGGTTGTGCCGGTTCGACAAAAAGTCGGGGTCCACACGGGTGTTCCTGAAAGAAGACGGAATTGCCGGCAATGAATTCAATGCTTTCTCTCATTATCGGGCGAAGGACGGAACCCTATACTTCGGAGGGATGCAGGGCCTCACCTGGTTTCACCCGGAGGGCTTCCGGCGCCTTCCCACCCGGGAGGGGCCCCTGGTAATGGAAAGCTGCTGGTATGTGATGCCGGATGGCAGTACGCAAAGCGATTCCACAGTCTGGCCGGCCGGGCAGGCTGTGAGGTTGCCGGCAAGCCACGAGAAGGCCGGTTTTTCTTTTGCCTGGCTGGATATGTGGGAACCCGGAGGCGCCGATTATTACTACCGCCTTGATGGAGAAGGGGCGGCCTGGAAAAAGATGAGCCAGGATAGCCTGGAGTTTTATCACCTTTCTCCCGGGAAGCATATACTGAGGGTGAAAGCCCAGAGCCCTAAAGGCGCCGCAGCCCCCTGGGAGTTAAAGATCCCGATAGAAGTGATGAAACCTTTCTATTTGAAGGCCTGGTTCCTGGCTTTAATGGTTTTGCTCCTTTTCTTTCTCGTAAGGTGGGCCGTATACCTGAGGACCCTCCATCTGGAACGGGAAAAGAAGCGGCTCGAAAGGGAGGTGGCCAGGCGCACCATTGAGCTGGAAAAAGAAAGGCTGCATATCGAACAGCAGAATAAAAAGCTGGATGCGCTCAACCGTATGAAAGACAAGCTTTTCGCCATGATCGGCCATGAGCTGCGCGGGCCCGTGGGGCATTTTCAGCACATCGGAAAAAACATCGCCTACCTGATGCGTAAGGGCGAATACGAACGGGCGGTCAGGATCGGAGAACAGCTGGAAAAAACTTCCGTCATGGCCAATGTCATGCTCGATAACCTGTTGCGGTGGGGCAGGGCCCAGACCCGGGAGATCCCCTGCCGGCAGGAAAAGGTGGAGCTCGCATCCCTGGTTCATGATATGCTGGATGCTTTTGCGCCCCTGGCGGAAGGCAAAAAGATAACCCTCCGGTATGAAGGGCCGGATGAAGGCGGGCTCTTCCTCTTTGTCGATGCCAGCGCTCTGCAGTTGATCCTGCGCAATCTGATCAGCAATGCGATCAAATTCACACCCAGAGGGGGAGAAGTGGTGGCCCGGTGCTATTCGGACGGCCGCCGGGCAAAGATCCTGGTGGAAGACAATGGCGTAGGTATACCTCCCGAACGGATGCAACGCCTGTTTGAACTCCAGGAGAGTACGGCGGGCACGGAGGGCGAAAATGGCTCCGGGCTGGGCCTCCACCTGTGTAATGAACTGGCCCGGGCCAACCGGGGGGAGGTCGAAGTGTCCAGTAGGCCAGGCAGGGGGACTACCTTTACTGTATATCTTCCACTGGCCATGCTCCCGGAAGGCCATTCCGCCTCTTCGAGAAAAAGGCCTCTTGGTGCTGATTTTGTCCAAAAACAGGAATAGTAAGGGTTAAACGGACGGGAAGGACCGAACTTTTACTCAATTTTGTGAGGTTACTAATTACCATACCCGGCCAAGTTTGGCAGGTATTTCTAGTCGCAAATAAAAAAATTGAGTTGTAACCCAACAGTTGCCTAACCCGGCTGCCGGGGAGCCGACTCCCGACATTAAATATGACTAACATCCGGATTTTCGCGATTGAAGACGACCCCGTATTCCTTACCGGGCTGGAACGCATGATCGAGGAATGCGGGTATGCCTTGGCTGGTTCTGCCGGGCGGCCGGAGCCGTTACTGAACCGCCTGGAACAGGACGCCGGCTCCATCGACCTCGTGCTGATGGACATCAATATAAGAGGAAGCCTCAACGGGATCGAACTGGCCAAAAAGGTTAAAGAATACGGCGTCCCCGTAATATTCCTGTCCGGCTACGAAGACCCGCAGACCTACCAGGCAGCTCAGGAAGCCTCCCCCTTCGGCTACCTGGTCAAGCCGGTCAGGAAGATCACCCTGCAAAGCGCGATAGATTCGGCCATTCTGCGCTTCGGCGAACCGAGCCTGGCCGCTGAGGCCTTTCGCCTGTGGCAGGAGAACGAACTGCTCAACGACGCGCTTTTTGTCAAAGTGGGCGACAGGTACATCAAAGTATTTATTTCCGATATCCACTTTGTGGAAGCGGAAGGCAATTACATCATCATTCATACCCGGGAAAACCGCTACGCTGTGAAAATGTCGCTCAAACAATTCAAACACAGGCTGTCCGCCCGCCGCTTTATCCAGGTGCACCGCAGATATCTGGTGCAGCTCACCCGGATAGACAGCGTCAACCTGTCGGCCAGCGAGCTGGAAACCGCCGGCCGGAAACTCTCCATCGGGGCCAGTTATAAGAGCGAGTTGATGGACAGGCTCAACAAACTATAGCCCGTTCATCACCCTTTTTCCCTATGTTCGCGGCTGTTCTTATGGGTTCATCACCTCTCTTTTTGTAGTTTTCATCAGTTTGACTATCTTTTCAAGGCCATCCCAAAAATGCAGAAAAAAGCTCTCAGGCAGTTTTCATACCAGCGTACTTCTAACCATACTACCCATTGCGGCATAAGAACTGATTCCTATCCCAAAAACACGAAAAATGCTCCCGCGTCCGGGCTTTCCTGAAAGCCTGGATTCCCCTTCCATCAATTCGGCTGAAAGCCTGGCACGGGGGCACAAACCCTTTACAGCAGATATGTACGATCTTAAGGAATTGGCCCTGGTCATCAATAAAAACAAGATCAGGCCGGTGGAATTGATCCGCTACCCCTTTAAAGGCAGGTCCAAGCTGGGCGAGTTATTTCAGGGCGTTATCGAAGGAGACTTCGATACGGATGAGGAAGCTATGGAAAAACTCTACGGTGGTGAAAACAAAAGCGCCTACCGCAAGCTGAAGTCCACCCTGCGGAACCGCCTGCTGAACACCCTGTTTTTCATCGACGTCAAAGAAGCTTCTTACAACTCCTATCAAAAGGCTTATTACGAATGCTACCGCGACTGGGCGGCCATCAAGATCCTGTTGGGGAAAAACGCCCGAAACTCCGCCGTTAGCCTGGCGCATAAGGTGCTGAGGTACGCCGATAAATACGAATTCTCCTCATTGTGCCGTGACCTGGCCGATATGCTCCGCTTCCATTATGGGGCCATTGCGGGCGACTTCAGGAAATTCGAAGAGTTTGACCAGGCCTACCAGCGTTATACCCAGGATATGGAGTACGAGAATTTCGCTAAGGAACAGTACCTGAAACTGGTCATTCATTACGTCAACGACCGCTCCGTAAAAGAAGAAGTACACCGGCGTGCCGGAGAGGCATTCCGGCAATTGAAACCGGCCCTCGAAAACTGCCATACCCACGACCTGCACCTGTACGCTTTCCTCATCCGGCTCATCATCCACACGTCCGTCAACGATCACTCTAAGACCGTAGAAGTATGCAATGAGGCGATTCAATTCTTTTCCGGCAAGGGTTTCGAGGCGCAGGTCCCGCTCCAGATCTTCTACTATCAGCAAATGGCCTGCCATATTCAGCTTCGGCAGTTTGAGAAGGGAAAGGAAACCGCTGAGCAGTGCCTGGCCCTGATGGAAGAAGGCAGCTACAACTGGTTTAAATATCTCGAACTGTTTTTTATCCTCTCTATGCACACGGGCCAGTTCCGGCAGGCTTACCTCGCTTTCTGCCAGGCCGCGGAGCATGCCCGCTTTAAATTCCTGCCGGAAAACGTGCGGGAGATCTGGCGGATCTATGAGGCCTATCTCCATTACCTCAAGGTGCTGGGCAAGTTCAAACCTGCCGCCAAGGACAAGCGTTTCAGCAAGTTCCGCCTTGGCCGCTTCCTCAATGAAACGCCCATCTATTCCAAGGATAAGGAAGGCCTTAACATTTCCATTCTCATCATTCAGATCCTGTTCTTCATCCTTAAAAAAGACTATGGCAAAGCCGGCGACCACATACAGGCCATTGAGCAGTACTGCCAGCGCTACCTGAAAAAAGGGGAGACCTACCGCAGTAACTGCTTCATTAAAATGCTGCTGCAGATCCCTAAAGCCAATTACCACAAAGCAGCTGTGATCCGTAAAGCCGCCAAATATCTGGAAAAACTGAATGAAGTGCCCATCGAGATGGCCAGCCAGTCTTATGAAGTCGAGGTGTTGCCTTATGAAGAAATATGGAACCTGGCCATACAGTCACTTTCAAATACTTTCTATTACCATAAACGACGGCAAAACTATTCTCACTGACCCGGCCAGCCTCATTAATTCACTCTGCCGGCACTGGAGAAATGCATGGCCGGGAGAAGATTACCATTATCGAGGATTTTGTAACAGGGAAATATAATCAATTGAAAAATATTGGAGTATTCATTATATATTAAATTATGAAATTTAAATCAAATAAAGAGCTGATAATTAGGTTTTTATGATTTATTACTGACCGTATAGCCGCTTCTTGGCGGGTAACGGAACCTGCAAAACTGTTATTGAAAACAACATTACCTTCACGTATCTTAGCAGTATCATCCTAACATATTAATATCAAAACTATTTACTCATGATGAAGAAGTTACCAGGATTCGGACACTCAGATGATGTGATCATCATCGACCCCACGATCGTTTAAAAACCTACCTGATACCCCCCATCCGCCCCGTTAAAGTACAAGACGGGAGCTTTTACCGATAGCTTGAAATTTTGTTAGTGTTTGTTTGCCAAGGTGCCGCCATAACAGTATGGCGGCATTCTTTTTCGAACGTGATAAGCTGCTGAAAACCAGTCTTTTTTTAAATTTTAAGCCAGAGTGTTACCCATTATTAAGGGTAACGAAACTCAGAAATCTGTACAGGAACTCCATTTTATTTTATTGTACTTTTACCTGGCACCCACAGATTAAGGTTCATTTTATATATTCCCAAAAGCACATCTGTTAAGAAAACAAACACTTCCGAGGCTACACTATCTAACCTATTGGGCCAAGATGGCCGAGTAAACTACATCAATGGTTGAGTTATGGATATTTTACAAGAATTGGTTTTTATTGTAAGCAGGAAGAAATTGAGCGCAGTTGAGCTTTTGACGGAGGACAATAATTCACTGCTCTCACAATTTTATCACGGTGTGGCTTCTAGTGAGTTTGCGGATGACGAGGCTGCTGAAATGGCGCTCTTCCGGCAGGACGGCCAGAGCCAGAACTACCAGAAGCTGAAGTCCGTACTTAAGGGGCGGCTGATCGACTACCTGTTTCTGGTCGACCTGAACGAACCGCATTACAACGACCGCCAGAAAGCTTATTACGAGTGCTACAAAAAATGGGCGGCCGTCAAGATCCTCCTCGGGAAGAATGCCCGAACCTCTGCAGTCAGCCTGTGCCTTAATATCCTAAAGCAGGCCGAACGGTTCGAGTTCACCGAGCTCATACTGGATATCTCCCGCATGCTCCGCCTGCACTACGGCACGAGAAAGGGCAATGCCAAAAAATACGAACAATACAACGAGCTGTTCCTGGAATACGAAAAATTGTGGTCGGTAGAAAACAAGGCCGAAGGCCTGTACTCCGGCCTGGTGCTCCACTACGTTAACAGCAAGGCTTCCAAACCCGAGATCGGGGAAATGGCCGTGGCTTATTACAAGCAGCTGGCCGGCTATCTCGAAACCTATGACAGTTATCGCCTGAGGTTCAGCACTTTCTTCATTCAACTGGCCATTTACATGAGCCGCAATGATTATACCGGTTCCATCGAGGTGGCCCGGCAGGCCATCGATTATTTTGAGAAAAAGGATTATCAGGCTACCGCTCCCCTGCTGATCTTCCTCTACCAGCAACTGGTCTGTTATACGCAACTGAAAATATACGACAAGGGCAAACAGGTGGCGGAACGATGCCTGGAACTGGTGGAAGGAAGCTCCTTCAACTGGTTCAAATTCCAGGAAAATTACTTCCTGCTGGCCATGCACAGCGGCCACTACCAGGAAGCTTATGATATCTTCAGGCAAACCACCGGCAACAACCGCTTTTCCTACCTCCCGGAACAGATCATGGAAGTCTGGAGGATCTTCGAAGCTTATTTGCACTACCTCATCACCATGGAGAAGGTCGTGGTCGTCGGGGAAGATGCCCAGGGCAGCTTCCGCCTGAGCAAATTCCTCAACGATATCCCGATCTACTCCAAAGACAAGCGGGGCCTGAACATTTCCATCCTTGCCATACAGATCCTGTTCCTTATCCAACAACAAAAATACGAGACGGCGGCAGACCGCATCGACTCGGCCCGAAAGTACGCCTACCGCTACCTGGTCAACGGGCAAACTTACCGCAGCAACTGCTTTATCCAGATGCTGGCCAAACTTCCCCCCGCCCATTACCACCGGCAGGCCGTTGCCCGGAAAACAGAGCCCCTGCGCGCCAAACTGGAAGCGGTGCCCCTCGAAGTGGCCAACCAGGCGCACGATATTGAGATCATCCCCTACGAACAACTCTGGGAATTCGTCCTGGCTTCCCTCGGCGCCAAATTCCGCCGCAGCCGCGCCAAAAGGCGGACAAGGGCAAGCAGGGGGGAGGCTTGAAGCAGAGAAGATAGGCGTGAGCGCCAGGCTTGAATGATAAGAGTGTGCTGGGGTTAAGTCAAATGACAACTTCGACTTCGAGTTGTCATTTGACGTTTGCCCTTTGAGCTGACAACTCGAAGTTGTCAGCTCAATTGAAACGGCCTGGTTTAAGTTGACAACATTATACTTACTCATCCCAACTCCCCCTTCCCCCCATCCCACCGGTTATCCCCCCCCATTCATAACAAAGGCTTTACATACCATTCGGATAGGCTCTAAGCTTATTCCTTCGGATTGAGAGGCAAAACTCATCCATGCAGGAAATAGGCGATAATATGCCGCCTGTAGCAAGCTTACCTCCCCCCGGGGCCACCCCCTCAGACAGTCGGAATCCCCCCGTTTTTTTTCTCGTGTAAATATTGTTTTAAATTAGCCCCGCTTTGCGGAAAAACGAATTTTGCACACTTTAACGTGCTGAAAAACAATTGTTTGTGAGTTATTTCTGTCGCCAGATCCTTCTTTTCCCAGGTTACCCGGCGCGGGAGTTTTCCTTGAATGGGGAGACTGGCCGGGATACTTTAGCATTATCAAAATATTTGATAATAACAAATCATAATTGACATGAAAACGACATCTACCTACAGCTTTCGCGATGATATCGTTATTGGAGACATCATCGTACCCTGAAGCATACTTGAAAACTTGAAAACGCTACCCATTCACCAACTATCAAAAGGGATCTAAATGTACACATTCCAAGAGCAGTGGTATCCAGGCTCAAGGAATGAACACCTGAAAAAACTGGCCGGCCGGCCGGTCGCCGTGGAAGTGGTCCTGGGCAACCCCCGGATCAATTGCGCCGGCACCGGGATCTGCCGGATCAACGTAATGCCTCCCGGAGCTTCTGCCCGGGCAAAAAAACGCAGGCTTTGCTGCCGCATAACCCGGGCAGACTGCTACCTGTGGAGCAGGTGGGAAATGTGGATGTTGATAAAGAAAACATCCGTTTGCAAAAAAACATACCCCCTGTTCGCCTCCGGCAGGTTCGAAATTCCCCACCCCGTGGGGCTGCCGGAAGAAATGGGGCGTATGTGGAACCTGCCTCCATTGGAAGTCGCATCTGGGCATTACGAGGTCGAAGAAACGCTCCAGGTGTTTTTCCTTGCCTTAAAACTCCAAACCAGGCTACTGGGATAGCAGGGTATAACCAAATGACAACGAAGAAAATATGGGTTGTAACTAGTTTGAATGAAAGTAGCGGAGGGGCGTGCCCCCTCTGCCTTTTCTTCGGACGGGCCACTTTTAAGTCGCCTGTAGAAAAAAGAACTGTTCGCCCTACAATCACAAAAATAATGAGACGGACTTATTCAAATATGCACAGCGCTGAAAGTGGCGCCGCTTTCGGGCGGCGCTGCTTCGGCCTTGTATGTACCGATACGGAAACGGAGCCTTTCCTGGCGTCCTTACTCCCCTGTTTGTATATGCTTCTTTTTTGGAGCGGCCGGTTCATAGATACCACCGTAAAGGGAAGTTATCGGGAGCCGGGGCCTGACAGGTTTTTTAAACTTGCCGTGCCTGAACCGGGAAGTTATTTTTCACTGCTTCCTGAAGCTGCCCAAAGAGCCGGCCCCGAACCCGGACCGGAGGCCGCCTCCGGGCAAACTTCGGGGCATTCCCATTGCGGCGCCCTCAAATCCCTGCCGCCCTGAAAGAGAAAATGTTCAGTATAGTTTAGGTTATTTGTTGCATCGCCCATTCAATAACGGTTAGAGATTCCGGTAGCGTAGCCGCGGGAGAAGAGCCTGCAGCTCCCTGCCGGGATACTATGGGGCGGTAGGATTAGGAAGTTTTAGGAAAGACGACTTTACACAACACCACAAACAGCCAAAAAAATTCTCCCCGCCGGGCCTACCCGCCCGAACGGGCCTGGGATTCTATTATCCAAAAAAAAACAGATCATGATGTCAACTTTTACACGTAGGAATAAGACGTACCCTTTGAGCATCCGGGGCGCCGCTCTCGCGGCTGCTTTCATCAGTTTGACGGCCATCGCCTTTATGCTGTATCATTCCTTCCACCCGGAAGATAGCTACGTTTTGAAGGATCCCAGCCTTTCCATCACCCTGGAAAGCGGCAGTGGCGACTGTGAACTACAGGCCCCCGAACTGGGCCTTGACATCTCGGCGCCCGATCCCCTCGGCCCCACCCGCCTGGAATTGTACGAACAATCGATACGCATACGCGGGCAGGCCTCCATCCGCAAAGTGGTGGGCATCCACCCGGCGCGAAACCACGCCCTGCAGGCCCGGATCGCCTTCCGGTATGACGACGAGGACCTCAACGGCCTCGACGAAACCCGCCTTATCTTGTACTCCTCAACAGACAACGGCAAAACCTGGGAGCCGCACTACAATAGCGTGGCCGACCCGGCCAACAACTCGATCCACCTCGATGGCATCGGGCATTTTTCGTTGTGGACGGCAGCGGAAGTAGTGGCATTGCCGGCTCCGGGCGGCGTAGATGCCGGCCTGGCCTTCTGGTCTCGCGCCGACCTCGAAGCCTTCTCCGACGCTGGAACCACCCCGGCCGTCGACGGCGCCTCCGTCCAGCAGTGGAACGACCTATCCGGCAACGGACTGCATACCACCCAACCCACCGCCGGCCAACGCCCCACCTACCGAGATGGTACGAAGCAATCCAACTTCAATCCCTACCTCTTCTGGCAGGACGACCACCTGGAGAACACCTCCGCCATTCTCGATCGCCTGAACGACGACGTCACCTTCATCGGCGTCGGCTTCTCCACCGTCAACTCCGGCATCAATACCATCGCCGGTATGGGCAACAACGGCAACGATCCTACGCTTGATGTGACGAACCTGGACTTCAACCCCTGGTCCGATCACAGTTCGCCGGCCGTGGTTACCCACCTCGGCTCGCCCGTCATTCAGAATGAGGCGCACATCTTCGATATGCGCGCCGTCAATGGCTTGACTACGCTCAATGACGACCTCGTCGCCGGCCTCGACGGCTACGATCACGCCAATAACATGGAGATTCGGGGACAGACTGACCCTCAAATGTTTAATGAAATGCACATCGGCTCCGACGGCGGCGGCGAAGACTGGGACGGCGGCATCACCGAAGTGATCGTCTATAACCGGCGGCTCGACGGGGCCGAACTGGCCCGCGTGCGCTCCTACCTGGCCATCCGCAACGGCATCACCCTCGACAGCGGCCCGGCCAGCCCGACGGTCAATTACGACTATCTTGCCTCCGACGGCACAACCGTCTGGCCGGGCTCCGCCATGGCCGGCTACCAGGCTTACCACAACGCCGTGGCCGGTATCGGACGCGATGACGATTCCAACCTCGACCAGCGAAAATCTAACAGCGTTAAGCTCGGCAGCGTAGTCGCCATGGAAAACAGCGGCGGCTTCGGCAGTGACCGCTCCTATTTACTCTGGGGGCACAACGGCGCCGCCGCCACTTACGCTAACGCCTATACCCCCAACTCCTTCACGCCCGCGGCCGGCTACTTCCGCATGGCCCGCACCTGGCGGGTGAAAGAAACCGGCTCGGTAGGCGCCGTAACCGTTATTGGCCCGGCCAACGCCGAACATGTACTGGTGCACAACAGCGCCAACTTCAACTCCGGCTCGCCCACCGAGATCGCCCTGACGCCCGACGGTAACGGCAACATGGCCGCTTCGGTGGATTTCACCGACGGACAATATTTCACCTTCGGCAACGAACTGGAAGCGCCCGGCGGCGTGGCCGCCGGCATGCGCCTGTGGCTGAAAGCCGATCAGGGAACGAGTACAACCACGAATGGAGCGCCCATCAGTTCCTGGGAAGATCAGGGACTCAGCGGGCTTTCAGCAACTTCCCAAACGGCTGCCCGCGAACCGTTTTACAATGACCCGTCTGCAAATTCCAACTTCAATCCCACCGTCCTCTTCGACGGCGGCAACGACGGCCTCGAACTGGCGCCCTTCATGACCGGCGCCGAATCCGGCGGCTCCGTTTTCAGCGGCGCGGCCAATAATACGCCGGGTACCGGCTTCGACAACCTCGTAGTCTTCGGTATCGACAACCCCCACCTGGGCACGGCCGCCGCCAGCGGAAAACCGCTTGGCTATATGAACGGTTCTTCACCCATCCGGAACGACCACCCGGCCGACCCCGTGCCCGCTCAATTCCACATCTGGAGCTGGCAGTGGGATATGGCCAACGAACCTTCCAACCTATCCAGCAATACCGGCCTGGACGTGATCTTCGACGGCCAGGTTAATAGCGCGCCCGATATGGAGGTGCGTGAAAGCAGCTTCGCCAATGGCGCACCGTCTGCCGATCAGTTCTCTGTAGGCTCCTACGAAGGGGTGGAAGTGTGGGACGGCCCTATCGGCGAGATCGCCGTGTATGAACGTAACCTTTCCGCCGCGGAAAGCCAAAAAGTCAACTCCTATTTCTCCATCCGCTGGGGTACGACCCTGGATAATGACCCGGCCAGCGGCACGGTGAACTACGATTACGTGGATTCCGACGGCAATACCATCTGGGCGGGCAGTTCCAACGCCGCCTATCAGCCTTATCATCACGGCCTGGCCGGCATCGGCCGAGACGACGCCTCCGGGCTGGAACAGAAACAATCCAGGTCGGCCGCAGCTACGAGCGCGGTAGCCGTCTACAACGGTGACCAAACAAGCGGCCTCCCCATCACAAATACAAATAACACAAGCTCTTTCAGCGCCGACCAAAGCTTCCTGATGTGGGGGCACAATGGAAACGCCGCTTCTTTCGCCGTTTCCTACAACCCCAATAGCTTCGCCCCGGCGGCCGGCTACTATCACCTGAGCCGGATCTGGAAAGTACAGGAAACGGGAACCGTCGGCATGGTCACCGTCCATGCGATCGGCGGCGCCGATCATTTACTGGTGCACAACAGCGCCGACTTTTCAACGGGCTCGCCCTCTGAAGTGGCCTTCGCGGACGATGGTAGCGGCAAGCTCGTCGCCACCTTCGATTTCTCTTCCGGGCAGTATTTTACCTTCGGTAAAGAACTCGTGGCGCCCGGCTGCGTGGCGGCCAACCTACTGACCTGGTACAAGGCGGAAACCGGCGTGACGGGCACGAGCGCCGTAACGGCCTGGGCGGATCAATCGGGCAATGGATACGACGTGATACAGGCGACGAGCGGCCATGAGCCTTCTCTTCAGACCAATGCTATAAACTTTAACCCGGCGCTTCTTTTTGACGGTTCGAACGACCACCTGGAATATACCGCCGGCCGGTTTATTGCGACGGACGCTTCCGGTACGCTTTTCGGCACGGCGACCAATGAACTGGGCGCCGGATATGAAAACCTGGCGGATCTCGGTATCGATAACCCCCATATGGGTAAACTGGCCGGGACCCAGATCATGTGGATGAACACTTCCAGCCCAGTGCGTATCGATCACCCGACCCCGCTCGTAGCCAACCGACCGGAACTGTTGGGCTATTATTGGAATGGAGGAAGCCCTAACGTCGGCAGCGGCTTGCGCTTAAACGGCGAGGATTATTTTGTCGCCAATACCGAAGCCACGAACGTAGCCGGCAGCGGGTATGTCGACGGATTATGGACCATTGGAGCATACAATGGCATTGAAACCTGGGACGGCCTCATTCCGGAGATCATTCTCTACGATCGCAACCTGGCCGATTGGGAAAAAGAAAAGATTGAAACCTACCTGGCTATTAAATACGGTACAACGCTTTTACATAATTATTATGCCGGCGATTGGAACGGTTCTTCCGGAACCGTCATTTGGACCGTCGGCGGAGGTTTTGACAACGACATCGCCGGCATCGGCCGCGACGATTGCCAGGCCCTGGATCAGCGCCAGTCAAAATCGGTCAATACCGGCAGCCTCGTAGCTATTTACAACGGCGACCAAACCGGCGGACTCCCCATCACAAATGCAGATAACACATCCTCTTTCAGCGCCGACCGCAGCTTCCTGGTCTGGGGCAACGACGGCGCGGCGGCCACCTTCACCAGCGCCATCCCCAACTTCGACGCCATGGAGCGGCGCTGGAAGGTCCAGGAGACCGGAAGCGTGGGTACTGTTACGGTCCATACTTCTGATCCCACCGCCACTTATCTCATCGTCGATACCGACGGCGACGGCGATTTCAACACCGGCCCGCAAACCAGCCTGGCGCTGACGAGCGGCGCGGCGGCCTACGATTTTGCCGACGGCGACCATTTTACCTTCGGTAAGGTAGCTTGCGTAATAAGCTCCACCTACGCCTGTTCCGCAAGCGGCCCGGTAGACCTGACGAGTTTCATTTTGTCCTACGCGCCGGGCGGCACGTGGACGGACGTTAGCGGCAGCGGCGCCGATATTTCCGATCCCGCCAGCGTCGATTTCTCCGCGCTGGGCAACGGCGCCTATACTTTCAATTATCAGTTCAATAGTTCTCCCGTCTGCTACGACGTGATCGTCAACAAGGTGACGGCCATTCCGGCGCCGGCCCTGGATGACATTACCGTCTGCGAAGGAGACGATGTGACGATCAATGTTCCCTTCTTCGATATTCCGCAGCAGGAAGTTTTCCATACCTCCTTCGACGGCAGCCTGGCCTACGTGGCCCGCGGTAAATGTACCGGCTCGTCGATCGGAACCTGCCCGGCCAATGATGAATCCATCATTACAGCGGAAGGGCTTACTCTGACCGGTGATTTCTCCACCCTGTTCCGGTCCAGCGATTACATCCGGCGCTACGCCGGCGAACTGCAGTTCAACGACGTCAACAGCGAATTCTGCGTGCAGACGGCTACACAACCCATCGCGCCCGGGGACGAGGCCACCATTGAGGTGGACCTGCGACGCTCTTACGGCTACATGGAAGCCGACGATTACATCCGCGTCTACAGCGTGATCAATGGCGTGGAGGCCCTGGAGGCCGAATACGCCGGCCAGATCAGTTCGCGCACCATCTCCTTCCGCAAATCCGGCATTACCGGCAGCACGGTAGCCATTAAAGTTTGTGTGAAGAACGGTAACGGCCAGTACGGCATCGGCGGCTTTGACGGGCCCCTGGAGCAGTATGCCATTCAGGATATGAAGATCACGATTACGCCCGACTTGCCGGAATATACCTTCTACGACGGCGACCCCGGCCTGGGCGGCAGCGTGCTGGCTACGGGCCAAAGTTATGATCCCGCCACGACCCCGGCCAACAGTCCGCAAAGTATCTGGGTGACCTGCACGGCCAATGGTTGTGAAAGCGAGGCCGAAGAAGTCGTCATTTCCGTGTCTCCCAATTCGGTAGAAATGATGGACGGCTCCATCGGTTACTTTTGCACCGGCGGCAACCCGGTCATCAACCTGGAAGACCTCGTGATCAACCACCAGTCCGGCGGCTCCTGGACGGACGATGACGCCACCGGGGTGAACCTATCCAACGCCGCCGCGGTGGACTTCACCGGCGTGCCCGACGGTTCCTACCATTTTACGTATACCGTATCCGGCGCGGCGCCCTGCTTCGGCGAGTCGGCTACCGTAATCGTTTCCATCGGCGAGGCCGCCGACGATCCGGTCATTGAAGATATAACGACCTGCGAGGGCGGCTCTACGGCCATTAATATTCCCCTTCCGCTGGCGGGTTCGGAAGAACTGTTCCACGCCGGCTTCGACGGCGCCAATGGTTATGTGGCGCGTGGGCAGTGCGGCGGCTCGGCGATCGGGACCTGCCCGGTCAACGATGAATCCATTATTACCTCCGAAGGATTGACGATATCCGGCGATTTCTCCACCCTGAAGCGTTCTACCGATTATATTCGCAGGGTCAACGGAGAGATCCGCTTCCACGACGTCAACAGCGAATTTTGCCTGCAAACGCCCACGGAGGCCCTCGCGCCGGGCGATCAGGCGACTCTTACCGTCGGCCTGCGCCGCTCCGGCGGTTTTATGGAGGCGGACGACTACATCAGGGTGTACTCCATTATCGACGGCGTAGAAACCCTGGAGGCGGAATACGCCGGCCAGATCAGCTCCCTGAATCAAACTTTTGTCAAGACGGGCGTCACCGGCGCAAGCGTAGCCCTCAAGGTATGCGTTAAGAACGGCGACGGCATCTTTGGCATCGGCGGCTTCGACGGCCCGCTTGAGCATTTTGCCATCGGCGATATGAGGATCATCAAGACACCGGAGCTGCCCGCCTATACTTTCTACGATGGCGATCCCAATCTGGGCGGCTCGGTAGTGGCTACGGGCTATAGTTATGATCCCGGAACGACGCCGGCTACCAGCCCCCAAACGGTTTGGGTGGCCTGTATGCAGAACGGTTGCGCGAGCGACGCCGTGCCGGTGGCCATCACCGTTTCCCCCAACCCGGTTCAGGAAATGGACGGTTCCATCGCCCATTACTGCCCCGGCGGCCCGGGCGCCAACGCCGTCATCAACCTCGAAAGTTATGTAATTAACCATCAGGCCGGCGGGACATGGACGGACGACGACGGCGCCGGCGTAAGCCTCGCTTCCCCCACTACAGTGGACTTCACCGGCGTGCCGGCCGGCGCTTATCACTTTACGTACACGATATCCAGCACACCTCCCTGTCCGGGCCGGCCGGCCACGATCATCGTGGTGATCGACGAAGACCCCGAGGCGATTCCGGAACTTTCAGCAACTACCGCCTCCAACACCTGCCCGGCTACCAGCGTGGACCTCAACGCCCTGGTGACGAGCACCACGCCTACGGGCGCCTCCCTGGTATGGAGCACGGACGCTGATCCGAGCGATGGGTTGAGCAGTACGGAGGCTTCGCCTACGGCCATTGCTGTTTCCGGCACGTATTATGCCTACTATTTGCACAATGGTTGCTACGGCCCCGCTTCGGCGGCGGTGACGGTGACGATCGGCGGGCCCTGTACCGTGGATACGGATATGGACGGGGTAGTGGATTTCACTGATCTGGATGATGATAATGATGGAATACCGGATAGTGTCGAAGGTTGTGATCTCGTCAATGACGACCCTGACAACGATGGGGTTCCCAACTGCCTCGACCTTGACTCCGATGGCGATGGGATACCCGACAATATCGAAGCTCAAACCACTGCCGGTTACACGCCGCCCAGCGGTTCAGTAGATGCCAATGGCGTAGACCTTGCATATAGCGGTGGGCTTACGCCCGTGAATACAGATGGAGACAGCGAGCCCGACTTTCTCGATCTTGATTCTGACAATGAAGGCGCGAATGATGCAGCCGAGTCCGGCAACGTACTGGCAAATCCCTCCTATACCGATGTGAACGGTTCCCTAAACGACCCCTCGACATTGCCTGACGGCGATGGGGATGGTATTGCGGACTTCCAGGATGATGCCGATGATGATCCGGATGGGGATGGGATTTTAACGAATGATGAACTAACAGCGGGCACTGATCCCAATAATCCCGACAGCGACGGCGATGGTGAAAATGATAACGTTGAGATCGGCGGCGATGTCAATAACCCGCTTGACGGTGACGGTGACGGCATTATCGATGCCCTCGATTCCGCCATTGATGATACCGATGGCGATGGCGTCAATGACGAAACTGACCCGGCTAATACTGATCCGTGTATCCCCGGCACTTCTGCCGGAACCTGTGACCAGGATTCAGACGGCCTCACCAATGATGAGGAAATCACTGCCGGAACTGATCCGATGAATCCGGACACCGACGGCGATGGCGAAAATGACGGCGCTGAAGTTGGCGGCGACGTCAACAACCCGCTCGACGGCGACAACGACGGCATCATCGACGCCCTCGATTCCAGCACGGCCGATACCGACGGAGACGGGGTTAACGACGAAACCGACCCGGCCAACAACGATCCTTGCGTGCCCAACACCTTCGCCGGCGCCTGCGACCAGGACAATGACGGCCTGGCCAACGCCGAGGAGCTCACCGCCGGTACCAGCCCCTCCAATCCCGATTCGGATGGAGATGGTGAACTGGACGGCGCTGAAGTTGGCGGCGACGTCAACAACCCGCTCGACGGCGACAACGACGGCATCATCGACGCCCTCGATTCCGCTACCGCCGACGCCGATAACGACGGCGAGTTCGACGAGGCCGACCCGGCCAACAACGATCCTTGTATTCCCAACGTCAACGCCGGCCCCTGCGACCAGGACAACGACGGCCTGACTAACGATAAGGAAAGCGGCCTGGGCACTGATCCGACGAACCCGGATACAGACGGCGACGGCGACAACGACGGCGATGAAATGGGCGGCGATCCCAACAACCCGCTCGATACCGATGGCGACGGCATCTTCGACATGCTGGACTCCAGCACTGCCGATGCCGACGGCGACGGCGTCAACGACGAATTTGACCCGGCTAACAACGATCCCTGTATTCCAAGCGCTTCGGCCGGAACCTGTGACCAGGACTCGGACGGGCTGACCAACGACGAAGAAGCAACGGCGGGTACCGACCCCATGGATCCGGATAGCGATAACGACGGACAGAACGACGGCCCCGAAGTGGGCGGCGATCCCAACAACCCGCTTGACGGCGACAACGACGGCATCATCGACGCACTCGATTCCAGCGCCGACGACAGCGACGGAGACGGGGTCAACGACGAAACCGACCCGGCCAACCTCGACCCCTGTGTGCCCAACGCTTTCTCCGCTGCCTGCGACACCGACAACGACGGCCTGTCCAATAGCGAAGAGGCTTCTCTAGGTACCGATCCCTTCGACAGCGATACCGATAATGATGGCGAACCCGACGGCGCCGAAGTTGGCGGCGATGTGAACAACCCGCTCGACAGCGATAACGACGGCGCCATCGACGCACTGGAATCCAGCACCGCCGATGCCGATAGCGATGGTACTCCCGACGAGACTGACCCGGCGAATAATAACCCGTGTATTCCCAATCCATCCGTAGGTTCCTGCGACCAGGACTCGGACGGGCTGACCAATGCCCAGGAAGCTACCGCTGGTACAGACCCCACGGATCCCGATACCGACGGCGACGGCGAGAACGACGGCCTGGAGGTGGGCGGTAACCCCAACTTCCCATTCGATACGGATAACGATGGGGAGATAGACGCCCTCGAATCCAGCATCGCCGATGCCGATAACGACGGCACGGACGATGAGAACGACCCGGCCAACCTCGATCCCTGTATTCCGGATCCCAATGCCGGCCCCTGCGACCAGGACAATGACGGCCTGGACAATACCACGGAGGCCTCCCTGGGAACCGATCCGCTCGATGGCGACACCGACGACGACGGCCTGCTCGATGGCGAGGAGGTCAATACCTACAATACCGACCCGACGGACCCCGACACCGACGGCGGCGGGACCAATGACGGCGACGAAGTGGCCGATGGAACCAACCCGACGGCCGGCAATGCCGACGACGACGCGGCTGCCGACCCCGATAACGACGGCCTGGACAACGCCACGGAAGCCAGCCTGGGAACTGATCCTATGGATGATGATTCAGACGACGACGGCTTACTCGACGGCGAGGAAATCAATACCTACGGCACCGATCCGCTCGACGCCGACACCGACAATGGCGGCACCAACGACGGCGACGAGGTAGCCGACGGCACCGACCCCGTGGCCGACCCAACCGATGACGCCGCCGCCGACCCGGACAACGATGGCCTGGACAACGGCACGGAAGCCTCCCTGGGCACCGACCCGGCGGATGATGACAGCGACGACGACGGCCTGCTGGACGGAGAGGAAGTCAACACCTATGGCACCGACCCGCTGGATGCCGATACCGACAACGGCGGCACCAATGACGGTGACGAGGTGGCCGACGGCACTGACCCGGCCGGCGACCCGAACGATGACGCTGCCGCCGACCCGGACAACGACGGCCTCACCAACGCCGAAGAAGCGGCCCAGGGCACCGATCCGGCCGACGATGACAGCGATGACGATGGATTGCTCGACGGTGAGGAAGTCAATACCTACGGCACCGACCCGCTGGATAGTGACACTGACGATGGTGGAACAAGTGACGGCGACGAGGTGGCCGATGGCACCGATCCCACTGCCGGCAACGGCAATGATGATGCCGCTGCTGACCCCGATATGGATGGTTTGACCAATGCTGAAGAAGATGCACTGGGCACCGACCCGAATGACGACGATAGCGACGACGACGGGCTGACTGACGGTGAAGAAGTGAATACTTACGGCACCGACCCGCTTGATGAGGACACCGACGACGGTGGTACCAACGATGGCGCGGAAATTGCCGATGGTACTGACCCGACGGCCGGAAACGGCGCGGATGACCTCGCTTCCGACCCGGATATGGATGGCCTTTCCAACGCTCAGGAGGCCAGCCTCGGCACTGATCCGAACGATGCGGATACCGATAACGACGGCCGCCCCGACGGCGCCGAAGTAGGCCCCGATGGCGTCTACAACCCTGGTGTTGACACCAACCCGAAAGACGCCGACACCGATAACGACGGCCTCAGCGATGGCGACGAAGTGAATGGAACCGGCCCGCTGGCCGGCTTCGGCCCCACCAACCCCAACAGCGCCGATACGGATAGTGATGGCGTTAAGGATGGTGTAGAAGCGGGCGTCACTGCGGGCATCGCCCCGGGCGTCTCCGATGTGGCCGGCATACCCTACAGCGGCACCGGGCCCTTTACCGGCGACGCCGACCCATCTACAACCACTGACCCGACGGACGACGACTCTGATGATGACGGCCTGCTCGACGGCGAAGAAGACGCCAACGGCAACGGCGCCGTCAACAATACCATCGGCGGCACCGGCACGCCTGGCAGCGGCGAGACCGACGCCACCGACCCGGATACCGATGGTGACGGGATCAACGACGGTGATGAAACCAACGGGGCCGGCCCGCTGGCCGGCATCGGCAGCACCAGCCCGGTAGATACGGATACCGACGATGGCGGTACGGCTGACGGCCAGGAACTGGCGGACGGCACCGATCCGACTGCCGGCAATGGCGCCGACGATTTCAATGCCGACCCGGATAACGATGGATTGGATAACGCTACGGAAGCCAGCCTGGGTACTGACCCGGCAGACGACGACAGCGACGATGACGGCCTGCTCGACGGCGAAGAGGTGAACACTTATGGCACTGACCCGCTGGATAGCGACACCGACAACGGCGGTACCAATGACGGCGACGAGGTGGCCGACGGCACCGACCCGGCCGGCGACCCGACGGATGACGCCGCCGCCGACCCGGATAACGACGGGCTCACCAATGCTGAAGAAGCGGCTCAGGGCACCGACCCGCTGGATGACGACAGCGACGACGACGGGCTGCTCGACGGCGCCGAAGTCAATACACATGGCACCGATCCGCTGGATGACGATAGTGACGACGATGGGCTGCTCGATGGCGAGGAAGTGAACACCTACGGCACCGACCCGCTGGATAGCGATACCGACGACGGCGGAACGAGTGACGGCCAGGAAGTAGCCGACGGCACTGACCCGGTTGCCACGCCTTCTGACGACGCTGCCGCCGACCCGGATAACGACGGCCTGGACAACGGCACGGAAGCCTCCCTGGGTACCGACCCGCTGGATGACGACAGCGACGACGACGGGCTGCTCGACGGGGAAGAGGTGAATACCTACGGCACCGACCCGCTGGATAGCGACACCGACAACGGCGGTACCAATGACGGCGATGAAGTGGCCGACGGCACCGACCCATTGGGCGACGCCAACGACGACGCTGCCGCCGACCCGGACAACGACGGCCTCACTAACGCCGAAGAAGCAGCTCAGGGCACTGACCCGGTCGACGGCGACAGCGATGACGACGGCCTGCTCGACGGAGAGGAAGTGAACACCTACGGCACCGACCCGCTGAATAGCGACACCGACGACGGTGGAACCAACGACGGTGACGAAGTAGCCGATGGCACCGACCCGGCCGGCGATCCGACGGATGACGCCGCCGCCGACCCGGACAACGATGGCCTGACCAATGGAGAAGAGGCTAGCCTGGGCACCAATCCGCTGGATGACGACTCCGATAACGACGGCCTCCTGGATGGCGCTGAAGTTAATACCCACGGCACCAACCCGTTGGATAATGATACCGATAACGACGGCCTGAGCGACGGACTGGAAGTCAGCGATATGATCACCGATCCGCTGGATCCCGATAGCGATGACGACGGCCTGACCGACGGCAACGAAGCCTTGAACCTGAATACCGACCCGGCCGACGCCGACACCGATGACGACGGCCTGACCGACGGCGAGGAAGTCAACACCGAAGGCACCGACCCGCTGGACGACGACAGCGACGACGACGGCTTACTCGACGGTGAGGAGGTGAATACCTACGGCACCAACCCGCTCGATGAGGACACCGACAACGGCGGTACCAATGACGGGGACGAAGTGGCCGATGGCACCGACCCGGTAGCCACGCCTTCTGACGACGCTGCCGCCGACCCGGACAACGATGGGTTGGATAACGGTACGGAAGCCAGCCTGGGTACCAACCCGAATGATAACGATAGTGACGATGATGGGTTGCTGGATGGCGCCGAAGTCAATACTTACGGCACCGGCCCGCTCGACGATGACAGTGATGGCGACGGATTGCTCGACGGCGAAGAGGTCAATACTTACAATACTGACCCACTCGACGCCGATACCGACAACGGCGGCACCAATGACGGTGACGAAGTTGCCGATGGTACCGACCCGGTTGCCAATCCGAACGACGACGCTGCTGCTGACCCGGATAATGATGGGCTGGCCAACGCTGAAGAAGCCGCTCAGGGCACCGACCCGGCGGACAATGACAGCGACGACGACGGGCTGCTCGACGGCGAGGAAGTCAATACTTACGGCACTGACCCGCTCGACGCTGACACCGATAACGGTGGTACAACCGACGGGCAGGAAGTGGCTGATGGTACTGACCCGGTTGCTGACCCGAACGACGACGCTGCTGCCGACCCGGATAACGACGGGCTGGATAACGCTACGGAAGCCTCCCTGGGCACCAACCCGAATGATGATGACAGCGACGACGACGGCCTGCTGGACGGCGAGGAAGTCAATACCTACGGCACCGACCCGCTGGATAGCGATACCGACGACGGAGGGACGAGCGATGGCGATGAAGTAGCCGACGGCACCGACCC
>CAYQKY010000141.1:0-23587 GCA_964418125.1 uncultured Phaeodactylibacter sp.
AATGCCGTCGTAATTGCGCCGGGTGAGCTCCGTGAAGAATTCCTCACCGGGGTGCTCCAGGAAAAGGCGCCGCTCGGCAGCGGACTTGCTCTTGGTTTCGAGTAGAATGGCCTCGCCCAGGTGCACTACTTCCAGAAATACCGGAACAGTATCCCCCTCAACGGCTATCGGCCGGCTGAGGAAGAGGCTGCCGCCGGCAAAGCCGAAGCCGGCTATTTCCGAGGGGGAATAGGTGCGGGAACCAGACGCCTCGTCCGGCTTGAAAATACATTCGCCGGTAGCGCGGGCCGCCGACAGTTTAGCCGTGCCCCGGAGGGTATCTTTCTCCGGAGTGATCAGATATGCCGGCCGAAAGGACTGCCCCTGCAGGTTCAATACTGCCAAAAAGAAAAAGGCAGACAAAGTGAATGTTAACCCTCGCATTGGAAAGATAGTTTAAAATTGGTAAAGAGCGCGCTACCTGCCGCACAGATGGGCAATGCAGCTTTATCGGCAGCAATATAATGCAAGGGCATTAACATACAAAGACAGGTACATTGTTTTTCAAACCTCTGTATTGACAGGGTGGGTAGAGAATTTTTGATTTTTGATGTGTGATGTGCGATGTGCGATGTGCGATGTGCCTGTGGGGCGGCAAATCAAACATCCTCAATTCACCTGATACTCCACGCCCAATTTCTCCAGTTCTACGATAAACCCATTGGTAGCGTTCACCCTGCGGTCTTTGGCCGCCATGGCCAGGCGCAGGCGCTTGGAGCGGTCGAGCAGCTCCATGCGCAGCTTGTGGGGGCCGGCGTGTTGCTTGCAGAGCTCGTCGATGCGGTCGATAAGTTCAGGAGTGATGTCCTCGACCGGCAATTTGAGGGTGATGGCGTCCGCCAGATTCTCGGCGACGCCTTCCAGGAGTTTAACGTCCTTGACCTTGAATTCCATGCCGTCGCCGCGCCAGCTGCGCTGCCAGCCGCCTTTGACGAAAAGGGCCTTACCCTCTTCGAAGAGGTGCTTATGCTTCTGGTAGTCCTCTCCGAAGAGCTTGAACTCGTAGGAGCCGTTGTAGTCGCTCAGTTCGAAGATGCCCCAGCCGTTACCGTTGCGGCTGACCAGGTGGCGCGCCATGGTCACCATGCCGGCCAGGTTGAGGGCCGGGCGGTTCTGGTTGTCGTCCACCTCGCTGAGGGGGCATGTGGTGAAGTTGTCGACCTCCAGGCGGTAGTCATCCAGCGGATGGCCACTGACATAGATGCCGGTCACCGCCTTTTCGTTATTGAGCTTTTCGATCAGCGGCCAGGGCGGGCATTGGGGGATCTCCGGCTCGGGGATCATCACCTCGTCCGTTTCGCCGAAGAGGGAATTAACCGCCTGGGCTTTCTGCGCCTGGTAGGCATTACCGTAGCGCAGGGCGTGTTCCAGCAAGGTTTCGTACTTCTCGGAAGGCGCAAAGTACTGGGAACGGTAAGTGCCCTCGAAGCAGTCGAAGCCGCCGCCCAGGGCCAGGCTTTCCAGCACCTTCTTGTTGACAGAGCGCAGGCTGAGGCGCCGCATCATATCGAAGAGGCTCCCGAAGGGGCCGTTTTCCTCGCGCTCCTTGAGGATCTCCTCCACCGGCCCCTCTCCTACCCCTTTCAGGGCCGACAGGCCGAAGCGGATGTGGCCGTCCTTGTTGACTGAGAAGTCGGAGGCGGATTCATTGACGCTGGGCCCCAGCACCATCAGCCCCATGCGCTTGCACTCCTGCAGGAAGAAGGTGATCTTGGAAATGTCGTTCTTATTGTGCGTCAGCACGCTGGCCATGAACTCGGCAGGGTAATGGGCCTTGAGGTAGGCCGTCTGGAAGGCCACAAAAGCATAGCAGGTCGAGTGCGACTTGTTGAAGGCGTAGGAGGCGAAGGCCTCCCAGTCCTTCCAGACCTTGTCGAGCACGTCCTTGGGGTGGCCATTGCCGGTGCCGCCCTCGATGAAGAGGGGGTAGAGGGCGTCGATCTCCTTCTTTTTCTTTTTTCCCATCCCCTTGCGGAGGCGGTCGGCCTGGCCCTTGGTAAAGTTGGCCAGTTTCTGGGAGAGGAGCATAACTTGCTCCTGATAGACGCAAATTCCGTAAGTCTCGTGGAGATACTCCGACATCGCCTCCAAATCATACGTCACCGGCTTGCGGCCGTGCTTGCGGTCGATGAACTCGGGAATGTATTCGAGCGGCCCCGGGCGGTACAGGGCGTTCATGGCTATAAGGTCCTCGAAGGTAGTCGGTTTCAGCTCCTTCATGTACTTCTGCATCCCGTGGGATTCGTACTGGAAGATGCCGACCGTATCGCCGCGCTGGAAGAGCTCGTAGGTCTTCTGGTCGTCCAGCGGCACTTCGTCCATATCCAGTTGGAGGCCATGGTTCTCCTCCACCATGCGCACGGCATCCTTAATGATGGTCAGGGTTTTGAGGCCGAGGAAGTCCATCTTCAGCAGGCCGGCGGCCTCGGCTACGCTGTTGTCGAACTGGGAAACGAGCATGCCCGTTTCCTTGTCCGCCTTGACGGGCACGTACCTGGTGATCTCGTCCGGAGTGATCACCACCCCGCAGGCGTGGATGCCGGTATTGCGCACGGAGCCCTCCAGCTTCTGGGCGGTGCGGATCATCTCGCCGATGGTGTCCTGCCCTTCGGCCAGCTGGCGGAACTGGTAGGCCTTCTCGAGTTCTTCGGAGTTGAGTACATCCTTAAGCTTGGGGTCCACATCTTTCGGGGCAAGCACGGCGCGCAGGGAGGCTTTCAGGTGGGCGGGGAAGGTCTTCGCCACCTTGTCCACCTCGGGCAGGGGCACGTTGAGCACGCGGCCCACATCGCGCAGGGACATCTTGGCGGCCATGGTGCCGTAGGTGACGATCTGCGCCACCTGGTTGCGGCCGTACTTTTCGATCACGTAGTCGATCACTTTCTGGCGCCCCTCGTCGTCGAAGTCGATGTCGATATCCGGCATGGAGACGCGCTCCGGGTTGAGGAAGCGCTCGAACAGCAGGTCGTACTTGATGGGGTCTACGTTGGTGATGCCGATGCAGTAGGCCACCGCCGAGCCGGCGGCCGAGCCCCGCCCCGGCCCCACCGATACGCCCATCTGCCGGGCGGTGGTGGTAAAGTCCTGGACGATGAGGAAGTACCCGGGATAGCCGGAGTTCTTGATGACCGACAGCTCGAAATCCAGGCGTTCCCTGATCTCAGGGGTAATCGTTCCGTAGCGGCGTTTGGCGCCCTCATAGGTGAGGTGGCGCAGGTAGTCGTCCTGGTCCTTGAAGCCCTGGGGCAGGGGGAAGGCGGGCAGCAGGATGTCCCGCGCCAGGGTCAGCTTGTCGATCTTGTCGAAGATCTCGATGGTATTGTCCACCGACTCCGGCACGTCGTGGAAGAGTTGGTTCATTTCCTGCTGCGACTTGAAGTAGAAGTCGGAGCTGGGGAATTTGAAGCGGTCCATTTCCTCCACCAGGCTGTTGGTGTTGATGCAGAGCAGAATGTCGTGGGGGAGGTAGTCGTCTTCTTCAAGATAGTGAGAGTCGTTAGTGCAGATGACCTTGACGTTGTATTTGCGGGCGAATTGCAGCAATTGCTGGTTCACGTCCTCCTGGCTGACGCCCAGGCCGTCGATATTTTCCAGGCCGCGATGGCGCTGCAGCTCTATGTAGAAGTCTTCCCCGAACAGGTCGAGCCACCAGCGGAGTTTCTGTTCGGCCTCTTCCACCTTTCCGTGCAGGATGGCCTGGGGGATCTCGGCGCCGATGCAGCAGCTGGTGGCGATGAGCCCTTCGTGGTATTTTTCGATCAGTTCCTTGTCGATACGGGGGAATTTGCCGTACAGCCCTTCGATGAAGCCCAGGGAGCAGAGTTTGGAGAGGTTTTCGTACCCTTTCTGGTTCTTGGCCAGCAGCAGCTGGTGATAGCGGTTGTCCTGTTCGCCGGCGGCGCGGGAGAAGGACTGCTTGTGGCGGTCTTTCACCAGGTAGAACTCGCAGCCGACGATCGGCTTGAGCCCCCGGTTTTCCGCTTCGGAGACGAATTTGAAAGCGCCGAACATGTTGCCATGGTCGGTCAGGGCTACGCCTTTCTGCCCGTCTCTGGCGGCTTTGTCCATCATCGCTCCGATATCCGCTGCTCCGTCCAGCAGGGAGTATTGGGTGTGGCAGTGAAGGTGTACGAACTCTGGCATGGTAGGGAATGGTTGATTGAGTGATTGTCGAATGATTGCTTCGCCTTCGGTCAAAGTACCCGGCAGAGGATTTCAACCGGCCCAGGGAGCCCGGCGACGAATCAACGAATTTTAGCCGGCTCGCAGAGACGGCCAACGAATCAGCTTTCCGTTTTGCAAGAAGGGCTTTTAATTTAACCCCGAAGTTACCGTTTTGGATGCGGTTCTTAAAACAAAAATGTTCCAAGTTTTCCACAAATTGTTTATAAGGTTTGCCGGAGAAAACCGCGCCGCACCCTACATGCCCTCGCGGTTTTCTCCGGCGGCTAAAGGCCCCTGCCCCTTCTCCGCTAACGGCGCCGCCTGCAACCTGGAGGGCAACGACTACGAACAGGCTACCATCATGGTCTTCGATGATACCGGCACCCGTTACACCTACATGCTGGACAACGGACGCTGGCTGAGCGTAGAAAACATCACGAACCTGGCCAATGGCAGTTCTCCCTTCAACCTGGCCGGCGTAGGGGCCATGGCCTTCCGAACCAAGGACCCACCTGGGCCCAGCACCCGCGTTATATTCAACAAAGACGGCGCGCTGTGGACCATCTACAACAACAACCCGCAAGGCTTCACCAGCCCAAAAAACCTGAACCAGCTGTTCAGCAGCCATAATTTCCCCTCCGGTATGGATGGCGTCGGCGCTTCCATCGGGTTTGACATCGGAGACGGCCACTTCTATATCTTTTTCGATAAAACGGGAAGAAAATGGCCGTTCAACCCCTCTAACCATCTTGGTCCGAAAAATGCCTTTCGAGGCCTTCCGTTAAGTCGGAAATCGGCCTCCGTCCGACATAGTCGGCTCCTGCCGACGGAGTCGGAAGGCGGAAGGCGGACACGAGCGAAGCTACTGACGGAGTAAAATGGGCGCTCGATGCTCACTTTGGGCACTGTTCCGACTTCCGACTGTCGCGTCAGAACGTCCAAAGTCCAAAAACCATCCAACAATTTTACCCTGAGCTGGCCGAAAGGCAACCTCCCCTATCCCTTCCGCATCGCCTCCATCCCGTTGCGCACGGCCACTTCCCAGGCCTGGTCCAGTTCCTCGGGGTTGCCCCAGTTTTCCTCATCGAAAGTATAGATGGCTTCCTTGAGGCATTCCAGGAAGAGGGTGTAATCTTCGGGCTTAACGCCGACAGCGGCGTGCTGCCGGGCCAGGCTCTGCAGGCGTTTGCCCATAGCGGTGGTCACGGAAGGGAACTGCAGGAGGCGCTCCATGGCCAGGTCCAGCATCTGGTGCTGGTATTTCCAGAGATCCTCTTCGGAGTAATTATCGCGGGCCATGCGGGCGGTGAAGGCGCGGTCGAAAATGTCGCGGGCATTTGGCGACTTGTCGAGGAAGAAATCGTAGAAGGCCTTGTAGAAGCCGTCGATGCGGCGCACCCGGGAATAGCTGTTGCGCAGTTTTTTCAGCAATTGGTACTCGGGATGTTTTTCTACCGCCTGGCTTCCGGAGGGCAGTTGCTCGATCTCTTCGAGCACCTCCTCCATATCCAGGAAACGTTCCCCTGGCTCATGGCTGAGCATGCGCTTCAGGGCCTGGGCGAAAGCGGGAGGGCAGAGGGAATCTTTTAGCTCCTCGAGGAGCAGCCCGGGGTTCTCATCAAAGGCCATCCGCCGGCGCAGGATCTCCATGATAGTAGCGCCCCGGAAAAAAGGCTGCCCGGTAAACAGTTCTACCGCGATAAGCGCAAAGGAATACTGGTCGGAAAGCGGGGTGGCGGTGTCGCTGTTGACCTGTTCGGGGCTCCAGTACATGGAAAAGAGCCGGATGCGTTCGAAGCTGCGCTTGTAATAAGAGGCTTTTACCACCTGGAAGGGAGAGAGCTTTGCCCCTTTCTTCTTGTCGATCAGGATATTGGAAGGCCAGAGGTTGTTGTGCACCAGGCCATCCTGATGGCCCTGGTACAACGCTTTACCCATGGTGAAGAGCATCTCCCGGATCTCCTTGAGCTGGTAGGGCCAGCCCTTTTCCAGGCGTTCCGACAGGCGCATGCCGTCGATGTACTCGGTCACGATGTAACGGGGCGGAGCATCCAGGCCCTCGTCGATGATGCTGATGATGCCGTCCAGGCCCGATAATTGCTTTGCTTTGCCGAGGTCTTCCCGGATATTCTCCAGGTTCTCATCGTCTATGACCGATAGGGGTTTTATTACCTTGATGGCAACCCGCTGGGGAGTGTTGGTAATGTTATCCGCCTTTTCCGCCTTGTAGATGATCGCCGTATCTCCGGAGGAGATCTTTTCCAGGTTGACGTACCGTTTGGCCAGTTTCTGCTCCAACACGCGCTGAAATTCGTCTTCATTCCTGGCCAGAGTGATCTGCATGACCTCCGGGTTGCCTTCCTCCACTACGCCCTCTTCCGTTTTGTCGATGTGCCGGAGCAGCTGAAGCAAAGACTTCTTGATCTGGATCAGGCGGACCCGCTCTTCTTCGGTGGTGATGGCCTTGCTGAGGGCTTCCTGCCGGATCTCGTTGAAATCACTCAGCAGCAAAGAAACGGCAATACTGTATTCGGTGTATTTCACCAGTGGCTTCAGTTCACCGAAGACCTCCTCCAGTTGATTGTTCTCGATGAGCACCTGCAGGCGCTCGATGTTGTCTTTTAATGCTTTCATACCCTCCTTCTGATGCGGAGCCAGATACAATAAGGGGACCATAATCGGTTTTTTGAAAGCAGGGTAGCCCTGTCCCTGCCAGTCCTGTAATTTCTCTCTCTCTCCCTAATGACGAAAATAGCTCCCTGTATGTCGCTCCAAAAAAAATATTTAACAAAAGATTATTTGTTCCTTAACGCTGCGTGAGCGCTTTGGTTACTTGACTGGATATTTGGGTGCATTTGTCGGGTTGCCTCCCAATCAACTTAATCAACCCAATCAACTAAAGCCGCCATTCCATCTCATACTGGCTCATATAACGCTCAAATCCGAGGCGCTGCAGGAAACGTTGGCTCTGCTCGTCCTCCCGGCTGACATTGAGAACGGTGAGCCGGGGGCTGCTGCTCAGGCGGCCCAGATGGTGGAACACCAGGCGCCCCAGGCCGCGGCCGCGATGGCAGGGATGAACGCCAAACTGAACGACCCTGCCCGAAGCGGGAACCACTATGCCATAGGCCAGCAACTGCCCTCCTTTTTTCACCGCCAGGTACTTCATAAAACCCTGCCCACGGCGGGCGGCATCAAGGGAATGCTGCCAGGTGGGTTGATAATTCCAGAACAATGACAGCTGTTCCCAGGGCAGCCCAGGGCGTACGCTTATGGCAATACCCGGGCTTGTTCCCGGAGTATGGCCCTTTATTTCCCCTTTAAAGCAATCGACGGCCCTCTGCTCCCGGAACCCTACCCGCCGGTAAGTACGGATAGCGCGCTCATTGGTCTCGATAACTTCCAGCAGAAGTTTTCGGATACCGGCAGCCGCCAGTCGGGGCCTCAGAAATTCATACATCTGCAGTACCAACTGCCGCCCCCGGTATTCGGGGATGACGCCGGCGCCTCCGTTATAAGCTGCCGGCTCACCGCCTGCTTCCCCGATGCCATGCAGCATGAGGCCAACCAGTTTCCCGCCGTCAAATGCCCCGGTAGAGTATTCCAGATGCAGGTTTTCCTGGGCCATCTTCTGCTCTAGAAAGGAAGGCGTCAAATTGACGGCAACGATATAATCGGAAAAGGCCTGATTGAAGGTTGAGATCAAGAGTCCGACGGGAACTTCAGCAAGGGATGAAACGGATATCATATCTTTCTTAGTGGCCAGTGTTATGAGGCTATCGGGAAAAATGGCATTACTCAGGGGTTGTTCAGCCCGGCCCTTCCGACAGGAGGAGCCGGTGGACCTGCATCCCCTTCCGGTAAAAGTCAACGATCTGGGAAGGCAGCAGGAGCCGGTTCTTGCGGTACAGGACAAGATAATAATTTACCCCCTCCATGGTCCAGTCCTTTTCAATGGTGAAAAACTGCAGGACTTCCTCATTAAAGCTGGCGCGAATATAGTCTTCATCATCGCCCTTCAGAAGATACTGGCTGGAAAACCTGGGGTAGCGCTCGAAATCGATGTCCTCCAGCCCCAGCCAGGCCCCGATCTTGTGAAAGAACCGCTCCGGTTTCATCAGGAACTGAGGCAGGCCCAGTTTTTTGGACTGGACGTAGAAAACGGTTTGCTTGAATGTATGGGAGCTTTTACCGGTGCTAATGGTATAGCGGTAATCAAAAATGCGCACATCCAGCTGCAGCATACCGTCCCGGCGGTAAAGCATGTTGGTAATCTGCCTGTGATGGCCCCGGCTGAAGAGCCTGAAGTCTTTGAGCATGGTATGCAGGCCCCATTCATCTTCAGCCTTGAATTCCATCCCCAGTTGATAGGCAATATTATTTAATTGAGCGGATCTGCGGTATGGCATAGTTAAAAGATGAACATCAGAACGGGAAGCTACGAAAGATAATGGTTTTACGGGTATTCTGGAGATAAAAAAGGCGGTAACTGAGGCAGAAGGTCTGTTAGGTAGGCGGTAAAAAAGGGCATGAATATCCTGCTCTGAAGCCGGCAGGGCGGAGGCCGCCCCCGGCGGCGCGGTATTTACTCAGGCAGCGTGTTTCTGGATGAAAAAGCTGGCATCCTGAACCGTTTCTATGGCCTCTGCCTCTTCCGGAGTAAGGTATACATTGAAGCGGCTCTCCAGTTCTGCGATCAAAAGCAGGAGGTCGATGGCGTCGAGGTGAAGGTCATCCTGCAGGTGGGTATACGGATGAATCTGTTTCACCGGTACATTGAGCCTCCAGCTGATCAGGTCAATAATACGTTCTTGCATATCAGAAAGTGTTGAGTATGAAATGGCATGGTCAGTCATAGCTTATAATTGCTTTCATTGATTCGATGTTTAGAACGTACACCCCCCCCTATTGGTTGCCTGGCTTTTTTGTATTTCGACAAAAAAGCCAGGCTTATATATTTACAGCTCATAATTGGGCCCCAGCTCTTCGCCTTTTTCGGTGTAGAAGTTATTGATGATCTGCACCACTTCCTCCGGGTTATCGGTTATGGGCATGAGGCCCAGGTCATCGGGGTTGATATTGTGGTGTTGCTCGAGCATGACCTCCTGAATCCATTTCTTGAGGCCGGACCAGAAGTCACTTCCGACCAGGATGATCGGCATCTTGGTGATCTTATTGGTCTGTACCAGGGTGAGTACCTCGAAGAGTTCATCCATTGTACCAAAGCCACCGGGCAGAGCGACGAGGGCCTGGGCATACTTCACGAACATGACCTTACGCACAAAAAAGTAGCGAAAATCAAGGTTGCAATCCAGATCGATATATTGATTATGGCCCTGTTCGAAAGGCAGGTTGATGTTGAGGCCAACCGACCTGCCGCCATAGATATGGGCGCCTTTGTTGCCAGCCTCCATGATGCCGGGGCCGCCGCCGGTGATGACGCCGTAGCCCGCCTCGGTAAGCAGCCGGGCAATATCCACTGCTTTTTTATAGTAAGGATTGTCAGGCTTGGTCCGGGCTGAGCCGAAGATGGAGACACAGGGCCCCACTTCATTCAGGGTTTCAAAACCATCTACAAATTCGGAAATCACTTTGAACATAGTCCAGGAGTTCTCGCCTTTGAGCTGGCGCCCCCATGGTTTCATTTGCTGCTTTTTGACATGGTTCTCGGTCATGGTATTTTTATTCATTGGTTAAGCTGTTGGTATGCCGGGTGCTGTTTTCCACACTTGCCGGCGTAAAAAAGCCCGCCCGTTTCATTTTGGGCAGGCCTACCTAGTTAAGTCTTTTCAGGCTAAATTACAAGGGCCCGGCAGAATCCTTATGGTAATAGGACTATACAGCCCGGGCTTTTCAGCCTTTGTAGTTCAAATATTCCTCTTCGATAAACTGGTATAAGGCTTCCTTATCACTGAATTGGTCGAACACTTCCCGCAACGGGGCCGGAGGGGCCGCCATCGAGGGCATCACATAACGAATGACGTCTTCTTCGCCGATCTCATTACCACTCAGTATGATCAGCCGTTCCACCACATTGCGCAACTCCCGGATATTGCCGGTCCAGTTGACGGACTTCAGCCGCTCCAGAGCCTCATCGCTGATGGATTTGGGGCTGACGCCATATTCATTACAGATATGCCCGATAAAATGTTTGGCAAGCAATGGAATATCCCCTTTTCTTTCATTGAGTGAAGGCACCTGAATGATGATAACCGCCAACCGGTGATAAAGGTCTTCGCGGAAGCGGCCGGCGGCAATTTCCTTGCGCAGGTCTTTATTGGTGGCCGCCACTACCCGCACATCCACTTTGATCTCTTTATCCCCTCCCACCCGGGTAATTTTACTTTCCTGCAGAGCACGCAGCACTTTTGCCTGGGCCGAGAGGCTCATATCACCAACCTCATCCAGGAAGAGGGTCCCGCCATTGGCCTGCTCAAACTTTCCGATGCGTTGCTTGATAGCCGAGGTGAAAGCCCCTTTTTCATGGCCGAACAGTTCACTTTCGATCAGTTCGGCGGGAATGGCCGCACAATTCACTTCAACAATAGGTTGTTCGGCACGAGCGCTTTTTTCATGCAGCCAACGGGCCACCAGCTCTTTGCCGCTGCCGTTGGGCCCCAGGACCAGCACGCGGGCATCAGTAGGGCCTACGCGGCCGATGGTTTCCTTTACCAGAGTAATTCGTTCAGATTCGCCAATGATTTCCTGAACCTTGCTTTTGGAAACAGCACGCTTCAGGGTTTTGGTTTCGGTTACCAGGTTCGACTTGTCCAGTGCATTGCGAATGGTGATCAACAGCCGGTTCAGGTCAGGCGGCTTGGAAATAAAGTCGAAGGCGCCTTTCTTGACGGCCTCCACCGCCGTGTCAATGGTAGCGTGCCCGGAGATCATCACCACCGGAGTGTCCGGCGTCAGGACCTGTATGCGCTCCAGGGTTTCCATGCCGTCCATTTTGGGCATCTTGATGTCCAGGATAATGACATCGTATTTCTGCTTTTTCAGCTTTGCCAGGCAGTCAAGGCCGTCGGTGGCTTCATCCACCTGGTACTTTTCGAATTCGAGGATCTCGCGAAGGGTTCTCCGGATGCTTCTTTCGTCATCCACGATCAGGATTGTAGCCATAGGAGGTTTCGGTTTAGATGTAGTACATCACATCTCTTACGGGGAAGGGAAAGGGAAGGTTGCAGGAAGATGGATTTTTTTTATATGTAAAAAAAACCTAATAAGGTGCGGCCGGCTTTTATGGTTCACGGAAATATTCCGGGAAAAGAAGAACAGGTTAAACTACCAGGATCAGAACCTCCACAATAAAAAGGGATAGCAGCCCCCACGCCAGCCGGCGGTCGGTTCGTTTAATAGCAGGGATATCTGCTTTTTTCTTCAGTTGCCCTACCTTATTTCCCACCAGGATAGCCCGCAACATAACGCAGACGATGAGGGCATAGCCCAGCAGGTAGATCTTGTCCATAAGCACCATATAGCCCACATCGGGCAGAGCGGAACTATAAGATTGCTGCAGAAAGACTGAAGTCAGCAGCCCGCCAATAGGCAGGGAAATGCGCGCGTCCAGTTGTGCGGGGTGGATGAACAACGCACCCAGGCTGGCAATGATGACGATAAGCAGAGGCAGCATCAGCTTGAGCAGGAAGTAATTGAGCGGCCGGGAGATGGAAAGCTGAAAAGTAAAATTACTGTAAGAAGCCAATGCCTTTTGGCTTTGGCCGAAATTACTCTGGTAACGGTTGGTGCGGGTTTCCATCCTACAGCCCTCCACCGTCCAGCCGGGCATCTGAAAACCATCGCGAATGAAAGCGCCGGTGCTGTCCGGCAGATAAACGAGCGAATCCTGAGGGTAGTCGACATTCTCAATATGGATACGCAGTTGGTGGCTGTCCAGTGGAAAATCGTAGAGAGCAAAAGGGTGGTAGAACCGCCCCTCGATGCGCATGCCGTTGTACCAGTGGCCGTCGGGCAGCAATTCCGGTTCTTCGCTGAAATCCGCCTGGGTAAAGCCCCATTTCTCCACAGAATTGACGAACTCGATGTTCATGGGGTTGCGCGCCCCCTTCCACTTAAACCACAGGTAAAAGTCGGCGTTGAAGGAATGCTCATTGATGTTCAGGTCGTAGAGGTTCATCAGGTAGATGCCGGCATATACCTTCTGGGCGCCGGTGGGTGGATCATCTGCCCTGGCCGATATTTGCAGGGACAGTAAAGCTGCCAGCAACAGTATTATTTTTCGCTGAGGGCCCATTATCTTGGTTTGTCCGGGAAAAATAACATTAGTTCACCACTTTGAGGCAAAATATTTTCCTACCCTTCCAGTTCCTTAACCGCCATCCAGGCCATCAGGCCGATGCTGAGCGCCAGGCAATCCTCATCCACATCGAAGGTATTAGTATGAATGGGAGAAGTGATGCCGCGGGCGGGGTTGCCGGTGCCCAGCCGGTAGAAGCAGGCCGGCATTTCCTGGGAGTAGTAGGCGAAATCCTCGGCGGTCATGCGGATGGGCAATTCCACCACATTTTCCTTGCCCAGGTATTCTTCGGCGTAGTGGAATGCCTTGGCTGTCAATTCCTCATTGTTGAAGAGGACCGGGTAACCAACCACAATATCCAGCTCACAGGATCCTCCCATGCTTTCTGCCATACCCTCCGCCATGCGCTTCATGCGCTGATGGGCTTCGAAGCGCCAGCGTTCGTCCATGGTCCGGAAGGTCCCCTTGAGGCGGACTTCATTGGGAATGATGTTGGTGGCCCCGCCGGTGGAAGCGATATACCCGAAGGTGAGTACCGAAGGCAGGGCAGGGTCAGCATTGCGGCTGATCACCTGCTGCAAAGCCGTAAGGATGTGGGCGGTGATCAGCACGGGGTCGATACAATCCTGCGGCAGGGCGCCATGCCCGCCTTTGCCCTTGACCGTCATGTAGAGCTCATCGGCGGATGCCATATAGTTGCCGGCGCGGATGCCCACCTTGCCCACCTCGAGCGGCGGGTGGACGTGCTGCCCGAGGATGCTTGCCGGCCGGGGGTTTTCCAGTACCCCTTCCTTGATCATGATGGAAGCGCCACCGGGCAGTTTTTCCTCGGCAGGCTGAAAGATAAGCTTGACCGTACCCTCAAATTCCTCCTTCAAATCATTGAGGATGCGGGCCGCCCCAAGCAGGGAGGAAGTATGGACGTCGTGCCCGCAGGCGTGCATGATGCCTGTTTTTTTCGACTTATACGGCGCCTCGTTGGCTTCTTCAATAGGCAGGGCGTCAATGTCAGCACGGAGAGCAACCACACGCCGGCCGGGGTTTTGCCCTTTTATCAGGCCTACCACCCCATTGTCGGCCACCCCGTGCTGGTGGGGGATGCCGTACTCTCGCAGCTTTTCCGAGATGTATTTTCCGGTTTCTACTTCTTCGTAAGAGAGTTCCGGGTTCTGGTGCAGGTGCCGGCGGATATCAATGGTATCCTGATGATAAGTTTGGGCGAGCTTTTGTATTTTATCCTTAAGCATGGTTTTTTTATTCTAAAAACTTTTTTATTCTGCAAATGTGCTAAAAATACTATGTAATTCCACCACCACCTTCCAAAGGCCACTGGATTTTCCAACCAAACTCAAGTCCGGCAGGAGTGTTGTATTAAAAACTATTATTGCTATAAACAAGCATCAGCGACAAAAGCTTTTTCCATGAAAAACATACTTTTTATTCTCCTGTCATTATTGGCCTTTACCCCTGCCTGCAATCACGTGCATCAAGGCGGCGGCCATGCGGAAGTCCGGTTGAACAACGGCAAAAAATGGGAGGCCAACTCCGAAACTACCGAAGGGATAGAAAATATGCAACGGCTGATCGGGGAATTCCAGTCCAACCCGGATGCTCCCAGCCTGGAAGGCTACCACACTCTGGGTGAGGCCCTTCAAACCGAGTTTGACAACATCCTCAAACGCTGTACCATGGAAGGGGAGGCACATGAGCAATTGCACAACTATCTCTTGCCAATGGTGAAACACATGAAAACACTGAAAGAGGGTAAAGGCCAGGAAGAAATAAAAGCCTCTCTCGCCAGGTTATCCGAACACTTGAAGGAATATGAAAATTACTTCACCTAAACCACCTTCATTCCCGGTTGAGGGAACGAAACAAGTAAAAGGCTCCGATCCCCAAAAGCAGGAAGGCCAGCCCCGCAATGGCCTGTACCGGCCGCCGGATCAGCGTATTCACCACAAAAGCGCTTGAAATGAGTACGAATATACCGGGAATGACAGGGTAGCCCCAGGTGCGGTACGGGCGTTCCACTCCGGGCAATTTACGGCGAAAGACGAACACACTGAACCCCGCCAGGGCCATGAAGGCAATATCCATAAAAGTGACATAGGTGATGAGCTCGGAGAAAGTGCCCCAGAAAAGGAGCAGGAGGATGGCCCAGCCTGCCTGAAGCAGCATGGCGTTGCTCGGAGTATGAAAACGGGGGTGAACGAAAGAAAGCTCCTCAAAAAATATCCCGTCCCGGGCCATGGCAAAGTATATTCTTGGGGCCGACATGGTATAGATGCCTATAGTGCCGAAGATGGAGACGGCAATGGCAATGGCCACTATCTTTCCACCAAAAGAAACCACCTGAGCGATAGCTTCCCCGGCCACCCGGGTGGTACCGGCAATGGCGTCCAGTGGCAGCAGCAGCATATAGGCGAGGTTGACCAGGACGTAAGTCGCCGTGACGATCAGCGCGCCGAAAACCATGGCCCGGGGCACTGTGCGCTGAGGCTCAACGGCCTCCCCTGCCAGATAACTGGCGTGATGCCACCCCCCGAATGACCACAGTACCCCGATCAGGGCCAGGAGAAGGGCGCTGCCCAGGTTGGCCGGCCCGCTCCCGGCCGGGTTGAAATTGAGCTGAACTTTGGAAGGATCGAAAAATACCAGCCCGGTGATGATGATACCGGCAATGGCCAGGAGCTTCAGGCCGGTAAAAATATTGGCAAACCACTGGCTGGTATTGATGCCTATGACGTTGAGGGCGGTCAATCCGGCAATGACGACAATCGCGACAGTGATCTTACCCCAATAGCCGAAAGTGTAGAAATAAGACAGGTACTCCGCCAGGGCAATCCCCAATGCCGCCAGGGCGCCGGTATTGATAACCAGCAGGATCACCCAGCCGTAAAGGAACCCCGCCAGTTCGCCGTAGGCTTCCCGGAGAAATACGTAGACCCCTCCTGCCCTGGGGAACATCCCTCCCAGCTCTGCAAAGGTAAGCGCTCCGGTGAGGGCAATGACGCCGCCCACTGACCAGACGATGAGCACAAACCCATGGTGGGGCACTGCCCGGACAATCTCGTAAGGCGTAACAAAAATACCCGACCCGATGCAGGATCCGACGGCGATCATGGTCAGCCCGAAAAGGGTGAGCTTGCGGTCGAGGTGTGGCATGGGCCTATTTGGAGCTCAGCTGCTGCTGTAGCTGAATTTTTTCAACCACAAATTCGCCGACTTTTTCTCCCTGGGCCACCCCGTGGTCGATGGCAGGGCGGTAGTGAATTCCACCATACAAGCGGCTCACTGCCGCTTCACTGGAAGCATGCAGGAAGGAGTCAAACTCCCGGGCCGGCAGGCCGAATTCCTCTTCGGTGGTATCGAGGAAGGAGAAATTGTCTCCGAAAACCGAAGTAAGGGCCACGGCGGCAGCTCTGGAGATCACACTATGCCCGCTGGTATATTCCGGGAAGGGCGGCGTCTGAAGGGTAGGAGCCCAGTCTTCATCGATATAGCGGTTGATGACCGTTTCGGGCCGGATGAGGTTCGAGCGGTATTTCTCATCCCAGCAACTGATGAAACCGTCAAAAAGAGCAATGGAAGTGATGGTATATGCTTCCAGGGTTTTCATAAAATCGGCGCCGGCCTTTCGGCAGGCGATCTGGGTGATACCGATCCAATGTCCTCCCGGAGTGATCTTCTTGGTGGCGAACATCACATGCCCGGTGTGGTGGGAGACGTAGGGGTTACAATCCCAGAATTTGGCGATGGCCACCCGCTCCTCCCGCTCAGCTTCATCATCGACTTTCAGCGCTTCGTATACTTCCCTGGTTTCTTCCATGAACCTGCTGTCCTTTTGAATACTGAATTCGGTAGGCGGCGGGGGGGTGAACTGCTGGGCAGAATCCAGAACCAGGGTACGGATCTTCTGCCAGTGAGGCTCTATGCCGTCCATATAATCCGGCGGCGTAGGCTGCCAGCGGGCAGGGTTGTCAGAAATGGAGTATTTGGGATAAGTGCGCGTCTCCTTGTACATGTCCTTGTCGGCCCAGGCCAGAATATGGGCAGCTACTTCTTCCCCATAAGCCAGGGAGCGGTCCCACACATCCCCCGGAATGCCAAGAGAATCCATGGCGGTATACAGCTCCAGCTGATAAGCCTCCATTTTATCCTCGGAGAAGGTCAGGGCTTTTCCCACTTTCAGGAAAGCATGGATACTGGCTACCGGGAAACAGTACGTTTTCCCCTCATCCGGGGCCGGGGCAGCCTCCAGCCCGCTGAGTTGGCCGGCGAGGCTCCGATAACCGGAGAAAGCCGGCAAGGCGGCTTCGTAGGCAGCTATGCTCGAATAGGCGTAAATCCTGCTTGCCACCGGTGGCGAGAAGATGTCATGGACAATCACATCGGACAAATGCTTCATCGACCGGTGAAAATATTCCGGGTTTCTCGCATCCTCCTGAAAATTGGGGTTGCTTTGCTCGCAGGCTCCGAACAGAACCATCAACAACAAAATCCAGAAACCTCTCCTGATATTCATAAGCTCTTTTTTTTAACGACAGCTAATCTACAAATGTAAGAACTAATTGCCAAGAGACGAAGTAAGGAGCCGGCCTCAATCCAGTTTAAGAGGGAAAGCAGAACTGCCCCGAGCTACTCCCCTGGGAGAAGAAGCCAGCCTTTTCCTTTGCTGTTTATCTCCCCACTTCGTAGGTTTTTTCTTCTTTTCCGACTCCTGTCATTTTCAATCCGCTCCAGGCATTTGGTAAAGTGGCTCGCAATTGCTTCACTCCTTCATCGGAAATGTCCAGCCCGCCAATTCCGAAAAGTACAGCCTGCAAGGTACCCCCGGCGCCGGTGGCGAAATAGGGGTTGGAGCCCCCTGCCGTTTCTGCCAGGACGCCGAAGGGCGGCACTTCGTTGGGTTCATAGCTTTTCTTGAACAACTGATAGGCTTTTTCCACCTCCCCCAGGCGGGCATAGAGCGTGCTGAGGGTCGAACCCCCCATAGCCGGCCCATCTTCCGCCATGCGGGGCTCGTAGTACTCCAGGTCCTGGCGGATCCGCTTTTCGCCTGTGACGACCTTCATCGGATACGCAAGGAGGTTGGCGTCCGCCTGTTTGATCACTTCCCCTGCATAGGTGGCATTTTCCCGGGTGGCGCCATCGGGGAAGGTGAGTATGGGAATGTTGGCGGCAACGTGTTCCCAGTCGGGGTCCGGCTCCAGGCCCAGCTCCCGGGCAGCCTGAGCGGCATAGCGCAGGACGGTGATAGCCATGCCGTTGGTGTAGGCGTTATTGTCGATGTTCTCCTGCCATTCATTAGCGCCGATAACGTTATTGATGTTGTACTTTCCGGGGCCTTCCCGTTCTACCCGGCTCGTCCAGAAGGCTGCCACCTCTTTGATCATGGGGTATCCGCGGGAGCGGAGCCACTCCTTGTCTTTCGTCACCTGGTAGTATTTCCAGGCAGCCCAGGCGACATCACCACTGATGTGGTGCTGAAAAGGCCCGGTTAGTGCCCAGACAGGCGTATCTTCGGAGCCATCATCGGCGGATTCCCAGGGGTACATGGCGCCGTCGTATCCGTGGGCGAAGGCATTCTGTCTGGCAGCTTCCAGGCGCTCGTAGCGATACTCCAGCAGGGAACGGGCAATTCCCGGTTGCAAAAGCAGCAGCGGCGGATACATCCAGATCTCCGTGTCCCAGAAAACGTGGCCGTTGTAGCCCAGCCCTGATAAGCCCATGGGAGAAAGACTGTAGGCGGTGCCTTCACGGGCAAAAGAATACAAATGGTACAACATGGAGCGCACATCGCGCTGGTCAGCCACATTGCCCTCGATGATGATATCGCTTTTCCACAACTCCTCCCAGGCCGCTTCATGACGTTGGAGTAGGCGTTCGGCGCCTTCCAGCATGGCAAAGACGGTGAGGCGTTCTGCTTCGTTAAAAGGATCTTCATAGTGTTCTGAAGAAACTGCGGAAGCGACGATACTGAAGCGGTAGGTTTCGCCGGCCTTTAACTGCCTGGTGAATTTGGCCAGGTGCATATTGTAGTCCCAGTCTTCGTGGATGAGGTCCGGCTCTTTGCCGTGTTCCTCCTCAAAAATAAAACTATTGGAGGCCGCCACCAGAAGGCGCCCGGAAGGGCTTTTCGCCACCGAGGACAATAGTGGCACTTTCACGTGAGGGCGGTCGATCTCGCTATAGTAGTTGCGTATATCATTAAGGTGGCTGGGCGCCTCGATCACACTCATGGGAGTGATCGTCACGGCCTTTTTCGCTGTGGCCTCCACCATCACCATGGAGGTAAAGGGCAGGTGCCGCAGGGCCATCATAGTGTGCCGGACGCTCACCTTATCCCCTACATCGAAGGTGGTCGTGAGGGCCGCGCGTTTCATATCCAGCACCTGGGCGTAGTTGCTGATGTCGCGCCGGCCGATGCGGCGGCCGTCCACATCCAGGTTCATATTGACGTGGTTGAAAGTTTTGAGGATGTTGGACACCCTGCCGCGCTGGTAGTAGTCATAGACGCCATTGAGTACTACGTCCTGCACTTTCATGGGCTCGGGTGATGACACCAGGCCCACCATTCCATTGGCGCAGGTGATGCCGAAGTAATTGTTCGGGCCGATGTCTTTGGCGACAATGTGCCAGGGAGAATCGCCCGGATTTTCCTGGGCAATGAGTTGGGTAACTCCAAGAGCAAAAGTAATCAGAAGGGCCTGCTTCATAATGTCGGTTTATATTTAAACAATAGGATTTTATTAATCTTAGACAAGAAAAATCCAAATCCCTCAGCCTGAATATAATTAAAAACTAAAAATCCGGATTAAACGCAAAACAAAACATTTTTCTTGCATCATTTTGTTTCTTTCCGTAAATTGCACCATGCCTATTAACCCCCATAACCCGCACGATGAATTTTTCAAAGCGGCTCTAGGAAGAAAAGAGTTGGCCATAGCGTATCTGCGCGTTTTTCTTCCACAGGAGATCGTTCAAAAGCTGAAGCTGTCGGAGCTGAAGCCGGCCAACACTTCCTACATCACCCCCAAATTAAGAAAAGTTTTTTCAGATATCGTATATTCCTGCCCTTACGGAGATGAAGGAAAGGAGGTGCTCCTGACTTTTCTGCTGGAGCACAAGAGTAGCCCGGAAAAACATCCGCACCTCCAACTCCTTCAATATAAACTGGAGATATGGGAGTCACAGCTAAAGCAGAAGGAACCAATAAAACCTATCTTGCCGATCATCTTTTATCACGGGAGGGAAAAATGGAATGTAAAGCCGTTCGAGGAGTATTTTGATCCTTTGGATGAAAACCTTATTAAATACATTCCCGGCTTCGAATACCACCTGACAGACCTAATGGAATATCCTGATGAAGAGATCCTAAAGATCAAAGAGGGCTTCCTGATCAATGCCCTTTTACTGTTGAAACATGCCTGGGACGAAGAGTATTTGCACAAAAGAGTTAAGGTTATTTTTGCACACATCGATCTAACGGCCGATGACCCCGTACTCAGAAACTTCGTTCAGTCGATGTTTGTTTATTATTTTAAAATTACGAATTTTAGTGTAGAACAAACTATAGAGATCATGGAACAACTGTCAAACCCTGTAAGAAAAGTAGCAAAAAGCACCTACGACCGGTTTGTGGAAATGGGGCTTAAGGAAGGCATGCAGAAAGGCATGGAGAAAGGCATGGAGAAAGGCATGGAGAAAGGGATGCAGAAAGGGATGCAAAAAGGGATGCAGAAAGGAGACCGGCGCCGTGCCCGCATTGGCGTTCATAATCTCTATGAAAAAGGATTTGCGATCGAAGATATTGCTGAAACGCTTGAGCTTTCCACTGAGGAAGTAGAAAATTTCCTCAAAGAAGAGAAATATAGTGAAGAATGACATCCAATATTCCAATTTCAGGGCCATCTTCCGCACTTACCGCCGAGGTGAGCGAATGCCTTTTCACACCGACCCGGCGCCCCGGCTCAGCATTGTACTCTACGGCGAACTGGAGGAACACACGCTGCAACACAGCGCACGGGCGAAGCCTTTCAGTGTAGTGGCTAAGCCTGAGGCTATTACCCACCGCAACCGCTTCGGAGACCGGGGCGCCCGCCTGATGTCCATTGTATTTGAGGAAGAAACTTTCCGGCATTGGGCCGAAGCGGCCCGTCTGCCCGCCTGGCAGTGGTTCCATAGCTGGGAAGCCGCCCGGGAAGGATTGAAATTGCTGAAAACCATCAATACGGGAGCGGAGGAAAGCGAGGTGAACGAACGGGCCGTCCAGCTCATGGCGGCCCTGCGCCCGGAAAGAGTGCAGGCCCAGGCCAATGCTCCTCTTTGGCTGCAGTACATCGCCGAAAAAATAAGGGACAATTGCCGGGAGAACCTGCTTGTGCAACAACTGGCCGAAGAAGCCGGATTCCATCCTGTATATCTGGCGCGGGCTTTCCGGAAATATTACGGCTGCTCCGTCAAAGACTTTCAGCACCGGCACCGCCTGAAACATTCCTTATGCCAGCTTGCCGCCATGGACGCCAAGCTTTCCCACCTTGCCTATGATTTTGGTTATGCCGACCAGGCGCACTTCAGCCGCATCTTCAAGCGGGAGGCAGGGCTTAGCCCCGGGCAGTTCCGGAAACTGATCCGGAATATCGTCTGATTGCCAGCCTTTCCACTCCGGCGCAAAAGCAGGGAAGAGAATCCCAAAAAAAATTTGAAAAAAAATAAAATTTTAGTAATTATTCGACGTAAATTTCATATAAAACAAGTTATTATGTTGATATTTTTATAAATTGCATTACAATTGTTACATCAACCCATATCATTATGAACACTCTCCCCTCCCTGAAAACCCCTTTGTGCTATTACCGGGAGAACAAACCCTCTCTCCTGTTATCACCAATGCTGGCAAAGCCAGCGGGTACCGTAAGACCCTCCTCCACTTAACTGTAAACTCTACCAGGCAGCCGGGCGGCCCCCTATCATCAGGCCCCGGGCGCCAGAGCGGAATTTAAGCAGCTAAATACTAAAGCACCCAAAGCCATGAATGCAAAAGCATCCCCCAAATCACCCAACCCGGCCGCAGCGATCATTTTTTTCCTTGTCATTATCGGAGGAGGATGGTTGTTTTTCCAGCATTTTAAGGACGATAACCCCGGAGAAGAGGCCCTGGCCTTCCGGGAAGAAATGCGGAAGCAGCAAGCCAATGCAGAAGCAGCCGATGCTCCTTCCCGGGCGGCAACCACCTTCGGCAAAGCCATGGAAATCGCCCAGCAGGGACAGCAGGAGTATGAAGAAGGCAAATATACCGCCGCAAAGCTCTCCTTCGAATCAGCCGCCGAATTTTTTGGGATAGCCGCCGCGGAAGCGTTGGAATACCCGAACACTTCACCGCCTGAGGATAACGAAAACCGGCAGAAACAGGCCGCCCTCTCCGCCGAATCGGAAATGCGCAGCATGAAAGCACAGGCCATCGATGCCAGGGCTCCGACCCTGGCCAGTGAATTATTCAAAGCCGGAGCACAGGAAGAAGAACAAGCTGAAATCGCCCTGTCGGCCGGTGATTACGCCCGGGCGAAATCCCTCTATGATAAAGCCGGCGGTTCCTTTAAAGAGTCACGGGACGAGGCTCAGGCCAAGAATATGGCAGCGAAGACAGACCTGAGCTCCATGAGAAGACAGGTAGAGTCGTACAGGCAGGAAATGCTCAGGGAAAAAACAGCGGCAAGGCAGGTTGACTCCGAAAATCTGGCGCCCCAACTGTACGAAAATGCCCTGGAAAGAGAGCGAGCCGGCGACCGCTATGTTCAGGCGGGCACCAGGGGCGGGTACCAGGATGCACAGAAGGCCTATGTAGAGGCTAAAGACGGTTACCGAAAAGCCGGAGAAACGGCGAGAACCCTGGCTCAGTCCAAAATAACAGAAGCGGAAAAGACAGCCCGGGAGATGGAAGCGACAAACGAACTCCGCAGAAAAACCGAAGAGGCTAGGACTGATATGGAAGAGGTGAAGAGAATGGTGGCCGGCAGCTTTTCAGAAAAAGCAGCGAATCCTGTGTATAAAAAAGCCTCCGGAAGGGAAGCTGACGCTGAAAACTCCCTTCGCAATGGTGAATACGGATCCGCTATGGAGTCCTTCCGGGAAGCAAGAGAATTATATGTTCAGGCCAGTGAAGAGATTGCACTAATGTTGAATGAAAGAAGCCAGAAAAATAACGAAGAAAAAAAAATGAGGGCAGCGGAAGAAGCAATCCGAAGCCTGATCGTCCGGTTCGAACGAGGCCTTGAAGAAGGAGACCTGAATACTCTGGGAGCCCTCAGGGAAAATGAAAGCGGATGGGCAGAATTCTTTAGAACGGTCAGGGATGTTTCCGTCAATATTAATGAGCGAAACAAGCAGATCTCTCCGGAAAGGGGCACCGCCCTGGTTTCCTTTCAGGTGTCCATGTCTTATTTCAACCGGACGTACAAAAAAACGGAGAAAAGAGATTTCTCAAGAGACTGGGAGCTGGAATTCATCAATGGCGGCTGGAGGATCACGGCCGCCCGGTTCTATTGATGGGCCACAAGCCCTGTTTTCCGGACTTTACCCGGCGCAGGAAAGATGCATTAATCCTTTAATCCATATTATTTCCAGAAAAACAAAATCACAATGAAAACAAAATTACTACTCAGAGTTTTCATCATCTGTATCCTGGCTGTTCTCTTTTCCACCCCGAAACTCAATGCCCAACTTGACCGGGTATTCGAAAATGTCTTCAACGCCATACTTGGAGAAAAAGGGGCACTGACACCGGAGCCGGTCACCTCCCCGGGGGCCCCGGAAGGAGCCAACCACGGCAACCATTACCGGCCGGCGGCTGAGGCTGCAAACAACGTTCTCGTCCCGGCCCTCAACAACCTGATCGCCAGCAACGTATCCTCTTTCCCCCTCAGTTCAACTTCGGTAGGGGTAAGTTTCGACTTCTCGACGGGCCAACCGGTCAGTATCACGGAAAGCCTGGGGCCCATTTTCGCAGAAAAGGGAAGGACATTAGGTAAAGGAAAAGTCAATGTCGGAATGAATTACAATTACCTGGGGTTCTCCAAATTCAGGGGTATACGAACCGAAGACATCCGCTTTACTTTCACCCATCAG
>CAYQKY010000142.1:0-10932 GCA_964418125.1 uncultured Phaeodactylibacter sp.
TCGATCTCCTGGTCGGTGAGGTTGAAGTTGTTCATCACCGTGGGCTTCCACTCGTTCCACAGCTCAACGGCGCGGGGGTGTCCCTCGTTGATCATGGCCTGAGAATTGCGGATCCAGCGGTAAAGGTCCTCGCGGGGATAGGCTGACCAGCGTTCCTGCGTCCCTCCCAGGGCCGGGCCGGTCAGGTCATCCTTCATGTTTTTATTGTGGCAGGTTGCACAGTAGTTGCGGAAAAGCGTCTTTCCTTCTTCAATGTTGGCCTCTCCGGCGGGAGCAGAGGCTTCGGCGGCAGGTTGTTCACCTCCCTCGGCCTCCTGGGTGAAGGCGGGGAAAGAGAACAGCGCCACGACGAGAAGGAGCAAAAATCGGCTAATCAACTGCTTATATGTCATCTCGTGGTGCTATTTAATATATAATTTCGTCAATACTTGAGTGTCATTTTTATGTCAGCGCAAAGATAACTTTCGCGTTAATTTTTTAACAACAAAAGTTAAAAACCCGCAATTATTTAGATTGCATCTAAATAAGGAGGGTTTTTTCGGAACTCCGCCACAAAGATTATAATACTACTTCGAATTACTTTGCCCGCGAATAATTTCATCCGGCAACTCATGAACAGATATAAATTTTACGATATGTGAGCAGGCAACCATAAATATCTGAACCACAGCCAGGCCGCCCTCATTCCTTCATTCCTTCATTCCCTCCCCCCTACACCGCTACCTGGGCCCGGATCGGCGGGTGCGGTCCGTAATCCTGTAATTCAAAATCCTCGAACTTAAATTCAAAAAGATCCTTCACCTCCGGATTTATCTTCATTTTGGGCAGCGGCCGGGGTTCCCGGCTCAGCTGCAGGTTGGCCTGTTCAAGATGGTTCAGGTAGAGGTGCACATCGCCGAAGGTATGGACGAAATCCCCTGGTTGCAGGCCACAGGCCTGGGCCACCATCATAGTCAGCAGGGAGTAGGAAGCGATGTTGAAGGGCACGCCAAGGAATACGTCGGCCGAACGCTGATACAGCTGGCAGGAAAGGCGCCCTTCGGCAACGTAGAACTGGAACAGGGTATGGCAGGGCGGCAGGCCCGACTTCACCATGCCCGGTATGTCTTTGGGGTTCCAGGCCGAAACGATATGGCGGCGGGAATCGGGGTTGTGCCGGATGGCTTCCACCACCTCCGCCATCTGGTCGGTTCCCTCAAAGTCGCGCCACTGCCGGCCGTAAACCGGGCCGAGTTCTCCCCACCGGCGCGCAAAAGCCTCATCCTCCTTTATTTGCCCGATGAAATCCTGCATCCTGTCCTTCCATTCTGCGCTGTACTTCGGGTACTTGCCTTCCTGGCCGGTTTCCCTCAGCCAGTTCTGATAGGGCCATTCATTCCAGATGTTGACCCCGTTCTGCACGAGATACCGTATGTTTGTGTCGCCCTTCAGGAACCAGAGCAATTCGTGAATGACCGACCTGATGTATACTTTCTTTGTAGTGAGCAGGGGAAAACCCTCCTGCAGGCCTATGCGCATCTGGTAGCCAAATACACTGATGGTGCCCGTACCGGTACGGTCATTTTTACGGACGCCATTGTCCTTAATATGCTGTAGAAGGTCCAAATACTGGCGCATAGGATAAAATCGGCTAATCTGTTAATTAGATTTGCAACTCAAATTACGTTCAGGGCAGCGTTGGGAGCCGGGTTGAATAGAGCCGAAGGCTGGTTTTGCTACGCAAAATTAGTAATGTCTGGGAACCAGCCTAATTCTGAGGCGTTAAATTATGGAATTTCTGGATAAAATCTCACTGAAATGAAAACAAAACCAGGCTTCAATGCCTTGATTATCAAAATTTTATTGCTGGCATACGCCCCGCTTTCCGCTCAAACCGGGGAATGGAAGCTCAAAAAACAGGCCGACGGGCTGAAGGTTTACCTGCGCGACGCGGAAAATTCCAACATAAAAGAGGTCAAGATAGAAACCACATTCGACGCCTCCCTTTCTTCCGTTATTGCCGTGCTGAAAGACGTGCCGGCCTATTCGAAGTGGATCTACAAATGCAGCACGGCCGAACGCCTGGAGCCGGGCACCAGTACCTCCGGCGTTTACTACTGCGGTATCGACTTCCCCTGGCCCCTGAGCGACCGCGATTTTATCGCCAGGAGCAAAATCCGGCAGGATTCCAAAACCAAACACGTTTTCATTGACGTCCGATGCGTTCCTACCTACCTTCCGGAAAAGGATGGCTTTGTGCGTATCGAAAAACTGGACATCCAATACGAATTCATTCCCCTGTCTGACAATAAAGTGAAAATGAACTACCGCCTCCATTCCGACCCCGGCGGCGCCCTGCCTGCCTGGCTCATCAACCTGGCCGTAGACAATGGCCCGGTCAACACCATTAAAGGCATGCGGGAAATGCTGAAAGAGGATAGGTACAGGAATGCCAAACTGGCGTTTTTGGAGGAGTAGGGTTTGTGTAACTGGGAGCAGTGTTTCAGAGGGCAGGATACACTAACTAATACACCGATACACTATCTTTAGACCGACAACCGATCACACGACATGGCAAGAACAGGCCGCCTCATTTTCCACCTGCTGATTTACCTGTTGCCCTTCACCGCCGCAGGCCAGGTACCATTTATCTGTGAAGGGCAGGCCTTTGTCATACAGGCAGAAACAGGCGAGCTGGCGGAAATGGCCATCGACCCCGGCAACAGCAGCATCGGGTTCACCCTCATCAACCCCGGACTGGGACTGGAGGTTGAGGCGCTGGGCTTCAGGAGCACGGACCGCCTGCTCTATGCCATTGGCAAAACCAGCCACCGCCTTTACCGCATTGACGCAGAAGGGACGATTGAGGATCAGGGGCTTTTGGATATCGACGGCGGCCTATCGGTAATCGGCGGAGCAATCACCCCGGATGGCCGTTACTTCGCAGCTATCGCCCTGGGCCCTGGCGTCCAGTTCCTGGTAAAGATCGACCTGGAAAGCCCGGGCTTCACCACCACCACCACCGTTCCGCTTCCCGCTTCCCGCAGGATCACCGATATTGCCTTTAACCCTTCCAACAACCGGCTGTACGGGTATGACGAGATCAGCCGAAGCATCGTAAGCATCAATTTCGACAGCGGCAGTACCATGATATTTTCTGCTTTCCAGGAGGGCGATGAAGCTATGGGGTTGTTTTTCACCCCCTATGCAGGCCTCATTGCCTACGGAAGTTCCGTCTTCGGGGTTACCAGCGCCTGGTTCCGGATCGACCAGAGTACCGGGCAACAAACGCGAACCTATACCGGGTCGCCCTATCCGGCCACAGATGTGGCCGCCTGCCCGTACACCGTGGCCTTACAGGCTTCCGTACGGCCGGCCGCTACTTTTCCCTGCAGCGAGGCCAGTTACACCTATATAATAGGCAACGGATCCGGCCAGGTACAGAGCGGCGTCACGTTTGAACACCTGCTGCCGGAAGGTTTCGAGGTGGCCGGCATTGCCCGCAACCCCTTTGGTGGAACCCTCGAGACAGGAGGGCCTTCCAACCGGGCCAGGATCGGAGGCCTGTCCATTCCCCCCCGGGTGGACAGCCTGGTCATCCGGGTAGAGGCAGGAGACGTCCCGGGGGGTAATTACCGCAGCCAGGCGGTATTGAGCGGCCTGCCGGCAGGCATGGGAAGCATCCGCGTCTCTGATAACCCGGCCACCGCAGTCCCGGGCGACAGCACAGCCATACTGGTGAACCGCTTCGAAGAGGACAGCCTCCGTTTCAGCAACTTCCTCTGCCTGGGCTCCAGCCTCACGCTCGACGCCAGCGCCTACGGCAGCGACGTCCTGTGGAGCAACGGCTCCACCAGTACCGAGATCTCCGTCTCCCAGCCGGGCACCTATACCCTTCAGGCCTTCAGTGGCTGCCAGGCCCTTTCGGTCACCTACGACGTGGCCGTTGCGTCCTGCCCGTTCACCATCGCCCTGGGCCAGAAGATACTGCCCCCTGAGGCCTTCCCCTGCCAGGAAGTCACCTTCCGGTATATCATCGACAATGATTCGGGCCTGCCCCGCAGCGGCGTAGCGCTTACCGACACCCTGTCGGCAGGCTTCACTGTTGTCCGCCTGGAACGGAACCCGTTCGGTGGCGCCCTGCAGCCGGGCCCGGCGCCGGAAATACTCAGCATACGGGATATGCGGCTGCCGCCGGGCATCGACTCCATCGATGTAGTGGTGGAAGTGGGAAATGTGCCGGCCGGAACTTACCGCCACCGGGCCATCCTCAGCGGCCTGCCGCCGGCACTTGGCCCTACCCGACTGTCGTTCAACGCCGACACCGTCGGGAACGACAGCACCGCCCTGCACTTATTCGGCGTAGACTCCGACAGCACTTACCTGGAGCGCGTCCTTTGCCCGAACGAGGCCCTGCTGCTGGACGGCAGACCCTACGGCACTTCCTTCCTGTGGGAAGACGGCTCCACCGGCGCCCGGCTGCCCGTCACCCGCTCCGGGCGCTATCAATTGTCCGTCTTCAACGGTTGCGAACCGTCCCTGGTCTTCTTCGATGTTATCGGCGGGCCGCTCATCGAAGCCGAATTCCCACAGGATACCATCGAGATCCACCTGGGCGAGGAATTCACCCTCTACCCCACCCTCACCAACCTGGGCAACACCCAGGTGTTGGAATGGGAAGATCCTCCGGGCAACTCTCTGTCCTGCCTGGACTGCTCTTCGCCAACGGCTAAACCGCTGGACGATACCCGCTACACTTTCCGCGCCTCCAATGAGCTGTGCGCCGATACGCTCTTCTTTACCTTCCTGGTGGACAAATCGCGCCGCATCTACGCGCCCAACGCCTTCTCCCCCAACCGGGATGGCCGAAACGATTATTTCTACCTGCAGAGCCCCGATTTTGGCATCATTCGTTCCCTGTCGGTCTACGACCGCTGGGGGGGGCTCGTCTTCCAATCTCCCGGATCCGCCCTCAATCAGCCCCAAACGGGTTGGGACGGGCAGTATCGGAGCAGGCCCGTACCGGAAGGAAACTATCTCTGGGTAGCAGAGATCGAATTCATAGGGGAGATCGTCGAGGTTTTTTCGGGAGAGGTTGCGGTATTGAGGTAAACCCTGGCGCCGCCTATCGGGCCAGCAGGAGCTTACCCCCGGCAACCACCTCGCCGCCCGGCGCATGTAATTGATATAGGTATGCGCCTTCCGGCCACTGGCCGGTATTGATCAGGGTATCTCCGATGAAGTTTTGACGGTACAAGACCTGGCCTGATTCATTGGAAATAACGAGGATAAACCTCTCCCCTCCGCCATTCCTCAGCCTGAACCGCACCTGATTGCCGGCAGGATTGGGAAAAACCAGAAGGTCATCGCCACTTCTAAGGCTATAGGCCGAACTAAGGACAACGTCCACCATTTGGCAGTCCGTATCCGTACCGGCATCATTGCCCGCCGTAAGGCATACGCTATAGGCTCTGCTTGCTGTGTAAGTGTGCATAGGGTTCTGCTCAGTGCCGGTGGCGCCGTCGCCAAAATCCCAGAACCAGAAAACGGGTTCATTCTGCGAGTTATCCGAAAACTGAATCTGTCCATCCCCCAGATCGGTGAAGGAAAAACCGGCGACAGGAGCGCTTTCCGCCGAATGAAGGGCATAGAGGTAACCTACAGAGATGAGGTTTCCCGAATCATCCGTATCGATGGTAACTACCGGGCCCTTACCTTCCGGAGAAAGCCACTGGTAGGAATGTTCCGTTTCTTCCCCAGCATTAACCAGCATCCAGTTGCCCCCGGCCTTGATCCAGAAGGAATCCCGGCCTGTGATGATGGAATGCCTCCTCAGCGCTTCGTAGGAGCCGGCCGGTGTGGACACTGTGCCGTAACTGTCGATCTCGTTGCTGCTCTCTGTAACGATCTTGAGCCGGCTTGAATCGGCGCCTGCTCCAAACGACAGTTCAATGAAGGACGCTGCCGAAAAGGTGGTTCCATAGGTTGCCGGAAAAACCATTTGCTTTAACGGAGGCTCGTAATGAAGCGGTATCGGGTTGCCGGTTCCAAACAGGTCGCCCACTCCTCCCAGGGTCAGGTACTCGGTTTCCGTCGCCTGAAGAAAGAACGTCCCTTCTTCTTCTTGAAAAGCAATTGTAGCGCCGGGAAAAACCTCGGAATAGGCGGCTTCCTCCGGTTCTATGTAGAACATGGTGTCAGCCTCCACCGAGTCCAGCCCGGAAAAATCCCAAAACAGGTTCGGCCCCGAGGGCCCGGGCAAAACACCGTCCGGAGAACTCAGGGTGTTGACAAAAATATCCCCCGGCTGGGGGACGTGCTGATGGCTTAACGTGACCTGTGCGTTGAGGCTGAACCCTGCCAGCAGGAAAAGCAGGGCCGCAGCGCCGGCGTATAACCTTTTCATGACTACAGAATTTTGAGGTTAAAGAAAATTACAGCGAGGCCAGTAGTAGCCGGGAAGAGAAAAGGTTAGTAAAACAGGGCGGCGGGTTACCACGCTTCAACAGGTGAACACTGCCGGTTTATCGTTGATGTTTTGAAAGCAGGAAGGATCAGGGGCTTATGCTTTTCACTTGCTGCTCCGGGAAATGTTGAAGACACCGGCAATTACCAAAATCCCGTATAAAAGGGAAATGACAAAAATCACTAACTGTGAATTTCCAATATACCCCCTCATACAAAATATCCGGAATCATTAACTTTATGGCCATAAGCAACAGCGTTAAATGCGATGAATAAAACCAAAACTGTTATAACCGCCTTATTCCTTATCCACACCTTCGTTTTAGCCGGACAGGGCCTCCCACAAGACGCCGCTGCCGGCGAAAGCCTCTATCAAACCTATTGTCAGTCGTGCCACGGCGAGGCGGGAAAAGGCAATGGCCCCGTCGCTCAGTACCTGGTCCTGCCGCCGGCCGACCTGACCCGCATCGCCCTGAGAAGGGACGGCGCTTTCCCCGAAAAAGAGATCCAGCAGGTCATAGATGGCCGGAAGGAAGTGCGCGTTCACGGCAACAGCGAAATGCCGGTATGGGGGGACGCCTTCCGGCAGGAAGGGCCTTCAGAGAAAGCGGAGGAAAAGATCCGGAAGCTGGTGGCCTACCTTAAAACCATACAGGAAAAAGAATAGGCACGGGCAGTCATAGCCCAAGCCGGTTCATCTCCAGCCCATAATCGTACTGCAGGTCCTCATGCAGGGTGGCCAGCACTTTCCGAATGTGGCCAAGCTGCCGCTCATAGAGGTTGCGGAGCACCGTGTTCCGGAATACGGAAGGGCTCAGGGCCTTCAACAAAAAGCAAAAATGAAGCAGCAATTCTACCTCGGTTTCTTTTTTCCCGGAATAACGAATGTATTTTTTGGTGGCCCGCAGGATCTTCCGCACGCTCTTTTTCATGTAATAATAACTGCTGGTATTGACCTGCCCGAACTGGGCCGACAGCTCCGCTTTAACGCTTTCCACATACTGTGCTTCATCGGGAAGCTCCAGCAAAAGATAAGTCAGTAACTCCTTGTTCTCCTTTTTGAATTTGGCCAGCCGAAGGCACAGCTCCATCAGCTCCCCGGCCGTGAGGCTTTTCATCGCTTCTTTCAATTCCCTGATGCTGGCTGCTTTCATAAGCAATACGATTGGAACAGGATTATTATAAGGCCCCCAACTTCTGGAAATATCTCCGAAAGAAGGGGCAACTCAAAATTATTCGTTATTTTTATAATTGTTATTTTTATAATCGTTATAAATGTAATCGTCATAAAAGTAATAATTACATTTATAACGGCCTTTCCCAGGCCCCGCTTCCGCTAAACCTGAATTTATGAAATACTTTTACACCATTATCGCCCTCTCTGCTTTCCCCTGTTTCCTTCCGGCCCAGGAAGTCATCACCGGCGCCATTACCCACGACGGGCTGGAGAGAAACTACCGCCTGTATCTTCCTCCTGCCGATATGACGGGCGAAGCCCTTCCCCTGGTGTTCAACCTGCACGGCTTCGGCTCCAACGCCGCCCAGCAGGAATTTTATTCCGGGATGAATGCGGTGGCCGACACCGCCGGGTTCTACGTCTGTTATCCCAACGGCAGGAGCAACGCCTGGAACGTCGGCTGGAGTTTCGGCAGCACGGCCGACGACGTTGGCTTTATCAACGCCCTGGCCGATGAATTATCGGCCAATTACAACATCGACCCTCAGCGGGTGTACTCCTGCGGCATGTCCAACGGGGGCTTTATGAGCTACCGGCTGGCCTGCGAGCTCAACACCCGGATCGCCGCCATCGCTTCCGTAACGGGCAGCATGGCGCCGGAATATTTCGGCAACTGCAACCCCGGCAGGGCGGTCCCGGTAATGGAGATCCACGGGACAGCAGACGATGTGGTGCCCTATGAAGGAGAGGCCGACATCAGTTTGCCCATCGACTCTGTAGTCCGTTTCTGGGCTGCCGGCAACGGCTGCAGCCCAAACCCGGTATCTGAAAACCTGCCCGATACCGCCCCTCTGGACGGCTCCACCATCACCCGCTTCGATTACAACGGTTGTGACGACGGCCATCAGGTATCCCTGCTCCGCGTCAACGGCGGCGGGCACACCTGGCCGGGCAGCATCCTCAACATCGGCTCCACCAACCAGGACATCAACGCCAGCGTGGAGATCTGGCGCTTCTTCAGCCGGTTTACGCTGGGGGAAATATCCGCTCTGGAAGAAGCGGCAGAGGCGGAGCCTGTCCTGCAGCTCTACCCCAACCCCACGGCGGGCCTGATCCACCTGGAGCCCGGCGCCGCGCCGTTGCAGGTTACCCTCTACAATGCCGTCGGGCAGGCCCTGCTGCAGGAACAACTCTCCGGCGCCACGACGCTGGACGTTTCCGCCTGGCGCCCGGGCATCTACTTTGTGGAGGCCAGGCCAGTAAAAGGCAGGAAGGTGTTCAGGGTCGTAAAGAGGTAACGCCGGGGCGGCGCGCAACCTGCCCTCCAAAAAATTTGTATATTGAACAGGTAATCAGAAAACGCGATCCATGGCAACGACAACCAGATTTCCACGGACCAACGAGGAGCTGCATGAACTCGGCGGCGGGCAACCCGTCCGGTTTCCAGGAACGGAGGAGGAATACTGGGCCCTGCTCGAGGAGGCAGAGTACCGGGTGGATTTTTATAATAATGAAATCATTGCGGCCATGAGCTATGAATCTGACGTTCACTCAGATATTACCAATAAACTCATGTTCCTGTTACAAACCATTTTCCAGGGGCAGGAAGTACGGTTCGGCAACAGCAACCGCCCAGTCTGTATTCCTGGATGCAATAACGCCATCTTCAATCCGGATGGCTCCGTCATTCAACTACCCGCCAAATTTCACGAATACCGCCCAGGCATGAACGCCGAACTAACTCCCATAGTCCTCTTCGAAGTCCTTTCCCCCAGCACCCGCGTACGAGACTGGGGAGAAAAACTGCCCTGCTACAAACAGATACCCTCTCTGCAGCAGATTCTGTACATCGACAGCGAGCGGCCCCGCATCACTGTCATGGAGCGCCTGGAAGGCCCGGATAAATGGCTGGAAACCGCCTACGATAAACTGGAGGATGGTTTTAAGGTTGGTGAAAAAATGTTGAGCTTGAAGGACGTTTATGCAGGCACGGTAACTTCTCAATAAATTAGCCCCTTCCTGTTGTATGTCCCGCCCTAACGTCCTACCATCCCACCGTCCACCGCCCATAAAATCCCCTTATCTTTAACCCAAAAAATGCCTCTCACCTACCAACGCATTCTACAACAAACCACCATCACCCCTCCCGCCCACTGGCATCGCATCCGCACCATCGACATGCACACCGGGGGCGAGCCCCTGCGGGTGATCCTCGACGGCTTCCCGCCCCTGCAGGGCAGCAATGTGCTGGAATACCGCCGCTACGTGCGTGAGCACCACGACCACCTGCGGCGCGCCCTGATGCACGAACCCCGCGGCCATGCCGATATGTACGGCTGCCTCCTGCTGCCGCCCAACGATGAAGGGGCCGACTTCGGCATCCTCTTCCTGCACAACGAAGGCTACAGCACCATGTGCGGCCACGCCACCATCGCCATTGCCATCCTGGCGGTACAGATGGGGTGGGTGGAACGGCAGGAGCCGGAAACGCCGGTGGTGATCGATGCGCCCTGCGGGCGGCTGCAGGCTTTCGTGAAAGTGAAAGAGGGAAAGATCCGGGGAGCTTATTTCCTCGGAGTTCCTTCATTTGTCGTTGGGCTGGGACTGGAAGTGGACGTTCCCGGCCTGGGCCGCATCGTTTACGACCTGGCTTACGGCGGCGCCTTCTACGCATACGTGAACGCCGGACAGATCGGGCTGAGCCTCACTCCCGCCAACTACGGCCGCATCATTCAGGCCGGCATGCAAATCAAACGGGCGGTGATGGCCTCGCCCCGGCCGGTGGAGCACCCCTTCGAGCAGGACCTGAGCTTCCTGTACGGCGCCATCTTCATCGGCGGGCCGGTAAGCGAAGGCGTTGACAGCAGAAACGTTTGCGTCTTCGCCGAAGGGGAAGTCGACCGCTGCCCGACCGGATCGGGAGTTTCCGGGCGCCTGCCCATTCACTACGCCCGCGGAGAGATCGCCATTGGGGAGGTGATGACGGTGGAAAGCATTACCGGCAGTGTATTTAAGGGTTCAATTGTCCGGGAAGAGGAATATGGCCCTTACCGGGCGGTAGTTCCCTGCGTGGAAGGCACAGCTTTCATCACCGGGCAGCAGGAGTTTTTCATCGATCCGGAAGACCCGTTTCGCCATGGATTTTTCCTCCGGTAATTCCTGACACTTTTCTTACCAACTTTAGGTGGTTATCTTTGTTGGTAAACGGTGTTGGTTGTTCGCAGTTAGCAGGTTGGGCGAAAAACGACCACACAACACCCAAACCCCAAAAAAAAACAACAAGTACCACCGCAGCATTATATAACCCCGAC
>CAYQKY010000142.1:10942-23313 GCA_964418125.1 uncultured Phaeodactylibacter sp.
ATTTTTTGGTGTTTATCTTTTTGTTAAAAGGGTTTGGTTTTTCCGGTGTTCGCAGGTTCGGCGAACAGCGAACAACCAACACCGAACACCGAATAAATAACACCATGTCCTACCGCAGCATGATAGACGCCGTCCGCGACCTGGAGCTGAACGGCAAACTGGCAAGAATAAAAATGGAAGTGGACCCCGATCTCGAAATGGCGGAGATACACCGGCGCGTCTATGAGGCGCAGGGGCCCGCCCTGTTCTTCGAGCGGGTCAAGGGCAGCCCCTTCCCTGCCCTTTCCAATATTTACGGTACTTTTGAGCGGACGGAATTTCTCTTCCGGCACACCATCGGGAAAGTGCAGAAAGTGATCGAGCTGAAAGCCGATCCGGCCAATTTTTTCAAAAACCCGTTCCGGTATACCTCGGCCCCGTTCACCGCCCTTTCCGCCCTGCCCATGCGCAAGCGGTTCGGCGCTCCTATCCTGCACGGCAGGACGACGGTGAGCCAGCTGCCGCAGGTCAAGTCCTGGCCTTTGGACGGCGGCGCTTTCGTCACCCTCCCCCAGGTGCTGACCCTTCCGCCCGGCAGCCGCAACATCATGCAATCCAACCTGGGCATGTACCGCATTCAGCTCTCCGGCAACGAATATGTGCAGGACAAGGAAGTGGGCATGCACTATCAGATCCACCGGGGCATCGGCGTACACCACACGGCCTACAACCAAAGTGATGAGCCGTTCCGGGCTTCTATCTTTGTCGGCGGGCCGCCGGCCCACGCTTTCGCCGCCATCATGCCCCTGCCGGAGGGCCTCTCCGAGCTCACCTTTGCCGGCATGATGGGCGGGCGGCGCTTCCGCTATCTGTGGCACGAGGGGCGCCTCCTGTCCGCCGATGCCGATTTTGTGATCACCGGCATCATCCGCAAGGGAGAGAAAAAACCCGAAGGGCCATTCGGCGACCACCTGGGCTACTACAGCCTGCAGCATGACTTCCCCGTTATGGAGGTGGAAAATGTATACTACCGGAAGAATGCCGTCTGGCACTTCACCGTAGTGGGCCGCCCGCCCCAGGAGGATTCGAGCTTTGGCTACCTCATCCACGAACTGGTCAAGCTGCTCACTCCGCAGGAGTTTCCCGGGATCGTTGAGATCAATGCGGTGGATGCAGCCGGCGTGCACCCCCTACTGCTGGCCATCGGCAGCGAACGCTACATGCCCTTCCGGGAGCGCAAGCCGGAGGAGATCCTCACCCAGGCCAACCGTATCCTTGGTTCGGGGCAGACCTCTCTGGCCAAGTTCCTCTTCATCGCCGCTCAGGGCGACAGGCCGGGGTTGAATACGCATGATATTACCGGCTTCTTCAGCCATGTGCTGGAACGGGTTGACTGGACGCGCGACCTACACTTTCAAACCAAAACCACAATCGATACCCTCGACTATTCCGGCACCGGGTGGAATGCGGGGTCCAAAGTGGTGATTGCCTGTTGCGGAGACAAAAAGCGAAGCCTCTCCACCGAGCTTCCCTCCGGTTTCGGCCTTCCGGAAGGGTATCACAACCCACGGTTCGCCCGCCCGGGCATCCTGGCCATCGAAGGGCCGGCCTTTACCGATGAAGGTTCCTACAAAGACGGAGAGCTGCTCGCTAAAGACCTGGAGCGCTTCCCTATGGAGGGCATCCCCTTGATCGTCCTCTGCGACGACAGCAGCTTCCTCAGCGCAACGCTCAACAATTTTCTTTGGGTAACCTTTACCCGCGCCAACCCTTCCCATGACATTCACGGGGTAAAGGCCTTCACCGAGCACAAACACTGGGGGTGCCACGGGCCCATCATTATCGACGCCCGCATCAAGCCCCACCATGCACCGCCACTGATCGAGGATAAAAAGGTCAAGGAAAGGGTGGACAGCCTGTTTGCCAAAGGAGGAGAACTGGAAGGGCTGGGATGACAGGACAAGCTCTCTAAACCAGCTCGTCATCGTCCCAGTTTTTACGGCGTTCGGGTTTTTCCAGTTCCCGGAGTTCGAGCCCATCTTCTTCGTCCCGGCCGGATTCCAGCCGGCGGATCTCCTTTTCTATCTCCCGGGTTTCCCAATCATCGCTCCCGGCGCCCCCCGGGAAGCCAAATACCTGAAAGTATTTGACTATCAGGTCAATACCAAAACCCAGGATCGCCCAGGGAAACCACAACGTACCGGGAGAAGTGATCAGGTTGATCGCTGCCAGCAAGGCAGTCAACACGCCATAGAAAGCTATCCTTCGGAAATAATTCTTTTTCTGGCGTATGCGGCGGCGGGCCGCCTGATATTCATAGTCAGACATGAAAAGGTATTTTTTATGCATGAGCCCTGCGACAAAACTGAGCCCCGGCTCTAAATTCAAACAGCTTTTAAGATAAATGCATCACCCTTCGGCTCCAATTTTATCCGACGAAACGAAGGCCTGTCTCGCCAGGCTGGCCGTCCAGGCGCCCAGCCCGCCGAAAAGGCCGCCGAAAAGGCCGGCCGTCAACACCATTGTCCAGGCTCCCGACACTCCAAAAAGCTCACCCATTTTACCTGCCAGGATGCCGTCATTCAGCATATTGAGGTAACCGGCATATCCCCCCCACAGCAGGGCGGCGCCCAAAAAAGCGGCAAGAAAGGCTTCCCGGGGCGAGAAAGGAAACCAAAGAGCAAGCAGGAACGCGGCAACCGCCAAAGACCACCAGGGAAGGAATAGCTGAAGGGCGCCTCCGAGAAGGATCAGGGATAAAATATAAAGGGCTGTTTTCATGAATGGTCCGCTTGTTTTTTTCTGAATTATTCTGTGCAATTTAATCCTGCTTTCCGTTCTCAAAAACCGCCATGAACCGGACCGGCAGCCGCCTGTCTTCCGGCCCTTTCATCAGGAAAAGTGGGTTGTACTCTCCCTTCGCCCACTGTTGCACCATACTCTGGTAATAGGGGCTGCCCGGGTTGCCCGACTGCCCGCCGGGATAAACGCCATAGGCTTCCACCGGCTCCCCCAGGGCCACCACCATCCGCCAGGAAGGGCCATGATCCTCTTTTATGGCATTGGGCGCCTCCCCGAAACCACCGACATCGATAAATCCAATGGAAAACGGGGCGAGCCTAGCCAGGTGGTCAATGTGGGTATTTTTATAAATGCTCCAGTTTTCCAGCAAATCTTCCTCCAGGGCATTCTCCAGGGCCTGTACCACCACATCAGAGGCGGCCTCTATATCTTCCGTGTCCTTTATGTCGAAGATGGGGTGTCCGGGTTCGGAGCGCAACAGGTTGAGCAGAAGCCAGTTTTCGGGCGCCATCAGCTCCATCGAATCCCTGAGGGTATAAATTTCGTCAAAGGCCAGGCGGTGGGTTTCTTCGATCCAGCGGCTGAAGAGCACCGGAGCCTGGGCTTCCTTCTCAAAGCGGAAATCCCAACCGCGCAGCGCCTCTATCTCAGGATCGTCTTTGCGGGCAGAGGCCGTAGCATCCAGGAGCCTGAGCAGAATGGGCGCCCCTTCCTCCGCCAGGATGCTGTAGTTGTCGAGTTGCAACGCCATCATATCCTCTACGGTGATGCTGTCCATCTGTTCGAGCCGGCGGTTGATGTACCGCCCGCGGTAATGGTCGAACTTGCCATTATAATAGTAAGGATAATCCCGGCCGGTGGACCGCTGATTGGCCGAAGCGACAAAGCCCCGTTCCGGATTGGCCACCCGCGGGGCCTGATCGCGGGGAATAAACCCATACCAGGCATTCTCCGGATCGCTGCCGTCCTGGATGAAACGCCCCTGCTGATCCCTTTTCAACGGCAGGCTGCCATTGACGGTGATCGCAATATCGCCGGCGGCGCTGGCGAAGGCAAAGTTTTGTGCCGGGCTTTCGTAGCCTTTCAGAGCATCCACATAGTCATCGAGGCTCTCGCCCTTCATCAGGCGGAGGAAAGTACCAATTTCGTAAAAGGGCTTGGGTTCGGGAGGGGTGAGAGCCACCCAGTGCATGGCCAGGGACTGCCGGGGCCCTTTTCCGTCATAGGCCACCGGCCCCCAGGCGGTGTACTTCACGGTATCAAGCACCGGCTCCTGCCGGCCACGGACGTTGATCACTTCCACCAGATGGCTCACCGCTCGGGGCTGGCCACCGTAATAGTAGGTATTCTTCTCTTCGTCCGCCCATTCGACCTCATACAAGTCGAGCACATCATGGCCGGCATTGGTGACGCCCCAGGCTATCTGATCGTTGAAGCCAATGATAATGCCCGGGACACCGGGCAGGGATACGCCATAGGCATTGAGGCCGGGGATAGACAGCTGGACTTCATACCAGATGGCCGGCAGGCGCAGCCCCAGGTGGGGGTCGTTACAAAGGATGGGGCGGCCCGTTGCCGTTTTGCTGCCCGCCACTGCCCAGTTGTTGCTGCCGATACCATCCGGAGCCTGGGGAAGTTGACGGTGCCGGGCCGGGCCGCTCATCATTTCCGGGGAGGTTAACTCCTCTCTTTCGAGCGGTACTTTTTCGAAATCCCACTCCACTGTTTCGGGAATAATGGGAGACTGCCGAGGGTTATATTCGGGAAACAATTGGCCGAATAGCTCCGGGCCAAGCAGATCAAGGGTGTTGCTGGCCGGTATATCATAGCTACGGAAGCAGAGGCTCTCAGCCATGTATTTGAAGAAGATTGCGCACTTCAATGGCTCCCAGGGCTCGGGAGCATAGCCCATAAGCTTGAACTCCAACGGATAGTCCGCCGGGCTCAGGCTTTCCAGGTAAGCATTCACCCCATCTGAATAAGCCTGGAGCAAGGCCATTTCATCCGGAGACCGGCTCCAGCCCTTCAGGGCATTCTCGGCAGCCAGCAGCATCCCTTTTCTGCGTTGGCCCCGGTCGTATTCCAAAGCCTGTTCCCCGATCACTTCCGAAATGCGCCCGGCCGCCGCCCGTGTGAGAAAATCCATCTGCCACAGGCGGTCCCTGGCTGTCACATAGCCCTGAACAAAAGCAGCATCGTGAAGGTTCCCGGCAAAAATGTGGGGCACCATGCGCTCGTCAAATGCCACCTGTACCGGCCCCTGCAGGGCCGCGAAGGAAGGCGCCCATTCCGGCTCGCCTGCCACCGGTTCGGCGTTCTGCCAGAAACCGGTGAAGGGGCTGAGTAAAGGGCCGAGGGCCGGAAGCTTCGATCCGAAGGGCTGATGCGTATTTGCGAGTACAGCCAACGCGGCAGAGAAGGCGGCGGCTACCAAAAACTTTACGATCGGCATGTTGTTTGGAATGTGTTTTTTGTCCGGGGATATCGCTCCCCTTTTTTCTGGAAAGAACTCAATGTATGAAAAAAAATCCTCTCCTCCTCATTTTGGGGTTAGCCCTCTTTTCCTGTGGGAAACCCGGCGGGCCGCCCGCTACTTCATCGTCCGGTTCCAGGTTCAGGACCACCCCTCCCTCTCTGTTGTACTTCAAGAACATACGCAGCGTCTACTATGAACGATCCGAACAGAAGGGCTCCCGCATCGAGTTGTACCGGTTGCGCAAATTCGGCCAGCTAGAACAGAAACACACCATCGTCCCTGTCATTGCCAACAACTGGCTGGAAGACGAAGCCTATCTCCTGCTGGAAGCCGAAGGGCCGGCATTTGCTACGCCTCTTACCATACGCTGGAAAACAGGATCCGGTGAAGGCGTATACCGGTTGCAACCGGCCGGCGCCGACAAGCAGTACGAAATGGCAATGCAGCTCTATGAAAGCCTGCAGGCGGGCCATCAGCTCAGCGCCATGCGCACCGATTCAACCTGGATACCGGTCCTGGAAGGCAAAGATGTGCGCAGTTACTTCAGCACGGCCGTCCGGGATTACCTGCGGCTGACGGAGGCATGGTAGGCCGCCACTCAGGAACAGGGCCCCATAGAATTTCCTGCCCCCGGCATTAGCGGGTGAAGGTAAACTCATACTCTGAAGAAAGCTCCTGGTTAAAAGTATAGCCTTCCCAATTGAAGCCCTTGAGCTCTTCCGGCTCCCCGATGCGGTGGCGGATGGCGTATGATGCCATTGCACCCCGGGCCTTTTTGGCATAAACGGCAATGACCTTGAAGGCGCCCTTGCGCGCTTCCTTAAAATGAATATGGAACAGGCGGCCTTTGAGAAGGGCAGGTTTCACGGCGGAGAAGTACTCCCGGGAAGCCAGGTTGACGACAGCTTTCCCACCGGTGGATTCCAGGTCTTCATTGAGCAGGCTGGTGATCTCTTCCCCCCAGAAATCATACAGCCCTTTGGCTTTCCCCACCTGCAGGCGGGTACCCATTTCCAGGCGGTAAGCCTGCATGAGGTCGAGCGGCCGAAGCAGGCCATAAAGGCCAGACAGGATGCGAAGATGTGACTGAGCAAACTCGAGGTCTTCCCGGCTGAAGGATTCCACATTCAGGCCCTGATAGACGTCGCCTTTAAAAGCCAGAAGGGCCTGCTTGGCATTGCTGAGGCCGAACGGCGTTTCAAAATCCTGGTACCGCTCGGCGTTAATTACCGCCAGTTCATCACTGATCTTCATCAATTTCCTGAGTTCTTCCTCCGTTTTATCCCGGAGGATATCTATAAGCGATTCGCTCTTTTCCAGCATCCGGGGCTGGGAATACCGGCTGTGTTCCGGCTCGGAGAAATCCAATGTCTTGGAAGGGGAAAGCAAAAGGATCATACCAATCCGATTTTTATCATGTCACAAATATCAAAAAATGGAAACTCCAAAAACAGCATTCACACTTTCAGACAAACTGTGACTTTGAAGCAATGAAAAAATATCTTGGTTGTTTGTCACACTAAATTCTTCAGAAAGCGTTTATTTAATAGCTTATTCCAGCAAGAAACAACTGAAGGGTGTCACAAAAAAAATACAGAATAAGTTGTCTTTTATTAGAAAACATCCTATGTTTGTATAGAATCTTAAAAAGTAGTTTTTGTGTTTATTTGTTTGGGTTAGAGGCCCTTGCTTCTTGTGAGCAAGGGTTTTTTTATTTTGGACGGGTAACTTTTAAGTAGCCCGCCCGAAGCAAAAAGGCCACGGGAGATATTATTCCCATGGCCTTTTCACGTTTTCGGCAACAAGAGGGAAGGCCGATTGCCTTCCTGTCTTATCCGTTCGAATTAGTTGTTGTTGAACATGTTGCCTTCGTTGGCGGGAAGGCCGGCCGGTTCTTCCGGCTTCTTTACTACCTCACCCTGAATGGTCAGCATCTGCTTCTCATCGCCGGCATTGGTGGTCAGTGTTACCCGCTTGGCGAACTTGCCAAGGCGGTTAGTATCATAACGCACCTTGATCTCTCCGGTTTCACCCGGGGCGATCGGTTCTTTCGGGTAGGTGGGGACGGTACACCCGCAGCTCCCCTTAGCACTGGTGATGATCAAAGGCTCGGTCCCCGTATTCGTGAACTTGAAGACCCGGTAAGGATCGGATCCCTGTTCGATGACCCCGTAATCGACCGTTTCGGCTTCGAAAACCATCACCGGCCCGTCCTGGTTTTCCGCAGCCTGGTTAGCTGCTGCATCATTTTGGCTGTATCCTACGGCAGCTACCAGAAGCAGCATTGCCAAAGCTGAAAGTACTTTCTTCATCACAGTTTTTTTTATTTTAATGAGTAGGTACAAAAATACTGTACTCCGGGGCAAAAAAAAAGTTTTGTATTTGCGAAAAGGTTAATGAGATGTTAAACCAAAGCCTGTTTGGCTCACCTTCCCTGCAGACGATGATCTTTTCAAAGGGCCACTCCTTCGTCAAATTTATCACTGGCCCGGGCCGGGCCGGGCAAAGCCAACAGCCTCAGTATGAACCTTTAAAGCCCCTGAATTGTATTTCTTTTACATGAGTTTTTGCAAAATTTTTCGTATATTCGCCAGGGCGTAAAAAGCATTAGGCGAATTTTATTTCGCAAAAGTGCGAAATGCCTGCCAGACTAACCAAATTAATTCTTTGACAAACCCGCTGCACGGGAAGCAGCGCGCCGGGCACAACCATTGCCCGCTCAGCCGCACTACTTCTCTGATGGCGAACTGCCGGCGGATCTGTCAAAAAAGACCAAATTTAACCAGAAGAGCTTATGATAGACAACCTGACCTTAAATGAGCCTGTCAATACTGATAGCGAGCTCTCCCGGGCATCTATCCTCCGCGACTTTGAGATCTGTTGCATCAGCCGGGAAGCAAGCATACTGGCCAGAAAAGAAGTATTGACCGGCAAGGCCAAGTTCGGCATCATCGGCGATGGTAAAGAAGTACCTCAGGTGGCCATGGCCAGAGCCTTTAAAAAGGGGGACTGGCGCAGTGGTTACTATCGCGACCAGACCTTTCTTTTTGCCCTGGGGCTGTCTTCCGTCGAAGACTTTTTTGCCCAGTTGTACGCCGATGCCGACAATGACCCCTTCTCCGGGGGCCGGCAGATGAACAGCCACTTTGCTACCGCCACCATTGATGAAAACGGCGAATGGCTCAACCACATCTCTTCCTACAACATCAGCGCCGATATCTCCAGCACCGGAGGCCAGATGGCGCGGGCACTGGGCCTTGCCCTGGCCTCCAAACAATACAGGGAAAGCAAGGTGCTGCCCGAAAAAACAAAATTTTCCAACCGCGGCAATGAGGTCTGCTTCTGCACCATCGGCGACGCCTCCACCTCGGAAGGTATCTTCTGGGAAACAGTGAACGCCGCCGCCGTGCTGCAGGTACCGCTTGCCATTTCCGTATGGGACGACGGCTACGGCATCTCCGTGCCTATTGATTACCAGACCGCCAAGGGTAGTATTTCTGAAGCGCTTGCCGGTATGCAGGTGGAAGAAGAGGGCCAGAAAGGTTTTGAAGTCTATACCGCCAAGGCATGGGATTACACCAGCCTGGTCAAACTGTACGCCGACGCCATAGAAAAAGTACGGGCTACCCACACTCCCGCCCTGTTGCACATACAGGAAGTGACCCAGCCCCAGGGGCACTCCACCTCCGGCTCCCATGAACGCTACAAGTCCAAAGAACGCCTGCAGTGGGAACAGGAAAAAGACTGCATCCGCCTCATGGGGGAATGGATGGTGAAGGAAGGAATCGCCTCCCAGGAAGAAATCGACAGCATTCGCAAAGAGGCCAAAACCTACGTCAAACAATGCCGCGACCGGGCATGGAAAGCATTCAACAGCCCAACGAAAGAAAAACTCAAGGCCCTGCAGGACATCTACTCCCGCATCCCGTCCGGCGATGAAGAAGTGGACGCCGTCCGCAAGGAACTGAAATCCCTTACGAACCCGCTCATCAGCGAGCTGGCGCAGAACGCCCGCCGCATGTACTTCCAGCTGATGGGCGCCGGCCAGCCCGCCGAAAAGGAACTGGTCAACTGGATCGAAAACGTATACCAGGTTGCCAGCCGGCGCTATCATACCCACCTCTACAGCGACTCCCCCAGGTCGGCCCTCCGGGTGCCGGCCGTACCGGCCCGTTTCCCGGAAAGCCCGAACCTCAAAAATGGCTATGAAATTATCAATGCCTTTTTTGACAAGGCGCTGGAAAGACATCCCGAGCTCTTCGCCTTCGGAGAAGATGTAGGCAAGATCGGCGATGTCAACCAGGGTTTTGCCGGCATGCAGAAAAAGTACGGGGAAGAGCGCGTGTTCGACACCGGTATCCGCGAAGCCACGATCATGGGGCAGGCCATCGGCATGGCCATGCGCGGCCTGCGGCCCATCGCCGAGATCCAGTATCTCGATTACCTCATCTACGGCCTTCAGCCGCTGATGGACGACCTGGCCACCCTGCGCTACCGCAGCAACGGCCAGCAGATGGCGCCGGCCATCATCCGCACCCGCGGCCACCGCCTGGAAGGCATCTGGCACGCCGGCTCCCCCCTGGGCATGGTCATCAACTCCCTGCGGGGCATTTATGTCTGTGTCCCCCGCAATATGACGCAGGCCGCCGGCATGTACAACACCCTCCTGCAGTCGGACGACCCGGCCCTGGTCATCGAATGCCTCAACGGCTACCGCCTCAAGGAAAATATGCCGGAAAACATCGGGGAATTCACCGTTCCCCTGGGAGTTCCGGAAGTGCTCCAGAAAGGCGCCGACATCACGCTGGTGACCTACGGCTCCTGCGTGCGCGTGGCCCAGGCCGGCATCGAGCTGCTCAAAAAACAGGGCATCTCCGTCGAGCTGATCGACGTGCAGACCCTGCTGCCATTCGACCGGGAACACCGCATCCTGGAATCGCTGAAAAAGACCAATCGCATCCTGTTCATGGACGAGGATGTGCCCGGCGGCGCCAGCGCTTTCATGATGAACGAAGTGCTGGAAAAGCAGGGCGGCTACCGCTACCTCGATTCCGCCCCGGCTACCTTGACGGCACGTGAACACCGCCCCCCTTATGGCTCGGACGGCGACTACTTCAGCAAGCCCAGCCCGGAGGATGTGTTCGAGGCAGTGTACAGAACTATGAGAGAGGTTAACCCGAAGCGGTTTCCGGGGAAATTGGTTTAAACTTTTTGCCAGGCACCGTTCCCGGAACATCTTTTTTCCGGAAGATGAAATTACTATTTCCGCATTCGATATCTCTTTTCAGGTAAGTTTCATTCTTATTTGGGGCCTTTCTGCCTTTCCCAATTGTTTCATTGGCATAAAGCCCTTATATTTAGTAGTTCCCTACCAGGTTAAAACCACTAAATATGAGCATGCCCATCCTGTCCTATCCTGAAGCCCGGAATTACATTGCCGGCACATTCCAGCCGAACAGCGGCCGGGCCCTGCCCGTCATCAGCCCGCTGGACGGCAGCACCATCTCCTCTGTCACGCTATCCGATACAAAAACCCTGGGCCAGGCGGCGGAGGCCGCCCAACGAGCCCACAAGGAGTGGGCTGCCCTGACTGTAAAAGAACGGGTGCAGGTATTCTTTCGTTTTCGGGTATTACTGGAGGAGCAGAAAGGAGAACTGGCTGAGCTCATTCGAACAGAGAACGGTAAGACGCTGGAAGAGGCGGAGGCGGAAGTGCTCAAGGGCATCGAGTTGTCGGAATTCGCCTGCTCTCTCCCTCAGATCGTCAGCGATGAGGTGCAGGAGGTGAGCAAGGGTGTGGAATGCCGCACTTCTCATATCCCCATAGGCGTCGTGGCCTCCATTACGCCTTTCAACTTCCCGTTCATGGTGCCGATGTGGACGATCCCCAACGCCCTGTCTCTGGGCAATTGCATGATCCTGAAACCTTCGGAACTGGCGCCCCTGAGCGCCCAGAAGATCGCCGAAATGCTAAAGCGGGCCGGACTGCCGGACGGCGTTTTCAACATCGTGAACGGAGACAGGGAGATCGTCGAGGCCATCTGCGATCATCCGGGCATCAATGCGGTGGCATTCGTTGGCTCCACCCGGGTGGCGAAGATCGTCTACCAACGGGCCACCTCCAACCTGAAACGGGCCCTGTGCCTGGGCGGCGCCAAGAACCACCTCATCGTACTGCCGGATGCCAACGCGGCAATGTCGGCGGCAAACATTGCCGCTTCCATGTCGGGCTGCGCCGGGCAACGCTGCATGGCGGCCTCCGCCATGGTGGCGGTGGGCAAGACGGACCACATCATCGAAAAGGTCTGCCAGGAGGCCCGTAAGATCGTTCCGGGCAAGAACCTGGGCTCCGTCATCAGCAAGGAAGCCAAAGAACGCATCGAGCGCTATATCACCGAGGCCGAGGCCGCCGGCGCCAAAGTGCTGGTCGACGGGCGCAACGCCACCGTGCCGGGAAAGGAAGGGGGTTTTTACGTTGGCCCCACCGTCATCGACTTTGTAACCCCGGACATGGCCATCGCCCAGGAGGAAGTCTTCGGGCCGGTATTGGCCATCCTGCGAACCGACGACGTCGACGACGCCATCCGCATCGAGAACAGCTCCAATTACGGCAACGCCTCTTCGGTTTTCACCGAGAACGGCGGCCTGGCGCAGTACGTCACCGAAAAGGTCAGCGCCGGCATGGTGGGCGTCAACATCGGCGTGCCCGTGCCGCGGGAACCCTTCCCCTTCGGCGGCTGGAACGAATCGCGCTTCGGCGTGGGCGACATCACCGGCAAAACCTCCATTCCCTTCTGGACACAGCTGAAAAAGACAACCACCAAGTGGAACCCGGAAGCGTGGACGGACTGGACGACGTAGTAGGGGTTCGTTGATTCGTTGGTTCGTTGATTCGTTGATTCGTTGATTCGTTGGTTCGTTGGTTCGGGGTTCGTTGATGGCCCCTGCAGGAAAGCACTGTTTATATGACTGTATATTGTTATATTGTTATGCGAATCCAGGGCTAAATGGCCTGTCAACGGCCCAGCGGGCCGCAATATTGGTAGAAAGAGGCAGGAGTCATTGCCCTAAGGCCCAGCGGGCCGTAATCTAAAAGGGCAATGTGCCTGAACAC
>CAYQKY010000143.1:0-23307 GCA_964418125.1 uncultured Phaeodactylibacter sp.
AGCACAAGCAGCACTTCGTGGGGCGCCCCTTCCAGGCTTTTACTTACGGAGCGTTTGATCTTGCTCAGCTCTTTCATGAGGTTGATCTTGGTGTGGAGCCTGCCGGCGGTATCGATGATGGCTACATCGCAGTTGTTGTTGAGGGCGTGTTGTACGGTTTCGTAGGCCACGGCCGCGGGGTCGGTGTTCATCCCCTTACTGTAGAAGTCGCAACCCACCCGTTCGGACCAGATCTTGAGCTGGTCGACAGCGGCGGCGCGGAAGGTATCGGCGGCGCCCATGACGACCTTCATGCCGCGTTGTTTGTACTGATAGGCCAGCTTACCGATAGTAGTCGTTTTGCCAACGCCGTTGACGCCTACCACCAGGATGATGTTGGGTTTCTGAGAGGAAGGCAGGGTAAAATCCTCAATATCGGCGGTGTTGTTCTCAGCAAGCAACTGGACGATCTCGTCGCGCAGGATCTCGTTGAGTTCCGAGGTGCCCAGGTATTTATCGCGGGCGACGCGCGCTTCGATGCGTTCTATGATCTTGACCGTAGTGTCCAGTCCTACGTCGGAGGTGATGAGGATGTTCTCCAGTTCGTCGAGGACCTCGTCGTCAACGGTGGTTTTTCCGGCGACGGCCTTGGTTAGTTTGCCAAAGAAGTTTTCTTTGGTTTTTTCCAACCCCTTGTCGAGGTCTTCCTTTTTTTCCTTGCTGAAGAATTTGTTGAAAAAGCTCATTTCTCGTTTTTTTTCGCCGAGATGCGCGACGTATTTATCGGGATAATAGCGCCGGGCCGCTCATCGTTTGTTCAGAATACTGCCTGATAGCCCGTCCAATGAGAAAGGGCTTTCCTTCATGAGAAAGAAAAGCCCCTTCCGTTATCCTGTAGTGGTAATTTGCGTTACTTACTTTCGAAGAACTCCTTCACCTTATCCTTGTGGATGATCACTTCCTTATAGGAGTACTTGCCGGTCTTCGGGTCCTTAATACTCTTCACCACCTTCACGTGATCACGGCCGGACCCGGCGTTGGCGCTACGTTGAGCGACCCTTGCGTTCTTTGATACTTTAGCCATCTTACTAAGTTTAAATGTTATAGAGTAAATTCTCTCTCAAAAATAATGATAACACCGCAACTCTATAACGCGTTCAATCTTATTTTATTTCGCGATGAACAGTTACACGCTTGAGAATGGGGTTATATTTTTTCAGCTCGAGGCGGTCCGGCGTATTCTTGCGGTTTTTCTGCGTTACATAACGGGAAGTCCCCGGCATGCCGGATTCTTTATGTTCAGTGCATTCGAGGATGATCTGAATGCGGTTTCCTTTGCTCTTCTTAGCCATCTTCCTTAAGGTTGTTTAAGATCTTTTAAAATTCCACGCCCGTCTCGATGCCTTTGCGTTCCATCTTTTTGACGAACTCATAAACGCCCATCTTGTCAATGGAGCGCATGGCAGATGCAGATACTTTCAGGGTGACCCAGGTATCCTTCTCCGGCACGTAGAAGCGCTTCTTCTGCAGGTTGGGCAAAAAGCGGCGCTTGATCTTCCGGTTAGAGTGGGAAACCGTGTTCCCGGCTACCGGCCGCTTTCCAGTTAATTGGCAAACCTTAGACATCTTTCTCTTTTTTTAGTAGTGACTCCGCCAGGATTCGAACCTGGAACCTCCTGATCCGTAGTCAGGTGCTCTATCCAATTAAGCTACGGAGCCGTTTTTTCAATAGCGGATGCAAAGATAAGGGTTTATTCTATTTGGCAAAAGTTTTTTAAGGTTTTTTGCCGGAGACTTCTTTTGCAGCTAGCTGGTCAATCGTAGTAACAGTGTAGGCGGGTGAAATAGTTCATTGGGGCGCATTTTTTATTAGGGAGGAACAGAGTTTGTTTACCCTCTGACAACCATGCCCATATTCGAAGAAGCCGCGGATATATATCTTCATTTTTATCTGAACTAAAAAACAGCTCCCAGCCTTAAGTCGCCAGAAACCCGCCATCCACTACAAAATTACTCCCCGTGATCCAGGAGGCCTGATTGCCCAGCAGGTGCAGAGCGGTTTGGGCTATATCCTGAGGCAGGCCGAGGCGCTTCATGGGCAGTTTCTGCGCCGTTTCGTCCAGGATCTCCTCAGGGTTGTCAAAGGCCTTGACGGAATCGTGAAGCAGGGGCGTGACGACCTGCGCCGGCGATATCAGGTTGACCCGGATCTCCGGGCCGTAATCCCTCGCCAGCTGCCGCACCAGGGCAGGCAGGGCGCCCTTGGAGGCAGCGTAGGCGGGGTGGTTGGGGAAGGCGTGGAAAGCCGCCACCGACCCGATGATGACGACACTTCCTCGGCCACTATTCAACATTTCGGGGATGGCATATTTCAACAGGTAGAACACGGCGTTGAGGTTAGTGGCAATGGTATCGTGCCAGTCGTCGAGAGAAAGGGTATGCAGTTTGCCGATGCCAAGTTGCCCGGCCGAGAGCACCAGCATATCCAGTCGGCCGAAACGCTCCGTAGCTGCCTGAACCAGGGCTTGGTTGGCCTGGGGCTGTTTGATGTCTCCGGCGACAAAGGAAACATTTTTGCCCAGGCGCCTTTCCAATTGCCGCCCACGTTCCTGATCGCGGCCGCTGAGGATTAGGTTGGCGCCCTCTGCATGAAGGGCCTCGGCAATGCCCCTGCCCATCCCGCTGGTGGCGCCGGTGACGATGGCTGTTTTGTCTTCGAAAAAACTCATTTCGCTTATGTGATAATGTCAATTATACAATTTTCTGGGGCTTCCCCCCTTCCACATCTTCTCTAAAACCTCCGCAACCTCCGCAAACCCCATATTCATCATCATTGAAGCGATAATATAAGGCTTATAGCCCGCCTCCTTATAGGTTTGTATCCGGTATTTCTCAAAAACGGCGGCGGCCACCTCTCCGGTTTCGCAGGATACGCCGCTGATGTCGGCGGGCAGGCAGTGCATGTAGAGGGCTTCGCCGTTCCGGGTAAGCTTCATGCGTTCGGCGGTGCACTCCCAGCCTTTGAACCGGCCATTCTGGGCCAGGCACTGCTTTTCCAGCTCCTGCAGGCCGTGTTTGTCGCTGCGATGCAGCAATTCCGTCCGTTGTTCCATCACCCGGAAGGGCGCCCAGCTTTTGGGGTAGACGATGTCGGCATCGCGGAAAGCATCATCCATGGAGTGGGTTACTGCGAAACTGCCGCCGCTCCGGCCGGCATTGTCCCGCGCCAGGCTGACGACTTCGGGCAAAAGCTCGTAGCCTTCAGGGTGGGCCAGCACCACCTCCATCCCGAAGCGCGTCATCAGGCCGATGATATCCTGAGGGACGGACAGGGGCTTGCCATAGCTGGGCGAATAGGCCCAGCTCATGGCGATCTTTTTACCCCTCAGGGCTTCCAGCGAACCGAAGGTGTGTTTGAGGTGCAGCAGGTCCGCCAAAGACTGGGTGGGGTGGCCGACATCGCACTGCAGGTTGACCAGGCCGGGGCGCTTTTGCTGGACGCCCTGGCGGAAGCCGTCGTCCAGCGCTTCGCCCACCTCCCGCATGTAGGCGTTGCCCTCCCCCAGGTAGATATCGTCCCGGATGCCGATGAAATCGGCCATGAAGGAGATCATGTTGGCGGTTTCGCGGACAGTCTCCCCGTGGGCTACCTGCGATTTTTCCTCGTCGAGCTCGCTGACTTCCAGGCCCAGCAGGTTGGCCGCCGAAGCGAAGGCGAAGCGGGTGCGGGTCGACTGGTCCCGGAAGATGGAAAGGGCCAGCCCGGAATCGAAGCAGCGGGTGGAGATGTTGCTTTGGCGCAGCTGCTGCAGAGCTTCCGCCACCAGGAGTACCCGCTCGATGTCCGGCAGTTCCTTCTCCCAGGTGAGCAGGAAGTCTTTGCCGTAGAGGTTTCGGGCTTCCGTTTGCTGGATCTGTTTCAACAAGTTAATTGTTTCTTGTTGCATGTTCTCGTGTTTTTTCGGAGAGGTTCGGTAAGGTTGCCACAAAAGCACAAAATTCGCACGAATCACTTACCCGCAATCAAGTACGCATACAATGCATAAAAGGCCGAGGCCTTCACCAGGTGGTCCACCGGCACTTTCTCATTGGGCGCGTGGGCCATCACCTCATCGCCCGGGCCGAAGCCGATCAGGGGTATGCCGTAGTAGCCGTTGATGGTGACGCCATTGGTGGAGAAGGTCCATTTATCGACTACCGGCTGATGGCCGAAGAGTTCTTTGAAGGCAGTTACTCCCGTTTGCACTACCGGGCTGTCTTCCGGTATCTTCCAGGTCGGGTAGTATTTTTCCATTCCGTACCGAAGGCCGGTATAGGCCCGTTCCTCGTAGTGGAGTACTTCCACTGTAGCGTCCATATCCTTCACGATCTCCTCGATCTCCGCCACTGCCGATTCTTTGGTTTCTCCCCAGGTCAGGCGGCGGTCCAGGTGGAGGCGGGCAAAGTCGGCCACTGCGCACAGGGAGGGGCTGCCGGAGCGGGCCTCGCTGATGGTGATGGTGCCCTTGCCCAGGAAGGGGTCGTCCTTGAGCCGTTCGTTGAGCTGCTCGATGGCCAGGGCGGCGCGGGCCGCCATATAGATGGCGTTCTTGCCCCGCTCGGGGGCGGAGCCGTGGCTGGAGACCCCCCGGAAGCTGACCGCCATCTCCATCCTGCCCCGGTGGCCGCGGTAGATGTTCAGGTTGGTGGGCTCGGTGCTGATGACAAAATCGGGGCGCAGGCCTTCCTCTTCCACCAGGTATTTCCAGCACAGGCCGTCGCAGTCCTCTTCCATCACGCTGCCTACAAAATAGACGGTTAAGCCCTTATCGAAGCCGAGCTCTTTGAGGATGCGGCCGGAAGTGACGAAAGCCGCTACCCCTCCCTCCTGGTCGACCGTGCCGCGGCCGTGCACGTAGCCGTCCTTAATTTCCCCGGAGAGGGGGTCAAAATCCCAGTTCTCGGGCAGGCCGAAATCAACGGTATCCAGGTGGCCGTCGATGGCCAGTATCTTTGCCCCCTGGCCGACCCGCCCAATGACGTTCCCCAGGCCGTCGGTGCGCACCTCGTCGAAGCCGGCCTCCTGCATCTGCCTCTTGAGTTCATCCATCACCTCGCCTTCTTCCCCGCTGAGGGATTTTATTTTCACCAGCCGGGAGAGGTTCTCGGCGGTGTAATCGCGGTACTGCTCGGAGAGCGCCTTGATCTTTTGTGTGAGTTCCTTCATGCGTTTATTTTTGTAGGCGTTTCGGGATAGTACCCTCACCGGTTAGGATCTGTTTTTTCCTGACCGATCAGGGTACTATCTTTTCGCTGTAAAGTAATCTGTGTTCCTTTCTCCCCTTTGGCTGCCTCCAGAAGGTATTCCGGGCAGGTGATAGCCACCCTTTTGCCTCCGTTCTCCAGAAAATACAGCGCCGCCCGCACCTTGGGCAGCATGCTGCCGGCGGCAAAGTGCCCCTGCTGCATATATTCCCGCAGTTGAGCGCTGCTGATCTTCCCCAGAGGTTGCTGCTCCGGCCGGCGATAGTTCAGGTAGGCCTGTTCTACCCCGGTGGAGAACAGGAGCAGTTCCGCCTTCAGTTCCACGGCAAGCAGGGCGGACGCCAGGTCTTTGTCGATCACGGCATCTACGCCCTCTAGCCGGCCCGGTTCCCTTTCCACCACCGGGATGCCGCCGCCGCCGGCCGCCACCACCAGGAATCCGTTGTCCACCAGGGTTCTGATGGCATTCATTTCGATGATCTCCAGGGGTTGGGGGGAGGGCACGACGCGGCGCAGCCCCCGGCCGGCGTCTTCCACCATGATCCAGTCGGGGTGGGCCTCCTTCAGGCTTTCTTCCTGGCCGGGATCGTAAAAAGCGCCGACCGGCTTGGTGGGATGAGTAAAAGAAGGGTCTTCTTCACTGGCCTTCACCTGGGTGACCACGGTAACCACTTCCTGATCTATTCCCCGCTTTCGCAGTTCGTTGCCCAATGCCTGCTGGATGTGGTACCCCAGCGCCCCCTGCGTGTCGGCCACGCAGCTCACCAGAGGAACGTGGTGGAGCCCCTCGTACCGGTAGGCAATTTCCGACCGGGTAAGGATAAACCCCACCTGCGGGCCGTTGCCGTGGGTGAGCGCCAGCCGGTAGCCCGCCACGACGAGCTCCGCCAGGTACACCGCCGTTTCCTGAATGGCCTCGTACTGGTCGGCCACCCGCTGGTGCTGCTCATCCCGGATGATGGAATTGCCGCCGATGGCGATGATGGCGAGGGTATGCATGTTGTTACTAAACCATATTTATGCCCAGGCAGGCTCCCGTTTCTCGATCTCTGCGGTTTGGAGGAAACTTCTGAGTTTGTCTTTTACAAGTACACTTATATCTTTGAAAAAAAGCTCGGAAGGTTCAATTACGAGTCTCACATATAGATTTCCATTTAATTCGAAGGCGTGTTGTGACCATTCTCCCTCGTGCCTTATAACAAGGGTAACGTATACCATGTCATACTCAACAGGCAACACTGTGATGTTCAGTATCCTCTCGACATCAAAAACATCTATTATAGAAGTATAATATTCAGTAGCGATAGTGGTAACTTGAGTTTGCATGTTATCGCATTTTTATTGTTTTACTCCCGGGAGGAACAACCAACCTCAGGTGTTGCGGCCTTCTCATATTCTCTGGCAATATGGGATAATCTCTTATCAATTCAATCTCTTTCCGTCTGCATTCTTTAATGTCTCCATAATAGATTGGTACATACTGTAATTTCATCTGCTGGAGCCATTCATCATCGTATCTAGTCTCAGGATTGCAAGTGTATCCATATTTCCAGACTTCACCTTTGTTCAAATAGACGGAACCTCTTTTACAAAGATAACACATATACCAGCCACTTTCCCGGGCGATCAACATATATACCTCACAATTCTCCGTTTTTTCCTTCTCCCGCTCCGCTTCATCCTTCCTTTCTGGGTGGACCACATAAGAACCGTCTTGCCGCTGTACAACGTAATCCCTCCAGTTGTAGGCGAAGAAAACCGCAAAAAACATCCCGATGATGATCGGTAGATATTGTATAAACGGCGGAGGTAAAGAAGCCTTTTTCTTCTGTGTAGTGTTCTTTTTATAGGAAATCATCGCTTTTTGGCGCCATTTGCGTACTAAAAGGCTGTTTTTCCATAACTTTCGGTAATCAACCGACAAGTTAATCAAAATGACGATTAAAATCAATTTTAAGTTGATTTTTTCATCATTACACTCTACTATAAGTTACACCCTGAAACGCAACCCTATGCCCGATACATTCTCGCCCATCCCCCTCCCGCGCCTTTTTCAACTTATCCTCCATGGAGGACATAAGGGGAGGCTGCTCTATATCCCGGAAGAACTGTTCTTCATCCCCCGCTCCGATGGCCCTTTTCGCACCCGCCGCTACGGCCAGCTGCTGGACAACCCGCTGGGCGTTGCCGCCGGCCCCCACACCCAACTGGCGCAGAACATCATCGCCGCCTGGCTCTGCGGCGCCCGCTTCATAGAGCTCAAGACCGTACAGACGCTGGACGAACTGGCCATCAGCAAGCCCTGCATCGACATGCAGGACGAGGGCTACAACTGCGAATGGTCGCAGGAGCTGCGCATCGGCGAAAGTTTTGAGGAATACCTCCACGCCTGGATCATGATCCACGCCCTGCGGCATAAATTCGGGTGGAAAGGCGAACCGGGAACGATCTTCAACATGAGCATAGGCTACAACCTTGCCGGCATCCGGCAGGACAACGTCCAGAAATTCCTGGATAAAATGTCGGATTGCAGCGCGGAACTGGAAGCGAAAAAACGGGAACTCCTGCCCTTCTATCCGGAGATCGGGGATATCGACATTCCCACCTGCATTTCCGACAACGTCACCCTGTCGACCATGCACGGCTGCCCACCGGAGGAGATCGAAAAGATCGGCCGCTACCTCATCGAAGAGCGCCGGCTGCACACCACCATCAAGCTCAACCCCACCCTGCTGGGGCCGGGCCGGGTGCGCGATATCCTCAACCGGCAGCTGGGCTACTACGCCGAAGTGCCCGACATCGCCTTCGGGCACGACCTGAAATACCCCGACGCCCTCCAGCTGATCGAAAACCTCCGCCGCTGCGCCGGCGAGAACGGCGTCCACTTCGGCCTGAAGCTCACCAACACTCTGGAAGTCACCAACCACAAGGCGGTTTTCGACCCGCAAATGGAACAGATGATGTACCTCAGCGGGCGGGCCCTGCACCCGCTGACGGTGCTGCTGGCGCAAAAACTGCAGAACGGCTTCGGCGGCGCCCTGGACCTTTCCTTTTCCGGCGGGGCCGACTGCTTCAACTTCCCCGCGCTCGTCGCCTCCGGGCTGGGGCCGGTAACGGTGTGCTCCGACCTCCTCAAGCCGGGGGGCTACGGCCGCCTCCGCCAGTACCTGGAAAATCTGTCGGCCGCCTTCGCCGAAGCAGGAGCCGGGAACACCGAAAGCTTCATCCGCCACCGGGCGGGGCTCAAAGCAGCCACAGTGGAAGAAGCCGCCCGGCACAACCTCAACGCCTACGCCGGGCGCGTCCTGGAGGAGAAGGCCTACTGCAAGCACCCCTTCCTGGAGCCCGACATCAAATCGGACCGGAAGCTGAACGATTTCGACTGCATACAGGCGCCCTGCGTGGACGCCTGCCCCGCCGGGCAGGACATCCCGGGTTATATGTATTTTGCTGCTCAGGGAGAATGGGATAAAGCCCTGGAGGTAGTCCTGGAAACCAACCCATTCCCCAATGTGCTGGGCCTGGTTTGCGACCACCTCTGCCAACCCAGCTGCACCCGGGTCAACTACGACAACCCGCTCCTTATCCGGCAGGTCAAATATTTCATCGGCGAACACGGCGAGGCAGGGTTGCCGGAGCCGAAGCCCCCCAACGGCCGGAAAGCCGCCATCATCGGCGCCGGCCCCACCGGCCTGGCCTGCGCCTATTTCCTGGCGCAGGACGGCTTTGAAGTCAACGTCTACGAGGCCAAAGAACGGGCGGGAGGCATGGTTTCCGCCGGCATTCCCTCCTTCCGCCTCCGGAAAGAGGCCATCGAAAAAGACATCGCCCGCATCGAAAGCCTGGGGGTGAAGATCCACTACGGCCGGCAGATAGACAAGGCCGCCTTTGAGCAATTGCGGCGCGACAACGATTTCCTCTACCTGGCCACCGGCGCCCAGCAGGCGCGGCGGCTGGACATTCCCGGGGCGGAAACCAATGGAGTTTATGATCCGCTGGAGTTCCTTTTTGCCGCCAATGCGGGGCGGCCATTTCCTGTAGGAAAGCGCATCGCGGTCATCGGCGGCGGCAATACGGCCATCGACGTGGCCCGCACGGCCCTCCGCCTCATGGAACCGGGCGGAAAAGTTACCATGTTGTACCGGCGGACGAAAAAGGAGATGCCCGCCGACCCCGAGGAGGTGCTGGCCGTCCTGGCGGAACAGATAGAGATCATGGAGTTGGTGGCGCCGGTAAGGGTGAATGTGGAGGATGGCAGGGCCGTTTCCCTCACCTGCTGTAAAATGGAGCTGGGCGCCGCCGACGAAAGCGGCCGGGCCAGGCCGGTGAGGATCGAAAATTCCGAATTCGAACTGCCCTTTGACACCATCATCCCCGCCATTGGGCAGGAACTCCACCTCGATTTCATAGATAGCGCCCTGCTGAAGGCGAACCCGGAAACCGGAGAAACCCAAATAAGGAACGTATTCATTGGCGGCGACGCCAGCCGGGGCGCCGCCAATATCGTGGAAGCCGTGGGCGACGGGCAGCGCGTGGCCCGGCACATCATCCAGGCCGGTTCGCAGGGCCATCTGCCCGGGCGGCACGGTGTAGACAAAGGCATCTCTCTGGCCGAACACCTGGCCAGTCGCGCCCGGCGGGCCTTCGGCGCCCCGCCCCGGGAGCAAGCTCCGGAGGAACGCCGCAATTTCGAACTCGTACAATTCCCCCTGACGGAAGAAGCGGCAGTACAGGAAGCGAGCCGCTGCCTGTACTGCGACGAGGTGTGCAACGTATGCGTTTCCGTCTGCCCCAACCTGGCCATGTACTCATATGAAATGGAACCGTTCACCGCGCCGGCGCCAACCCTGAGCCGGAAAAACGGGCGACTGAGGGTGGCCAATAAGCATCTTATCCGTATCGAGCAGCCCTACCAGATCCTGAACATCCAGGACTTCTGCAACGAATGCGGCAACTGCACCACCTTCTGCCCCACGAGCGGGCGGCCCTTTGCGGACAAGCCCCGGTTCTGCCTGACACAGAAAAGCTTTGAGAAAGCGGAAGAAGGTTATTACATTCGGCAGGAGGAAGGCCGAACCACGCTTTTCTGGAAGAAAGGTAAAGAAGCGGCCAGCCTGGCGCGGGAATCAGAACAGTATGTGTACCGAACGCCCGCTGTCACCGCCCGTTTCGACAGGAAGAACCTCCGCCTGCTCGATGCGCAACTGGCAGCGGATGTAAAGGAAGAGGTAAGCCTGAAAAAGGCGCTGGAGATGAAGGTGCTGCTGGAAGGGGCGGAGGGGCTTTATGCAAAGTGACTATTCCACAGGGCCAGCCTGCCGGGCAGGCTGTTCAAAATTGGAATAGAAAAGTTCCCCGGATTTTTGAGCCTCAGCCCCATCAAGGCCTGCCCATATTGTGCCGCAAGGTGTTTGAAAACAGTAAAAACATCCCAGACCTTTGAGCAATGCACCGAACCAATTGAGGCCGTAACCTTCCAGCGTTTTTAAAACCTGGAAGTGTTTTAACAAGGGCAACGGGAAGACGCTGTCCAAAGTCTTCGATAAACGCTGCCGGGTCCTTAGCAAGAACAGTGATAGCTTTGAGAAATAGAAGACGCTGTCCAAAGTCTTCGATAAACGCTGCCGGGTTAAACGGGGTCGACAGCCTGGCTGAAAACCCGGCAGGTTGAAAGTCAAATAACAAAACAGAAAACAGTATGCCGGCAACAACCACCCAGATCAGCAACGAAAAAGCTCTGGCCAACGCTGTAAAGCGCTTCCGCGAAAGAGGCATCCTCCTGCCCACCTTCGCCCAGCAGCGCCACCCGGAGCTCATCCCGGAGGAGATAAAGGAAAAGCTGAAGCACGTCGGCCTGTGGGCCCTCGACCCGCTCAACCTCTTTCGCATCACCTGGAAGAACGAACCCGTAGAACAAAGAGGGCTCTTCGGCGCCCCCAACTACCTGGAGATCCCTCGGGAGCTCACCGGCATCGAGGCGCGCATCGTAGTGCTGGCCGGCAAGTGGTTCCCGACGGGAGCGCACAAGGTAGGCGCCGCTTACGGCTGCCTGGTGCCCCGCATCGTCACCGGCGGCTTCGACCCCACCTACCACAAGGCCGTCTGGCCGTCGACCGGCAACTACTGCCGGGGCGGGGCGTTCGACTCCAAGCTCATGGGAACGGAGTCGGTGGCCATCCTGCCGGAAGGCATGAGCCGGGAGCGCTTCACCTGGCTGAAGGACGTGATCGGCTCGGAGGTGATCGCCACGCCGGGCAGCGAGTCCAACGTCAAGGAGATCTACGACAAGTGCTGGGAGATCCGCCGCACCCGGCCGGATTGCGTCATTTTCAACCAGTTTGAAGAGTTCGGCAATGCCATCTGGCATTACAACCTGACCGGGCCGGCCGTGGAAGAGGTGTTCGGGATGGTAAAAACGCCGGATTCCCGCCTGGCCGCCTACATCTCGGCCACCGGCTCGGCGGGCACCATCGCGGCGGGCGACTACCTGCGCACTGTTTTCCCACACCTCAAAGTGGTGGCTTCGGAAGCCCTGCAGTGCCCCACCCTGCTGATGAACGGCTTCGGCAGCCACCGCATAGAGGGCATCGGCGACAAGCACGTGCCCTGGATACACAACGTCCGCAACACGGATGTGGTGGCCGCCATTGACGACGAGGCGCCCATGCGGCTGATCCGCCTGTTCAACGAGCCCCTCGGCCGCCATTATCTGGTGGATTGCGGCATTGATCCGGAATGGGCTGAGAACCTCAGCCTGCTGGGCATTTCCGGCATCGCCAACATTCTGGCCGCCATCAAAACGGCGCGCTATTTCGAGATGGACAAGGACGACATCCTCCTCACCGTCGCCACCGATTCTATGGACTTGTACCACTCCCGCATCGAGGAACTGCGTGATGAGCACGGGCCCTACTCTTCAATGCAGGCCGCCCGGGACCTGGAAAACCTGCACGCCACCCGGACGGACTTTATGAAGGAACTGAGCTACCCGGATAAAAAGGCCATCCACAACCTGAAGTATTTCACCTGGGTGGAACAGCAGGGCAAGAACGTGGAGGAACTGAACCAGTTGTGGGAGGATCGCGGCTTCTGGCCCCGGATGTTCGGGCAGGTGGAGGAGTGGGATGAGCTGATCCGGGCGTTTAATGAGCGGACTGGGCTCTCTTAACCGCTTTTTCAATTTGCCAGTAGGCCGCTACAACGCTTATATACTCTACCGCGATCAACCAAAAACCTGGGTCCGAGAAGAAACTGAAATAAGTGCCTCCGTAAGGCATAATTAATAATGGAACGGTAATTAGGGCGTCCAACACCATAGCCACCAAAAACATGGAAACTCCTAAGACAAAACCATTAGTCTTATGTCCTTTCCGATAATAAATATGCGCGCCAAGTGTGGCAGCTGGAATTAAAACAATTGATAGTACCCAGTTTGCCTGCAGGCCTGGGTCCGACATTACAGGAACAAAATAAGAAGCAATAAAGGCAAGGACAGCCAGGGCCCAAACAATAATTGCCGAAATGATTACACTTTTTAGATGGATATTCTTCATATTGATATTTTTTCAGGTAAAAAAAAAGCCGCACTAGTTATTATTTACAGAAGCAAAATTGAAGGTAAAAAGGGCCATTAGCTTGACACTGTAAGCCAATGTTATGACAGTTTAAGCCAAAGGAGTTCCTTTACTGTGGATTACGGCGCCAAAAACTGGTTTCAATAATCAGAATTCTCTCAAATCCACTATCGAGCGTTTAATCGAACTTAGAGTTTGTTCAAAATTCGATCAATGGCCTACAAGCGGCAAATTTTATTCCAGGCGGCGTTAAATTTTTCGCCGGATTGCCCGCATCCGGCTGCAAAATTTGCCTTGCCTGAAACAAAATTTGCTCACTTTCGCCTCATCATCGAAATTTGAACAAACTCTTATGTAACTTTGAGCTATGCAGGCCCCGACAAGCTACAAAGCCATGCCCAAATTCCACTACCAATGCCTCACCTGCCACCGCGAGTACCCTCCGGAGCAAGCCACTTACCTCTGCCCCCATTGCGAACCTGAAAACGCCCCCGGCAAGCCGCCCAAAGGCGTCCTGAAAACCCTCTACGATTACGACAGCCTGCGCCGGCAAGCCGATTTTCCAGGATGGGAGCAGGAGCAATTCCTCCCCTTGCTTCCCATTACTTCGGCCGCCAGCCTGCCCAACCTGCGCGTAGGCAACACCCCCCTGTACGAACTTCACAAACTCGGAAAAGCCCCCCTACCCTTCCGCCTGTACCTCAAAGACGACAGCCAGAACCCCACCTATTCCTTCAAGGACCGCGCCTCGGCCCTGGTGTCGGCCTACGCCCGGGAGCATGGGTGGAACATCATCGTGGCCGCCTCCACCGGCAACGCCGGCTCCTCCATTGCCGGCATCTGCGCGGCGCAGGGGCAGCAGGCGGTGGTATTCGTACCCGCTTCGGCGCCCCTGGCCAAGCTCACACAGATCCTGATGTACGGGGCCTGCATCGTGCCGGTGGAGGGCAGCTACGACCAGGCTTTTGAACTGAGCATAGAAGCGACAAAGGCCTTCGGCTGGTACAACCGCAATACCGCCTACAACCCCCTGACCATCGAAGGGAAAAAGACGGTTTCTTTCGAACTGTTCTCTCAACTCGGCCAATCGATCCCCGATCAGGTCTTCGTCTCCGTGGGCGATGGCGTCATCCTCTCCGGCCTGTACAAGGGCTTCGAGGACCTGCTGAAGGCCGGGCTCACCGAAAAGATGCCACGGGTCATCGGCGTGCAGGCCGCCGGCAGCAGCAACCTGGCGGACAACATCGGCCGGGAACACTTTTCTTACACCCCCAGCCGCACCGTCGCCGACTCCATCGCCGTGGACATCCCCGCCAATTTCTATATGGCCGCCGCCTTCACCACCCAATACGGCGGCGCCTTCACCACCGTCTCCGATGAGGAGATCCTGGAGGCTTCCGCCCGCCTGAGCCGGGCCACCGGCCTGTTCGCCGAACCCGCCGCCGCCGCCGCCCTGGCGGGTATGCTGCAATACCGGGAGGAAGGGAAAATAGAGGAAAACAGCCGCGTGGTTGTCCTGCTCACCGGCAGCGGCCTGAAGGACCTCCAGGCCATGCAGGGCGCCATCCGGATGCCTGCTCCCGTACCCCCGGAAATGGAGGCGGTGAGATCTTACCTGGCCGGCATTGATTTTGGTCATTTTTAACCCATCTTTTATTCAATAAATTGAAGGCAATCTATTTTAAAAAAGCCGGATAGCCGCCTGTGAGGGTGAAAGCCGGGAGCCATTCCGACTTCCCCCTTCCGACTTTCGCCCCGGTCGGGTGGCTAGCCCCAAAGCCCAGGCATGATCACCTTCACACTCAACGGCAAACTGATCACTTTCAACGGAGACGAGAACGGCAACGCCCTCCAGTACCTCCGCAACGAGGCGGGCCTCACCTCCGTCAAGGACGGCTGCTCCGGGCAGGCGGTGTGCGGCGCCTGCCTGATCGAAGTGGACGGCGCGCCCCGCCTGGCCTGCGCCCTCAAAATGAAAAAGCTGGAAAATACGGAAGTGTACACCCTCGAAGGCGTGCCGGAAGCCGTGAAAACCGAACTGGCCAGGGCCTTCGTCAAAAAAGGGGCCGTGCAGTGCGGATTCTGCAGCCCGGGCATGCTGATGCGCGCCAAAGTCCTGCTGCAGGACAACCCCGCTCCTACCGTCGAAGACATCCGGCAGGCCCTGAAGCTCAACCTGTGCCGCTGTACCGGCTTCAAGAAGATCGAGGCCGCCATCCTGCTGGCCGCCGAGGCCCGAAGGACGGGAAAAGCAATCCGTTTTGAAGCCCTGGACGGGAAGGTGGGCGCCTCTTACCCCAAATACGAGGCGTTGGAAACTGCGCTCGGCGCCCGCGACTTTGTGGGCGACCTGCACTTTGAAGGCATGCTGCACGGGGCACTGAAATTTTCCGATCACCCCCGGGCGATCGTCCGGAAGATCGATACGGCCAAAGCGAAAGAAGTTGAGGGGGTGATCGCCGTATACACCGCGGCAGACATCCCCGGCAACCCCAACACCGGGCTGATCTTTCCCGACTGGCCGTTAATGATCGCCGAAGGGCAAACCACGAACTACATTGGCGACGTGCTGGCGGGCGTAGTGGCCGCAGACGAAGAAACGGCGCGCCGGGCGGCAGAGCTGATCGAGGTGGAATACGACGTCCTGGAGCCCATCACCGATGTGCTGGAAGCGGCAAAGGAAGGGGCGGAACGGGTCCACCCCGATTCCCCGAACGTGCTGGAAAACTGCGTCATAAAGCGGGGAGACGTTGGATCCGACCTGGCTAATTCCGCCTTCGTTGCCCGCGGAACCTACCAGACCCAGCCCATAGAGCATGGCTTCCTCGAACTCGAGTGCGCCGTCGCCCGCCCTAACGGGGAAGGGGGCGTCGAGCTGTTCTCCCAGGGGCAGGGCGTGTACGAAGACCGGCGGCAGGTGGCCTCCCTGCTGGGCCTGCCCGAAGAAAAAGTAAAGGTGGCGCTCCTTTCCAACGGAGGTGGTTTCGGCGGCAAGGAGGACCTCAGCGTGCAGGGGCACGCCGCCCTGTTCGCCTACCGCCTGCAGCGCCCGGTGCGGGTAGCCCTCAGCCGGGACGAATCCATCGGCATGCACCCCAAGCGCCACCCCATTTATATGGAAATGAGCCTGGGTTGTGACGAAAAGGGCAAACTGACGGCCCTACAGCTCCGCGCCTGGGGCGATACCGGCGCCTACGCCTCGGTGGGCACCAAGGTGATGGAGCGGGTGGCCGGCCACGCTTCGGCGGGCTACTACGTGCCCTCCGTCGGACTGGAGGCCCGTACCGTTTACACCAACAACATCCCCTGCGGCGCCATGCGCGGCTTCGGCGCCAACCAGGTGGCCTTCGCCATGGAGAGCTGCATGGATGAGCTCTGCGAAAAGGGCGGCTTCGACCGCTGGCAGTTCCGCTACGACAACGCCCTGGTAGACGGGCTGAAGACTGCTACCGGGCAAACCCTGCACGGGGTGGGCATCCGCGCCTGCCTGCTGGCCCTCAAAGACGAATTCTACAAAGCAAAATACGCCGGCATCGCCTGCGCCATCAAGAACAGCGGCATCGGCAACGGCATGGTGGACGAGTCGACCGTCCGGATCGAAATCGCCGCCCCCGATCGCGTGGTGCTCCACCACGGCTGGACGGAAATGGGTCAGGGCGTGCACACCATGGCCCTGCAAACGCTGTGCGAAGAAACCGGCATCGACCCCAGGATCATCGAGGTGAGGGTGGACACCCGCGCCGGCCTTGGAACGGGCATGACCACCGCTTCCCGCGGCACCGCCCTGGTGGGCAACGCCGTCATCGACGCGGCCAAAGGCCTGAGGGAGGATCTGAAGCAAAAATCATTGGCGGAACTGGTGGGCAACACCTACTCCGGCCAGTGGAAGTGCGACTGGACCACCCGGCCCGGCTCCGGAGAAAAGGACCCGGCCATCCATTACTCCTACGGCTACGCCGCCCAGCTGTGCGTGCTGAACGAGGAGGGAGAGATCGAAACCTTCTACGCCGCCCACGACGCAGGAAAGGTGATGAACCCCGCCCTGTTCGAAGGGCAGATACAGGGCGCCGTGCACATGGGCATCGGCTACGCCCTCTCCGAGAACCTGCCTATGGAAGGCGGGCGGCCCCTCACCACCCGCCTCCGCCACCTGGGCATCCTGCGTGCCCATCAGACGCCGGAGATCGTAGTGAAGGCCGTGGAGGTCAAAGACCCCTACGGGCCTTACGGGGCCAAAGGCGTCGGAGAGATCGGACTGGTGCCTACGGCCCCGGCGATCGCCAACGCGCTGTATCAGTACGATGGGATACGGAGGAGGAAGTTGCCGATGAAAAGAGAGAAGTACGTTAGCAGGCAATACATTTAACCGGACGCTCCAGATTCATCTGGTGCGTAATAACCGGCCACCTGAAAGTGGCCAGCCCAGATATGATACTACTCAAAAACGCCACCTTCATCGACTGGCAAACCCTCATCTTCACCAACACCAACATCCTGGTAGAGGAGGGGCCAACCGGCAGGATCCATTTCCACGACAGCCTGCCCGAAGGGCTGTCCCCATCTGCTACGGTAGACTGCACCGGCCTGCTGGTAACCAAATCCTTTGCATGCGGCCACCACCACATCTACTCCGCCCTGGCCCGCGGCATGGGGCCTCCCCGCAAGGCGCCCCGAAATTTCTACGAGGTGCTGAAGTACATCTGGTGGAAACTGGACAAAAGCCTGGACCACGAGATGATCCGCGCCAGTGCTCTGTACACGGCTTTGGCCTGTGCCAAGAACGGCGTTACTTTTGTGATCGACCACCACGCCTCCCCCCATGCCGTGGAAGGTTCCCTGGAGATCATCGCCGAGGCGTTCGACGAGGTGGGCGTCGGCCACCTGCTGTGTTACGAGATCAGCGACAGAGACGGGGAGGACATAGCGCGGAAAGGGCTGGAAGAGACGGAGCGCTACCTCAGCGCCGGCCATCAGGGGCTGGTGGGGCTGCATGCCTCCTTTACCGTCGGTGACGATACCATGGCGAAAGCGGTGGCCCTGGCGCGGAAGTATGATTCCGGCATCCACATCCACGTCGCCGAGGATCCCGCCGACCAGGAACGGTGCCTGCAGGAGCACGGCAAGCGGGTGGTGGAACGGCTGCGCGACTGCGGCGTGATGAGCATGCCGAAGTCCATCCTCGCCCACTGCCTGCATTTGAACGAAAAGGAAAAGGCCATCCTGGCCAATTCGCCCGTTTATATCGTTTACAACACCGAAAGCAACCTGAACAACAACGTCGGCTATTTCGACTCCCGGGGCCTGGGCGACAACATCATGCTGGGCGCCGACGGCATGCACAGCGACATGCTGCGCAGCGCCAAAGCGGCCTTCCTCGTCGGCCAGGGCTTCGACGAGATCGACTACCAGGAAGCCTACTTCCGCTTCCGCAAGGTGCATCACTACCTGGAAGAGAACGGCTTCTCGGGCGACGGCGACAACAACCTGGTGGTGCTGGACTACGACTCGCCGACGGTTGTCAACCGGGGCAATTTCCCCGGGCATTTCATTTTCGGGCTGGAGAGCCGGCATGTGCGCCATGTGATCGCTTCGGGCAGGCTGATCGTTAAGGACAGAGAGGCACAGACGGTGGAGGAGCAGGAGGTGCTGCAGCTGTCCAGGGGGTTGAGCGAGCAGTTGTGGGAGCGGATGGCGGAGCTTTGAGTGCCCTCTCGGGCGCCAATTTCCCATTGGCGCGCGCGTTAATCCAAGTGTAATTTCAATCTGTCCGACTACCTAATTCTACTTTACTTTAACTTTTAGCCGCGTTGCGGCGAAAGATCTTTGCCAGGGGCGTCAGCCCCTGGTAAAGGAAGGGGGCATTAAGCTCCGTACGCCGTCGGCCGAAGCCTTTGGCGTAGGGACGAGGCGCGACAGAACCGGAATAATTAGGGCTCTCTGTCGCTCCTATGGAGCTCAATTGCCTCCGGTTTTCTAGCCAGGGGCTGACGCCCCCGGCTAGAATCTGTCGCCGCCAAGCGGCTTTTTTAAAGCAACAAAGTAGTATTAAGAGGCTGTGCCTCGATGCGGCACAACTTGCAAGTCTCCGGCTTGCGTATGTTGCCAGTATGGCTTGTTTACGCCAGTCAGAGACTGACCGATTATCCCGCATCGCGTCACACCTGCCCGCCGAAGCCTCGGCACAGGCGGGCACGCTCGCGAACGGCCCGGTCTCGCGCGTCAATGGGCATGCCTACGCATAAAGCTACGGCAACCGGAGAAAATTGGCGCCCGAGGCCGGGCTGTCGGGGCACAATTTATTTCATCAGTCGCTTCGCTCGTGTCCCATCGGCGGGCGCGTTAATCCAACACTGCCTTCACTCCCGAATCGTGTTCAGCAACCGAAGGAAATTTCCATACTCCGGCCGTTCCGCCACCTCCGGAAACTCCTTTTTGATCCGCTCTGCCATTTCCTGCCCTTCGCCTTTGAGCCCCCCGTCGCAGTAATATTCCAGCAGGGCCATCATAGCGTCCGTTTTTTTATTCGACCCGGGAAAGGCTTCAAGGAAGCGGGTGTATCCATCGGCGGATTCGATCATTCCGTTTTCCCAGTCTCTGGCCCTAATGTCGGCGATGTAGAACTCGGCATCATCACGGAGGAGGCTTTCCGGATACTCTTGCACGAAAGCCTCCAGCCTGCTCAGGCACAGCGACTGATCGCAGTAGCTCTCGCCCATCCAGCAGGTGCGGCAGATGCTGCGAAACAACAGGGCTTCCTTAAAGAAATACTGCTCCTCGCTTTCGGCAACGGCCCTCAGGCTATCGCGGGCTTCCTGCAGGTTCTGTAGTTCGTTGATGCCATGGTGGTACATTCGGTAGTTCGGGCCGTCGTTTCCAATGCCAATCTCTCCACCCCGGTAGAGCGAATCCAGGAACAGCACCTCCCGGATCTTCCCGTCATTGGCCAGCCTCCGGAGGAGGGGGAAATAATTTTTCTCCAGAATGTCCGGCTCCACGCTACGTGCCGCCAGCGCTTCGAAGAAGCCGGACCGGAACGGTTCGTATTCCCAGATGTTATACGCCAGGTTCTGGTGATCCGGCACGGGGTGAATGGCCAGAAATGCTGTAAACTGCTCTTCCAGCCACCGGCTTTTTTCCAGGTATCTCGGAAAGGACTGCGTTTGCCGCAAGCCCAGGGAATCCATCGCCAACTCGTACCGCCTTTTCTCCCTGGCATACCATTGCATATCAAAGCGGGTGCGGTGGGCATCGAGGTATTGTTTATTGTAAATGGAAAAGCGGCCGTCGAACAGGAAGTAGAGGTAATCCTCATCGGCAAAGAACTGGTGCAGCCTGGCGCCTCCGGAAAGGGGATACTGATGCACGTTCCCGCTGTTTTTGTCGAAAGAGAACAGCCCGGAGGCCGAGGTGATCCAGAACCGTGCCGTGTCATTCTGGTGGAGCCAGGGAAACGGCATGGGCAGAGCCAGCCGAATGGACTGCTTCGATAGCGTTTTCAGGTCCCACCTGGCAATCTTGTCGGCAAAACAAGCCCAGAAGGTATGGCCATCGATGGTGCGGCCGGGGCGGCTGGCGAGGAAGTGTTCCGGATAATGGCGACTGCCGTTCACGATAAGGTGTACTACATTGGCCACCCGCCCGGGCGAGTAAATGATAAAACTGTCCCTCTCCAGAAGGTCACTGAAGCCATCCGGCAGTTCGACTTCCCCGATCCGCGTTATTCTCTCCAGCTTTCCGTCCTGCGGATCGTACCGGCAGCCATTGATCACCAGGCCGAAGCGGGCGGTTTCCCTGACGTCATGAATCTGATGGGTGGGAAAATCCGTGATGGTATCGAGGATCTCCATGGCTTTGTTCAGAAGGATCAGGCCATGCTGGATATCGGCCACTACTACGTAGTTGTCCAGGACATACAAGCTGCCGCAGGACCCGAGGGGAGAAGGCCGGAAAACCGCGTCCCGGGCATTGTATCTGAGCAGGCCCCGGCTGTAATTGCAGATCCACAGGCCGCCGTCCGGGCCGTCTTCGGCAACGACATCCCGTTCACTGTACACCAGGTTAGCGAACCGTTCCGGCAGGTTCACAGGCCGGGGCGCGGCCGTGTCTGCCAGGTTGATCCACTCCAGCAGGTTACGGCTATTGAAGTGCCAGAGCCGGTTCTTTTCCGCTTTGAGTATCCTCACAAAAGATTTGTCGCCGGTGCGCACGGGGTAATGCCGGAAGGAATCTATGGGCAGGGTGATGTAATTACCAGCCGGCGCGCCCGTCAGCCGGAGCAACTGCCCTTCGGCCGGATCTCCATTGCTCCACTGGCAACCCATTAATAAGCAAAGTGCGATAAGGATAAGCTGGTATTTCATCTCCGGAAAGTTGATTTCCAGGAAAAACTACTGCTTTCCTGATGGGATTGCCGGAGGAATGCGCATTCGTTGGGAGCGGATGAGTATCCGGGCCACTATTCGGGCTCGTCCCGCGAGGCTTCTTCCGTCTTGGAAGAATCGGCCACCATTTTCTGGATCTTCCCGATCTCGGCGGGCGTCAGCTCCCGCCACTGGCCGGTTTTCAGGTTGCCCAGCCGGACGTTCATGATGCGCACTCGTTTCAGCCTGGTGACATCGTACCCCAGGTGCCGGCACATGCGGCGGATCTGCCGGTTGAGGCCCTGGATCAGGATGATGCGGAAGGTGTGGGCATTGAGCTGCTCCACCCGGCATTTTTTGGTGACGGTGCCGAGGATGGGAACGCCGGCGCCCATTTTTTTAATAAAATCCGGCGTGATGGGCTGTTTGACGGTGACGATGTATTCCTTTTCGTGCCGGTTGCCGGCGCGGAGGACCTTATTGACGATATCGCCGTCGTTGGTCAGGAAGATGAGGCCCTCGGAGGGCTTGTCGAGGCGGCCGATGGGGAAGAGCCGTTGCGGGTGGTTGATGTACCGGATGATGTTCTTCTTTTCTTTAGGGTCCGTGGTGGAGACGATGCCAACCGGTTTGTTGAACGCGATGTATAAGGTCCGGGGGCGGGATCTCAGCGGTTTCCCATCGATGCGCACCTCATCCCCTTCGAAGACCCGGTTGCCTTTCTGAGCGGTTTTCCCGTTGAGGGACACGCGTCCGTCGGCGATCATTGTATCGGCCTCCCGGCGGGAGCAGATGCCGGTGCTGCTGATGTATTTATTGAGGCTGATGGAGTTTTCGTTGGTTCGGTCCACAGGCGGCGTTTTTCACAACGTATCTACGATCTCTTTCCAGAGCTTCTCCTTGATGATCTTCACCGAATATTCCTTTGCCGCATCCAGCTTCACCTTGCCCGGGTTGGCGCCGACGACCAGGAAATCGGTCTTGCCCGAGATGCTGCCCGTAGGTTTGGCGCCCAGTTGGCGGGCGGTTTTTTCCAGCTCGGCGCGGGGGGCGTCCAGCTTGCCGGTGAAGACGATGGTTTTGTTCTGCAGGGTTCGCCGGTAAGCCTCGTTCAGCATTTTGAGCCAGGTTTTTTCGGTGATCTTTTTGACGCCCTTCGCTTCGGCGGCCTTCAGCTTGGTAGCGCCGGGCTCCTTGCCCACCACCAGATAATCCGTATTGCCGGAGACGGCGTCGACGAAGTTGGCGCCCACCACTTTAACCTTTTCGGCGTGGGCGTTGCGGCTCTCGGAGAGGGCGCCGGTGAAGACGATGGACTTGCCGTCCAGCGCGCCGGAGTAGGTCCGGCGCTTTTTGATCTTGGCCGACGGCGCCCTGGGCTTGCGGGGCGCCTTTTTACCCGGCGCGGTTTTGGAGCTCAGCGGCATCAGTGCCTCAACGGCTTCGAAAAGTTGTTCCATGGGCTTCGAACCCGCCGCCCCCTTCCAGCGGGTCAGGTCGACGTACTGCAGGCGGCGGTAGCCGAACGGCAGGCGCGTTTTCCCGATCAAGGCCGGCGCCAGGATCTTCCTTTCCAGCCCTTCGTAGGCTTCTTCCAGCACCCAGGAGGATTCCACCGAGTTCTTAGACCAGAGGACGATGATGCAGCCGGCTTCGTCCAGTGCTTTTGAAATAGCCGTGTCAAAAGCCTTACCCGGCTTCAGGTTTTTATCCCACCAGACTTTCCATCCCTTTTTTTCGAGGATGCCGGCGAGGGCTTTGGTCTTGGGGCGGTCTTTGCTGGAATAGCTGATGAAGATATGGCTCATGGTTATTGAAAGTGTTGATTTTCAAATATACTGGATATTTTCACCGGAAGCCATGGAATCTATTCAGAATCTCCGCCAACCAATTGCTCATCGTATTCCGTAAAGCCACTGTTCAGAAAATCCTCGAAAGCGGCGTGCATCCGGAGGAAAGCGAGCATATCATGGTTGAGGATCATCTCCGTATCCTTAAGGCCGTTCTCCACCGCTTTTCTCAAACACCAGAAACCATCCCCGGTATTTTCCTGTACGGAATGGGCGCAGGCCATGTGAAAATAGATTTCCGGGTCGTGGGGATCTTCCTTCAGTGCCTTATCAAATTCGGCCAGAGCAGTTTCCAGGTCG
>CAYQKY010000144.1:0-22989 GCA_964418125.1 uncultured Phaeodactylibacter sp.
GTCGCCGACTCCCTATGACTTTTTCTATACTTTCGAAAATGTCTCCGGACAGGACCTGACGTGGTTGTGGGACCCTTGGTTCTTCTCTTTCGGCACCGTCGACATGAGTATAGCTTCTTTCAAAAAAGGGAAGCTGACGGCCAGTAAAAAAGGCGCCCGGCCGGTACCTCTTTTCGTAAAAGTTGAGTACGAAGACGGGACGGTAGAGGAAATGGACGCCAAGGCATCCGTCTGGCAAAAAGGCGCCACCTACGAGATGGATATCCCCAACCCCAAGGCCGTGAAATCTATTTCCGTCAATGCCGGCCTGCCGGATGAAGAGCCGCTGGACAATTTCTACCCGCCGCTCTCCCAGCGTTATGCCGACTTCTCGGTCCCGGAAGACATCACAGGCAGTTATCAGTTCAACGAATTTCCGGTTACGGCGGAGGTCAGCCGCAAGGACGGCCTGCTGTTCATGGAAGTGCCGGCGGCAGGCTTCCAGTTCTACCTGGTTCCCGAGAGCCAAACTGAATTTGTAAGCCTGGACGGGACGATCAATATTCAGTTCCAGGCGGAAGAAGGAAAAACATCGGGATTGAGCGTCAAGACGCCGGACATGCAGCTGACGGCTAATAAGCAGTAGCTGCTGCCCTAAAGGCAGGGGCGATAGGCTTGGTAATCCTGTTTATCCTCTCTAACTTAGGGCCGTCTAATCACTAAGAGTATGTTTGGAGGCCGCCATTGGGGCTAAAGAAACGCCCCTTTTTTTCTCCAAAAGCGGCCGCCAAACATGCTCCAAGGCTAAACGCAAGGCATGCTCACTTACTACCTTTTCATCAAGCCCTTATCTCTTCTGCCACTTCGCGTGTCGTATCTGCTGTCAGACCTCCTGTATTTCGTCCTTTATTACGTTTTACGATACCGCCGGAAGGTCGTTTTCACCAACCTGCGCAACTCCTTTCCGGAAAAAAGCGCCGAAGAGATAGAGGCCATCGCCCGAAAATTCTACCAGCATTTCTGCGACCTTTCGATGGAGGCTATCCACAATTTCAGCATTTCCAAAGAAGAACTGGTAGCGCGATGCAGGCTGCGAAACCCCGAATTGCTGGAACAATTCTACCGCCAGGGAAAAAGCATCATCATTGCCTCAGGCCACTACAACAACTGGGAACTGGCAGCGCTGGCTTTCGACCTGCAGGCCGCCCACCAGGGGGTGGGGATCTATAAGCCGCTCCGCAACGCTTACCTCGATAACAAACTGAGGCAATCCAGGGCAAAGTATGGCCTTGAACTGGTGCCCAAAGACGAAACCAAGGCCTTCTTCTTAGAGAACGGGCACCGTCTTACCGCCCCCATGCTGGCCACAGACCAGTCTCCCTCCAAAAGCATAAACGTTTTCTGGACCCGCTTTCTCAACCAGGACACCGCCGTACTCTTCGGCACCGAGAAATACGCCAGGGAATTTGATTATCCGGTCGTTTACGGACATATCTACAAGATGCAGCGGGGCTACTACGAAATGGTTTTCGAAATTGTCGAAGACAACCCGTCGGAAGCGCCCCACGGCGCGATCACCGAAAAACACACCAAAGTCCTGGAAAAGGATATACGGGAAGCGCCTCAATACTGGCTCTGGACTCATAAAAGATGGAAGAGGCAAAGGCCGGTTGAACCCGTTACGGACAGCGGCCGGCAAGAACCCTCAAAATAACCGGAGTATTCCGGAAACCGATACCGCAGCTCCCGGCTGCAATGCCCTGGCGGTTGCTGCTGGCCAACCTTTATCACCCTTTTTCGTTGTATTTATTGGTATACAAACAATTTTCTTTCGTCCCGCAGCCAACCAAAACCAGTACTTATTTCTCATTTTCTGTAAGTAATAATATTTTTGCAATCCTTTGTTTAACCAAAACTTTAAATAAACCGTGAAACATCTTACTTCTCTTACCATTCTGGTACTACTTTTAGGATTTGCGACGGCCATCCAGGCGCAGGAAACAGCAGCAAGCCTGTATAATCAGGGCCTCGAACAGATCAAGGCCAAGAATTACTCAGAAGGCCTGCCCCTGATGGAAAAGGCCATAGAGGCTGCAGACCCGGAGTCGGAAACCGATGCCAAGGTGATCAAGCTGGCCAAGCGCAACGGCGCCATAGCCGCCTACTACGTGGGCAATGACCAGCGCAAAGCGGATGATTTCGAAACCGCCCTGGAAACTTACGATAAAGGCATTGCTTTCTCTTCCGGTTTCTACGCCAATTATATCGGCCGGGCACAGGCTCTGGAAGGCATGGGTAACACCACCGAAGCCGTGAGCGCCTACATCGAAGCCGGCGACATCTGCGCCAAATCAAAAAAGGAAGACAAAGCCGAAAAGATGTACAACAAGGCTGAAAACATCGTTGCCGTAACCTGGGGCGACAAAAACTGGGATGCCACAGCCGACTATGCCATGGCATTCCTGGAAAAGAAAGAGAGCCCGGAAGTTCACTATTACCTCGCTTATGCCCTTAAGGAAAAGGGCGATGCCGAGAAAGCCGTAGCCCATGCCGAAAAGGCCATCGAACTGGCCGGGGAAGGAAATACCAGCAAGTACTACATGGCAAAGGCAGAAAGCCTGGAAGCCCTCGGCAAAGCCGGTGAGGCCATCGAAGCCTATAAGAACGTGGATGATGACAAGTACAACGAACGTGCCAAATACAAGATCAACGAACTCAGCGGCGGAAAATAAAAAAACGGTAGCTTCACAGGGAATGAAGCTACCGCCTGAAAGCGTTATGCAAAACCGGGATCGATATCCCGTATATTGCCTTTACAGATTCTTTGCCTGGAGTAGATAATATGAAATTATCTGTTCCGGGCAACTGTTTTCATGGTCATTTGTGGTCATACTAAGGGTTCAAAGTGTTTGTCTCAGTGCTGCATAACAAAATGCAACCTTACAAGTGATAAAGTTAGGCAATATGTTTCCTGCCAAAGGGTATAATGAGCCCCTGACCTCAGGGTAGTGTAGCTGGCAGGGTTGAGTGAGTTATTGGCAACCGGCGCGGAAAAGCATTCCCGCCATTGGCAATCTGTTATGGCATAATTCCGGCTACCCCAACCCTAATCCAGCCATTCCGGCAGCCGGATGTTTACACGGGTTCCCAATGCACTGCCTCTGTCATCCTTCAGGTCGGCAATGTTCATTTCCGCCTTCAGGCCAAACAACTTTTCAAAGACTTCTAGCCGTTCCCCCGTCAATTTGATACCCATCGAGGGGTGGCGGGAGTGGCCATTATCCTTTGCCTGCCGGGCCGTTTCCCTGCCAACCCCATTGTCTTCGACTTCTATCCGCAGATCCCTGCCGGCTTTATCCACCCTGACCTGAAGTTTGCCACCGCCATTTTTTTTATGCATCAACCCATGCCAGATGGCATTTTCCACGAAGGGCTGCAGCAATAATGGAGGTATCTGCACAAAATCGGCCGGAATTTCCGGGCCTACCCGGATCTCGTAATCGAAACGCCCGGGGAAGCGAGACTGCTCGATCTGTATGTAAAGCTCCAGCGCCTCCAGTTCTTCGGAAAGGCGCACCAGGCTGGACTTCGAGTTGTTGAGTACTTTCCGTATCAGGAAAGCGAAGCGGTCAATATAATGCACAGAAACTTCCGGGTTGTTATTGATCAGGTGCCACTTGATGGATTGCAGGCTGTTGAACAGGAAGTGGGGGTTCATCTGGGCTTTGAGGGCCTGCATTTCCAGCTCAGCCACCTTTTTGTTGAAAGCCGATTTGAGGGCTTCCTCGCGCTTAATGCGCCGGATCCTGTACCGGATAAACAGCAATAAAGAGGCAGCGGCGAGCAGTCCGGCCGTCACCCGAAACCAAAGCGTCCTCCAGAAAGGTGGTGTTACTACAATGGAAAGGCGGCAAATATTTTGCCTGCTCCATATCCCGGGGACAGTAGAGGAACGCACCTTGAAAGTATAGCGGCCTTCCCTAACATTCGTAAATGAAGCATGCCGGTTGAGGCCGGTTTCCCGCCATTCCTCATCCCAGCCCTCAAGTTTGTACTGGTACAAAACAGGTTCGGGGGAACCCGCCCGGGGAGAACCAAAGGTTATGGTAAAGAAATTCTGCTTGTAAGTAAGTGTTATGTCTTTTTCGTAGAGCAAAGCTTCCTCCTCCAGGTAAGGTTTATCAAAAATGCTTAAGCTCTGAATGGAAACCTGCAGAAAAGCGGTGTCGGGTATTAGGGCCTTCGGCTCCGCCAGAAAAAAGCCCGACAAATGGCCAAGGGCCAGCCGGCCGTCCTCCAGGGAATTAATTTCATAGCAATTGGTGAGTTCCTGCTGATAACCCGTGCCAAAATTTCGGGGTTCAATACTGGCAGCCGGAATATGGGCCAGCCCCGCCACCGTTAAAACCCAGAGGCCGCCGCCCTTATCCACAGCCATACTCCTCACCTGGTCATTTATCAGGCCATCTTCCACTGTAATGGCCTGTATCTCCTGCGGGTGGGGCAGGGTATCATAAACAAATCCCAGGCCCTTATCTTTGCTCCCCACCCAGACCCTGCCCTGCCCGTCGAGAGCCAGCCCCACCAGCCCGGTGAGCCCCACGGGTTGGGAGCGGGCACTGTTATGGCGATAAAGGGTGAAAGACTGGCCATTGTCATCCGTGAACCCAAAGCCCCTGTCCGAAATAAACCAGATCCGGTGCCCAGGCGCTTCCAACAGGCCGGCAAAACCGTTCCAGCGCATACCGGCCCCATTAACGGTAGTATCAGCAAAGGAAAAACTGTCCTGTAATTGAAAAGCGGAATTAAACCGAAGTATTCCCCGGTTCGTACCCACCCACAGCTGCCCCCGGCTATCAGGCAGGATAGACAAAGCCCAGATGTTCTCATCCAGGAGCACCTGCTCCAGTTCCGGAATACTTACCGGTTCCATAATATTCTTGCCAGAGTGGTATCGATACAAGGCTTCATTGCCCAGCATAAAAAATTGCCCCCGTTCATCACACCAACAAGACCGGAAAAGAAACTGATCTCGCCTTATGTGCTTTACCGGAATGGTATCGATCTGCCCGGAAGATCCATCGATTCGGTAAACTGCCCGGGAATTGGTGGTAGAAAACAGAAAAGGCGTTCCTTTTTGTCGGGCCAGGCACTGGCCGCCAGCCGGGAGGTGATATCTGGCGAACAATTGCTTCTTGGGAGAAATTGCCCCCAACCCCTGTGTTTGTTCAACGATCCACCAGGTGCCGGGAGCGTCCTTGGCCATATCCATCACAGTGCCCGCCAGCAAATAATTGTCAGACTGCACCGGGCCGGAAGCGGAATGGTGAGGGATAGCCAATTCAAGGGCCTCCCGGCCGACATCGTAAAGAAACAGCCCCTTGTACATATCCCCGATCCATATCCGGCCCTTTTCCTTCTGCTGAAGGAAGTTCACACTGGTAAGCCCTGCTTCCTCATTTCCGGGAATCGGCCCCTTCCATTGTTTAGTACGGGTATCAAAACAGAGTACTCCATGGTGCCATGTGGAAGCGTATAAAAGCCCCTGCTCATCCACCAGTATATCAATGATGGTAAAAGCATCGCCCTCCTTCCCATAACTGGGATACAACTGCATTTCCTCCTTTTCTTTATCGAATGACAGCAACCCGTATACGGAAGAAATCCAAAGGCGGCCCGGGTCAAGGGGGGCATGGGCCAGGGCAACAAGTTCATTGGCTCTTCCCGGAGGGGCGCTCAACAGGCCCGAAGGCAGGTAGTGTTGAAAAGCTCCGGTACACTTATCAAAACGACATAAGCCGTTGGATTCCAATAATAGCCAGGCATAATCGCCATCATCCAGGATAAAGTCGACCAGATCCGAGGGAAGGCCCTGAGGATTGCCTTGTTCAGACTGGTAAAGCTGAAACTGCTCGATGACAGGGTCATAGATGCCGAATCCATGATTACCCAGAGCCAGGAAAAAGTTGCCCTGCCCCGCATCTTCGATCTGAGTAACGGAATAATGCGGGAGCACTACCGAATCCCGCCGCAGCCTTACAGCCTTGAAATCATAACCGTCGTACCGGTACAGGCCCTGCCGGGTAGCCAGCCAGAGATAACCGTCATCACTTCCCAGCAAGGCATTTATGTGCTCGGTTGGCAGCCCCTGGCCCCGGTGAAGGTGCTCAACATACAAATAGCCCTCCTGCGAAAAAAGGGAAAGGCAAAAGAACATCCAGCAAAGAGTGGTCAGTTTTTTCATATACTCAGGCCGCTCAAATAATCTAACAGGCCATCCCTTCTCGACCGGGACACCTTGACTTCATGGCCATTACTCATGATGAGGGAGCCTCCATCCTGGCGCTGAAAACTTCTGATTTCAGCAAGATTGGCCAGATAGGAATTATGAACCCGCATAAATCCCTGGGGCTGAAGGGTATCTTCCAGTGTTTTCAGGGTGCGGGAAACACAAAGTTTTTCCCCTCCCCTCAAATGGACAATCGAATAATTGCTGTCAGCCTGGCAATAAATGATATCCCGGATGCTGGCCACTGCCATCCCTTCAAATGTGGGAAAAGCCACCTTCTCGAGCTTTCCCTCACGGAGGGCGCGGGCCTGGGCCAGCAACAAGCTGTATTGCTCGGCCGGATCGTAGGCCAGGCGTTGCTTACGCACCCGCTTCAAGGCTTCTTTCAACCCCTCTTCCTGAATGGGCTTAAGCAGGTAATGCAGTGCGCTGGCCTCAAAGGCACGAATGGCGAACTCATCGAAGGCAGTAGTAAAAACCAGGCTGAAATCGAGCTCGGGCAGGGCTTCCAGCAACTGAAACCCATCCATGAAAGGCATCTTGATATCCAGAAATACAAGGCCGGGTTTCAGGCGAGGAATAACCTCCAGCGCCTCCAGCCCGGAAGTGCACACAGCAATCACTTCTACGTCAGGGGCATGCTTATCCAGCAGCCACTGAAGGTAATCCCGGCTATCCTTTTCGTCTTCGACAATAATGGCTCGTATGGTGTTTCGCTCAATAGACATCCCTAAAATTAGGGATTTTTTAATATTCGCAGTAGTATATTAGCCTCAGCAATTCATTGCCCATGAAAAAAACCAACACCTTTTTCCGTTACGTCGGCCCCGGTTTCGTAGTCGCCGCCACCGGCGTCGGCGCCGGCGACCTGATCGCCGCCTCAGTTGCCGGCGCCCGCTATGGCGTTATCATCCTGTGGGCGGCCCTTCTGGGCGGGCTGCTGAAGTTCGTACTCAACGAAGGCATCGCCCGCTGGCAGCTGGCCACCGGCGCCACCCTTCTGGAAGGGTGGATACACAAGCTGCCGCGCATTATCTCCCTCTATTTTTTCATTTACCTGATCCTGTGGTCCTTTGTCGTTGCCGGGGCGCTGATCTCCTTCTGCGGACTGGCGGCGCACAGCCTGTTTCCTCTTTTTGCAGAGGCGCGCCCTTCGGTGGCCGCCTGGGGCGCCATCCACAGCCTGGTGGCCGTAGCGCTGGTCCTGCCAGGACGCTACCAGGCCATCGAAAGGCTGATGAAGTTTTTCATCGGGCTGATGTTCACTGTGGTTTTGATCAGCGCCGCCCGGGTGGAGGTAGACTGGGGGCAGGCCCTGGCGTCCCTGTTCGTCCCCCGCGTGCCGGCGCAGGAAGGCGCTGTCCTGCTGGTACTGGGCATCATTGGCGGCGTAGGGGGTAGCGTCACGCTTTTGTGCTATTCGTACTGGCTAAAGGAGAAGGGCTGGGAAGGGCCGGCCTTCCTGCGCCATACCCGCATCGACTTAGGCGCGGCCTACCTGCTGACCAGCCTCTTCGGCGCCGCCATTATCATCATTGCCGCCGGAGTGAAGCCCGGGCAGGTGGAAGGCTACAACATGATACTGGCCATCGCGGAGCAGCTCAGAGAGGGCAGCGGAGCGTTCGGGCGCTGGGCCTTTATGATCGGTTTCTGGGGGGCCGTCTTTTCCTCCATGCTGGGGGTGTGGGACGGGGTTCCCTACCTGTTCGCCGACTTTGTGGAAACCTTCCGGAGACGAAGAGATAGGGTGACGGGGAGGCCTGGAGAAGGGAAGACTCGAAGAGGGGGAGACGTTGAGACGGGGCGAGAGAAGGCAGCAGTAGGGCCTCATTCCGTCTACTACCGCCTGTTCCTGGCTTTTCTGTCCGTGCCGCCGCTGCTGCTGGCATTCTACGGCCGGCCCGCCTGGGTGGGGATATTGTATGCCGTAACGGGGGCCTTCTTCATGCCTTTCCTGGCGGGGTTGCTGCTGTATATGAACAATCAGGGCAGGTGGATGGGCGCCCTGCGGAATGGCTGGGGGATCAACGCCCTGCTGGTGGCGACGCTGGTTCTGTTTTTGGTGCTGATGGGGTTGGAGTGGAGTTGATGGAGAACAGTACCAATTCTTCCTCTTTTGGTTCAGCCGTATTCATATATTCCAAACCGGTACGGCTGAACCACAAAGCCCTCTATTCCATATTCATGTTGTGGAATACATTCACTACGTCCTCATCCTCTTCCATCTTTTCGATGAGCTTGATAACGTCCTCCACCTCCTCGTCGGAGAGCTCCTTTGTATGGCTGGGCAGGCGAACGAGCTCCGACTCTACGACTTCCAGGCCCAGTTCTTCCAGCCCTTTCTGGAGGCTGCCGTAGTCTTCGAAAGCGCATTGCAGCACCAGCTTGTCCTCCTCCCGCCGCAGTTCCTCCAGGCCGAAGTCGATGAGGGACAGCTCCAGTTCCTCCAGGTCCTGGCCATCAGCCGAGGCCTTGAAGATGGCCTTGCGGGAGAACATATAGTCTACCGAGCCGGAAGTGCCCAGGTTGCCGCCGTATTTGGAGAAGATGTGCCGCACGTTGGCCACCGTCCGGGTAGTATTGTTGGTGGCCGTCTCCACGATCATGGCAACGCCATGCGGGGCGTATCCCTCGTAGACTGCCTCCAGATAGGCTTCGGCGTCTTTGGCGGACGCCTTTTTGATGGCGTTCTCCACATTGGCCTTGGGCATATTGGCCGCCTTGGCGTTCTGCATGGCCAGCCTCAGGCGGGGGTTGTATTCAGGCTCGGGGCCGCCTTCCCGAACAGCAATGGCGATCTCCCGCCCGATACGGGTAAAGGTTTTGGCCATGTTGGCCCAGCGCTTCATTTTTCTGGCTTTGCGGTATTCGAAAGCACGTCCCATGTCTGCTGCGTTTTATCTGTTTTTAAAGCGCTGCAAAGTTAGTCTTTCCGGCAATTGTTTGCACGGAAAAAGAGAGGATTTTTTCATGGTACACAGTGGCCAACGCAACAATGAACCCATGAACCTACCCCCCTACCCTCAACCGCTCCACGGCGCGGTTACTGAGGCGGCGCAGTATTGGATAAAACAATTGCCGCCAGGGCGCCACCGGGCAGTAATGTTCACTGTTGAAATACTGGCTGGCGTCTTCCCACGAGCCATGGTCTTCCACAACCGCCCCCATCTGGTGAAAAGCCTTCCGCCAGTCGGCACCGCAGGGCGCTTCCTTTTTACAGGCAACGGAATAGCCGATCTGCCGGCCTTCCTTCTCCAGGCGCCGGCGGGCAGCCATGAATAAGGGGAGGTCGTTGATATAGGCATCTACGGGAATCCAGTTTTCGCCCAACTCCACATCAACCCAGGCGTGAGTGCCGGCACGAGGTAGGAAGAGAAAAGCCCAGAATGGGAAAATGCCCCGCATGGCCTTCGTCCGGATGTGGGCAAAGTGGATACGGGCAGGGATGCCGGCGGCCAGGCAAAGGGCCTGGAAAAGAATGGACTTCGTAATACAGTAGCCAATACCTACGTCCAGGACATCCGTGGCCGTATCTTCGTTCCAACGGGGAGGGAAGCCGAAAGGGATTTCATCCCGGACATATTCAAGGATACGGCTAACTTTATCATCGTCCAGCAGGGCATTTTCCGTCAAACCATGAGCAAGTTCCTGTATGCGCGGATGGCCGGCATTGGCAAATTTCAATACCTGCCGCGGCGGTAATATTGCTTTCATGGCTTCTTTTTTTGGTTAACCCAATAAACTACTCCTTCTTTTTGCCCTCCGCACTGATGCCGGCTACCCGGTTTCGGTGATTTTTGTCAGCACTTTACAATTTCACAATTGCCAGTGGAAGTTCCCTGCCCAGGTTTAACCAGTAAGCGCCGGCCGGCAGCCCTTCCATGGAAAGCTCTTCCCTGGGCGATTGAAGGGTTCCCTGAAGGAGCACCTTCCCAAGCATATCCGTAATGGTAAAAGGGGTGGGTTCGGAGAACCCGGCGTAGGCAACCGTCACTTTCTCCTTTACCGGATTGGGGAAAAAACCGATGTCCGCCAGTTTCCCGCCATCGAAATAGGCCGCTTCCACCCGGGAAAGATCGATGCTGCCGTCGTAGTCCAGTTGGCGCAGGCGGTAGTAATTCAACCCGGAATAGGGCCATTTGTCCTCATATTCATAAACTGCCGCCTCTCCCCTGCCTGGTATGAAGCCGAGCGTTTCCCAGGATATGCCGTCTGTGGAGCGCTGTACTTCAAAGCCGGCATTGTCCTGTTCCGAACCGGTTTCCCAGTGTAACATTACAGCTTCCCTTCCTTCCCTCGCCTCAAAAAGCCTCCAGGTTACCGGCAGAGCGGTAGTGTTCACTACCCACCCCAGGTCTTCCAGCAGATTGAGAGCCAACCCTGGATCATGGATGGCCTGGCCGTAGGCGAGCTGCGGTTTCATTAGTTCATCACCGAAAGTCCCAAGGTCGAAATGGCTATAGGTAGAGCCGGGGCTGTACCTGGAAGGTGTGTATATCATGGCCGGGCTGTTTCCGTTGTTCGCCAGGACGGAAGGGCCGCCCAGAAAGAGGCCATTATCGCTGCCAGTGAGCAGGCCGGCAACCGTAGCCGAAGGGTTTGCCGTGCTGGTGAGGCTGCTACCGTTGCTTCTGTCCACCTGCCGGGTATAAATGTCGGGATACCAGTTGCCTCCCCTGTCCTGGGCGCCGTAGCACCCCTCCCCAGCTCTGCCCTCGCATTCAGCAGGAGAATTACCATCATCAATATCCTCGAAACCGGCGAAGCCCAGGCCGTGGCCCAGTTCGTGCAAGGCCACCGTTACAAAGTCTACCTCATTCCAGGGCACATTCCCGTCCGTCCCGAAGTACCAGTCACTGCGCCCGGCATTGAAGACGGCCCGGACCTCAGTGCTTCGGAGAGTATCCAGATTGAGCAGAAATTCCGATAAGGCAACGGGGTACCAGGTGGTATTTGTCCTGTCCGTAAGCAAATAGTTGGTTGCCGCTCCGGCAGAGCCCAGCACTCCGGATGCCATACCCGTGCCCCAGCAGGCATCCACGGTGATCGTAAAAGGAGTATTGAGCAAACTTCCCCAGATCCCGGCCGCATAGGCCATGGCGGCCTGTGCATCGGGGGGCCAGGCGCCGCAGGAATAACCGAACATCGTCTGTCCGGAAGGTAAAAAGTTGATATTCATGGAGGAGGTTAGCCTGCCCTGTACCTGTGCAGGTTCCACCGGCGGCGGAACGTAAAGATATCCTTCAAATGGTGCAGGCGGCAACCGGCAGGCGGGAACCTGAACCGGGAGTTCATCCAGTTGGGCAGAAAGAGGTTGGGCAAGGGCCAGCAGCCCTGCCAAAAGGTACATAATCGGTTTCATATCAAAAGGCTTAATGTAGAAATTTTCCGGGCCGGGGTTCAGGTACAGAATATGGGAAGGTAAAAAAGTGCAAGCCTGCATTCTTTACGGCAGGCTTTATATTTCGTTTTTTAATATAATTAAAACTCCATGAATAACGCTTTCTCTCCCGAATTATTGAATGAAAAATTGAAAAATGGATCAGCAATTTTAATTTTGGGTAAAAAGATGGAATACCTGGTTATCGACCTGGAAATGTCGGGGGACGACCCCTCTTATCACGATATTATCGAGATCGGCGCGGTTCTGTATACCGAAGGATGGAAAGAGATCGGACGTTACCAATCCTATATTTATCCTGAGAATGAGGAGGCTTTTTCCAAGCCCTCCGCCGAGGTCCATGGCCTAACGCTGGAAGAACTGCGGGATGCGCCGGTGCTCGATGACGTTCTTCCCGCATTCGAAGAGTGGATACTGGGCCTGCGCAACCTCCGGCCCGACCCCTTCGACAATACCCGCCTCCTTAAGCACACTATGATCGCCGGCCTTGGCATCGTAAACGACTTTGCCTTTCTGCGGGCGGCCTACGGCATCATCAACCGCCGTTGGCCGTTCAGCTACCGTATGCTCGACATGCAATCCCTCACGCATGTGCTGTTCCCTCTGTTTCGGGAAGCAGGTATAGCGGCGCCTACCCGGCAAAGCCTGACGGCCATCGCCGCTCACTTTGGCCTGGAACGCGAAACCGAAGACCACAACGCCCTGGAGGACGCAGTTTTGACGGGAAAATGCTTCAGGGAATTGATGGGAATGGTGAGGAAGCTTAAATACGACGTTTGATTTTTGATTTTTAATGTGCGATGTTTGATATACTATGGCCCGATATGTACATCAAAAATCAAAAATCATGAATCAGGCGTCCCTGCTCGAATCCGTCCTTGAATCCCTGCCGTATGGCATCGTATTGGCCGGCCGGGAAGGAAAACTTCTGCTGGCCAACAGCCTGGGCCGTACCTACCTTCAGCTGCCGGAGGAAGAGGGAGTTCCGCTACCTGCCTACCTGGAAGCCATCCCGGGCCTTTCCGGCCAGCTGGAATTTCCGCTCCGGGAGCCGGCCGCCGGCTTTGACCTCCTGGCTGTAAAGGTGGGAGAGGCATACCTGACGATCCGGGGCCGGCCGGTGCCACAGGGCCTGGCGCTGAGTATTATTGACGTCACGCGGGCCAAAAAAGCAGAACAACACATGCTCGACGCCATTCTGGAGGCCACAGAGGCCCAGCGGCGCAAGCTCTCCAAAGAGATCCACGACGGGATCGGCCCCCTCATTTCGACGATAAAACTCAACCTCGACGCCCTCCGGCTGGAGGTGCAGGGAGAGAACACCCGCGCCCGGCAAATGATAGAATCCATGAGCGAATTACTGCAGACCATGTCCAATGACATCCGGAGCATCTCCCACAACCTGATGCCCAATGTACTGGTAGATTTCGGATTGGTGGCCGCCCTGGATAACCTCTGCCAGCGGGTGAACAGCAGCGGGAAAGTACAAGCTAATTTTTACCATTCCGAAATCCGGGAGCGGATAAGGCGAAAGGTGGCGCTGGGCCTTTACCGTATCGCCCAGGAGCTGATCAACAACGCCGTAAAATACGCCCGCGCCCAAACCATCAATGTTCAATTGATCCGCCATCCTGATTCTATTGTTCTGATGGTGGAGGACGACGGTGTCGGTTTTGACCCCCATCAGGCAAACAGGGCGCACGGCCTGGATAAAGGTATAGGCCTTCGCAATATCCAGACCCGGGTACGTTCGCTGGGCGGCTCCTTCATCCTTGAGTCCCGCCCGGGAGAAGGAGTCCTGGCAACAATTGAAGTTCCCTTTAAAAACCAGGAAGCATGATTGAAATAATGATAGCTGATGACCACCGCGTTTTTCGGGAAGGCATCGTTTCCATACTGGAAAATACGGGTGAGATCAAGGTCATCGCCCAGGCACAGGACGGAAAAGAAGTGATGGAGAAGCTTCAGAAGGTACAGCCCAAGCTCATTCTTATGGATATTTCCATGGGCCAGGCCGGGGGCATAGAAACGACAAAGCTGGTTAAAGAGCAGTATCCTGATATCAAAGTGCTTGTCCTTTCCATGCATTCCGAGAGCAGTTATATCGTCAAAATGCTTGAGGCCGGAGCCTCCGGTTATCTGCTCAAGGACGCCGGCAGCTCCGAGCTTATCAATGCCATCAAGGCAGTGGCCGAAGGGCATACCTACTTCAGCAGCCAGGTATCGGCCACCCTGGTCGACCAGTTGGTCAAAGGGAAAAAAATGCCGGAGCGCAAGTCGGGCGTTCCGCTTACCCGGAGAGAACTGGAAGTGCTCCGGCTCATTGCTGAGGAATACTCCAACCCGGAAATCGCCGAAAAGCTTTTCATCAGCATCCGAACCGTGGATACCCACCGCCGCAACCTGCTGGAAAAACTGGGCGTAAAAAATACTGCCGGGCTGGTAAAGTACGCCATCAAGCACGGCCTGGCGGAGGGGTAAGGTTGGCCGAAAAAAGTGAAGCCCTGCCATTTATAGGCCCGAAAGGCTTCACTTTTTTCCTTTTGCCCGGTGGCCCAAATCCCTGCCGGCCGTCTTCCTGAAAAATCAGTGATGAGAGCGTATTTTTTCGTTGTGTTCACTTATGCCCTCTTTCTTGGCCCCACCGCTTATGTGGCCTATGTTGTGCATCCGTTGCCGGTGAACCCTCCGGCAACAGGAACCCTGGAAGCACAAATCCAGCTGGCCATCAATAAAGCCGATACCACAATGCTGAGCCAGCTGGCGGCGGAAGAAGCCGAGCTGGTTCTGCCCGACGGCACTACTGCCGTGGGCAGGCAACAGTTTACCCGAAACCTCGGAAGCTTTATCAGCCAGCAGGCTCCCGCCCGGTTCGAATGGTGGGAATTTAAGAACGGCCTGGCTCTCGGGAACCTCCACAGCCGAAAAGGCACCTACCGGATGGACATTCTCATCCAGGACGGAAAGGTGGAAAAGGTAAAGTGCAGCCGGACATAACCTTTTTTAAAAAATCTCTGGTTTTTTGGGTAAATTGGAGAAGGGTTTCCCCATTATGCTAACCAATTAACCGGAGAATCATGACCTGGTCCTTAAAAATAGCCCGCTTGGCAGGCATCAATGTATACCTTCACTGGACCTTTCTCATCCTGCTGGCGTGGATATTCATTGCCAGCGTAAATGCCGGGCAGGGCCTGGCCGAAGCGCTGACCGGCGTAGGGTTCATCCTGGCGCTCTTTGCCTGTATTGTGCTGCATGAGTTCGGCCATGCCCTTACGGCCCGCCGATATGGCATTCAGACCCAGCGAATCACCCTTCTGCCCATCGGCGGCCTGGCCATGCTGGAGAAAATGCCGGAAAACCCGCGGCATGAACTGGCCGTTGCCCTTGCCGGGCCGGCCGTTAACATCGTCATTGCCCTCCTGCTTTTGGTGTATCTGGCCCTCACCGGACAGGAGTTGCCCACCAACCAACTGGAAGATCCGAGCCAGATCAGCTTCGCCAGGTACTTTATTCCCAACCTGCTTATCGTCAATGTATTGCTCTTTGCCTTCAACCTCATCCCCGCATTCCCGATGGACGGCGGCCGGGTACTGAGGGCGCTGCTTTCCATGCGCTACGACCGGGCTACGGCCACCAATATCGCTGCAAAGATCGGGCAGTTCCTCGCCATTGGCTTTGTTTTCTTTGGTTTTATGTATGATTTCTGGCTCATCTTCATCGGCCTGTTCATCTATCTGGGCGCCAGCGGGGAGGCCAGTTACGAAACCCAGCGCTCCCTCCTCTCCCGCCTTACCGTAGGCGATGTGCTCATGCATCAGTATACGCCACTCCATGCCTGGGAAACCATCGGCCGGGCAGTCGATATTCTGCTCGACGGGCATGAAAAGGAATTTATCGTCACGGAAGACAACCACATCATCGGAACAATTTCAAGGGACGAAATCATTAAAGGCCTCCAAATGCTGGGGAAAGACGAACGGATCAAACGGATCGTCAACCAGGACTGGATACGGCTTACCGCAGAAATGGAGCTCAATGAGGCCTATGAGCAAATGTCCAGAAAAAAAATATCCATCTGCCCGGTATACAATGAGTACGGCGAGCTGATAGGCGTCCTGAACCAGGAGAACATCCTTGAGGCCATTATGGTGGAAAGCGCCAGAGAGGAAAGAAAAGGCCCTCCGCAAGCAGTGGCGGACTGAGACACTTTCTAAATTGTGTAAGTGCCTGGACACAATTGGTGAAACAAACACCGGGGATCACAACGACAACTTGGCCGCAATATCTTTCGGAATAGCGTCCTTATGCACCATAATACCTACAGTCTTCAGCCGGAAGTAGGCATCGGACATGTACAAAAAGCCTTTGTAGGGGCTGATCTCGCCCCAGGAGTTCTTGGTCAGATAATATTTCGTCCCGTTCTGGTCTACCGCCATGCCCGTAAGGTGCATGAGGTGATCATCGGTGGTGGCGTAACTCTCGAACGCCTCCTGGCGAAGCTCCTGGGTAACCTCCACTTCCTCCACCGGCTTGTCAAACATCACTTCCGGATCGGGTTCTGCCGGTACGATGGCCAGCCCTTTTCCGGCGCTGAAGCCCTTTTCCCCGACATCGCCATCCCAGGCAACGGTGTAGCCGGTGGCCAGGGCATTGTCGACGATGGCCTGCAGCTCGTCCAGCGGCAGGTTGTAATAGGAACCGTTGGAATAGTTATCAGGGATCTCCAGAATGAAGGTTTCGTAAAACGGATGGTGAGAAAAAGAAGTCAGGGTAACATAATCTTCCGCTTCAATGCCCAGGCTCCCGGCATAGGATTCCGGCGTATAGGTTTTTCCCTGATAGGTAAAGGTTTCCGGCGCCTCCCCCATATAATTGTCGAGGATGCAGTCTACGGCGCCCGGCCAGCGGTTGCTCAGCTTCTTGCGCTCCAGCAGGCCGTCCAGCATGCCTTTCAGGGCGGCTTCCATCTCGCTGTGGTCGTGATATTTATCGCCGGGGAGCAGGCCGGAATAGACGGCTTCGGGCACTGCTCCCGCCATCTCAAACGCGCGGATCACATCGTGATTGAGCCCTCCCTGGCTGAAGTTGGCCTTGCCCTGCCGGAGAACATAGTTGCGGGCCTTGTCCAGGTATATGGTGCGCACCATATACATCTCAGACAAGTCTGCCTCCGGCTTGCCCATCCGCATCAGTTCCGACTCCAGGAAAGAAGCGGTCGAAAAGCTCCAGCAGGTGCCGGTACGCTCCTGGTTTTTCACCGAAGTGCACTCAATATTGTACTTTGTAGTAAAATTGTACTGCGCGGAAAGTTGAACGGCCATCGCCAGGACAAGGATCAACAGGATCTTTTTCATAATTGACTATTTTTGTCAGGTTCGTGTTTTCGTGGCAGAAAAAATTATCGAATAAGCGTTACATTACCCTTTTTAAAATACGTCTCTCCGTTGAAACAACGCGCCTCCAGGTAATAGCCGAAGGCGTCGGGTGACAATGCTTTGCCTTTATAGGTGCCGTCCCAGCCCACCGACTGGTCATCCGTTTCGAATACCTTCTCCCCCCAACGGTTATAGACCGCAAAATACAACTCATCGATGGTTTTCCCCTCCACGAACAACCGGTCATTCAGGTTGTCGCCATTTGGTGTAAAACCATTGGGAACGAAAATAAAGGGTTCCCGGCATTCCGATACGACTACCACCCTTATTTCCACCGCATTGCGGCAGCCATCCTCATCCGTTACCTGAACGTTGAAAACACTGGTGCTGTCCACCTGAGCGGTTGGATTATGCAGGGTAATGTTGTTTAGCCCTCTGGCCGGCTGCCAAAGGTAAGAATACCCCGGGTCAAAAGTAGCCTCCAACTGGACCTGCCCGGGCCCGAAGAGCGTATCGGGGTCCGCCGTGGCGGCAAGAGGAGGCGCCTGTTCGGAAACCACCACCCGCGTGCTTTCGGTAAGGGTACAACCCGATTCATTGGTTATCTGTACAGTAAAAACCTGGTTCTCCTGAGGGCTAACCAGGGGAGTAGGCGTATTTTCGCCGAAAAGAATAGCGGAAACCGGCGACCAGGAATAACTCAGCGGTTCTCCAGTGAGGTTCACCACTTCCAGTTGTGCGGTATCTCCCCGGCAGAGCGCGGTAGATTCTGTAAGGAAGGCCAGGATCTGCAGGCTGCTCACTTCTACACTGTCCACTACCTGGCACCCTTGTTCGTCGGAAAGCTGTAGGTAATATTTAGTAACGGGCCCGGGTTGAACCACCACCTCCGGCATGGTGGCGATGATGCTGGAAAAATCAGGCGCGCCAGACCAGACGAAATCCACTGCCCGCTCGCTTTCTACAAAAAGCAGAAAATCCTGCCCGCAGATCTGCGTGTCCTGCGGCAGAAGGTATTCAATAGGCGGAGGTACGGTAGCCTGTATATCACCTTCCAGGCGGCACAGGCCGGAGGGGTCCGTCACGGTTACAGAGAACAGCTGACTGGAATCGAGAACAACCACGGGGTTGGCCTGGGTGGGGTCTTCGAACAAAGCGGCGGGTGACCAAAGATAGTTCAGCCCGGAGCCCGCTGAAGGGTTCAGGGCCGCCGGCTGTCCCGGGCACACCAGAAGGCTGTCCGGCAGGCCGAGCTGGAATACCTCAACAGGCACCTGCCGGCGGATGGTATCGCGGCAACCGTCATCTGAAGTAATGGACAGCAGGACATCCAGTGTTTCCGATGCACCAAGGGTGAGTTGGGGGTTCTGCCCAGATGCCGTACGCCCTCCTCCGAAATCCCAATCCCAGGAAACGATGGATGACTGGTTATTCACCGATTCGTCCATAAACTGGAGGGTTACTGAGTCCGAACAAGCTACCACCTCCCAGCTAAAGCCCGGAAGGATAGACGGCTCTCCGACCACCACTTCCTGCACCAGCGTATCCTGGCATTCAATAAAATTGCTCATGGTAACGGTAACCGGGTAGGTTCCCGGGCCGGGATAGGCATAAAAGGTTGAGGCGCCCTGCCCGGATGCGCCGGGATTGGCAGGGTCGCCGAAATACCACTGGTAAAAGGGTGCATTTACACTACTGCTTGAGAATTGAACATTATACCCTCCGCACTGCTGGCCCGCCAGGAACTGCAGCTGGCTGGAGGTATCGATCAGCGTCAATGTAGTGCTATCCTGAAGGGTGCATCCGTGCTGGTTTTCTATAGAGACATAAAAAGGATAGCGGCCGGGTTCCGTCAGCCGGATCAGCGCAGTACCGGAGTTTTGCCCTACAAGGATGAGGGATGCCGGCGACCAGCTGAAGCTAAGGGTATCGCTCAGGTCGCGGTTGATGGCCGCTACAGCTCCTATATCACCCGGGCAAACGGCCCGCTCCGTGGTCATCAAAATATCAACAGCGTTCCCCGTAACCTGCACGCTGTCTGTGGCGATACAACCGAAGGTGTCCCGCGCCAGGAAGTAGAACATTTCCGGCCCCATGGGCATCGCTGTTGCAGAAATGGCATTGGACAGAAGGTTGTTAAAATCCGCATCATCAGACCATAGGAAAGAAAGGCCGGTATTGCTCTGGCCTTCCAGCAGGATTTCTGCGCTGCAGATTACGGTATCCTCAGGGGCTGTTGCCGTTATTCGTTCCGGGACGAGCACTGTCGTTACCAGTTCAAGCTCACAAAAACCGCTGCCATCGGAAATGGTGACGCTGTAGGTTGTGGTTTCCAGGGGCCGCACTTCCGGATTGGGTTCTGAAGGGTCCGAAATCCCGGCGCCCGGCGCCCAGGAATAGATATAGGCAGGGTTGAATTCCGGATTCAGAAAAACGGACTCCCCGGCGCATAGGGCCAGCGTATCTGCCGTCAGTTCCTCTTCGATGAGCTCGCCCGAGAATGGCCGTTCCAGCATCTGCTGGCAGCCGTTGGCTGCCGTGACGGTTAGCCGAAGCGTATAGTCGCCGCTTTCGGTGATGACGAAGGTAGGGTTTTGATCATTTGAAATCAGTTGGCCCGGCAACAATTCCCATTCCCATTCCGACAGTTCAGAGACGGCATCCCGGCTTAGGTCCGTCACCTGAACTACCAGAGAGTCGCTGCAGGAAACAAAGTCATAATCGAAATCGGCCGTAAGGGTATTGTCCTGAAGATAAACCTGCTGAAAAGCCGTATCCTCACATACTTCACCCGGCTCTGCGATCAGCAGTACGGTATACAGGCCGGTATCGGAGAAGGTATAAATGGGGCTGGTGGCTGTAGAAGTAGCGCCGGGGTTGCCCGGGTCATTGAACACCCAGACAAAGTCATTGGCGCCCTGGCTTTCGTTTTCAAAGAAAACGGCCAGGTTGCCGCATTGTATTTCCGGAGCGGTAAAGGCGGCGGCGGCCTGGCCGCAGAGGCCGACGTTGTACTGAAAATCACGCCGCGTTGTCGAGATCAGCTCGCCATCCCTGTACTCCTCCACACAGATACCGACCACAAACTGGCCGATGGTATTGGGAAGGCCGGTCAGCAGGCCCGTCCGGGAGTTGATCTCCAGTGGGACTCCTCCCGCCGTTCCGTTCAGCATATTGTCCTCATTATAGGGCGGGTCGATCCAGGTAATGGGTTGGTAGGGTGGATTATTCGGTGGCTGAGGCATGGGAGCATCAGGGGTGGCGCCGGAAAGCGGGGTGCAGAGCCGGTAAACGATGGAGTCCCCATCCTGGTCGATGGCGGACTGATCAAAGACTATAGGTTCATTGACACAAATATAGATGGGGGGCCACTTCTGAAATTTGGGGTTGCTGTTGCATTCTTCCAGAGCCCGCTCAGAAATGGTTACCCCGTAGGTCGCTCCTGTATCCAGAGGGCCAATTATGTTGACGATAGTCTGGTTGCGGCAACAACGCTGATAGGCCAGTTGATACCCCCCGGGGATGGGTGGAAGGGTGATAACCGTCCGGTAGGTAGTGGTATGAACACAAACGTTGGGCGGCACCACCAGGCATTCGCTGGTCAGCACCGGATCAAGGGTATCGTTGTTCATAAGGGGCACCAGCACTTCCTCCAGGAGGATGTTCTGAGCATTGAAGATGCCGATGGAGGCCGGGTTGTCGAACCAGGCATTGGGGTTGCCGTTGTAGCAATCGCGGAAGATGGTAAGGGTGATCTCATACTCGTTGTTTCCCAGGCAGGTGTAGTTCATCTCTCCGCCGACGATGTGCGTCGCGCGGGTAGTGATGGGCAGGACAAGCAGCAAGAGGGCCCCTAAGGCGGTAGTTATGATGTTTCGAAAGCTCACGAGTGGAAAGATACAACAAGGGAGGTAAGTGGCGAAATGAAAGCGGGGATTTAGTTGATTATGTTGCCCCCCTTCGACAAGCTCAGTGTAAAATTTGTTGACGGAGTTGATTGTTGGGCGATATCCCTGCTCCTACTCTACTCTAAATGCCACCGTCTTCACCCGCCTCGTCCGCATCCCGCCCGGCAATACCTCTTCCAGGACCATCCTCTGCGCTTTCGGCTGTTCGAACACCTCCTTCATATTGCGGATGCAGCCTACCGGCACATCTTCCGCCAGGAGGATATCGAGGGCCTCTTCTCGCGTGTATTCCAGGAACTTTTTGCTCAGGATGGCGTTGAGCGCCTCCCGGTTCTTCACGCGGCGGGAATTGGTGGAAAAGCGCTCGTCATCCGGAAGCTCTGGCAACTGAAGGCAACGGCAGAGGGTTTGGAACTGCCGCTCGGTGCCGGCGGCGATGACCAGGGCTTTCCCATCCCGGCTCAGAAAAATATCGCCATACGGAGCGATGTTAGGATGCTGGCTGCCCATGGGCTGGGGAATGGCGCCGGCCATCAGCCAGTTGGTAGCCTGGTTCGCCAGGGAGGCGATGGCGGATTCCAGCAGGGACGTGCTGACATAGGCGCCCTGCCCGGTATCTTTCCGCCGCAGCAGGGCCAGCAGTATGGCCTCCTTCAGCTGATGAGCCGCCAGGAGGTCGATCAGGGCCACCGGCATCTTGGACGGTTCCCGGCCCGGTTCTCCCGACATGAAGAGGTAGCCGGCCTCGGCCTGAAGCACCACATCGAAGGCCGGGCGCTCCACCTCCTCCCCGAAAGCCGTCAGGTGAGCGTAAATAAGGTGGGGATTGAGTTTAGAAAGTACTTCGTAGCTCATTCCCAGCTTGAATGCATCCTTAGTTGTATAATTGCTGATGATAATATCAGCTTCTCTGGCCAGTTCGTAAACTTCCTCCTGCCCTTCCGTTGTTTTCAAGTTGATAAACCGCACTGTTTTCCGGTAATTGACGCTGCAGTAGTAGGCGGATATTTCCGCATCCGGTGTTTCGTTCGGCAATTTCCAACGGCGGGTAACCTCGCCCTCCGTCAGGGGGTTTTCCACCTTGATGACTTCAGCGCCCAGCTCTGCGAAGAACATGCCGACCGCCGGGCCGGCCAGGACGCTGGCCAGTTCCACTACCCTTAACCCTTCAAAAAAACTGGTCAATTCCATAGGCTTATGTTGATTAAGGGCCTAAATTAGGCAAAGGTTTGAGAACCTTCCCCAGGTTCCTCTCAGAAAGGTTCTTAAACCTGTATCACCAACAAAGGTTTACAATGAAGATATTCAAAGCAGAACAGATCCGCCAACTCGACGAGTACACTATCCAGAACGAGCCCATCGCATCCATCGGCCTCATGGAGCGGGCGGCCCTCACCTTCACATACTGGTTCACGGAACAATTCCCCGATACGGGAAGGCCCCTCCACATTTTCTGCGGGCCGGGCAATAACGGAGGCGACGGGCTGGCCATCGCCCGCATGCTGCACCACCGCTTCTACGACGTAACGGTTTACCGTTGCCGTATCGGCAGCAGCACCTCTGAGGATTTTGACACCAACCTGCAGCGGTTGCCGGCCCACGGCGGCGTACCCGTCCACGAGATCGAAAAGGATGGAAGGCTTCCGGAAATATCTGAAGGCGCCATTCTGATCGACGCCATCTTCGGCTCCGGCCTCAACCGTCCGGTGGAAGGCTTCTGGGCTAAGCTCCTGGAGCACCTCAACACCCGGAAGGCAACACGGGTGGCTATTGACATCCCCTCGGGCCTCTTTGCCGACCGCCCCACCGAGGCCGCTACCTTCCACGCCGATTACACCCTCAGTTTCGAACTGCCCAAGTTGGCCTTTTTCTTCCCCGAGAACCAGCGCCGCGTCGGGCAATGGACAGCCCGCAGCATCGGCCTGCACCCCAGGGCCATCGAAGAAAGGCCGACGCCTTATCATTTTATGGACGAGGCATTTGTCGGCCCATTACTTCGCCCACGCCAAAAATACGGCCACAAAGGCACCTACGGCC
>CAYQKY010000145.1:0-22956 GCA_964418125.1 uncultured Phaeodactylibacter sp.
AAATCGAATTTTCAATGAACATTTATTTGTAATCTAAATATGTCCGACTACTTATGTAACGAGATGACACCTTTTTGCCCTTCAATCCGCAGTAAGGAGCTTAATCGTCAGTAGCATGGGCAAAAAGATGTCACCTCGGCGCTAAACACAGACAAATAACAAAGTAGAATTATTTTCAATGGGACTCCTGTTCGCGCCGGCATCTTTCTGTTGGCAGCCTGGCCACCCGAATCCCGAATAACGGATCTCGAATCCCGTATCCGCCACATCAGATCCTCTATACAGCAACAACATCCGATTACTCAACCAAAAACCTTCAATATGATGAGGATCTTAATGCTATTACTCACCCTGGCCCTCACCGGCCAATACGTACAAGCCCAGTTTGTCACCACTCCTCCCGCCAGCAAAAAGGCCATGGTGGCCGAATGGATCGGCCTGACCAAGGTGAAGGTCGAATACCACCGCCCGGGTGTGAAGGGCAGAGAAGGGCAGGTCTACGGAGCGAACGCCCTGGTGCCCTACGACGCTGCCATGCCCTGGCGGGCGGGCGCCGACGAGAACACGACGATGTACTTCGAGCACGACGTGGCGATCAACGGCCAGCCCCTGGCCGCCGGTAAGTACGGCTTTCACATCCTGCCCACCGCCGGCGACTGGACCCTGATCTTTTCCAAAAACAACTGGTCATGGGGAAGCTACAACTACGATCCGTCGGAAGACGCCCTGCGGGTGAAGGTGAAGCCGGCAGATCTGCCGGAATCCGCAGAATGGCTGGAGTACCGCTTCGTCAACCAGACGGACAACTCGGCCGACATCGAGCTGCGGTGGGAGAAGAAGAAGGTGCAGTTTACCGTCGCTCCCGACGTGTACGCCGTCACCAAGGCCAGCATAGAGGCAGAGCTGGACGGCATCCTGGGCTTCACCTGGCAGGGCTGGAACTCCGCCGCCAACTACCTCCTGCAGGCAGATAAGGACCTGGAAACGGCCCTGGCCTGGGCGGATAATGCCGTCAACAACACGAAAAACTTCCCTACCCTTTCCACCAAGGCTCAGGCGCTGGAAAAACTGGGGCGCAGTGCCGAAGCTACATCCGTTATGGAGGAAGCTTTTCCTCTGGCTACTATGACTGAACTGCACTTCTACGGCCGTTCTCTCATCCAGCAGGAAAAGCCGGAGGCGGCCATGAAGGCCTTTAAAATGAACCGGGAGAAGAATCCGGATGACAACTTCACAACACTGGTGGGCCTGGCCCGGGGCAATATGGCTCTTGGAAACTACAAGGACGCTGCGGAGTACTTCCGCAAGGCGGCACCCAACGCCCCGCAGGGGCAGCAGGAGATCTATGAAGGATTGGCCAAGCAGTGTGAGGAGAAAATGAAGAAGGGATAGGGCCTTGGGAACAAAGTTCCCAGGCAGTTATTTCCTGGCTGGAGCAGAGGTTATTGGTTATTAACTTAGCTCTCGGGTGACGGTAATAACCAATAACTCCCTCAAGGCCACAGCAGGGCTATCAACTTTCCTAATCCTTCTTCGGCCCACGGCTGCCGCCTCTTTTTCCTCCTCCGCCCTTTCTTCCCCGGCCTCCCCGGTTGCCGCCTTTCCCCCTGCCTTTGCCTCTGTCTTTACCACCGCCGCTCCGGCCACGGCCGCGTCCTCCATCGGAGGTGGAGAATTCAACGTTAGCCAGGTCGGGCGGGAGCGGCAGGCGTTGCACTTTGCGCTCGATCAGCTCTTCTATGCGTTTGAAGCGGCCGCGGTCTTTGCGGTTGATGAAGGTGAAGGCCATGCCGGCGGCGTCGGCGCGGGCGGTCCGGCCGATGCGGTGCACGTAATCTTCAGCATCGCCGGGCACATCAAAATTGATGACGGCGTCGATACCTTTGATGTCGATGCCGCGGGAAAGCACATCGGTAGCCACGATGATGGGTTTGGCGCCGCTTTTAAAAGCGTGCAGCTGAGCAACCCGCTCATCCTGGGTGAGGTCGGAGTGGATAGCGCCCACGTCCATCCCTCGCTTGTTGAGGCTGGTGGCCAGTTCCCGCACTTTCTTTTTGGTACTGGCAAAGATCAGGACGCGCTCCAGGCGTTTGTTGGTTTCCAGGATCTTTTCCGTCAGTGCGATCTTGCCGTAGTCTTCCACCTCGTAGGCCAGTTGGAGGATCTTTTCCGCCGGCTTGGAAATGGCGATATTGATCTCCACCGGGCTGCGCAGCAACTGTCTGGCGAATTTGCGGATCTGTTCCGGCATAGTGGCGGAGAACAGCAGCGTCTGTCGTTCACGGGGCAGCTTGTTTACGATATCCATGATATCGGGAGCAAAGCCCATGTCGAGCATGCGGTCGGCCTCATCGAGGATGAGGTGGCGCACTGTGTCCAGTTTGGCGTAGCCCAGGTCGAGGTGAGACTTGAATCGGCCGGGGGTACAAACGATGATGGACGCGCCTCGCTTGAGGGCCCGCTTTTCCTGTTCCATGGCGTGGCCGTCACGGCCGCCGTAGATGGCGATAGAGCTGACCGGAGTGAAGTAGGAAAGCGCCTCCAGTTGCTGGTCGACCTGCATGGCCAGCTCTCGGGTCGGCTCGATGATAATGGTATCTACCCCTTCTTCGTTGGGGTCTTTGGTAAGCCTGTTCAGTACGGGAAGGAGAAAAGCCGCCGTCTTGCCTGTTCCGGTCTGTGCGCAGGCCAGCACATCGCGTTCTTCCATGATCGGGGGAATGGCTTGTTCCTGTACGGGCGTAGCGGTTTCAAAACCCATCGCTTCCAGCCCCTCAATTAATTCCGGTTCAAAACCAAAGTCAGAGAATTTCAAAGTATTTGCGTTTCTTTTTTTTTGTCACTATTCAATATCTGCCGCAAATATCCGGAAAAAAACTTGGCAATCAATGGGTTGATGGCCTTTGGATGGATAAAAAACTCAAACTTCTTTCTGTTTGTAGAAAAAATCATCCATACGCTCTATATTAGTTGAAGAGGGATATCTTTCTCCCATACATTCGCCCTCGTTAACCAAAACCTCATTTCATGAACGCACACGAAATCGATTACCAGATCTACGGCGAAGAGATGCAATTCGTCGAGATCGAATTGGACCCCTATGAGACCGTCATTGCCGAAGCCGGTAGTTTTATGATGATGGACGACGGCATCGAGCTGGCCACCATCTTCGGTGACGGCAGCCACAAGGAAGAAAATGCCGGCATCTGGGATAAGGTATTTTCCGCCGGCAAGCGACTGCTCACAGGCGAGAGCCTTTTTATGACCGCCTTTACCCACGCCGGAACCGGCAAAAAGAGAGTTTCCTTTGCTTCCCCCTACCCCGGCCGCATCATTCCCCTCGACCTGACGGAGCTGGAAGGCAAGATCATCTGTCAGAAGGACGCCTTTCTCTGCGCCGCCAAGGGCGTCTCCGTCGGCATCGAATTCTCGCGCCGCCTGGGCCGCGGCTTCTTCGGCGGCGAGGGCTTCATCATGCAAAAACTGGAGGGCGACGGCCTGGCCTTCCTGCACGCCGGCGGCACCATCGTTGAAAAAGAGCTCGCCATCGGCGAAACCCTGAGGGTCGACACCGGCTGCCTCGTCGGCTTCACCCGCGATGTAGACTACGACATCGAGATGATCCGCGGCGTCCGCAACATGCTCTTCGGCGGGGAAGGCCTCTTCTACGCCCGCCTGCAGGGCCCCGGCAAGGTGTGGATACAGTCGCTGCCCTTCAGCCGCCTGGCCGACCGCGTAGTGTCCGCCTCCCGCCACTACGGCGGCAAGGACAAGGGCGAAGGCAGCGTGCTCGGCGGCCTGGGCGACCTGATGAGGGGGGATAATTGGTAGGAGGGAATGAAGGAGTGATGGAGCGGACGAAGGGCCTTTCTTTTAGCCGGCCAATTTCCGGCGAAAAGGAAGGCCTTTTTTTTGCACCAACCCTGGATTTTTTTCTTCCCCCCCTTGCAACCCTTTACGCTATATCCGCACTAGTTATTATAAAACCGCAAACATTGGACCCATTCGAGCGCACACTGCTGGAAGGCTGCAGGCGGGGGGAACGCCAGGCTCAAAAAGAGCTCTACGAGCGGTATAAAAACCTGCTCTTTGGGGTGTGTTTGCGCTATGCCGCCAGAAAGGAGGAAGCGGAAGACATGCTCCAGGAAGGCTTTATCCAGATATTCCGGGACCTCTACCAGTTTCAGCCGAACCGCCCCCTGTCCGCCTGGATGTACCGCGTGATGGCCAATGCCTGCCTGCAATACCTCCGGCGGCATAAACGCCTGAAGCTTTTAGAAAACTATACAGAAGAAACAGTACAACAGGAGGAATGCGCCGCTGAACGGGAAAGAGAGGAAGTAGAGAACCTGCTTTCCTTCGTGCAGTGCCTGCCCGACGGCCAGCGGGCCGTTTTCAACCTGTTTGCCATCGAAGGGTATACTCATGCTGAGATCGCCGGTATTCTGGGCATTTCCGAATCGGGGTCCAAGTCGCAGTTGTCTAGAGCCAGAGCGGCCCTGAGGCGCATGATGCTGCAAAAAGAAAAGGTAAACCAAGAGCCTTGCCCATGAAAAAGAAGAAAGAAGGCCACATCGACCGAACTTACCGGAAAGAACTGAGCCGGCTGGCCGTTTCTCCGCCGCCCGGCCTTTGGAACAAAATAGAGCGAGAGATCCCGCCGCCGCCCCGCACCCGGCCAGCTTTTCCCCATAAGGTGTTGGGGGCGATGGCCCTGGTGTGCTTGGGCTGCTGGTTCTTGCTCAGGCCGGCGGAGGCCCCTCCCCTGAGCGCCTTCCCCATTCCGGGGCACGGCCTCGTAAAGAACAACGAAGCAGCCGGAGATGGTACCGCACCCGGTTCCGGGCCCTGGGAAAAATTTACGAGCCCATCGGCATCAAAACTTAAGCCTGGAAAGGAGGAAAACCGCTTATCAGAACGCCGGAATTTATACCATCCGGCACGGCCGTCAAAAGAGAATGAAGACAACAGGGCCCTTTCTTTACAGAAAGTGGGGTATGCGCCCGAGGTTGCCCTTCCGGAAATACCGGAACAGGCATTGCCCCCGGCTCAGACACAGTGGAAATTGCCTGAGCAGTTACCAACCCTTGAGGCCGAATTAAACCCAGTGTACGCCTTTCTGCCGGACTATGCACCCATCCCTCCGGCCACCGCCCAGTATCCGGGGATTTCCTATGAATGGCATGCGGAGTGGCTGTCCCCACTTCGCAACAGCCTGGGCGAACAGATGGGATTGGAACAGCCCAACTGGAAAGGCGACCGGCGCCTTGGGCTGGCCCTGGACGTTCGCTTTTCCAAACATTGGGCCATTCGGACTGGCCTGGGCATCCGGGAAATGAACCTGAGGTATGAAAGGCAGGCGCTGTTGGAATACACTCCGGGATATCCTTCGGCAACTGTCGATGGCCTGTATATATCCAATTATAAATACCGGACTCCTGCGGGGCTGGAAACGACTACCGCCGTCGGCTTTCGGCAAAACCAGCCTTCCAGCCCTCCATTACCGGGAGAAGTTTTTGAGTTCTCTCTGAAAATGGCCCAGCAGATCGGTTATTACAGCCTTCCCCTTGAAGCCCTTTATTACCTCAACGTGGAAGGCCTGCAGCTGAATATCCGGGCCGGCCTGGCCCTCAACGGCTATTTGTGGGAGGCCAGCCAAACCACCCGGGCAGATTTCTCCGTTACCGGTTTTAGCCACCAGGGAACCGGGCTGGGCCTGGCAGCGTTGCCCCGCCGTTTTCTTGAAATGACGGCGGGGGGCGGTGTGTATTATCAACACCACAGTGGCCTGACGGCCCGCCTCGAGCCGGGGCTGCGCTATTCCCTGACGCCCATGTTCATCCGGCCTTCCCTGCTGGCCGGGATATTGATCGGAATTGGTTATAAATTTTAAAACATAAGGCTATGAAAAAGTATCTCTTTACGCTCATTACACTTTTGGGGATGGGCTCTGCCCTCCAGGGACAGGATACCCAACCCAGCATAGGCGTACAGGCCTATTTCTTTGACGGCAAATCCGTTCAGGGGCCTGTCGGGTCATACTGGTATGGCAACCAGGGCCTCGACTTTTCCCATTCCATTGGTTTCAACCTGGAGTTTCCGCTTTCCAACCGTTGGTCCATACAGGGCGGCGTGGCGCTCACTCAGTACGCTACCTCTTCCCGGGGGCAGGGCCGGTTTTCTCATGGCCCGGGGAGTATTTATATTGTGGATGGGCCATTCCCGGTGACCGTTCCGGTACTGCCATCCGGTAGTGCGGGGGTGGAAAGAAGGTTTAACTGGGATTTTTATTACGTCGACATTCAGGTGGGAGGCGTTTATTTTTTCAGCCATTCCCGGTTCAGGCCATTTTTGCAACCCTATGCTGAAGCCAACCTTTTTTTGGCCGACAGCCAAACCGACGAATTGTTCTACCGCCCCGGCAACATTAACGGAGGCCTGGGTTTTACTCAGATACCCGCCGTTATCCGCAAGCTCAATTTCACCGGCGGGCTGGCCATTGGGGGCGAGTACCGGCTATCCCGGCAGCTTTCGATCCGGATGGCCCCACAGGCGGAGTACATGCTTTTGCGAATGTCTGACAACAGCTTTGGAGCAGGGCGTTTGCTGAGTTGGGGCCTGAGCGCCGGATTGTCTTACCGGATGTGAGGGAGGAATGGCCTCATTCCACCTTCAACCGAAACCCTACCCCATGAATGTTCTCCACCCTTAAGGACTCGTCTGCCCGCAGGTACTTCCGCAGGCGGGAGATGAACACATCGAGGCTGCGGCCCAGGAAGTAGTCGTCGTCCCCCCAGACCTGTTTGAGGATATCGGACCGTTTGAGCACCTGGTTGGGGTTTTCGGCAAACAGTTTCATCAGGTCGGCCTCCTTTTGAGTGAGTTGCAGGCTTTCTCCATCGTGAAAAAGGGTGAGGTTCTCGTGGTCGAGTTCGAACTGCCCCAGGCGGTACCGGCCGGGAGGCCTGGGAGCTCCGGCCTTGCTGCGCCGGAGGAAGACTTCTACCTTGAGGATGAGCTCTTCGATACTGAACGGCTTAGTGATGTAATCATCGGCGCCCAGCCGGAGGCCACGGAGGCGGTCTTCCTTCAGGGATTTTGCAGTCAGAAAAAGGATGGGGATCTCAGTGTCATACTGCCTGATCTCTTTGGCTACGGTAAACCCATCCACCTCGGGCAGCATAACGTCCAGAATACAAAGGTCGAAATCCTTTTCGTGTATCTCTTGGAGGGCCTCATTGCCATCGGTGCAATGGGTGATCACATACCCCTGGAGTTCCAGGTTGTCGCGGGTGACGAAGCTCAGGCTTTCATCGTCTTCAACATATAGTATATGTGCTTTCATAATTTTCTTTTCGACGAATAACCAATAACCTTTTCCCTTACCTTAAGCCCTGGCCGTCAATTGCCGCAGCCTGAACCGGGCCATCTTCCAGAGCCTCCGCCAGTGCACCCAGGTGGAACGATGGGCTTCGGGAATAGATAGGTAGACGCGGGTGCCCTTCCCTTCCTGGCTATCGAGGCGGATGCGCCAGCCATGGGCGTCGCAGATGCTCTTGACATAGTACAGGCCCAGCCCGAAGCCTTTCACCTTGTGAACGTTGCCGGTGGGTATGCGGTAGAATTTTTTGAATACTTTGTTGAGGTGTTCCCGGGGAATGCCGACCCCTTCATCGACGATGGTAATGCGTACTTCCCCTTCGCGGGCCCTGACGCGAAGGGTGAGTTTGGGAACATTCCGGCAATACTTGATGGCATTGTCCAGCAGGTTGTGCAGGATGTTGGTCAGGTGGAGGCGGTCGGCCATAATGGCCACCTCTTCCCCGATATCGATCCGGCTATTCAGTTCACCTCCCTGTTTTTCCACTTTAACGGCCGTGCTATCGATGATGCTCTGCAGGGTTTCTTTAAGTGGAATGCGTTCCCATTTGAGCTCGAAGTTGCCGCGTTCGATCTTGGCCAGTTGGAGCACCTTCTCCACCTGCTTGTTGAGCCGCTGGTTCTGCTCCCTGACGATGCCGGCATAACGGAACAACCTTTGATCCTCCTGAACTGCAGAATTGCTTAGAAATACATCGGCCGCGATCTTGATCGTAGAAATGGGCGTTTTGAACTCGTGGGTCATGTTGTTGATGAAGTCCTTTTGCAGTTCCGACAGACGCTTCTGCCTCAGGATCACGAACATGGAATAGGCAAAGAAAAGGACGACGACCAGCAGTATGGATGAAAAAAAGATAGACAGCTGCATCTGGCCGAACAGGTAGCTGGAACGGGTAGGGAATTTTACGCTGAAGTAATAGGTGAACTTATCATCCTTGGGCAGGTTGCCGAGCTCAAGGTTCTTTTTCGTTTCCGGGGAATAACTGCAGTAGTTGCCATAGACCATCTGGTTGGTCACACAGTCGTACACCGCGTATTCAAAGTCCACGTAGAGCGCCAGGCGTTCGAATTCCTTCTGGAGGAAGTACTCCAGGTTGCTGGCGTCGATCTCGCTGTCTATATTGACGACATAGTAGTTGGAAGTGCGGCGGTTGACGATGTTACGGGGAGGCAGTTCCCCGTTATTCAGTTCCGCCAGGCTGCAGGCCACCTCGTAGAGTGCCAGGTTGATCTTCTGGTCGAATTCCTCCTCGTTGATATTCCAGGTACTGACCACCCAATACGCCTGCACGCCGATAATGCCGATAATGGCAATCGCGCCCAGGATCATAACCCGCAAGATGGTGCTGTTTTTCATGTTTTCCTGGTAATGAATTTCTAAATTACCGCTATGATCCGGCTATGAAAAAGGCTTTTATACCTTATTAACAACGCTTATAAGCATTGGACTTAGCCCGGAATGATTATTTTTGCAGTGTATGCAAATGCTCAAGAACATTGCGGGGGGCCTGCCGGCTCTGTGGAATAGCCGCTGGAGGAATTCCACGAGGCTGGCCGCTGTCGTACTGATTTTATTCCTACCATCACCGCCTGCTGCGCAGGATGGCCGCAACCCCTTTGAGCTGAGCCCGCGGTTGAGCCTCCCGGATGTGGAAGAAGACTCCGCCGCGGCTGATACCGGCAACCCTTTTGATATCATAGCCCCGGTAAACCCACCGGTGGGCCGGGGGCCGGAAATAAAAAAAACCGCCCCAAAAGAGAGGCCCGCCCCACCCGCACCCCTGCAAAGCCGATACCGAACCTTCCTACTTATTACGAATATAGGCATCTTATTGTTGTTGGCCATACTCCTTACCTTATTTCGGGGCCAGGCCGGCAAAGCCTATCGCGCCTTTTTGAATGACAACCTCCTCAACCAGCTGCAAAGAGAACGCGAAGCCGGCGGTGGGCTGCCCTATTATCTGTATTACGGCTTTTTTATGATCAACGCCGGCTTTTTCCTCTTCCTGCTGTCCCGCCACTATGGTTTTAACTTCTCCGGAAACCATTGGTACGGGCTGTTGTATTGTATCGGAGGGGTGGCCGGCATTTTTCTGGCCAAACACCTCCTGCTGGGATATCTGGCTTTTGTCTTCCCCGTAGAAAAGGAAACGCACCTGTATAGCTTCACGATCATTATCTTCAGTATAATCCTCGGCTTTTTCCTGCTCCTCATCAATCTGCTCCTGGCCTATGCTCCTGCAGATACCGTCCAGTGGATACTTTACGCCGCTTACACCGGCATCGGGATGTCCTATCTGTTTCGTTCCCTGAGGGGGTTATTCATCGGGAACCGTTTTTTGCTTTTTCACAAGTTTCACTTTTTGTTGTATATTTGCACAGTCGAAATCGCACCTGTACTCGTGCTGGCCAAGCTGTTCTTTTTTTCTTAGTGCTACAGCACAAAAGACAGGGGCCCCATAAGCAAAACCATTGTTGAATGGCAGTAAACGGTAAAGCGAAGCAAGAGGCTTACAAGCCGGTAAAGACTATTCTGGTATCTCAGCCCAAACCAGAGAGATCTCCTTACTACGAGCTGGAAAAGAAATACGGCCTTCAGATTGACTGGCGCCCTTTCATCCACGTTGAGGGGGTGGAAGTCAAGGAATTCCGTAAGACCCGCATCCGGCCAGACGAATTCACCGCAATAATTTTTACGAGTAAGAACGCCGTCGACCACTTCTTCAGGGTCTGTGAAGATTTGCGTGTTAAAATGTCGCAGGATACCAAGTACTTCTGCTTGTCAGAAGCCATTGCCAACTACCTGCAAAAATTCATCGTGTACCGAAAGCGTAAAGTCTTCTACGGGAAACGCACCATTCAGGACCTGGCCCCCGCCCTGAAAAAGCACAAGGCCAACGAAAAATTCCTGCTGCCCTGCTCCAACCTCGGCGCCAAACAAGTGTCGGAGTTCCTGGAAGAAAATGGCTTCAACTGGCAGGACGCCATGATGTACAAGACCGTCAGCAGCGACCTGTCCGACCTGAGCGATGTCACCTACGACGTACTGGTTTTCTTCAGCCCCCTGGGCATTCAGTCCCTCTACGAAAACTTTCCCGATTTCAAGCAAAACGAAACGCGGATCGCTGTTTTTGGAAACAGTACCAGCAAGGCTGTAGAAGAAAGAGGACTCACGATCAACATCAAAGCCCCTGCGCCGGAAGCGCCTTCTATGACCATGGCGCTGGAAAAGTACCTTCAGCTGTCTAATAAGGAATAAGGTTGCGCGCAGAAAAGAAAAAGAAGAGGCCCCATCCGTCGATCAGGTGGGGCCTCTTCTTTTCTGCACCCCATGCCCCACCCCTCAACCAATCGCCGGCCCGATTGTTCTCTCTTGGTAAGCTTACCTGGCATGAATGAAAATTTGATCAACACACTGGAAGAAAAACTCCAAAGGGGATCGTTGCCCGGCAGGGAGATACAGTACCAGATGGCGCACGTCATCCGCAGGCGTTACGAGCCGGTTCCTGCCCATGCCCGCAAGGCAGGAGTGCTCGCTCTTTTCTACCCCAAAGATTCTGACTGGCACATCGTTCTGATCGAGCGCAACTCCAGCCACCCCGAAGACCGCCACGGCGGACAGATCAGCTTCCCGGGCGGGAAGTTTGAAAAAGAAGACCGGTCGCTGGCAGATACCGCCCTGCGCGAAGCGCATGAAGAGGTCGGTGTCGATCCCGAAACGGTGAGCCTGATCGGCGAACTAACCGAATTGTACATCCCGGTCAGCAATTTCCTGGTCAAGCCCTATGTCGGTTATACCACCGTCATGCCGGATTTCCGCCCACAGCTCAGCGAAGTCCGTGCCATTGTCGAAACACCGGTCGCCCTGCTGAGAAAACCGGAAACCCGCCAGACTACCGACCTTCAGGTTACCGACAGCATAACGCTCCGTAATGTGCCCTACTTTAACGTGCACGGTAAGATCGTCTGGGGCGCAACCGCAATGATGCTGAATGAACTGTTGGAAGTGATAAAAAGCGGTCAGTCTGAAAGAATGCGGTAAATCATGTACCCGAGCCCAAGTAAAAGCAGCAATACGATAAGTAGGGAGGCGCCGTTGTCGGCGAGTTGTTCAAAGACGGGCAGGAACTTGATCCCGAAATAAATGGCTGCCCCGAAAAGCAGCAGGCTGAAAAATATTTGTCGAGCGTTCATGGTGCTTTTATTGATAATACCCCGGGTTCTTATTTTGAGGCAAAGCTAACGCCTTTCCGACAATTATAAAGTGGCCTGCATCACAAATGCAGGCCATCCTGACAGAACCAGTTAATTCTTACTGAAGTAATTGATGATGCTCCCTTCCAGAATTACTTTTTTCTGGCGCTCGCTCAGGGAGTGGCGGGTGGGAATGTCAACACCTTTCGTCACATTGCGGACCATAATCTCTCCTGATGATTTTATTTTATCCCGCAGGCCCTTCATTTCCAGGACATCGCCCTGGCCGATCTTGTCATGATCATCCGGATTGACAAACTCCAGCGGCAGAATGCCGAAGTTGACGAGGTTCTGCCACCCGATGCGGGCGTAGCTCTTCGCGATCACTGCCAGTTGCCCCAGGTACCTGGGCGCCAGGGCAGCATGCTCCCGGCTGGAGCCCTGGGCATAGTTTTCGCCGCCCACAACGATATGTCCGGGGTATTCTTCTTTGGCCTCCATGGCCCGGCGGTAAAAAGAATCATCAATGATGGAAAAGGAATACTTGCTGATCTCAGAGATATTACTGCGCAATGGCAACACCTCAGCCCCGGCGCGCAGGATCTCATCGGTGGAGATATCATCTCCCATTTTCAGTAATACCGGCGCCTGATAGGCATCCGGATAGGGGTCGAACTCCGGCAGGGACTGTATGTTGGGCCCTTTGATCAGTTCTACATCTTCTTCATCTTCTTCAGGCGGGATCAGCATCTGCTCGTTGATGATCTCCTTTTCGGGGTACTGGTAGCGGGGGTATTCCATATCGTACAGCTCTTCCAGGCCCCGCGGGTCGGTGATCTTACCGGTGAGGGCGGAAGCGGCTGCCGTTTCCGGGCTGCAGAGGTACACCTGGTCGTCGAGGGTGCCGGAGCGGCCCGGGAAGTTACGCGGCATGGTGCGCAGGCTGATCTTACCGGTAGCGGGCGCCTGCCCCATACCGATACAGCCCATGCAGCCCGACTGGTGAAAGCGGGCGCCGGCGTGCAGCAGGTTGAAAAAGCCGTCGGTGCGCGACAGGTTCTCGATCAGTTGGCGGGATGTGGGGTTGATATCGAAGGAAACATTTTCGTGCGCCATCTTTCCCTTTACGATCTCGGATACCACCCAAAAGTCGCGGATGCCCGGGTTGGCGCTGGACCCGATCACCACCTGGTGGACGGGCTTGCCGGCCACTTCGCTCACCGGCACCACGTTGCCCGGGCTGGTTGGCCTGGCGATCAGCGGGACGAGTTCGGGCAGTTCAATAACATCCTCAGCATCATAAACAGCCCCTTCATCGGCTTTGATCTCCCGCCAGTCTTCTTCTCTGCCCTGAGACCTGAGGAAACGGCGAATTTCCTCATCGGACGGGAAGACGGTGGTTGTGGCGCCCAGTTCGGTACCCATATTGGCGATGACATGGCGGTCCATAGCGCTGAGCGATTTCAGGCCTTCGCCGTAGTATTCTATGATGTATCCTCTTCCGCCTTTCACATCGTAGCGCCTCAGCATTTCCAGGATGACATCCTTGGCGCTCACCCAGTCGGGCAATTCCCCTTTCAATTCTACCCCCATCACCTTAGGCATTTTGACGTAATAGGGTTTACCCGCGACGGCCGCCGCAACATCAAGGCCGCCGGTGCCGATGGCGAGCATACCGAGGGATCCGGCTGCCGGCGTATGGCTGTCGGAGCCCACCATGGTCTTTCCGGGCTTGCCGAAGCGCTCCATGTGTACGGGGTGGCTCACCCCGTTTCCGGGGCGGCTGAACCAGTAGCCGAATTTTTTTGCCGCCGATTGCAGGAATACGTGGTCGTCGGCGTTCTTATGGTCCCCCTGGAGCAGGTTGTGGTCGATATACTGAACGGCCACCTCTGTCTGCGCCCGCTTCAGGCCGATGGCTTCCAGCTCCAGCATTACCAGGGTGCCGGTGGCGTCCTGCTGCAGGGCCTGGTCGATCTTCAGGCCGATCTCCCGGCCGGGCTCCATTTTTCCTTCGATGAGATGAGAAGAGATTAGTTTCTGAGTGACATTCATTGGCTGTGACATGTGTAGGTAGTTGAGTTCATGAGATGGAACGGGCCGTTGGGGGTTGGTGTTTACAGGCTGCCTGAAATGGGCCTGAGTACTGTGCCAAATAAGTTTTTTGACAGTTATTCGTGCGGCGATCATCCTGATCGCACGTATGTCTGCTCAAAGGTTTTTGCGCCTTAAGGCGCGTTCGATCAGGATGATCGAACCACGAGCGACGCCTTCGATCATGTTGTGAAATTTATTTGACACAGTACTTACACCTTTATACGATTACACACTGAAAATGCAGGCCCGGGTTAGGGTAGCCCAAGAATTAGGGTTATTTTTGCAGTTTGCTCAACACTGGAGCCTCCTTGTGGGTTAAGAGTATGTTTGTAGGCAGCTCAGAGATGGAGCATCTGCAAACATACTCTACAAAAGCTGTGATGGGAAAAACAACTATGACGAAAGATACATTCAACGGGGCCGGCAGCTACGAACATGCTGTGGAAACGGACTACATAGAGGTGACCGGAGCGCGGGAGCACAACCTGAAAGACATCGATCTGCGCATCCCCCGCAACAAGCTGGTGGTCATTACCGGCATCAGCGGCAGCGGCAAGTCATCCCTGGCATTCGACACGATCTACGCCGAGGGGCAGCGGCGGTATATGGAAACCTTCACCTCCTACGCCCGGCAGTTCATCGGCGAGATGGAGCGGCCCGACGTGGAGCAGATCACCGGCCTGAGCCCGGTCATTTCTATAGAACAGAAGACGACGGGGCGCAACCCCCGTTCTACGGTAGGCACCATCACGGAGGTGTATGATTTCATGCGCCTGCTTTTCGCCCGCATCGGCGAGGCGTACTCCTATGAGACCGGCCAGCGGATGGTGCGCTACACGGAGGAACAGATGAAGGAGGCCATCATGGAGCAGTTCGAGGGGAAAAAGATCCTCCTGCTGGCGCCCCTGGTGCGGGGCCGCAAAGGGCACTACCGCGAGCTGTTCGAACAGATCCGCAAACAGGGCTACGCCAAGGTGCGCGTCGACGGCGAAGTGCTGGACATCACCTCCGGCATGAAGGTAGACCGCTATAAGGTGCACGACATCGAGGCGGTAATCGACCGCATCAAGGTATCCGCCGGCCGCGCCGGCCGCCTCAACACTTCGCTGCAAACCGCCCTCAAGATGGGAAACGGCCTGGTCTTCATCATGGATTATGATACCGGCGAGGCCCGCGGCTTCAGCAAGCACCTGATGGACCCCGGCTCGGGCATTTCCTACGAAGAACCTTCTCCCAATTCCTTCTCCTTCAACTCCCCCTACGGCGCCTGCCCGCACTGCAACGGCCTGGGGCAGGTCAACCGCGTGGATTACGATAAGGTTATCCCCGACGACAGCAAGAGCATCAATGAAGTGGGCATCGCCCCACTGGGAGAAGTACGGCAGAACATGACGTTCAAGCAGCTGCGCGCCATCGCCAAAAAGTATAAGTTCACCTTCGCCACCCCCATCCGGGAGATCCCCGAAAAGGCCCTGGATGTTATCCTTCACGGAGGTGACGAGGCCTTCAAGGTCAAATCCGACTCCGAAAGCGACTTCTCCTACAACCTGGCCTACGACGGCCTGTTCACTATGCTGGGCCGCTGGTATGAAGACACCACCTCCGAAAAGATACGCCGCTGGGCCGAGGAGTTCATGACCATCGACACCTGCCCGGAATGCAAGGGTTACCGCCTCAAGAAGGAATCCCTCCATTTCAAGGTACACGACAGGCACATCGGCGAACTGGCGGAGATGGACCTCACCCAGCTGACCGAATGGATGCGCAGCGTCGATGAGCACCTCACCGAACGCCAGAACCTCATTGCCCGCGATATCCTCAAGGAGATCCGCCTTCGCCTGGGTTTCCTCCTACACGTCGGCCTCGACTACCTAAGCCTCAACCGGCCGGCGCGCACCCTCTCCGGAGGTGAGTCCCAGCGCATCCGCCTGGCCACCCAGATCGGATCCCAACTAACCGGCATCACCTACATCCTGGACGAGCCAAGCATCGGCCTCCACCAACGCGACAACCACAAGCTGATCGAGGCCCTGCGCGAGCTCTGCGACATTGGGAACACCGTCCTGGTTGTAGAGCACGACAAAGACATCATGCTCGCTTCCGATTATGTTATCGACCTTGGCCCCGGAGCCGGCAAGCACGGGGGTGAACTGGTCGGGGAAGGCACGCCCGAGGAGTTCAAAAACAGCAATACCCTGACCGCCGATTACCTCAACTCCAAACGGAAGATCGACGTACCGGAAGAAAGGCGTCCGGGAACCGGTAAGTTTCTCGAATTGAAAGGGGCTGCCGGCAATAACCTCAAGGAGATCGGCGCGAGGATCCCACTGGGCACCTTCTGCTGCGTGACCGGCGTTTCCGGCAGTGGCAAGTCTACCCTGATCAACGAGACCCTCTACCCCATCCTGCGACAACACTTCTATAAGAGCCTGAAGAACCCCATGCCTTACCAGGAGATCAAGGGGCTGGAGCATATCGATAAGGTGATAGAGATCGACCAGTCGCCTATCGGGCGAACGCCCCGCTCCAACCCGGCGACCTACACCGGCGTCTTCACCGACATCCGCAAGATCTTCTCCGAGCTGCCGGAAGCCAGGATCCGCGGATACAAACCGGGCCGTTTCTCCTTTAATGTCAAGGGCGGACGCTGCGAAACCTGCCAGGGCTCCGGTATGCGTGTCATCGAGATGAACTTCCTTCCCGACGTACAGGTGGAATGCGAGGCCTGTCTGGGCCGACGCTACAACCGAGAGACCCTGGAGATCATCTACAAAGGTAAATCCATAAGCGATGTGCTGGACATGACGGTGGAGGAGGCCGCAGATTTCTTCCAGCCTATACCCAACATCTACCGCAAGCTGAAGACACTCAACGATGTGGGGCTGAGCTACATCACCCTCGGCCAGCAGGCCACCACCCTTTCCGGGGGAGAGGCACAGCGCGTCAAGCTGTCCGAAGAACTCGCCAAGCGCGATACCGGCCAGACCCTCTATATTCTTGACGAACCCACCACCGGGCTGCACTTCGAAGACATCCGCCACCTCCTGCGCGTCCTCAACAAGCTGGTCGACAAGGGCAACACCGTCATCGTCATCGAGCACAATATGGACGTCATCAAAGTGGCCGACTACATCATCGACATGGGGCCGGAAGGAGGGCGCCGGGGCGGCACCGTAGTGTGTACGGGTACCCCGGAGGAAGTGGCGAAGGCAGAGGGAAGTTATACTGGACAATACCTGAAGGGAGAGTTATAGCGCAGGAAGTCCTCTAAATTCTTTTTATATTTGGATTACACTGCGAGCCGCGGCAGGGGTGAACGCACCATTGGCCCGGCCTGCAACATACCGCCACACATCACCAATCGCGTCAACACCTATGAGGAAGTGGATCAACAAAACCTTCAAATGGTACTACCGGCAACGATATAAAGGCATACAGCATTTCATGCAACACCCCCATGAAGTGCAGCGCAGCCTGCTGAAGAATCTGCTGGAGGCCACCAAACATACCGAATGGGGGAGAACCCACGGCTACCGCAGCATCAGAACCCCGGAGCAATTTGCCGAACGAGTGCCCGTTCAGGATTACGAAAGCCTCAAGCCCTTCATCAACCGCATGATGCACGGGGAGAAAGACGTGCTGTGGAGCGGGCAGGTGCGCTGGTTCTCCAAATCCTCGGGCACGACCAGCGACCGCAGCAAGTTTATCCCCGTCACCAGCCAGAACCTCAAGAAATGCCACATCCGCGGCACCTGGGACACGATGACGCTGTTCTACCACAACCGCCCCGATGCCCGCCAGTTCGAAAGCAAAAATATGATCATGGGGGGCAGCCTTTACCGCTTCGAGCCCTACCCCCGTACTATGATCGGCGACGTATCGGCCATCATGACGTACAATATGCCCATAATTGGACGGCCCTTCTTCTTCCCGGATGTCAAAACCGCTCTACTGGACGACTGGGAGGTAAAACTCGAAAAGCTGGCCCAGGCCGCCGCCCGCCGCGAAGACATGGCCATGATCGGCGGCGTACCCACCTGGACCGTCGTGCTCTTCCGCCGCATCCTGGAGATCACCGGCAAGAAGCACATGCTGGAAGTATGGCCCCGGTTCCAGGGATACATCCACGGCGGCGTCAGCTTCACCCCTTACCGCAAGCAGTTTGAAACCTTCCTGCCTTCTCCGGACATCAGTTACCAGGAGATCTACAATGCCTCTGAGGGATACTTCGCTATACAGGACGATTTTTCCAGTGACGATATGTTACTCCTGCTCAGCAACGGCATCTACTACGAGTTCCTGCCTATGGAGGAATGGGACAGGGAATACCCCCGTGCCGTGCCGTTATCGGAGGTGGAAAAAGGAAAGAACTACGCACTGGTGATCTCTTCCAATTCGGGCCTGTGGCGCTACACGCCAGGCGATACCGTGGTGTTCACCTCTACCACTCCCTATAAGATCAAGATCACCGGCAGGACCAAGCAATTTGTCAATGCCTTTGGCGAGGAAGTCATGGTCGAAAATACGGACCAGGCCCTGGCCCGCACCTGCCAGCAAACCGGGGCTATCGTTACGGAATACACCGTCGCCCCGGTCTATTTCCAGGGATCGGGAAAAGGCGGCCACGAGTGGCTGGTGGAGTTCGAAAAGGAACCGCCCAGCCTCAAGGAGTTTACCCGCCGCCTGGACAAGAACCTGCAACTGGCCAATTCCGACTACGAGGCCAAACGGTCCAAAAATATCGCCCTGGAACAGCTTCGCCTTCATCCTCTGCCCCCCGGAACCTTCCACAACTGGATGCGCGCCCGCGGCAAGTTCGGCGGCCAGCACAAGGTGCCCCGCCTGGCCAACAACCGGCAATACGTGGAAGAGATATTGGATTTTTTGGGAAACAAGGTGTGAGGGGAGGTATGGTTATATGGCTGGATTGTTAGATTGTTAGATTGTTGGATTGTTGGATTGTTAGATTGTTGGATCGTTGGATCATTGGATCGTTTGGTGGCCGGAAGTTTAGCTGTCCGCAATTTATTGTAAAACTGTGAAAAAATAACTATTTTGCATACAAGTCAAACAAACATGTTAATCTCCTGGACACCATTAGATATAAAGTGCCAGGCAAGTTCTTGATATTCAATCATTCGCTAATTCGCTAATTCAGCCCATATATTTATGACCCCGTTGATGATACACGATGAAACGGCATCCGGCACCCTGCTCAACCAGGTCTGCCTGTTGCTGGAGGAGCCATCTATTACCGTACAGGAACTCCTGCGGCGGCGTATCGAGCAGGAAGTGGAAAGCTTCGACGGCAATGCCGGAGAAGGTGTATTTCACCTTCAGCCGGCCGGTTCCCACGCCGCCCTGCGGCCATTCCGGGACCACGGGTTCGTCATCTTCATCAATAACCGGCGTGTGGATGACCTGAGCCAGGAGGTGGAGGTGTCTCCGAATACCAGCGTTCGGTTCGTGCGGTGCTGAAATGAAAAGAAGGAATGAGGGAATGATTGGGTAACCCTCATTCTATCATTCATTCTCTCATTCCTTACTCAATTTCCCACATATCCCCCCACAGGCGGGAAGCCCCGTCGACGTAAAGCGTCTCCCCGCTGATGTATTTTGCCAAAGCCATGAAAAGGACCGCCTCCGCCACCTCATCGATAGTCCCCAGGCGCTTCATCGGCACCGTCTTGCTCACCTGGGCGACCAGTTCCGGCGGGTAATTCTCCAAACCGGTAGACTGTATAATGCCGGGAGCTACGCAATTGATGCGGATGCCGCGGTTGGCCCATTCCACCGCCAGCGACTTGGTGAGGTTGTCCACCCCGGCGCGGGCTGCTCCGGTATGTGCCATTCCCGGGAAGCCGCAGTGCATGTCGACGATGATGTTGACGATGTTGCCCTGCTTTTGAGGGAAAAAGAAATGCTGCGCCATGGCCTGGGTCACGAACCAGGTGCCGTTGAGGTTGGTGTTGATGACGGCCATCCAGCCTTTGGGACTGATGTCTTCCGCCGGCGAGGGGAATTGCCCACCGGCGTTGTTGACCAGCAGGGTGAGCTTACCGCTCTTTTCTTTTATAAACCCCGCCAGGGCCTCGATACGCTCCGGCTCCCGGATGTCCAGCTGAAAGCCGTAGCAGGGGCCGAAGGCGCTGAGTTGTTCCACCGCCTTGTCCAGGCGATCCTGCTTGCGGGAAGCAATGAATACTTCGGCGCCATACTGCAGCAGGTGCTTTGCAATGGCAAAGCCGATGCCGCTGCCTCCACCGGTGACCAGGGCCACCTCGCCCGAAAAAATTCCTTCTTTAAACATGTATGTTCACTTTTTATGCAATCCGCCATTTTGACACCCGGTCAAAAACCAAAGAAGACAAAACGTCAGCCAGTGTTGCCATCTTTTCCTCTTTTCCCGGCTGGAATAGCATTTGCAATATGGTTAGTGAATTTTGAATTAAAAAACTCAAAAATAAAAACTTCAGAGCCATGACTGTCGTAAGCGTAAAACCGGTGAACAGAAAGCGGAATGTTATCAATGATTTTGACCGCATTTTTGACGAATTCTTCAACAGCAGCTTTCCCGCCACCCATAGGAACGGGAACAAAGTGAACGTCAGGCCCGCGGTCAACGTTATAGAAAATGGAAGCAGCTTTCGGATCGAAGTAGCTGCTCCCGGCCTTGAAAAAGAAGATTTCAGGGTAGGTATTGACAAGAATGTACTCAGCATCGAGGTGAACAAAAAATTCATCGAAGCAGAAGGTGAAACCTACAAGCGCCGCGAATTCGGCTACTTCGAATTTAAGCGCAGCTTCCAGTTGCCGGAAACCGTTGATAGCGAAGGCGTTGGCGCCAGCTACCAGAACGGCATCCTTCTGATCAACCTTCCCAAAAAGGAAGAAGCGAAGGAAAGGCCGGTACGGACTATCCAGATCCAGTAGAATATGGCGCTCAAGCCCATTTTGTGACATTGCGCTGACGAAAAAGAGTAAATCTTTCAGCGAATTTATTTGTTAACCTAAATAGCAGATACATTATGAGTCTCGTAAGATATAATCCATTTGCCACGAAAAGCGTGAGCAATTTCTTTGACGAAATGTTTAACCGCAACATCACTGACTTCTTTGGAAGTGACTTTTCCAATAATACTCCGTCAGTAAATGTGGTTGAAAAAGTTGACAGCTATCGCGTAGAGGTGGCTGCCCCCGGCCTCGAAAAAGAAGACTTCGAGGTGAGTATTGACAACGGGTTCCTGAATATCTCGGCTAAGAAAGAGCACAGGGATGAAGTAAAGGAAGGCGATAAGTACATGCGCCGGGAATTCAATTATAGCTCTTTCACCCGCAGCTTCCAGCTGCCGGAAACCGTAAAAGCCGACGATATCGCCGCCAACTACGAAAACGGGGTGCTGAAGATCACGCTTCCGAAAAAGGACGAAGCGAAGATCGAAGCCGCCAAAGTGATAGAGATCAAGTAAGGAACTTAGGACAGCCAACTGTCCGAAAGGTTAGTTAATAGGGTTTTAGGTGTTTATTTTGGAAGCCGGCACGAAACAATCGTGCCGGCTCTTTTTTTGCTCAATAACGGACAGTGCCTCCAGGGAATGCCTTGGGGGCATTGTCCGTTATTGAGCATGTGGAGTCCGGAATAACGCTTGATGTTTTCGCCTGGCCTTTCAGCTAAGCCTCTCTCTGCGTTTATTAAAACGAAGCAGATGGCAAAAAGGGGCAGGCGGATGGCTTGCCATTTCCACTGAGTTCAACGCACCATTCTGTTTTTGGAACATCATTTTTCTCCCGTCCGGCTATGGAGCCTCCCCCCTGAGGCAGCATATCCTGGAGCATGAGCGTGTACATCGACGGCAGTGGCATTCCGCCGACCTGCTGCTGGCTGAACTGTTCTGCACCTTTTTCTGGTTCCACCCGGCAGCCTGGTGGCTCAACCGGGCACTCCGGGCCCGCCTGGAGCACATTGCCGATGAGGCGGTACTGCATTCCGGTGTAAATAAAAAAAGCTATCAATACAGCCTGCTGAGCCTCGCCGGCAGGAATACCCCGTTCCGGTTCGCCAATCAATTCAATCAATCACTCATAAAAACCAGAATTGTTATGATGAATGCCAAGAAATCACCGCACATTACAAACTGAAGTACCTGGCGGTGCTTCCCCTTGCTTTCCTGCTTGTCCTGGCTTTTAATGACGCCAGGGCACAGGCACAGGAAACTCAACCCGACAAAGCCACCGTAAAGGAAAAGCAGCAGGGAAGCGCCATTCAGGCAAACCCCAGGGGATTGAGCCATTCTGAAGGCAGCGGCGCCTCTGTTTCCAGGGCCGATGGCTCGGCAAAAGGAGAAGTCTCCGTTGGCCGAGCGAAGGATTCGGGCAGCATTGCCGCCGCCGGGTTGGGCCGCCGCCCCTACGAATCCGTATTCGTGGCAATCGGCGCCGAATTCCACGTAGAGCGCCTGCCCCAGATGAAGAAGGACCTGGAAGAACAGGGCATTCTCCTGGATATCGAAGAGCTGGACTACAATGCCGACAAGCTGATCACCCGCCTCAAGCTCAGCGTCCGGACGACGGACGGCAAAATGCACGGCAACGGCTTCAGCTACAACGACGGAAAGCCTATCGACGACCCTGTGATCTTTTACGTAACCAGAGAGGAGGGCAATCACGGCTTCGGCATCTTTACCGGCAAAATGAACGATGGTGTGCCCGCCGAGGTGCGCAACGTCATCGAAAGGATGGAGAACGGCTATTTCGTGGGAAAGATCATCACGGAATAGTTTGTTTAAAGCCAGGTTGCTTCAGCCGCCCGCCCAGCAGGAAGACATTATTGGCCGTGCCGTGGCCGGTGCCATTGCTGGCATTCTGTTTGACGCGGCGGCAGAATTCCGAAAAGGCCAGGATGACGGTATTCAGGCCGTCATTTCCCCCCGAAAGCTGGATCACTACCAGCATCTTTCCAAAGCGGCTGCCACCTATTTGCCCGTGGAATGCCGCCGGCAAAAAGGAAGGTACGAACACGCTGGTGGATGCCAGGGCGGAAGCTTTCAGGAAAGCTCTTCTCTTCATAAGGCTCATTTGAAATTTAGCGGCAGTAATTCATTTGACTCAGCGACTTCCGGAAGGTTTAAGGGCTGGCTGATATAGATAAATACTTGGAAATGGCATGGGGCCTGCCGCCTCGTGGAAGAACTACATATTCCACAAGGCCAGCCTGGCCTGGGCTGTCAATGTATTTAACGTGAGTTCGGGATTAGTGGCTTTGAAAATCAATCCTTTAGGCCAGTT